>NZ_JBSGIJ010000009.1:0-277813 GCF_053605015.1 Nocardia sp. NPDC003979
CTTTTTTGGTTTTTTTTTTGTGCGCTCGGGCGCGCTCGCGCGCGGCCCCTGGGGGGCCGCGCGAACAGCGCTCGAGACTCGCGCCTGCGGCGCATGCGCTTCGAGCGCTGTTCGCGCGGCCGGGCCGCTTCGCCGCTTCGCGGCGGACCCTCCTCGAGGTCGGGTCGTGCGGGGTTGGGAATGCTGTCATGGCGGACTTAAGTGGTGCCGTGCGGCTGGGAAGGCAATAGGTGGCGGACTCGAGTAGTGCCACGCGGGCTGGGAGTGCAATAGGTGGCGGACTCGGGTGGTGCCGTGTGGCCAGGAGCCCGGTAGGTGGCGGACTCGCGAAGTGCCACGCGGGCTGAGAGTGCAATAGGTGGCGGATTCGAGAAGTGCCACCGGGGGGATGGGAGTGCAGTAGGCGGTGGACTTGAGTAGTGCCACGGGGGATGGGAGTGCGGTAGGTGGCGGACTCGGGTGGTGCCGGCGGGCGACGCGCCGGGGGGTGGGGTGAACATGGGCACTCTGGGGGTCGGGGGTGGTGGGGATGCTTGATCATGAAGGTGGCGAGGGCGATTCGGGGTGAGCCGAATTTGTCGGTGGTCTCGCTTAGGGTCGCAGATGTACTCGGCCCGGCACGACGACGGAGTGAGGGTGTGTGAATCGGCTACGGGATCAATATGAGGCCTTGCTGCTCGATCTGGACGGGACGCTGTACCGCGGGCCCGAAGTGATCGATGGCGCACCCGAAGCGCTTGTGCCGCAGGGTGATTCGGCGCAGCGGTTGGTGTATGTGACCAATAACGCGGCGCGTGGGCCCGCGAAGGTCGCGGGGCATCTGGCCGAATTGGGGTATCCGGCGGCTGCCGAGGATGTGGTGACTAGTGCGCAGGCGGCCGCGCGCATGCTCGGTCAGCGGCTGTCGGCGGGTGCGGAGGTGCTGGTTGTCGGCACCGATGATCTCGCGGCCGAGGTCGAGGCGGTCGGGCTGAAGCCGGTTCGCCGGTTCGCGGACGTGCCGCCCGCGGCTGTGGTGCAGGGGCATTCGCCGACCACCGCGTGGCCCGATCTTGCCGAGGCTGCCTACGCCTTGCGTGCGGGGGTGCTGTGGGTGGCTGCCAATACCGACCGGACGCTGCCGAACGAACGGGGGCTCGCGCCCGGCAACGGTTCGATGGTAGCCGCGCTGCGGACCGCGTCCGATCGCGAACCGCTGGTGGCGGGCAAACCCTACGCGCCGCTGATGGAAGACGCCGTCGAGCGGGCGGGGACCCGAAACGCGCTGGTCGTCGGGGACCGGCTCGACACCGACATCGAGGGTGCGAACGGTCTCGGCCTCGATTCGCTGCTGGTGTTGACCGGGGTGAGCACCCTCGACGAGGTGGCCGCCGCGTCGCCCGCACAGGTTCCCACCTACATCGCGCAGTCCCTCGACGCTCTCAACGCCGAGATCGTGCCGGGAGTGGTCGCGCCCGCCGATGTCGCGGATCTGTTGCGGCAGCACCCGGGCAGGGCGGTACGGGTGCGCGCGGTCGATTCGGAAATCCGATAGCGTTGACGTCACGATGAGTACTCCGAGTTCGCCGCCGCCCGGCGCGTCACCGCAACCCCGACCAGGGATCCCGATGCCCGGCAGTCACCTGCCGGGCGCTCAGGCGCATCACGTACCGGCCGACCCGAACCGGATCAGAACCCAGGTCGACGAGTTGCTCGCCGAACTCGGCGAGCGACCCACACCGGGACCGGCGGAGAACACCGAGACCGGGGCCGACATCACCCGCCGCGCGCGCATCCTCGAGCAGGCGCACGAGGTGCTGGTGGACGCCCTGGCGACCGTGGACAAGATCTGAGGTGGCCAGGCGAGCGCGGGTGGATGCCGAACTGGTTCGCCGCGGATTGGCCCGATCGCGGGAACACGCGGTCGAACTGATCGGCGCGGGCCGGGTCTTGATCGCCGGGACTGTCGCGGTGAAGCCGGCTACCGCCGTGGAGGCCGGCACGCCGTTGATCGTGCGGGAGGAACCCGACGAGGTGTCGTGGGCGTCGCGTGGCGCCCACAAGCTGCTGGGTGCCCTCGAGGCGTTCGAGCCGCAGGGGCTCGAGGTCGCCGGTAAGCGGTGCCTGGACGCGGGTGCCTCGACGGGCGGGTTCACCGACGTGCTGCTGAGCAAGGGCGCGCGGGAGGTCGTCGCGGTCGATGTCGGCTACGGACAGCTGATCTGGCGTCTGCAGAACGACGAACGCGTGCGCGTGTTCGACCGTACCAACGTGCGCGGAATCACACCTGAAACCATCGGCGGCACAGTCGAATTGGTCGTCGGCGATCTGTCGTTCATCTCCCTGGGACTGGTGCTGCCCGCGCTGGCGGCCTGCGTGAGCGACGGCGCCGATCTGCTGCCGATGGTGAAGCCGCAATTCGAAGTCGGTAAGGAACGGGTCGGTTCCGGCGGCGTGGTCCGTGACCCGGCGCTGCGGAGCGAAGTGGTGTGCGAGGTCGCGGCGGCGGCGGGCGCGCTCGGTCTGCGCACCCTCGGTGTGGTCGCCAGCCCACTGCCGGGACCGTCGGGCAATGTCGAATATTTTCTGTGGTTGCGCCAGGTCGGACCGTTCGACTACGACGCAGAACAGGTGGCGGCGCTGGTCGCCCAGGCTGTGGAGGAGGGGCCGCAGTGAGTTCGCGTGAGAGCGGCCGCGAAATTCTGCTCGTCGCCCATCCGGGACGTGCGGAGATCATCGAAACGGCGCACCGGGTGGCGAAGATCTTCGCCGCGGCGGGCATCTGCCTGCGCGTGCTGGCCGACGAGGCCGACAGCACCCGGTTCGAGGACGAGCCGGGGGGATACCCGGTGCGCGTCGTCCCGCACAGCCCGTCGGCGGCCAAGGGTTGCGAGATGGTACTCGCGCTCGGCGGCGACGGAACGTTCCTGCGCGCCGCCGAACTCGGCAGGCCGACCGGTGTGCCGGTGCTTGGCATCAACCTGGGCCGCATCGGTTTCCTCACCGAGGCAGAGGCCGAACACCTCGACGAAGCACTCGCCCAGGTGGTCGACCGCGACTACCGGGTCGAGGACCGGCTGACCATCGATGTCACCGTCCGGGTGGACGATGTCGTCACCGAACGTGGTTGGGCGCTGAACGAGGCGAGCATCGAGAACGCACAGCGCATGGGCGTGCTCGAAGTGGTGCTCGAAGTGGATGGGCGCCCGGTATCGGCCTTCGGCTGCGACGGGATTCTCATCGCCACCCCCACCGGTTCGACCGCGTACGCCTTCTCGGCGGGTGGTCCGGTGGTGTGGCCGGAGCTCGAGGCCATGCTGGTGATTCCCAGCAACGCACACGCGCTGTTCGCCCGGCCGCTGGTGACGAGCCCGGAATCGTTGATCGCCGTGGAAGCGGTGGCGACCGGTCACGACGCGATCGTCTTCCTGGACGGGCGGCGCACGCTCGCCTTGCCACGCGGCGGCCGTGCCGAGGTGGTGCGCGGCGAACGACCGGTGCGGTGGGTGCGGCTGGATTCCGCGCCCTTCGCCGACCGGATGGTGCGCAAGTTCCAGCTGCCGGTCACGGGCTGGCGGGGTAGACAGCGAACGGGGAAGGACACCGATGCTGACCGAGATCAGGATTGACGGACTCGGCGTCATCTCGACGGCCACCGCGCAATTCCATGAGGGTCTGACTGTACTCACCGGCGAGACCGGTGCCGGTAAGACGATGGTCGTCACCAGCCTGCACCTGCTCAGCGGCGCCCGCGCGGACGCGGGCCGGGTACGGGTCGGTGCGTCGAAAGCGGTGGTCGAAGGCCGTTTCGTCGTCGACGACGTGAACGACGCGGCCCGCGCCGCGATCGGCGAGGTACTGGAATCGGCCGGTGCCGAGGCCGACGAGGACGGCAGCGTGATCGCCGTGCGCACCGTCAACAGCGATGGGCGTTCCCGAGCCCACCTGGGTGGTCGCGGTGTGCCCGCGGCGGTGCTCGGCGAGTTCACCTCCCGTCTGCTGACCGTGCACGGACAGAACGATCAGCTGCGCCTGCAGCGTCCCGAACAGCAACTCGCCGCGCTCGACCAGTTCGCGGGCGACGGCGTGGCGTCGTTGCTGCGCAAGTACCAGGTGCACCGCCGCACCTGGCTCGACGCGCGCACCGAACTCCTCGAACGCACCGCCCGCAGCCGCGAACTCGCCCTGGAAGCCGACCGGCTCAAGCATTCGCTCGCCGAAATCGACGGCATCGCCCCCGAACCCGGTGAGGACACCCGGTTGGTCGCCGAGATCCGCAGGCTCAGCGACCTCGACTCACTGCGTGAAGCCGCTGCAGGCGCACACGAGGCGCTGTCCGGGCCCGCCGATTCCAGCGCCGACGGCGGCGGGGTGCTCGACCTGCTCGGTGGGGCGCGCGCCCGCCTCGACTCGGCCGACGACCCCGCCCTGACCGCACTCGCTCCGCGCCTCGGTGAGGCGATCGCGGTGGTCGTGGATGTGACGACCGAACTCAGCGGCTACCTGTCCGAACTGCCCTCGGACCCCAGCGCCCTGGACACGATGCTCAACCGCCAGGCCGAACTGAAATCACTCACCCGCAAATACGCCCCCGACATCGACGGCGTGATCGCCTGGGCCGACGAATCCCGCGCCCGCCTCGACTCCCTCGACGTGTCCGAGGAAGCGCTGGCCAAACTGGCTGCCGAGGTCGAGACCGCCGCGGGCAAGGTGCGCGAGGCCGCCCGCAAACTCAGCGCCGCCCGAACGAAGGCCGCGTCCAAACTGGCCGCCGCGGTGAGCACCGAACTCGGTGGGCTGGCAATGGGCAAGGCGCGCTTGGAAGTTCAGGTCCGGCCGCTGCGGGCCAGTGCCCAGGACTCCGCGCCCCTCGACGTCGACGGGACGACCCTGCACGCGGGGTCCAACGGCATCGACGAGGTGGAATTCCGGCTGTCGGCGCACTCGGGCGCACAGTCGTTACCGCTGAGCAAGAGCGCGTCCGGTGGTGAGCTCTCGCGCGTGATGCTCGCGCTGGAAGTGGTGCTGGCCGGCTCGGACCACGGCGCGACCATGGTGTTCGACGAGGTCGACGCGGGCGTCGGCGGTCGGGCCGCGGTGGAGATCGGCAAGCGCCTCGCCCGCCTGGCCCGCACCCATCAGGTGATCGTCGTGACCCACCTACCGCAGGTCGCGGCCTTCGCCGACACCCACCTGGTGGTGAACAAGTCCGACGACGGAAAAGGCAAGGTGGACAGCGGAGTTCGCACCCTCACCGACGAGGAACGCGTGGTGGAACTGGCCCGCATGCTGGCCGGCCTCGACGACACCGAGACCGGCCGGGCACACGCGGAGGAACTGCTGGAGACCGCTCGATCAGAGCGAAGCGTCTCGCTCTGATCAGCGCAGCGCCTTGCGGATGCCGCCGATGAGCTGGTTGGTCAGCTGGCGCAGGCCGAACTCCATGGCCTTGGCCGGGACGGGCAGCGACGGCTCGGATTCCATGGTGTAGACCACGCGGGTGCCGCCCTCGGCGGTGTCGGCGAAGGTGATGATGCCGACGTGGCGCTTGACCGGCGCACCCTTGACGATCTTGTACTCCATGCGCTCGCCGGGGACCAGCGCGGTGATCTCCTCGGTGACGCCGAGCTTGCCGAAGCCGAGCAGGTGCTGGGCGCCGACACCGGTGACGGCGTCGCCCTGCTTGACGAGCTTGACCTGGATAGGCAGGTGGGGGCTCACGCTTTCCCGCTCACTGAAGAGGCGGTAGACGATGTCGCGTGGGGCGTCGAGAACCGTCTCGACAGTGCTGCTCGGCATTGTTTTCTGCTCCTGATCGAAGTATCTGTGACAGGGAGCATACGGGTATCGGGGCGGTCGGTGACTCGGCGCGCCTCCACCAAAGGTTGAGGGTTTGGCTTCATCATCGGGCTCATGAAGATGCCGGCGTTGTTGTCACGGAACACCGAAACGCTGCCCGGTGTCGCCGGGATCGCGCGGGTGGATCGCAATACCCGGCGATTGCTCGGCCGGGTCGGTGCGGGGGATGTCGCGGTCTTGGACGAGACCGATCTGGATCGCCATACCGCCGACCGGCTGGTCGAGGCGGGCGTCGTGGCGGTGATCAACACGTCGCCGTCGATTTCGGGTCGCTATCCGAACCTCGGTCCGGAGGTGCTGGTCGCCAACGGGATCTTGCTCATGGACGCGGTCTCCTCGGATGCGTTCGGCAAGATCAAGGACGGTGCGAAGATCCGCATCGATGCGGGTGTGGTCTATGCCGACAAGCTGACCAAGAAGGAACCCGAGGTTCTGGTCGAGGGCATCGAGTTCGACGAGTCGACGATCGCCGACCGGATGATCGAGGCCCGCAACGGGCTGGCCGATCACCTCGACGCCTTCGCGGGCAACACCACCGAGTTCGTGCGCACCGAGAGTGCGCTGCTGATCGACGGTATCGGCGTGCCCGATATCGAACTGGATCTGCGCAACCGGCATGTGGTCGTGATCGCGGACGGGCCGGGACATCTCGAGGAGTTGCAGCGGCTCAAGCCGTTCATCAAGGAGTACGCGCCGATCCTGATCGGGGTGGGTCGCGGTGCGGATACGTTGCGCAAGCTCAAGTACAAGCCGGATCTGATCGTCGGCGATCCGGACGAGATCAGCACGCCCACCTTGCGTTCCGGCGCGGAGATGATCCTGCCCGCCGACACCGACGGCCATGCCCGTGGGCTGGAACGCATCCAGGACCTAGGTATCGGCGCGACGACGTTCCCCTCGTCGGGGTCACCGACCGATCTGGCGTTGATGCTCGCCGATCACCACGGCGCGTCGCTGATCGTGCTGGCCGGTGCGCACGCGTCGCTGGAGGACTTCTTCGACCGTGGCCGCCGCGACAGCAATCCGGCGACGTTCCTGACCCGGTTGAAGGTCGGCGCGAAGCTGGTGGACGCGAACGCGGTGTCGACGTTGTACCGGCACCGGTCGACCGGTGCGGCGCTGGCGTTCGTGGTGCTGGCGGCGCTGGTGGCGGTGGTCGTGGTGATTCTGGCTTCGCAGAGCGGGTCCGAGGTGTTCGATGTGGCCGCCGGGTATTGGGACCGGCTCGTCGAGTGGGTGCGGGGCCAGTTGTGATCTCACTGCGTCAGCACGCGATATCGATCGCGGCGATCTTCCTGGCTCTCGCTATCGGGGTGGTTCTCGGTTCGCAGACGGTGGCCGCCGATCTGCTGTCGGGTCTGCGTTCGGACAAGGATGATCTCGGCAGCCAGGTCGAGGCATTGAGTGCCGAGAACGCCCAGCTCACCAGTCGTCTGGATGCGACGGACGGGTTCATCGCCGGCGCGTCGGGCCGCATTCTGGCAGGCACCTTGGCCGACCGGCGCGTGCTGGTGTTCACCACTCCCGACGCCGATCCCGCCGATGTCGACGGCGTGCGCAAGGCACTCGAAACGGCGGGCGCCTCGGTGACCGGCCGGCTCGCACTCACCG
The DNA here is from genome assembly GCF_053605015.1 of Nocardia sp. NPDC003979. Taxonomy (NCBI): domain Bacteria; kingdom Bacillati; phylum Actinomycetota; class Actinomycetes; order Mycobacteriales; family Nocardiaceae; genus Nocardia; species Nocardia sp. NPDC003979. The sequence goes on from NZ_JBSGIJ010000009.1 coordinate 7,450, forward strand.
ACGCTTTCGTCGACAGCGGTGAGGGTGATCGCCTGCGATCGGCGCTGACCAATGTCGTCCCCGCGGGCGCGCAGCTGCGCACCGGCGCCGTCGACCAGGGCAGCATGGCGGGCGACCTGCTCGGCCTGACCCTGTTCACCGACCCCGCGACCAACAATCCCCGCGCCACACCCCAGGAACAGGCCCTGCTCCTGGAAACTCTGCGCGGCGGCGGCTTCCTCGCCTACGGCGACACACCGGCCGATCCCGCCCAGATGGCCGTCGTCGTCACCGGCGACGGCATCGCCGACGACTCCGGCCAGGGCGCGACCATCGCCCGCTTCACCGGCGCTGTCCGCGCCCGCACCGCCGCCACCGTCCTGGCAGGCCGCCCCGGCGCCGCCGAAGGCAACGCCCCCATCGCCCACGTCCGCGCCCAGGCCCCCCTCGCCACCACCGTCACCACCGTCGACAACATCGATCGCGAAACAGGCCGCGTGACAACAGCCCTCGCCCTCCCCGAACAACTCAACGGCGTAGCCGGCCGTTACGGAACAGGCCCGTCAGCAACCTCCTTGACCCTCGTAGCCATGCCCCGCTGACTGAGACTCTCACCACCACAAAAGGCGAGATCCCGCGCCAGCGATCCCAACAAAACCGCTGATCTGGCAAGCACATGGGTAACTCACCGGGTACGGGCTAAGTCCTCCCCACCCAACCGCAAGCGGCCGACGCGACAGTTAACCCACCTCGGTTGCGCTTGAAGTTCCGGGGAGGCGGTACTGTGGTGGTCCGTGGGTCATCAACGGAATCAGGCTCGAAATGCCACCAAGCACATCTTCGTGAGCGGTGGCGTCGCCTCCTCTTTGGGTAAGGGTCTCACCGCTTCCAGCCTCGGTCAGTTGCTGACCGCGCGCGGTATGCGGGTGACGATGCAGAAGCTCGACCCGTATCTGAACGTCGATCCGGGCACCATGAACCCGTTCCAGCACGGTGAGGTGTTCGTCACCGAGGACGGCGCCGAGACCGATCTGGATGTCGGCCATTACGAGCGTTTCCTCGATCGCGATCTGTCCGGTGCGGCGAATGTGACGACCGGTCAGATCTATTCGACCGTGATCGCCAAGGAGCGGCGCGGCGAATACCTGGGTGACACCGTGCAGGTGATCCCGCACATCACCGACGAGATCAAGAACCGCATCATGGCGATGACCGGGCCGGATCTGCAGGGTCATGTGCCGGATGTGGTGATCACCGAGATCGGTGGCACCGTCGGTGACATCGAGTCGCAGCCGTTCCTCGAGGCGGCGCGCCAGATCCGTCACGATGTGGGCCGCGACAACGTGTTCTTCCTGCATGTGTCGCTGGTGCCGTACCTGGCGCCCTCGGGTGAGCTCAAGACCAAGCCGACGCAGCATTCGGTGGCGGCGCTGCGCAATATCGGTATCCAGCCCGACGCGCTGATCCTGCGCTGTGACCGTGAGGTGCCGCAGGGTCTGAAGAACAAGATCGCGCTGATGTGCGACGTGGACGTCGAGGCGTGCATCTCCACGCCGGACGCGCCGTCGATCTACGACATCCCGAAGGTGCTGCACAGTGAGGGCCTGGACGCCTACGTCGTGCGCAAGCTGGGGCTGCCGTTCCGCGATGTCGACTGGACGGTGTGGGGCGACCTGCTCGAGCGGGTGCACTCGCCGCGCGAGACCGTCGAGGTGGCGCTGGTCGGCAAGTACGTCGATCTGCCCGATGCCTACCTGTCGGTGACCGAGGCGCTGCGTGCGGGCGGCTTCGCGCATCGTTCGAAGGTGCAGATCCGCTGGGTGCCCTCCGACGAGTGTGAGACCGAGGCGGGCGCGCAGGCCGCGTTGCGTGACGTGGACGCGGTGCTGATCCCCGGCGGTTTCGGTATCCGCGGCATCGAGGGCAAGCTCGGCGCCATCAGCTATGCGCGCAGGCGCGGTATCCCGCTGCTCGGCCTGTGTCTCGGCCTGCAGTGTGTGGTGATCGAGGCGGCCCGTTCGGTGGGCATCGCGGACGCGAACTCCGCGGAGTTCGAGCCCGACACCGAGAACCCCGTGATCTCGACCATGGCCGACCAGGAAGACGTGGTCGCCGGTGAGGCCGATCTGGGCGGCACCATGCGTCTGGGCGCCTACCCGGCCACCCTGCAGAAGGGTTCGGTCGTGGCGCAGGCCTACGGCAGTGAGCACGTGTCCGAGCGGCACCGGCATCGCTTCGAGGTGAACAACGCCTACCGCGACGCGATCGCCAAGAGCGGTCTGGTGTTCTCGGGCACCTCGCCCGACGGGCACCTGGTGGAGTTCGTGGAGTACCCCGCCTCGGTTCACCCGTTCTTCGTCGCGACCCAGGCGCACCCGGAGCTCAAGAGCCGTCCGACCCGGCCGCATCCGCTGTTCGCCGCGCTGATTCACGCCGCGTTGAAATACAAACTGGCCGAACGCCTTCCCGTAGACTTTCCGGAGGAAGAGCTCGCGGAGCAGGCCGCGGAACTCTGAATCGGTGGCAAGGCGGCGATGAGCGAACCCGGTAAGCACGACTTCGAGACGGTATCGAGCCGGGTGCTCTACAGCGGCGCGATCGTGGCCTTGCGCCAAGACCAGGTGGCGATGCCCGACGGGCGGGTCGCCGAGCGTGAGGTCATCGAGCATCACGGTGCGGTGGCGGTCCTCGCGCTCGACGACGAGGGACGGGTGGTGCTCATCCGTCAGTACCGCCATCCCATCCGCACCCGGTTGCTCGAACTGCCCGCCGGGCTGCTCGATATCGACGGCGAGGACCCGCTCACCGCGGCCAAGCGTGAGCTGGCCGAGGAGACGGGCCTGGCCGCCGCCGAGTGGTCGGTGCTGGTGGATGTGGCGTTGTCGCCGGGGTTCACCGATGAGGCGCTGCGCGTGTTCTTCGCGACCGGGCTCACCGAGACCGACCGCCCGGACCCCGAGCACGAGGAAGCCGACCTGGAACTGGTGCGGATGCCGCTCGACGAGGCGGTGCGTGCGGCGTTGGCTGGTGAGATCGTGAACGCCACTGCCGTGGCGGGCGTGCTCGCGTACGCCTCGGCCCAGGCGAACGGGTTGACCCTGCGTTCGGCCGACGCACCGTGGCCCGGTCAGCCGACGGCGTTCCTGCGACGCAAAGCAGCCGAGGCGCGAACCGACGCCCGGTCGTGACGTGACACGGCGTCGCGGTCGCGGATGAGTGTGCTGGCGCGGGAGATCGATGCCTACCTCGACCATCTTGCGGTCGAGCGCGGCGCCGCGCGCAACACGCTCGGCGCCTATCGGCGTGACCTGGCCCGCTACCAGGCTTTTCTCACCACCCGTTGCGTCGACTCTCTGCGGGACGTGGCCCAAGGCGACGTCGCGGAATTCACGATGACGTTGCGGGCGGGCGGCGAAGACCATCCGCCGCTGGCCGCCGGGTCCGTCGCCAGGGCGCTGATCGCGGTGCGCGGGCTCCACCGGTTCGCGGCCGCCGAGGGCATCACCGACACCGATGTGGCTCACGCAGTGAAACCACCAGCACCGGGTCGGCGGTTGCCGAAAGCCCTACCGTACGACCAGGTTCTGCGCTTGCTCGAGGCAGCGGGCGGCGAGGGCGGAGCCGACGACGGCGGACCGCGCGGCCTGCGGGACCGGGCATTGCTGGAACTGCTGTACTCCACCGGCGCACGCATCTCGGAGATGGTCGGCCTCGACGTCGACGACATCGACACCGAACAGCGGTGCGTCGTGCTGCGCGGCAAAGGTGGCAAACAGCGCCTCGTGCCCATCGGCAGGCCCGCGCTCGCCGCCGTCGACGCCTACCTCGTGCGCGGCAGACCTTCGCTCGCCGCGAACGGAAAGGGAAGCGGCGGCGCCCTTTTCCTCAACAACCGGGGCGGCAGGCTGTCACGGCAGAGCGCCTGGCAGGTGTTGCAGACCGCCGCCGAACGCGCGGGCATCGGCGCGACGGTGTCGCCGCACACATTGCGACACTCCTTCGCCACCCACCTGCTCGACGGCGGCGCCGATGTGCGCGTGGTGCAGGAGCTGCTCGGGCACGCCTCGGTGACGACCACCCAGATCTACACCCTCGTGACGGTGAGCACCCTGCGGGAGGTGTGGGCCACCGCGCACCCCCGTGCCCGCTGAACTCCCCACTTCGGGCGAACCGGGTATCGTGCGAACACGCCCGGCGTTGCCATGCCGTACCTGCGCGGTCCGAGCGGTAGCGTCTACCCGGAGCTGGACCGTACGAAAGTGAGGTGGGTGGCGAACCGGCCTCGCTACCCTCGACAGGGGTTACCGGCAAGGAAACGTATAAGGAGCAGCGGATCGTGACGACAGCGGAAACACCGTGGGACGGTGGGCCGGAACAGGTCACCGAGGCCGTCGAGATCGGCCCGACGGGCCGCCCGCTGCGCCTGGTACCCGAACCACCGCAGGTCAAGCAGCACGGCGACGCGCTCGTCGTGGCCATGTGCAACCAGAAGGGCGGGGTGGGCAAGACCACCTCGACCATCAATCTCGGTGCGGCACTGGCCGAATACGGGCGCCGCGTGCTGCTGGTCGACCTCGACCCGCAGGGTGCGCTGTCGGCCGGTCTCGGGGTCGCCCATCACGATCTCGACCTCACCGTGCACAACCTGCTGATCGGCGGCAAGGCCTCGGTCGACGACGTGCTGCAGACCACCAAGGTCGACGGCATGGACCTGCTACCCAGCAACATCGACCTCTCGGCCGCCGAGATCCAGCTGGTCAACGAGGTGGGCCGCGAACAGTCCCTCGGCCGGGCGCTGGCCGCAGTGCGTGATCGCTACGACTACATCCTCATCGACTGCCAGCCCTCGCTCGGACTGCTCACCGTCAACGCGCTCGCCTGCTCCGACGGAGTCATCATCCCGATGGAATGCGAGTACTTCTCGCTGCGCGGGCTCGCCCTGCTCAACGACACCGTGGAGAAGGTGCGCGACCGTCTCAACCCCAGGCTGAGCCTGTACGGCATCGTGGTCACCATGTTCGATGCCCGACTGCTGCATTCGCGTCAGGTGATGTCGCGCGTGGTCGAGGTGTTCGGCGACCTCGTCTACGACACCGCCATCTCGCGCACCGTCCGGTTCCCCGACGCCAGCGTCGCCGGCGAGCCGATCACCACCTGGGCGCCGAAATCGGCGGGCGCGGAAGCGTATCGGGCGATGGCACGCGAGGTCATCCACCGGTCGGGCCGGTGATCGAGGCACAACCTGCGGTGCAAGCAGTACCCGAAGAGGCAGTACCGGCGGAAAACAGCGGATTCCATCTGCGGCTCACCAACTTCGAGGGGCCGTTCGATCTGCTGCTGACGCTGATCAGTTCACGCAAACTCGATGTCACCGAGGTGGCGCTGCACAAGGTCACCGACGAATTCATCGCCTACACCAAGGCATTGACCGCCGAGCTGGCCGAGAACACCAAGCTGCGCGCGGACAAGATTCTCGATCAGACCACCGAATTCCTCGTCGTCGCCGCGACTCTGCTGGACCTGAAAGCCGCGCGGCTGTTGCCGTCGGGGGAGATGACCGACGCCGAGGACCTCGAACTGCTCGAGGCACGCGACCTGCTGTTCGCCCGGCTGCTGCAGTATCGCGCGTTCAAGCAGGTGGCCGAGTTGCTCGCCGAGCTGGAAGCCGCCGCGCTGCGCCGGTATCCGAGGTCGGTGGCGCTGGAAGATCAGTTCGCCGGGCTGCTGCCCGAAGTGACCCTCGGGGTGGATGTCGCCGCGTTCGCCGAGATCGCGGCCGCCGCGTTCCGGCCACGCCCGGTCGCCGAGGTCGGGCTCGGGCATCTGCACATGCACACCATCTCGGTGGCCGAACAGGCCGAGCTGGTGCTGGCCCGGCTCAAGGAACGCGGGCCCGGCGGGTGGACGACCTTCGCCGAGCTGGTGTCCGATTGCACTGTTCCGGTGGAAATCGTGGCCCGGTTCCTGGCGTTGCTCGAGTTGTATCGCGGCAAGACCATCGCCTTCGACCAGCCCGACCCGCTCGGCCCGCTGGCCGTGAGCTGGCTCGGCGAGCTCGACCCCGACGCCGAGGCGGCGGCCTTGACCTTCGAGGAGGATTACGGATGAGCGACCTAGTGGCTGAACTCACTTCTGAGCAGCTCGACGAAGCGGAACTACGGTCCGCGCTCGAGGCCATGCTGCTCGTCGTCGACGCTCCCGCGCCGGTAGAACAGCTGGCCGCCGCCCTGGACGACACCAGCGAACGGGTCGAGGAAACCCTGCGCGCGATGTCGGCGGAACTGACCGCGCGCGGCAGCGGCATCGACCTGCGTTTCGTCGGTGACGGTTGGCGCTTCTATACTCGACAGGAGTACGCGCCCTATGTCGAGCGGGTACTGCTCGACGGGGCCCGGACGAAGCTCACCCGGGCCGCCTTGGAAACCTTGGCGGTGGTCGCCTACCGCCAGCCGGTGACCCGCACCCGGGTCAGCGCGGTTCGCGGGGTGAACGTCGACGGAGTGATGCGCACGCTGCTGGCGCGGGGCTTGATCGCGGAAGCGGGTCAAGACCCGGAAACCAACGGCACGCTCTACCGCACCACCGAGTTGTTCCTCGAACGGATCGGGCTCGCCTCACTGGGCGACCTGCCACCGCTGGCGCCGCTGCTTCCCGGCGTCGATCTGATCGACGAGATCAGCGAGAGCCTGGACACCGATCCCCGGTACACCAGGCTGCAAAAACCCGCCGAGTCCGACATGGATCTCGGCACCGACGATTGACAGGACAGATGAATAATTCCGCTCGCCGAGATGGCACACCGGATCGAAGAAAACGCAGCGACCAGCCCCGTAGTGGCGCGAACCGAACCGCGGCTCCCCGCGGCGGCAGTGCGCGCACCGGTCAGGCCGGTTCCCGCGGCGAGGCCCCCGGCCGCCGCGGCACCAGCGCGGGTGGCTTCCAGCGCGGCAATCAGACAGCGGCCCGGTCGGCCGGCTCCTTCCAGCGTGACGCCGAGTCCGGTGGTCGCCGTGGCTCGACCGGCGGCTACCAGCGCGACGACCGTCGCAACGCCCCGACCGGTGGCGACCGTCGTGGCCCGTCCGCCGGTGGCTACCAGCGCGGCACCGGCGCTGCCAATGGTGGCGGTTACCCGCGTGGTGACGCCGACCGTGGACAGCGTGGCGACACCGCCGGTCAGCGCAGCGGCGCTTCGGCCGGAACGCAGGCCTTCGTGGCGCGTAACAAGAAGTCGGCGAAACCGCAGCGCAAGGTCGTCGCCCCGACGATCCTGAACAACGCCAAGCCTGCCCGTCATCAGCACGCCGACACCGCCGAGGGCCCCAAGAAGCTCCCGTGGGGTGAAGGCGAACGTCTGCAGAAGGTGCTCGCCAAGGCCGGTGTGGCCTCGCGCCGCGCCGCCGAGGAGATGATCGCCCAGGGCCGCGTCGAGGTCGACGGCAAGATCGTGCGCGAGCAGGGTCTGCGCATCGACGCCGAGAACGCCGTCGTGCGCGTGGACGGCACCCGCGTGGTCGTGCGGGACGAACTCGTGCACCTGGTGCTGAACAAGCCCAAGGGCTGGCAGTCCACCATGTCCGACGACCTGGGCCGCCCCTGTGTCGGTGACATCGTGGCCGAGCGGATCGCCGCGGGTCAGCGCCTGTTCCACGTGGGTCGACTCGACGCCGACACCGAGGGCCTGCTGCTGCTCACCAACGACGGCGAGATGGCGCATCGCCTGATGCACCCGTCGTTCGAGGTGCCCAAGACCTACCTGGCCACCGTGTACGGCGAGGTGAACTACCGGCTCGTCGGCAAGCGGCTGCGCGAAGGCGTCGAGCTCGAGGACGGTCCGGCCAAGGTCGACAAGTTCATGGTGCTCGAGTCCTACGAGGGCCGGTCGCTGGTGAAACTGGTGCTGCACGAAGGCCGCAAGCACATCGTGCGCCGCCTGCTCGACGAGGTGGGGCACCCGGTGATCCGCCTGGTCCGCACGCACCTCGGTCCGGTGGCCCTCGGTGATCAGCGTCCCGGCACCCTTCGGGTGCTCGGCCGCGACGAAATCGGCAAACTCTACGAGGCGGTGCAGCTGTGAACGGAGTGGATTTCTCGGTGGAACCTGCCCAGGGCAGGCTCGCGGGCGACGGCACGCTCGTCGTCGCCATGGACGGCCCGTCCGGCACCGGCAAGTCCAGTGTGTCGCGCAAGCTGGCCACCCGTCTGAACGCCCGCTATCTCGACACCGGTGCCATGTACCGGGTGGCGACGCTGCGGGTGCTGCGTGCGGGCGTTGATCTCACCGATGCCGAGGCGATCGCGCAAGCCGTTGCGGCGCTGCCTCTTTCGATCGGTACCGATCCCAGCCACGAGGTCGTCGAACTCGACGGCGACGACGTGTCGGCCGAGATCCGTGGTGACGCGGTGACCAAGGCCGTTTCGGCGGTGTCGGCGGTGGCGCAGGTGCGCGAGCAGCTCGTCGCCCTGCAGCGGGAGATCGCCGCCGTGGCAGGCCGGATCGTGGTCGAGGGCCGCGATATCGGCACCGTCGTGCTCACCGATGCCGACGCCAAGATCTACCTCACCGCCTCCGCGGAGGCGCGCGCCCAGCGGCGCAACGCCCAGAACATCCGCGAGGGACGCGGCGACGACTACCCGGCCGTGCTGGCCGACGTGCAGCGCCGCGACACCCTCGATTCCACCCGCAAGGTCTCGCCGTTGCGCCCCGCCGCCGACGCGGTGCTCGTCGATACCAGCGATCTCACGATGGAACAGACCATCGACGAGCTGTATCGCGTGGTGGCCCAGCAGCTTTCGGCCACGACAGGAGGGTCGCGATGATCGAGGACGTACTCGAGGGCGACGGTATCTGGACCGATGAAACCGACTGGGAGATCACCGATCTCGAAGGTGAGGGCGAGGGTGAGGAACACCTCGCCATGCCGACGGTCGCGGTGGTCGGCCGTCCGAATGTCGGCAAGTCGACCCTGGTGAACCGCATCCTCGGCAGGCGCGAAGCCGTGGTCGAGGACGTTCCCGGCGTTACCCGTGACCGGATCTCGTATGAGGCCAGTTGGGCCGGACGCCGCTTCCTCGTGCAGGACACCGGCGGCTGGGAGCCCGACGCCAAGGGCCTGCAGCAGCATGTGGCCCGGCAGGCCGAGGTGGCGATGGAGACCGCCGACGCGATCCTGCTCGTCGTCGACGCCACCGTCGGCGCGACCGCGACCGACGAGGCGGCGGTGCGCAAGCTGCGCCGCTCCAAGATCCCGGTGATCCTGGTCGCCAACAAGGTCGACGATCAGAAGGTCGAGATCGAGGCCGCGACGCTGTGGTCGCTCGGCCTCGGCGAGCCGCGCATGGTCTCGGCCGCGCACGGGCGCGGTACCGGTGACCTGCTCGACGACGTGCTCGCCGCACTGCCCGAGACCCCGCGTGAAGGCACGGGTGTGGCAGGGCCGCGCCGGGTGGCGCTGGTCGGCAAGCCCAATGTCGGCAAGTCGAGCCTGCTGAACAAGCTGGCGGGCGACGAACGTTCGGTGGTCCACGATGTCGCGGGCACCACCGTCGATCCGGTCGACTCCCTCGTGGAGCTGGGCGGCAAGGTGTGGAAGTTCGTCGACACCGCCGGTCTGCGCCGCAAGGTCTCCAACGCCACCGGCACCGAGTTCTACGCCTCGCTGCGGACCAAGTCGGCGCTGGAGGCATCGGAGGTGGCGATCATGCTGATCGACGCCTCGGTACCGATCACCGAACAGGACCTGCGGGTGATCAGCCTGGTCGCCGACTCCGGTCGCGCGCTGGTGCTGGCGTTCAACAAGTGGGACCTGGTCGACGAGGATCGCCGCTACATGCTCGAGCGCGAGATCGATCGTGATCTCGTGCGGGTGCCGTGGGCGCAGCGGGTGAACATCTCCGCGCACACCGGTCGCGCCGTGGCGAAGCTGGTGCCGCAGATGGAGACCGCGCTCGAGTCCTGGGACAAGCGCATCTCCACCGGCCGGTTGAACACCTGGCTCAAGGAAGTCATCGCGGCCACCCCGCCGCCGATGCGCGGCGGCCGCCAGCCCCGCGTCATGTTCGCCACCCAGGCCGGCACTCGTCCGCCGACGTTCGTGCTGTTCACGACCGGTTTCCTCGAGGCGGGTTACCGTCGCTTCCTGGAACGGCGCCTGCGCGAGGAGTTCGGGTTCGACGGCTCGCCCGTGCGCATCTCGGTGCGCGTGCGCGAGAAGAAGGAACGCAGAAAGTAGTTCGACTCGACAAAGCCCCGGCGAATCCCGCCGGGGCTTTGTCATGCGTCGAAGACACGATCGAGCAGGTGATCCACCAATTGTGTCGCGCGCGTGCCGTAGTCGTCGTTGGTGAGCATGCCCTGCGCGAGTCCGCCGAGGGCGAGCAGGATGACCTCTGCGTCGCCGCGGACCACTGACTCGTCCGCCTCCGGGCCGCGCGAGGCCCGCAGCTGGTCGGCGACCGCGTCCACGATGTAGTTCGGCGCCCCCACGGTGTCGGCGGATCCGATGTCCGGGCCCGTCAGCGCGGCCGCGTGGAAGATCCCGAGGATGACGGCGTTCTGCCTGCTCGGTTCATCGAGGGGGAGTAGTCCGAGCAGGATCGTCCGGACGATGTCGCGTGGTCCGGCGCCAGGCGCGAGCCCCGCCAGTCCCGCGCCCAGCCGAGCGCCGGAATCCGCCACCACCGCCCGATGCGTGGCGAGCAGGAACTCCCGCTTCGTGCCGAAGTAGTACTGCACCGACCGCACCGACACCCCGGCCTCGGCGGCGACGGACTGGAACGTGGCCGCGTCGAGCCCGCCCCGCGCGATCACCCGCCGCGCGGCATCGGTGATCACCCTGCGTCGCTCGTCATGGTCGGCCAAGCGTGGCACCCTGCCTCCTTCGTCTGTACCGGCGAATCTTTATGGTACGCCCATACCATCTATGTGGTACGTTGATACCATCAACGAGGAACAGGGGTGGTCATGGCCAAGATCGGGCGATTCAAGAACGACGCCGCGCGCGAGGAGTATCTGCGGACCTATCGGGAGCTGGAGAAGCAGTGGCCCGTTCCGTCGGAAATGCTCGACATCCCCACCTCCTTCGGCATGACGAAGGTCCGCAAATCCGGTGCGGGGCAGGGCATTCCGCTCGTGCTGATGCACTCGCTCGGGGGGAACAGCCTGATGTGGAGTCACGTGGTGGAGGACTTCGCCCGCGATCACGTGGTGTACGCGCCGGAAATGATCGGGACCCCGGGGCTCAGTGTGCAGACCGCGCCGATCGACGAGACGAAGTTCGGTGCGTGGCTGGGTGAGGTGCTCGACGGACTCGGTGTCGACCGGGTGCATCTCGTCGGCTACTCACAGGGTGCATGGCAGGCGATGGCCGTCGCGACCACGCAGCAGGCGCGACTGGCGAGCCTGAGTGTGGTGGAACCGAGCGGCACCTTGACGAAGATCAAATGGAGCCTGTTGTGGATGATGCTGCGCGTCGGTGCCCGGCCGACGGACAAGAATCTGCGCGCGATGAACGCACGGCTCAATCCGGGCGTCACCCTGACCGACGCCGAATTCGCCGGTGTGAAGGCGGCTCTCGGGTATGTCCCGACGATCGGCTATCCGAAGATGTTCACCGACGAGCGACTCGCGACGATCACGACACCGACCCTGATGCTGCTCGGGTCGGAGTCGTTGGTTGTCGATCCGCAACTGGCCGAGCGACGCCTGCGCGACAACCTCCCCACCTGCGAGGTCGAGATCTTCCCCGGTGTGGGGCACGGGCTCTTCTATCAGATTTCCCGGCAGGTGACCGCGCGCATCCTGGACTTCGCCCGCCGCTACGAACACACCGCCGCACGCCACGCCGAGTAACTGACCTGTCCGGACTGATAGTCCGCTGAGAACGGTGCATAGTGGACACCTTGGGGGCGGCTGAGGCGTTGTTTCGGTAAGAGGTCGACGGTGGCCTCCGGAAGGAGTGCGTCATGAGTCTCATCGGAACCCTGCTCGGGTGGGTACTGACGGTGTTCTTGGTGCTGTTGATCGCGCGGATGGTGGTCGACTGGCTCGACACGCTGGGCAATCGGTCACCGTGGGTGGGGAAGGTCCGGTCGGTGACCCATGCGGCGACAGAACCGGTGATCGCGCCGGTGCGCAAGGTGCTCAAGCCGGTTCGGCTGGGCGAGGTCTCCATCGACCTCGCCTTCACCGTGGTGTTCATCGCCGTGCTGATCCTGCGGGCGGTGGCGTTCAGCCTGTGACCGGCGCACCTTCGACCCGCCACCTGGTGAGCACCGCGCTCACACAGGTGGCGTCGGTGAGGGCGTCGACAGTGTCGGCCAGCGCCGATTCGCGGGCGCGGTGGGTGAGGACGATGAGGTGGGCGTCGTCACCCTGGAGTTCCTGACGCACGCGCTCGATGCTCACCCCGTGGTCGGCGAAGATCGAGGCCACCTGCGCGAGGGCGCCCGCGTGATCGGTGACCCGCAGGTTCAGGTAGTAGCGGGTGGGAATGTCGCCGAACGGCGCGACCGGTAGCTCGGCGTAGTACGAGGCGCGTGGAGCCCGGCCACCGTTCACGCGGTTGCGCGCCGCGCTCACCAGATCACCGAGCAGCGCCGAGGCGGTGGCCCGCGTCGCGTCACGACCGGAGAACATCAGTCGCCCGGCACCCTCGGCGTCCACCGTCACCGCGCTGAACGGCGCATCCACCTGGGCCAGCGGGTACGCGGCAGGCAGCAGTGCGGGATGCACCCGTACCGAGATCCATTCCTTGCCACCGTCTTCGGGCTCACTGATGCGGGTGCATACGGTCAGCTGGCGCAACCGCAACGACAACGCGTCGGCAGCCGCCAGATCGTGTGCCGACGCCACCCCGAACTCCTCGAAATGCACGTCGCCGACCTCCACCCGGGTATGGAAGGCCAAGGTGGCGAGGATCGCCGCCGCGTGCGCGTCGGCCGCGGCGAAGACGCCGAGCACCTCGCGCACGCGATCGCCCGACAGCGACTGTGTGAGCGGTCGAACCACCGGCACCCCGCCCGCCACGGCGGCCTCGAAACACAGATCCGCCCCGAATTCCTCGGCGGCCGACATCAATTCGGCACCGTGTGAAGCGATGAGCGCGGTATTCGCGGTGACCACCGATCGGCCCGCCCGCAACGCGTCGAGGACGGCGCCCAGGCTCTCGGTGGTCGCGGTGGTGTCGACGACGAGGTCGGCCGCGTCCGTGTCGAGGGTCAATCGCGCCCCGGCTCGTGCGCTCAGCTCGTCACCGGATTCGGCGATGATCCGCACCACCTCCCCGGCCTGCGCCCCGGTGCCGAGCACCGCGACACGCAACGAAGGGGAACGAAAGTGCCGAGTAGTCATCCGAATTCGCCTAACGCCGAGAACCGCCGAACATCGGAGCCGGCGCACGCGCGCCACCCCCATGCCGCCAGTATCGCGCCAGAAACGGCACGGCGGCACCACTTTTCGCGTCACAAACCACCCAGCCACGCCCGGATTGCCGGGATACTCGACGGGAGTTACCCGCGAGTACCTCGCGGGCGAGCAGGGAGAGGACAGCGGGATGGCCCTGGTTGTACAGAAATTCGGTGGCTCGTCGGTCGCGACCGCGGAGCGCATCCGCCGGGTCGCCGAGCGGATCGTGGAGACCAAGAAGCAGGGCAACGACGTGGTCGTCGTCTGCTCGGCGATGGGCGACACCACCGACGAATTGCTGGATCTGGCGGGTCAGGTGGCACCGGCACCGCCGCCGAGGGAGATGGACATGCTGCTCACCTCGGGCGAGCGGATCTCGAACGCGTTGGTGGCCATGGCCATTCATTCCCTCGGCGCGGAGGCGCGTTCGCTCACCGGTTCACAGGCCGGGGTGATCACCACGGGCGCGCACGGCAACGCCAAGATCATCGAGGTCGATCCGGGCCGGGTGCGGCGCGCTCTCGACGACGGCGAGATCGTGCTGGTCGCCGGCTTCCAGGGCGTGAGCCAGGACAGCCGTGACGTCACCACACTGGGTCGAGGCGGTTCCGACACCACCGCCGTCGCCTTGGCCGCCGCGCTGCACGCCGACGTGTGCGAGATCTACACCGATGTCGACGGCGTGTTCACCGCCGACCCGCGCATCGTCGGCGACGCCCAGAAACTCGACCAGGTCTCCTACGAGGAGATGCTCGAGATGGCGGCCTGCGGTTCCAAAGTACTCATGCTGCGCTGCGTCGAGTACGCCCGCCGCTATCAGGTCCCGGTGCACGTGCGCTCGTCCTACACCGACACCGTCGGCACCACCGTGTTCGGTTCGATGGTCGACATCCCCGCCGACCAGGCCGTGCTCACCGGCGTCGCGCACGACCGCAACGAGGCCAAGGTGACCGTCGTCGGCGTGCCCGACGAACCCGGCTACGCCGCGCAGGTGTTCCGGGCGGTCGCCGATGCCGAGGTGGGCATCGACATGGTCGTGCAGAACACCGGAACCGGCCGCACCGACATCACCTTCACGCTGCCCGCCGCCGACGGCGACCGCGCGGTCGCGCTGTTGCGCTCGCGTCGCGCCGAGATCGGCTTCGCCGATGTGCGCTACGACGACCGCGTCGGCAAGGTGTCGCTCATCGGTGCGGGCATGCGCAACAACCCCGGTGTCACCGCGACCTTCTGCGAGGCACTGGCGGCGGCGGGCATCAATCTCGACCTGATCGCCACCTCCGAGATCCGCATCTCCGTGCTGGTGCGCGACACCGAGCTCGACGAGGCGGTGCGCATCCTGCACCGCGCCTTCGACCTGGGCGGGGCGGAGGTTGCCGTCGTGCACGGCGGAACGGGACGCTGACCTGGTTCAGCCGATCGAGGCGGTGAGGGCGCGCAACGCCTCGGCGGTGGCCGGGATGAGCGGCGCCCGCCGTTGGGTGGCGCGAGCGGCCAGTTGTTCCATGATCCGCTCGCGCACCCCCGGCCATTCGTCGCGCAGGATCGAATAGAACGCGGTGTCGCGCACCTCGCCGTCGAGCCCACGGGAATGCGCCCGGCGTACACCGTCGCTGACCGCGCCGAGCCGTTCGATGGCCGCCCTGGAGCGCAGGTTGCGGGCGTCGGCCCGCAGGGTCACCCGGCGCACCCGCCACGTGTCGAAGGCGTGGGTGAGCAACAGCAGCTTGGAGTCGAGATTCACCTGGCCCCCGCGCACGGCGGGGGTGAGCCAGGTGTTGCCGATCTCCACGGCGTCGGGAATCGCGCCGCCGGGGGAGGCGGTGACCGGTTCGGCCGACAGCGGCCAGGTGAGCGGACCCTGCCAGTAATTCAGGCGGGTGAAGCGGGTGGCGCCGACCACGCATTCGTCACCGATCATCACGATGGCGAAGGCCAGTGCCGAACCCGCCAGCTGGGCGGCCTCGGCCTGGAAGACATACGTGCGCGCTTCCTGTTCGCCGTGCGGGACAACGGTGAACCCCGGTTGTCCGCGCAGCGCCTGCGCGGCCGCTGCCAGACCGGGAACATGGTGGGGTGCAAGGGGTTCCAGCCGTACGATGCGGCCGTCGAGGATAACGGGTGCGGGCATGGTGACCGGCGTCCTTCGTTTGAGAGGGTCACCGAATCACGAGGCGTGGATCCTCACGCGGCACATGATTCGGCGAAGCGACACGAACGATCCAGCAGCATCGAGAAGAAACTGGATGGACGATAGCCGAACGTGCGCCGTTCAAACACTCGAACGCACCCGTATGTCGCGCGCGTGTGCACGACACGAAATGGGCGCCGATTCCGGTGTCGCCGACTCGGTCCGGTCACAAACCGCGCCGTTGTCTGTCTCGAGGAACGTTTACGCACCTCAGAGGCTATAACGGTTCTATAAATCACATGATTGTCGGCTTGCTGGGCAATTGTCCAGAATTGTCGGACTATTCCAGTTCGAACGCCTATTCCTGGGAAATGTAACAACCGTTATCGCTTCGTGTCGAACACCCATTCGATGTGACCCAGATCACATGGTCTGTTATCCTCCGGTTAGACCTGGCACGCTCGATATTGCTGAACGTTAACCGTTTGTGATCACTGCGTGCGCCACCTGCGTGGTTTGACCTACCGGCTGTGTCGGGACGGCCGTCCGGAAGGGAGCTCGTGACTATGAGCAGCATCTACTTCGAATCGAACAGCAACCTGTCAGTTACCAGACGTGACCGCCGCGTCAGCGACGACGCCATCGCCCCGCTGGCGATCCCGAGCCTTGTGCTCGGCATGTTCCTGGTCGGCCTCGGCCTCATCGCGTTGCTTCGCCTCGGCGACTGGTTCGCCAACTATGGGCCCGAACTGGTCATCTCCGCCTATGCCCTCTACATGGCGGCGTCCGGTTGGCTGGTGGTCTGGAGCGCGGCGACCGTCCGGTCGCAGCGCGGTCACGGACCGGCCGGGTCGTCCTGATCGTCGCGGCCCGCCGCCGCGAGTGCCTCCGACAGTTCCCGGCGCAGACGCTGCGCCGTCGCCTCGTCGCCCGCGTCGGCGGCCGTGGTGATGTCCTGGCGTAGCTGGGCGATGGTGTCCTGCGAAACCATGAGAATCCTCCTTCAGATGTATGCCGACGACGTGGCGGGCGCCAGGTCGTAGACGGCGTATTCGGTGCCGATCACCGGCTGGGCGACATTGCGCACCCGGATTCCGCCCGGGGTGGTGCCGCGTTCGGTGCCCGCGTGGGCGTGACCGTGGACCGCCAGGTCGGCGCCGCACGCATCGATCGCCTCCCCGAGCAGGTAGGAGCCGAGAAACGGGTAGATCTCCGGCGGCTCGCCGTGCAGGGTGTCCGACACGGGCGAGTAGTGGGTGAGCGCGATGGTCACGTCGGTGTCGAGCCTGCTCAGCGCCGTGTGGAGCTGTTCGGCGAGCTCTACTGTGTGGGCCGCGAACTCGCGCATCTGCGGTTCGCCGAACGCGCTCGCGCACTTGCCTGCGAACCCGCCGCCGAAACCCTTGCTTCCGGCGATGCCGAGCGTGCGTTCACCGATGGTGAGCACCGTCGAGGTGCCCTCGAGCACGGTGATGCCGTGCGCGGACAGTAGCGCGCTCATCTCCTGCTCGCGGTCGCTGTGATAGTCGTGATTGCCGAGCACCGCCACGACCGGGACGTCGAGATCGCCGAACTCGCTCGCCACCACCTCCGCCTCTTCGATGGTGCCCAGGCGGGTGAGGTCACCGGCGAGCAGCAACACATCCGCGTGCTCGGGCAGCCGTTCGAACACCGGCCTGCACCGACCACGCGAATCCGCGCCGAGATGCACATCGCCTACCGCCGCTACTCGCATCCCGCTCACCTCAGCACTTCCGGTTCGGCCGGTTCGGCGGGTCTGCGCACCCGCACGTCGTTGTGGACCCGCAGGTCACCGATCCGCTCGTGCAGCACGGCCTCCAGAGCCTGCCTGCTCTGCTCGTCGGCGACCTCGCCGGTGAGTACGACGACATCGGAACGCAGCGTCACGTGCACACTCATGGTCGCGGTCCGTGGATCCTCGGCGAAGGCGCGGCGCAGGTTGGCGACCACGTACTGCGGTGGTTCGGCGGCAGGCGCGCGTGGCACGTGGTAGACGCCGAGGTCGTCGAGCAGTCCCAGAAATGCCCGCGCGTAAGGCGATTCGGCCGTGTCTCGGTACACCTGGGACCAGTCGATCTGCTCGCGCAGGGCGCGGGCGACCTCGAGCAGGCGGGTGAAGTCGAGACGGTGCGCGTCGAGCACCATGAGTTTGTCGACCAGCACGTCGGTGGCGGGCAGCACCGGTGCGGTCGCCGGGCCGACCGACATCGACTCGGCACGGTCGAGCAGCTCGTCGTCGACGGTGCGGTGGTTCGTGCGGAAGATCAGGTCGACGAGGATCTCCCCGTCATAGACCTTGGTCAGCCAGTTCTCCGGCGGGTCGACGGGCCGTAAGCCCGTGGCCGCCAACGCATCCCGTGCGGCATAGGCGTCCTCGGCGCGGAGGAAGATGTCCACATCGTGATCGCTGGCCGGGCCGCCGTGCGCGTACACCGCGCAGCCACCGGCCACCGCGAAGCGAATGCCGTTGTCGTGCAGGGTGTTGACCACTCGGGTCAGCGTCTGCAGCAGGTCGGAGATCTCGGCGGTCATCAGGCCACCACCTTTCGCCGTGGACACCCCGGGCCCGGCATCGTGCCAGGCCCGGGGTCGGTAGCAGAGAGTCAGCGGCCGCCGTGGCTGTGCTGACCGCCCTCGCGCTTGGCCTCGGTGGGCTGCGCCTGGGCGCCCTTGCGGCCTGCCTCGCGCGGGTCGGCGGAATTGCGATCGCCGAAGCTGCCGCTGCTGGCGTGGCCGCCACGGGCCGCCTGCTCCTGGGTGTCGTTTCGGTTGCCGAACTGTCCAGGGTTGTTCGGGTCAGGCATGGATGCCCTCCTCGTGTCGTCTGGTCTTCTGGCATGTGGCCGTTGTTCTCGACCACACCGTCGCACTACCCGGCCGCGCGCCGCTCAATCATGGGTACGCCGGTCGGTGGCGGGATTCGGGCGGTGTGCGCCGGGTATGCGCATCAAGAGGGCGTCGGCCCGGGCGACGAGGAGCGGTGATGGACGGCGATGACACCGACTGGAATCGACGGGTGCGTGGCGAGAACACCATTCAGCGTCTCGACCGCAACTGGGCCTCCTTGCTGCAGGAACTGCGGGTGCTGCAGACCGGTGTGCAGGTGCTCACCGGTATCTTGCTGACCTTGCCGTTCCAGTCCCATTTCGACGCCCTCAGCACGGAATTGCGGGTGGTGTACCTCGTCGTCGTCACTGCATCGATCGCCGCGACCGCCCTGCTGGTCGCCCCGGTGGCGCTGCATCGGCTGTTGTTCCGCAGGCACCGGCTCGATGCCCTGGTCACCGGCGCGCACCGGCTCGCGCTGGGCGGTATCGCCCTGCTCGGGGTGGCGCTCACCGGCATCGCGGTGCTGATCTTCGATGTGGTGGCCGGGACGCCGGCGGGCATCATCGCTGGTGTGGTGGCCTCGATCATCTTCCTCGCGCTGTGGGTGATCCAGCCGCTCGTCTACCGGAAGGGGCCGGAGACGGACTGAACTATTCGCTGCTCTCGCGATCTTCCAGTCCCACGGCGTCGGTCAGTTCCTCGCGTTCCCTGGCCAGGGCCGGATACTCGTTGCTCAGCTCGCCCATCAGCGCGGCGAGACCCGCGGCGAGCGCGTTGAGCTTGTGCTGGGCGGCGTCGTCGTTGCGGGCCTGGGTGTTCTGCAGCAGCGCCACGAGCAGGAAGGTGACGATGGTGGTGGCCGTGTTGATCACCAGTTGCCAGGTGTCGATGCTGGGGAACAGGAACACCGAGGGCGCCCAGATCAGGACCAGCACGAGGCAGGCGGCGAAGAACCACGCCTTGGACGCGAAATTGCTTGCCGCCGTGGCGAAACGGTCGAAGAAGGTCTTGTGGTCGGAGATGTCCGACGGCATCGTCGCATTGTTCGACCTGCTTGCGGACATGTCGACCACCCACCTTCACCGGTTCGGGCAACGAGCTCTGTGATCGGCGAATATCCGTTTCGCAGGATTTCAACCAAAAGGTCGGTTCGGTTCGGCCGCACCGGGTAAACGCCCGCTGTCCACCGATCCGAAAGAGGTGAAGCATGGCCGTCTGTGAGACGTGTGGCAACGACTACGCGCGCGCGTTCACCGTGAGCCGCGACGGGCAGAGCTGGACATTCGACAGCATCGAATGCGCGGCATCGAAGCTGGCCCCCGACTGCGCGCACTGCGGATGCCGGGTTCTCGGCCACGGGGTCGAGGCCGGACAGACCGTCTTCTGTTGCGCCAACTGTGCCCGCCGCGCCGGGCACGACGCCCTCGTCGACAGCGTGTAGGAGGAGCCGTGCACGACGACATGATCTGGGTGCAACTCACCGTGCCCGCCGGAGTGGACGACGTCTTCGCGGTACTCGCCGACGGCTGGTCGTATTCGGGGTGGGTGGTGGGCGCCTCCCACATCCGCCGCGTCGACAAGGGCTGGCCCGCGGTCGGCACCCGCATCCACCACAGCGTCGGGCCGTGGCCGCTCGTCATCGAGGACACCACCGAAGTGCGGGCATCGGAGGCACCACACACCCTCGAACTCGACGCGCGGTTGTGGCCGATGGGCGCGGCCGTCATCCGCTTCGAACTGCACGAGGTCGCCCCGGCAACCACCGAGGTGCGGATGGGCGAACTGGCGGTGCGTGGGCCGGGCAAGCTCGTCCCACGCGCCGCGCAGGAGTTGCTGCTGACCCCACGCAACCGCGAAACCCTCGACCGGCTGTCGGACCTGGCCGTCGGCAAGAGCCGCGCCGCGGCCGGCGGCTGACCGTCAGGGCTCCAGGTCGGTGAGCGCCTTACCGCTCGGGATATCGAGCGGCACCGAGACCTGGTCGTGGGCGATCAACCAGCTGCCACCGACCTTGCGCAGGCACAGCGTCGCGCGCACCCACATGCCGTCGGTGACAGCGCCGTCGCGCAGTGTGCCGCGCAGCCTGCCGAAGCCGTGCCCGTACGCCACGTCGGTACCGGTCGTGAAGGTCAGGTCGCGGAACTCGTAGCTCAGGGTGTCGAACACCTGGAACACTCGCGCCCAGTTCTCCAGCTTCGCCGCCCTGCCCCGGTGTTGCAGGGGCGGCTCGATATCGAACGAGACAGCGTCGTCGGTGTAGAGCGCGCCGATGCCCTCGAGGTCCTTGTTGCGCAGGCGCTCGACCAGCCGGTCGATCTGTGCGCGGATCTCGGCGGTTTCGTCGGTAGGCCACCGCAGCGGCGCCAGGGCTGTTGTCCACGAGACGAGCTGGTCCAGCGTCTTGCGCAACGCGAGGTCGTGGTGCTCACGCGCGACGAAGGTCGTGGCGTTCTCGAAATCGGTGAGTACGCCGATCGAGACCGAATGGCCGATGTCGGCCATCCCCAGCGTCCCGCACACGGTGCGCAACTGCACCACCGAGCGGGCGCCGCCGTTGACGCCGTACCCGACGAAGGCGACGGCCTTGTCGGTCCATTCCGCGAAGGCGTGGTCGAGGGCGTTCTTCAGGACGCCGGGGATGCCGCCGTTGTACTCGGGGGTGACGATGACGAACCCGTCGAACGGCGCGATCCGGGCAGCCCAGGCGCGGGTGTGTTCGTTCTCCGACGGGCCGAACATCGGGGGCGACGTCTCGTCGAAGTGCGGGAGCGGGTGGTCGCGCAGGTCGACGAGCTCGAATTCGGCGTCGCCGCGTCGCGATGCCGAATCCAGCACCCACCGGGCGACCTGGACTCCGTTGCGGTTGGATCGGGTGCTGCCGAGAATGATGCCGATTCTGATCATGTCCTTCCGACGACGCGGACGCCGGAAATGTCAGGCCTCACAGATCGGGGCGCTGTTTCGTCGGTCATGGTGAGGGAACCGACCGCGAGGAGCCGATCATGACCGACCCCCACCTGTCCGAGGTGATGAGTGAGCGCCGCCAGTTGCTCAATCTGGCGTACCGGCTGCTCGGATCGCTGGCCGAGGCCGAGGACGTGGTGCAGGAGACCTATGCGCGCTGGTACGCGATGAGCGAACAGCGCCGCGCCGAGGTGACCACGCCCGGCGCCTGGCTGACGACGGTGGCAGGGCGCATCTGTCTCGACCTGCTCGGCTCCGCCCGCGCCCGCCGGGAACGCTATGTGGGCGAATGGATTCCGGAACCCCTTCCCGGCCGCTCCGACTTTTTCGGCGGTACCGCAGCGCCCGACCCCGCCGACCGGGTGACGCTCGACGAGTCGATCAGCATGGCCTTCCTCGTCGTGCTCGACTCCATGACCCCCGCCGAGCGGGTGGCCTTCGTACTGCACGACGTGTTCCGCTACTCCTTCGCCGAAGTGGCCGAAGTGGTCGGGCGCACCCCGGCCGCGTGCCGTCAGCTCGCCTCGAGCGCCCGCCGCCGCATCGATACCTCGCCTCGCCCACCCGAAACCGCGCGTGCCGAGCTGGTGCGGAACTTCAAACGGGCCTGGGAGGCGGGCGATATCGAGGCGCTCGTCGGGTTGCTCGACCCGGCCGCGGTCGCTACGGCGGACAGCGGTGGGCTGGTTCCCGCGTTCCGGGAGCCGCTGGTCGGCCGCGGCGAGATCGCGACGGCGTGGATCGACATCGCCACGCGGTTGTCGACAGTGGTGCTGGTGGAGCGCATGGTGAACGGGCAGCTCGGTCTGGTCGCCGAGGCCGACGGGAAGGTCGTCTCGGTCTACTCGTTCGACATCGTCGAGGATCGGATCAGCCGGATCTGGGTGATGCGGAATCCGGAGAAACTGCGCGCGTGGACAGGCTAGGGATCGTTGCGGGGAATGCGGCCGTCCACGTCGGTGAATCCGTACTGCTCGGCCAGATCGGCGACCTTCCACGCTTTTCCGGTGCGTGCGAGCCGGTCGGGGTCGGCGGCGAGGGCGACAACGGCCCGGCCGGGGAACCTCGGTGTCTCGGCGGCGTTCAGGTCGAAGGTTCCCTCGCCGGGCAAGGTCACCAGGCGACGGCCCTGGTCGTCGGCGGGAACCATTTGCAGCAGTTCGGTATTCACGATGCCGGGCCAGAGCGATACCGCGGTGGTCGCGGTGCCGTCGAGATCGTGGGCGAGGTCGGCGGTGAGCCGGTCGAGGGCGGTCTTGGCGACCCCGTACACCGCGTTGTGCAGGTAGCGCTGCGAACCGGGGGAGGAGATATTGGCGATCAAACCCTTCGACTCCATCAGCAGGGGCGCCGCGAAAACGCTTGCCGCGTAATGGGAGCGGACGCCGATGTCGAAGGTCTCGTCCCAGGCCGCAGGCGGCACCTCCCAGAATTTGCGGCCGAGCCAGCGGGCGGCGGCGGGGGAGTTGTAGACATTGTTCACCAGCACGTCGAGGCGCCCTTGTTCGGCGCGCACCCGCGTGAACAGTTCCTCGACGGCCCCGTCGTCGCGATGATCGCAGACCACCGCCACGCCGAGCCCGCCGAGGGCGGTCACCTCGGCGGCGGTGTCGTGCACGGTGCCGGGGAGCCTGCCCGCGGTGGTCGTGCGGCCGGTGACGTACACCGTCGCCCCCGCCGCACCGAGTTCCTGGGCAATGCCTTTGCCGATGCCACGGCTGGCTCCGGTCACTACCGCGACCCGTCCGCCGAGAATCCTGGGTGTTCCGCTCATGGCCTCGGGACACTACCTTGAAATAGGAACACGTTCTAGATTTTTGGAGGCGCTGGTGGAACTTCGGCATCGATTCCTGGACGCCGGCGACGTCCGGTTACATGTGACCGAGCAGGGGCAGGGGTATCCGGTGGTGTTCTGCCACGGCTTCCCCCACACCGGCTACATCTGGCACCGCCAGCTCGCGGCCGTCGCCGAGGCGGGCTTCCACGCGATCGCGCCCGATCTGCGCGGCTACGGACGCACACACGCGCCCGACGACGTCGAGGCGTACACGAATGCCGCCGTGATCGGCGATCTGCTCGCCCTGCTCGACGACATCGGCGCGCGGCAGGCGGTTTTCGTCGGCCTCGACTTCGGTGCCCAGCTGGTGTGGGAGTTGTCGTTGCGTGCGCCCGAACGGGTGGCCGCCGCGGTGGTGCTGAACAATCCCTTCGCGCCGCGTCCACCCCGTCCGCCGTCCGATTTCTGGACCAAGGCCGCTCAGCGCCACTTCCTGCACCTGTCCTATTTCCAGGAACCCGGTCGGGCCGACGCCGAACTCGCCGAGCGTCCCCGCGAATTCCTGGCGAGGGTCTACTACTCGCTCTCCGGGGACTACCACTACCTCGACACCTGGAAGAACCCACCGGGGCTCGGCTATCTCGATGTTCTGCCGAAAGCCCCCGACCTGCCGTGGTCCTGGCTCACCGAGTCCGAATTCGACACGCTGGCTACCGAATTCGAGCGCACCGGGTTCACCGGCGGCCTCAACTGGTATCGCAACCTCGACCGCAACTGGTACCTCACCGAGTCGCTGGCCGACCGTCCCGTGACCGTCCCGACCTACTTCCTCTACGGCGAGAACGACCCCGACATGGAGGGCTTCAGCGGCCGCGACCCGCTGGCCACGCTGCGCGCCAATGTGACCGATCTCCGTGCGGTAGTGCAGGTTCCGGGAGCGGGGCACCTGGTCCATCTGGAACGCACGGACCCCGTGAACGAGTTCGTGCTCAGCGCGCTCGGTGACGTGGCGCCGCGGCCGTAGCGGTCGGTTCAGCGTGCGCGGTCGTACACGAGGGCGAGCTCGCCGGATGTACCGGCGGTGTGGCTGGTCAGTGTCCACCGGGAAGCCGGCAGCCCGTCGGTGAAGAACAGCGCGCCGCCCCCGGCGATCTCGGGAACGATCATCAGGTGCAGGCGGTCGATCAGATCGGCGGCGAGCAGGTCGGCCACGATCGTCGGACTGGTGTTGACCAGGATGTCGCCGGTGCCGGAGCTCTTCAATTCGGTGATCACCTCGGCGGCGGGCGCGTTCACGACGCGCGTTCGCTCCCAGGGTGATTCGGTGAGCGTGCTAGACAGCACCACCTTGTCCACGTCGACGAGCCACTTCGCGTAGGCGCGGTCGCGCGGGTCGGCGTTCTCGTCGGCGGCGACGGTCGGCCAGTAGCCGAGGAATCCCTCGGCGTTGCTGCGCCCGGCAACCGCGGTTGTGGCGTCGGTGTGAATTCCGCTGAGGTAGTCGCGGGCGGTTTCGGTGCTCGCGTAGGTGACGATGGCGCCGAGATCGGCCGGGCCGGCCGGTCCGTGGTAGCGGCCGTCGAGGGTGAGGCTGATGTTGGTGGTGACGCGGCGAGTGCTCATGATCGGGCTTTCCTGTCGAGGTTGTCGAGGACCTGGGACCAGCCGGTTTCGATACCGGCGATGAAAGAGGCTGCCGCCACCGTGGTTTCGGCGACGACGAGGTCGAGCCGGAAGCGGGTCCCGGACCCGTCGTGCTCGAAACCGAGGGTGTAGTGGCCGGTGAAGGAGACTTCGCCTGCCGCGTCGAGTACCGACAGGTCGAAGGCGAGGCGGTGGGGTTCGTCGGCCTCGACGACTCGTCCGGCCGACCGGTAACGCCCGCCGTCGTCGTCGCGGTAGTCGAGCACCACCTGACCGCCGGGAAACGGCTCGATCCGGCAGTCGGTGACGGTCATCGACGGCGGCACCCACCACTGGGCGAGCAGATCCGGATCCACCCAGTGCCGCCACAGCATCTCGGGCGCGATCCCGAAGGTCCGCTCGAAGGTGAAGCTGCGCCCGTCGGCCCACCGATCATGCTGTGCTGCAGCGGTTTCGGCTTCGATCGCGGCCAGATAGCGCTCCACCACATCCCGCTCGCCGGCGTGCTCCTCGATGGTCGCGAGCATCGCGCGCAACCGATTGTCGAGCTCCCGCAACGGGCCGGGTTCCACGGCGTAGACCCGGCGCTGCCCGAGCGGGAACACCGAGACGAGGCCCGCTTTGGCGAGCGTTTGGAGGTGCTTGGTCGTCTGCGGCTGACGCAACCCGGTGTGGGTGGCGAGTTCGCCGACCGACCGAGGCCGCTGCGCGAGGAGTTCGACGATGCGCCACCGTGCGCTGTCGCCGAGTGCGGCTGCGATCTCTTCCATGGCCAGAAGTATTCACTATGAAGAATATTCCTGTCAAGGAATACAACTGTGGCCCCCGCTTGTCAGCTGGGGGCCACAGTTCGAAAAGGGGAGCCGGATCAGTCGCGGAAAGCGTCCTTGACCTTCTCGCCGGCATCCTTCAGGTTGGACTTGGCCTGGTCGCCGCGGCCCTCGTTCTGCAGATCGCGGTCGTCGGTGGCCTTGCCGGTCGCTTCCTTGGCCTTGCCGGCCAGCTCTTCGGCCTTGTTCTTCGCCTTGTCTGCCAAGCTCATGGCATTCCTTCCGGACAGAACGCTCGACCACAGGTGATCGATGGGCCATCCTTGGGACCCACGGAGCGTCTACCCGGGGCCACCGAACGCAAACAGGGCCTAGGTGAGAAGGTCGGCCAGATCACCGATCACCACATCGGCGCCCGCCGCACGCAGGGCGGCCGGGCCCGTGCCGCGATCGACCCCGATCACCCGGAAACCGCCGCGACGACCTGCCTCGACGCCCGATACCGCGTCCTCGATGACGATCGTCTCGGTGGGCTCGACACCCAGTGCTCCGGCGGCGGCGAGAAACATCGCCGGATCGGGCTTGCCCGCGAGCCCGTCACGCGCGGCGACGGCGCCGTCGACGATCACCGCGAATCTGTCGAGCAGTCCGGCGGTCTGGAGCACCAGCACCGCGTTGCGCGAGCTGGAAACCACTCCCATCGGTATCCGAAGCGCCGCAAGAGCGTTGACCAGACGCAGCGAGCCGTCGAACACATCGACCCCGTCGCGGTGCACGATCTCGGTGAATCGCCCGTTCTTCCGGTTGCCGAGGCCGTGCACGGTGGCTGCTTCGGGCACGTCGTCGACGGTGCCGTCGGGTAGTCGCAGCCCGCGCGAGGACAGCACCGCCCGCACACCGTCGATCCGTGGTTTGCCGTCGACGAGGTTGTAGTAGTCGTCATCGGTGAACGGCGCGACCTGTGGTGGCAGGAACTCGGTGAACAGCGTGGTCCACGCGCGGCGGTGCACGGCAGCGGTATCGGTCAGTACCCCGTCCAGGTCGAACAGCACGGCGGCGGCCTGCTGTACGGCCACCCGCTCGGTCATGAGACGACGCTTTCGGGCGCACGCACCTCGACGACCTCACCCGGCCACACCTGCACCGGATCTCCCCACACGCTGATGGTTTCGGCGGGTCCGTCACCGATCAGCTCGAACTGGGCGTCGTGGTGACCGAGGTCGGCGCGCACCACTCGCCCGCGCCAGTGCACCGAGAACCGCAACCGCTGCCACGACGAGGGCAGCGCGGGGGCGAACAGCAATCCGTCGCGGGTGGCCTGGAACCCGCCGAACCCGTGCGTGGCGACCTGCCATGTGCCCGCCGCCGACGCGATGTGTATGCCCTCTTCCGTATTGCCCTGATTGTCGTCGAGATCGACGAATGCCGAACGGCCGAAATATCTTTCGGCCGTGTCCGCCTCGCCCACCCGCAAGCCGACGATGGCATGGATGGAGGGGCTCAGCGACGACTTGTGCAGTGTGCGCGCCTCGTAGAACGAGTAGTTCTGCCTGCGCGTCTCCAGCGAGTACTCCTCGGGCAGCAGATGCATGAGCATCACCACGTCGGGCTGTTTGAGCAGTGACGTGTCCTCACAGTTGAAGTGGTCGAAACCCGCCGGGTACCGAGGCATGTCGTTGTCGTCCCATTCGGTGATCGGGACGACAGTGCGCTCGAAATATCCGTCGAACTGCTCGATCACCCCGCAGTCGGGGTCGACCGGCACGCGGATTCGCCGGGCCGCATCGACCCACTGCTCGGCTTCGGCCGCCGACAGCGCCAACGCTTCGGCATGGGCGGCAAGCAGTTCCGGCTGTTCGGCGGCCATCCGCCGATAGACCGCCGCGGCCTGTTCCAGGTGCCAGCGCACCAGCCGGTTGGTGAAGGCGTTGTTGTCGACGTGGGAATGGAATTCGTCCGGCCCCATCACCGTTCGCAATACCAGCGCATCGCCCTCGGGTTCGCATCGCTGTACCCAGTAGCGGGCGGTCTCGAACAGGATCGGCGCGCCCTCGGTGAACAGGTACGTGTCGTCGCCGGTGACCTCGGTGTAGCGGATGACGGCGTACGCGACATCGGCGGTGACGTGCAGTTCCTCCTCCCTGGTGTAGAAGCGGCCCGAGCCGTCGTGGGTGTACTGCGGGCATTCCTCGCGGCCCGTGTCCGCCGATTCCCACGGAAACCGGGCACCGGTGGCGCCGTTGTCGGCGGCGACCGCACGGGCGCCGGGCAGGGTGTGGTGGCGGTAACCGAGCAGGGCACGAGCCGCCCGCGGCTGGGTGAACAGGTAGAACGGCAGCAGCATGATCTCGGTGTCCCAGAAGACGTGGCCGCGATACCCTTCGCCGGACAGGGATTTGGCGCCGATGCTCACCGTGGGGTCGTCGGGGTTGGCGGCGATGAGCAGGTGATAGACGGCGAAGCGCAAGGCCTGGGTGACGTGGTCGTCGCCGACCACCTCGCAGTCCGATTCGGCCCACAACCGTTCCCACGCCGCCGCGTTCGCAGTGCTCGCCTGGTCGAAATCGGTGACCCGTGCGACGGTCGCTCGCGCCCGAACGCCCGGTGCCGCAGCGGTTTCCGGATCGCGACTGGTCGCGACGCCGACGAATTTGTCGACGCCGACCGTCTCGCCCGCCGCCACGGCGAAGTCCACTTCCACCGCGATCGACTCGTGACTGCGCACCTCGACGCGGCGCTGCGGTGTCGTCGGCAGGTCGGTGCGCAACGCGTAGGCCAGGTCGACACCGCTGTCGATCGTCCGGCATTCGAGCATTCCCACGCTCTCGGTGAATCCGGTTCCGGTGGAACGCAAATGGGTGGACAGGGCCCACTTGTCCCACTTGCGGTCGTATCCGAACTCGGTGTCCTCACGGTAGGTGGGCAGTCGTTCGCGGTTGCGCCGGTGCCCGTCGATTCCGGTGCGGATGGTCACCGTGGCCGCGCGATCCAGGGCGGTCACCCGAACCCGCAGGCAGCACAGATCGCGATCGGCCATACTCGCGAAACGTTCGGTGCGCAGCACGAATCGCGCACCGTCGGGCAGCGCGAATACGGTCTCGCGGGTGAGGACTCCGCGGCGCAGGTCGAGCTCGCGGTGATGACGCAGCACCGCCGCCGATTCGGTGTCGAGCCGGGTTCCGTCGGCGAACACCTCGGTGAGCAGCCAGTCCGGCGCATTCACCAGGTCGACGACCGGCGCGTCGAAGGCGTCGTACACCCCGGCCAGAAATGTGCCGGGCAGCGAGCCGGTATGCCGCTCCTCGAGCGAGCCCCTGGTACCGAGGCGGCCGTTACCGACGGTGAAGATGGACTCGAAGTAATTGGCGCGGTGCGGGTCCCATTCGTTCTCGACCACGGTCCACGGGTTCATGGCGGCCCTCCGGGATGGTATCGAAGGTGCGGATCAGGCGGTCGCGGTCGGATGCTGGTAGCCGGTGGCCTCGTCCATGTCCTCGAGCGATTTGCCCTTGGTCTCGGGCACGAACCTGGCGACGAACAACAGCGACAGCAGCGCGAACACCGCGTACATGCCGTAGGCGAAACCCAGTGAGAACGTCTTCAGGCTGGGGAAGCTGACCGTGATCGCCCAGTTGGCCGCCCACTGACCGGCGGCGGCGAGCGAGAGAGCCGCTCCGCGAATGCGATTGGGGAACATCTCGCCGAGCAGCACCCAGACCACCGGACCCCAGCTCATCCCGAAGAACACCACGAACAGATTGGCCGCGACGAGCGCGAGGACACCGGGGACACCGGTCAGGTGCGGTTCGAGTACCCCCTCGGCATTGGGCACCTGCGGCGCGGTCCCGAAGCACACCGCCATGGTGGCCAGGGTGATGGTCATGCCGATGGAACCGGTGAGCAGCAGCGGTCTGCGCCCGACCTTGTCGACCAGCATGATCGCCACGATGGTTGTGGCGATATTGACCACCGAGGTGAACACACTGATCTGGAACGAGCTGGACTCCTCGAAACCCACTGCCTCCCACAGCACGTTCGAGTAGTAGAAGATCACGTTGATGCCGACCGCCTGCTGGAACACCGAGAGCATCAGGCCGATCCAGACGATCGGGTAGATCTTGCCCGCGGGATTCTTCAGATCGCGCCACGACGGTTTGGTCTCACCCTCGAGGCTGTGCTCGATGCGGCCGATGGTGACCTCGAGATTGCGCTGGCCGAACAGCGTCGACAGCACGCTGCGTGCTTCGGGAATCCGATGGGTCGCCACGAGGAAGCGCGGGGATTCGGGGATCGTCGAGGCGAGCAGGCCGTAGACCACGGCCGGAACCGCCATCGACAGGAACATCCACCGCCAGGCTTCGAGCCCGAACCACAGCTGCTCGCCCGCGCCGCCCGCCAGATGCGCCAGGACGTAGTCGACCAGCAGTGACAAGAAGATACCGAGCACGATCGCGAGCTGTTGCAGCGAACCGAGCCGGCCGCGAATGTTGGCGGGGGAGGTCTCGGCGATATAGGCGGGCGCTATCACCGAGGCCACGCCGACGCCGAGCCCGCCGATGACACGGCCGAGCACCAGCACCCACAGGTCGGGGGCGAAAGCCGTGCCGATCGCACTGATCAGGAACAGCAGGGCGGCGATCTTCATGACCTTGATGCGGCCGATGCGGTCGGCGATGCGGCCCGCTGTCATGGCACCGGCCGCGGCGCCGAGCAGTGCCGAGGCGACGGCGAAGCCGAGCGCGGCGTCGGCGACGTCGAATTCGTCCTGAATCGCGGCGACGGCGCCGTTGATCACGGCGCTGTCGTAGCCGAAGAGCAAACCGCCGAGCGCCGCTACCGACGCGATGCGGACGACCTGCCCATTACTCGCGGAGTCGCCGTCCGGTAGGTCCGGCCGGTCGGTTGTCGCGCCACCCTCATGCATCGGTCCGATCCTCTCCGCGGCGAGACGAGTGCCTCGCGGGCCGACCGTGAACGCAGGTCACGGCCAAGCCATCCGAATGGAACTGTGTACAGGCGGAACTCTCCGCCGATTGTCGCACTCCCACCGGCGCACCGGCCGTCACGCGCGCCGCGCCCGGGCGAGCCGTCGTCGTATTCGATCGGCCGAATTCGGGTAAAGCGGGCAACGAGGCCCGGATTGCCGGGCCCTTTGCGAAGGAAAGGCGAACGATGACGCTACGGAGGAAGGCCTGCGCCACGGCGCTCGCCGTGGCCGCGCTCGGCACGCTGGCGGCGGGGTGTGCCGAGGCGGAGAAGGCGGTCAACAAGGGTGGGGACACCCCGTGCAGTGAATTCACCGCGCAGGACACGGAAAAGAAGCGCACCACCGTCACCAAGTTCCTCGAGCAGGAACGGGGCGAGGACGCGCAGATCGATCAGAACACCATCGACTTGTCGATCGGCGCGATCGACCTGATGTGCAGTGCCCAGGCGAACCCGGACACGCCCATCAAGGAGGCCGATCTCACGGGTGCGCTGGTTCCGAAGTAGCCGGATGCGGCACAGCGGCGGGGCCGCAGTGTGATTCAGGGACGATGGCGCTGCTCGTAGGCGGCTCGGTCGGCATCGGCGCGACGACGTTGCGCCGCGAAGGCGAGTTCGGGATCGAACCCGTGGCTGACCAGCCGGTGCCTGCGGTAGACGTACACCAGTGCGACGGTGAAGTAGATCAGCGGCAGATACAGCAGCGCCATCATCGACAACCCGATCCACAGCGGCCCCGGCGTCAACAGGAACAGGCACAGCAGCGGCAGCACCGGAACCAGGATGCGCAGCAGATAGCGTCGCGTCGCGCCGGGGCCGGTGAGGTCGGCCAGCACCCACTCCGACATCGACGGCGGCAAGGTGGCACCGCCGATGTAGCGCAGACGCTGCCAGAGGTTCGGGGTGGTCATCGGTTCTGCCTCGATTCCTCGGCGCGGCGTGCGGCCGTGTTCACCCGGCCCAGCACATCGCGCAGTTCTTCCAGTTCGGCCAGGCTCACGCCGAGTCGTTCCACCACCGCGGGCGGAATGCGTTCGGCCTCGGTACGCAGTGCGCGTCCTGCCGCGGTGAGGTCGATCAGCAGGGTTCGCTCGTTGTTCGGGTCGCGGCGGCGGGTGATGAGCCCGGCGGACTCGAGCCGTTTGAGCAGCGGTGACAGCGTGGCCGAATCGAGCTGGACGGCATCGGCGACGGCCTTGACCGACATCGGCGTCTGGCCCCACAGCGCGAGCATCACCAGGTACTGCGGGTGGGTCAGGCCCATCGGCTCGAGCAGCGGGCGGTAGACGGCAAGGACCGAGCGGTTGGCCACGGCGAGGGCGAAACACACCTGCCGATCCAGCCGCAGCGGGTCGTCGATCTCGGTCACGCAGCCAGGTTAGTCCATGAACAGTTAGTGCACAAAGTATCTGTTGTTTGGCTCACTCACCTGCGGGTATCGTCCCAGCACGCTCGTTCACGCCGGTGGAGGAGGATCGCCGTGGGTAGGCCAGCACAGGTACCGACTGTCGGAGTCGAAGAGGAGTTCCTGCTCACCGACCCCGTCAGCGGCGCGCCCGCACCGAAGAACACCGAGGTCGCCGCCACCGCCGAGAAGGCAGGCATCGATCTGCAGCTCGAGCTGACCAGCTGTCAGGTGGAGACCAGTACCGGCGTACACACCGACATCGGTGAACTGCTCACCGAACTGCGCACCTCGCGCCGGCGGGTCGCCGAATGCGCCGCACAGCACGACGCCTCCCTGCTCGCGGTCGCCGTGCCGCCGACTGTCCCCGAGGGGTACCCGGTCACCGATACGCCGCGCTACCAGCGCATCGCCCACACCTTCGGCATGATCGCCCACGAGCAGGGGCTGTGCGGATGCCATGTGCACGTCGGGGTGCCCGACCGGGCGACGGCGGTGCAGGTGAGCAACCACGTGCGTCCGTGGTTGCCGGTGCTGCTCTCGCTCACCGCGAATTCGGCGATCTATCGTGGCCGCGAGACCGGGTACGCGAGCTGGCGCAGCATTCTGTGGCGGCGCTGGCCGAGCGCGGGACCGCCACCGTATTTCTCTTCCTTGGACGAGTACGAGGCGATCGTGGCGATGATGCTCGCCAGCGGAAGCATCCTCGACAACAAGATGGTGTATTGGGACATCCGTCTGTCGGAATCCTTTCCCACCGTGGAGGTCCGGGTGAGCGACGTGCCCGCAACGGCGGAGGAATCGGCTTTGCTCGCCGCGCTGATCCGGGGGATCGTGAGCACCGGACTGGACGCGATCGCCCACGACGAACCCGCCACGGCCGTGCCGAGCGAAGTACTGCGCGCGGCGTATTGGAACGCCGCGCACTCCGGCTACTTCGGTGACGGGCTCGACCCGATCGAGGGCCGGGTGCTGCCGCATCGCGAATTGCTCGCCGAGCTCGTCGAACGGATCGGTCCCGCGTTGCGCGAGGCGGGCGACTTCGAGTTCGTGACGGGGGCGGTCGCCGCCCTGACCGAGCGAGGCAACGGCGCTTTTCGTCAGATGCGTGCTCTACGCTCTCGACACGAAATCGCCGACGTGGTCACGGAGTCGGCGAAAGCAACCCTGGAAGGATGCCCATGAGCCGCCACGTACAGATCACCTTCGACGCGCACGACCCGCGAGCGCTGTCGATCTTCTGGCGCGAAGTGCTCGGTTACGTGCACCCCGGCCCGCCCGGTGTAGAACTTCCCGAGGGCGCCGACCCGCTCGCCGCGTGGGACGAGTTCCTCACTCGTATCGGAGTGCCTGCCGAGGAACACAATTCGCGCTCGGCGATCGAGGACCCCGACGGGGAAGGCCCGCGTGTGTTCTTCCAGCGGGTGCCCGAGGACAAGGTCGCCAAGAATCGCGTCCACCTCGACGTGCGGGCCGCGCCCGGCCTCCAGGGCGAGCAGCGCATGACCGCCCTGGAAGCCGAATGCGAGCGCCTGGTCGCCCTCGGAGCCACCCGCCTGCGGCGTTTCGAGCCGGAGCCGCCCATGAGCGCCGGGTTCATCGTGATGGCCGATCCCGAGGGCAACGAGTTCTGCCTGGACTGACATGCTCAGACCAGATCGCGGGGTATCCGGCGGTGCCAGTTCTGTGAGTACACCCGGTTGCGCAGCGAGCGCGGGTCGGCGGGAGAGTCCTCCAGTTCGTAGGCGTCGAGCTGGGCGTCGATGACGAATTCGTCGGCGGTGCACCGTAATACGGTGTCGGTGACCACCTCGGTTCGCCAGTCGTCGCGTTCCAGGCGGCGCACTGTGCGGGTCTGCCCGCGCACGGAGGTGACGTCGTTGTCCTGGAAACTGAACCATTCCGTGGTGGCGCGGCGCACCGAGGTCCCGATGTCGTCGAGCACGATCGTGCCCTGGTCGTTCTCGATCTCCAGGGTCGACACCCCACTGGCCAGATCGCGCTGGACCTTCCAATGGTGTTGTCCCGGTTCGACATGCGTCGCGGGCGCGGGTGGCGCGGCCTCCGGTTCCCCGAAGGGGCGAAGGGGCGCGTCCTCGGGTCGCGGCGCACGTTGCGGAAGGGTCAGTGTGCTCGTTCCGGTATTGATCGTGAGCATCACCGGTTCCGGCGAGGGCCAGGCCAGCGGCCAGTACGACGACGACACCGAGAGCCGGATCCGGTGCCCGGGCGGGAACGAATGCGCGATCCCGTTGAGCGGCAGGTGAACCCGATAGGTGTGCCCCGGCTCGAGCGGACGTGGTTCGGCGCTGCCGTCGCGGTGGGTGAGGTTGAGCAGGCCGTAGGTGACCCGGGTCGCCTCGCCGTTGGGCGCCACGTCCGAGAGCCGGGCGGCCAGCATCGCGTTCGGGCGGTCCGCCGAGACCTCGAGGTCCAGGGTCGGCAGGCCGAGGATCTCGCAGGGCTGGTCGAGGGGCTCGGTCTCGAACACCAGTGAGCCACCGTCCTCGTCGCGCTGGTCCGACGGCAGGTCCGGAGTCGCGGCGTAGGACGCCCATTTGCCCGCGAACATGCCGACACTCAGCGGCGACTGCAGGTGCACGTGATGCGTCGGTGCCGGCTCCTCGCCGAGGGCGTAGCGGCCGAGCACGAACCGGCGCGGTTCGATGTTCGGTGAGGGCCAGCTCGGCTCGCCGACCCAGCGGCCGGGGCGGTCCTCGTAGGACGGGTGCGGGGACACGCTGTCCTGCAACCACACTCGCAGCATCGGTTCGTCCATGATGGCGGTGTCGCGGCCCTTGAGCCAGTGATCCCACCACCGCACCATCTCCTGCAGGAACCCGATGGCCGGCCCGGGTACGCCGAGATGGGGATACTTGTGTCCCCACGGGCCGATCAACCCCAGGCGCGGCACATCGAGGTGCTCGAGCAGGCGGAAGATCGCATTGGTGTACCCGTCGGCCCAGCCGCCGACGGCGAGCACCGGACACTGCACAGCGCTGTAGTCCTCGTTCACCGAGGCGCGCTTCCAATAGTCGTCGCGGCGTTGGTGTTCCAGCCACTGCTCGATCCACAGCCCGCTGCCCGCCAGGCGCTCGTGCCACATCTCGCGCCACCGGTCACCGACGATCGCCGGGTCCGGCGGGAGGCTGTTGAAGGCGAACATCACCGTCGCCTCGGACAGGTTGTCCGACAGCAGGCACCCGCCCATGTAGTGCATGTTGTCGACGTAGAGATCCTCCGTCGCCGAGGCACTGACGACGGCTTTGAGCGCCGGTGGGCGGTGCGCTGCGACCTGCAGGCTGTTGAAACCGCCCCACGAGATGCCCATCATGCCCACATTGCCGTCGCACCAGGGCTGTTCGGCCAGCCACGCGATGACGTCGCAGGCGTCGTCGTGCTCGGCGGGCAGGTACTCGTCGTGGAGCACACCGTCGGAGTCGCCGCTGCCGCGCAGATCCACCCGCACCGACACATACCCGTGGCCAGCGAGGTAGGGGTGGTTCAGCGCGTCACGGCCGCGGGTCAGGTCCCGCTTGCGGTACGGGATGTACTCGAACACCGCGGGCAGCGGTTCCTCGGTGACCGGTCGCCAGATGCGGGCCGCCAGTCGGGCGCCGTCGCGCATCGGGATGAAAACGTTCTCGGTGACCCGCACCTCGTACGGGAACGACTCGACCGTGTGCACTCAATCGACCTCCTCGAATTCGAACGGCAGTGCCTCGAGACAGTCCTGGTAGCGCTGCTCCAACTCGTCGTGGTCGGCGGCGCCGAGATAGAGGGTGGCGAGTTTGTAGCGGTAGGGGTCCTGGTTGGGCAGCTCCGAGAGCCGCTCACCCGGGGCCACATCGATGTTCACCACCGTGTCGGGGAACCTGCGGCGCAGGGCCTCGATCTGCGACTCGTCGGGCACGCGGGTGACGACACCGTCCTCGTAGCGCGGCACCATGCATTGGGCGGCGACGGCGAAATGCCCCTTGCGGTGCGGCATTTCGGGGGTGCGCCCGAGTGCTACGTCGATGGCGACGGCGTGGTTGGAGGTGCCGTCGACCTTGACGAACAGGTCGCTGTGCGACTGCGAGATGCGCGTGTTGATCTCGATCAACCACAACTTCCCGGTGTCGGCATCCCACATGAACTCGGAGTTGAAGCAGCCGTTGTCGTAACCGACGTGGCGCAGATAGCGTTCGCTGACCTCGATCATGGTGTCGCGCACCGACTCCGGCACCGTGCGCGCCGGGTAGTCCAGGTGGGCGAAGCTGTGTCCGGTGGCGTCCTTGCGCATGTCGAACACGCCGTGCACCCGGTACTCACCGGCGGCCATCGACCCCTCGGGCGCTGCCTGGGTTCCGGTGACGATCTGCTCGGCCAGGCAGGTGCGACCACCGGCCACGCGCACGTCCTCCGGCACCGTCACCCGGGCGAGGGCCTGGTCGAACGGGTCGGCGATGCGGCCGATCTCGGCGCGGATGGTCTCGGTCGCCGCCGCGAATTCCTCCGGATCGTGTACCTCGAAACCCAGTTGGGAGGAGTGGGCCTTCACCGGTTTGACCCAGAACGGGAAATCGAGATCGATGCTGTCGAGGGCTTTCGGGTCGAAGGGGTCGAACGCGCAGAAGTCCGGAACGCATTCGGGTACCGACTCGCGTTGCAGTATCCGGCTCCACAGTTTGTGCTCCGAGCGCAGCACGCTCTCGAGGCTTGGTGCGGGCAGGCCGCGTTCCGCGGCGAGGATGGGCACGATCACACTCGTGGGGAAATCCCAGTGGGCGATGATGGCGTCCACCGTGCCGTCGAAGGCGTCCAGTTCGGTGCGGGCCCGGTCGAGCAACTCGTCGAAATCGAACTCCTCGGCCTTGACCAGCGAGTCGTAGTCGAGCAGTCCGTGCAGGCGCAGGCCGCCGGGAATCTCGACTGTGCTGATCTCGGCTCGCTGCAACTCGGTCAGACCGGGGACGAAAACATTCTTCATTGGTGGCGTCTAACCGGAACGGGCGGTCCGAAACAGGGCGCGACCCGGCGATCACCGGTCGTTTCCCGGCGGCGGTTCAGGGAACGCGCGAGCAGTGGGATGTGCACGGCGAGGACAGGTGGTCGGTGGATGACGGAAGTGACGATCGGTGTACTCGCCGACCCCGACCTGGCCACGCGGCTCGCCCGCTCGCTGCGCGACGACCTGCCGGACGAACTCGCCCGGGTCGTCGGCGAACAGGTCGAGTGGCGGGTGCTCGTCAACGACGATCCGTTCGAGGCGATGTATCCCGACAGCGTCCACCTGATAGACAAGGCCCGCGAATACGTCCGGGAAACCACCTGGGACCTGGCGTTGTGCGTCACCGACCTGCCGTTGCGCGACGGGCGGTCGGTGCTGGTCGCCGATATCGACCCGGCGAATCAAGTCGCCCTGATCTCGCTACCCGCGCTGGGTGGGCTGCGGCTGCGGCAGCGGTTGCGCGAACTCGCGGTGCGAATCGTCGAAGCCCTGCGCTCGCGTCGCTCGGCCGCGCTTTCGCGACCGAATGCGCGTGGGCTGCGAGTGGTGGAGCAGGGCGGCGACATGCGATTGGTGCGGTCCGTGCGGTTCGGCTCGCTGTTCCTGCTGGCGGGGATGGTGCGCGCGAACCGGCCGTGGCAGCTGGTCGTCGGGTTGTCGTCGGCGCTGGCCGGCGCGATGGCCGGAACGGCGTTCGGGGTGCTGTACTCCTCGATCTGGTTGCTGGCCACGGCGATGGGGCCGCTGCGCTTGACGGGAATCACGGTGTCGGCGCTGGTTGCCTTGTCGGCGTGGATCATCGCCGGGCACGGGTTGTGGGAGCGACGGATCGACGGCCGCGACGATCGGTATCTGGCGTTGCGCAACGCGGGAACCGTGAGCACCGTCGCCGTCGGCACCATCGTGTTCTTCCTCGCGCTGTACACGATCACCCTGGTGGCGGTGACCGTCGTCATCCCGCCGGACTACCTGACCAGCACTCTCGGCCGCCCGAGTGGCCCCTCCGACTACCTGACGATCGCCCTGATGGCGACGGTACTCGGCACGGTGGCAGGCGCGGTCGGCTCGGGCCTCGAAGACGATCTGACCGTACGCAAAGCCACCTACGGCTACCGCGAACAGGAGCGTCGCCGGGTCGCCGAAGACCAGCGTCGAGCCCGAGACCCATAGGCGCACAGCATGATCGGGACTGTTCGGATCACGAGGCAACTGACCGGCCGTGGTCGGGAAGACCACCGGATATCCTCGATACCGGTGGTGGTGAAGGGGCGCCCACCGGGACGGAGCGCTGGCTGATGGGCGTCAGGACAGTGGCACGACGGCTGGTCGTCGCCGTTGCGGCGGTCGTCGTCGTTGCGTCGTGTGCGAACGAGCAGGCGAGTGCGCCGACCTCGCCGATCGCCTCTTCGACCGCGCCGAGCCGGTCCGAGGGCCTACCCGATCTCGGGGTGCCCGAGGTGGTCGCGCAGGGAATCGAGGTGCCGTGGGGACTGGCCTTCCTCCCCGACGGCACCGCATTGGTGGCCGAACGGGACTCCGGGCGGATTCTGCGGGTGGTACCGGGCCGCACACCTGAGCCGTTCTTCGAGGTGCCGGGTGTGGTGGCGCGCGGGGAGGGCGGCCTGCTCGGTCTCGCCGTCCGCGACGACTACGTCTACGCCTACTTCACCGCGTCCGACGACAATCGCATCGTCCGATTCCGGCCGGGGGGACCGGTGGAGGTGGTGTTCAGCGGAATCGCCAAGGCGGGCAACCACAATGGCGGGCGCATCGCCTTCGGGCCCGACGGAATGCTGTATGTGGGCACCGGGGATGCGGGGCAGCCGTCGCGGTCGCAGGATCCCGGCAGTCCGAACGGGAAGATTCTGCGGCTGACGGCCGAGGGTGCGCCCGCGCCGGGAAATCCCACGCCGGGTTCACCGGTGCTGAGCTCGGGGCACCGCAATGTGCAGGGCTTGGCCTGGGACCGGACCGGCACGCTGTACGCGGCGGAGTTCGGGCAGAACCGCCTCGACGAGATCAACCGCATCGAACCCGGCCGCGACTACGGGTGGCCCGACGTCGAAGGCGGGGGCGGCGCCGACCGGGGTTTCACCGATCCGCTGCTCACCTGGTCCACCGACGAGGCCTCACCATCGGGTATCGCCATCGCGGGCGACACCCTCTACGTCGCCGCCCTGCGCGGCGAAAGGCTGTGGACGGCAACCCTTTCCGGTGCAGCCCTGACCGCGCCCCGCGACTACCTGCGCGACACCTACGGCCGCCTGCGCACTGTCGCGGTCGCCCCCGACGGCGCCCTCTGGCTCACCACCTCCAACACCGACGGCCGCGGTGACCTCCGCGACGGCGACGATCGGATCCTGCGCTTCCCGGCCCGCTGAGCGACCCATCGATATTTCGATGTCCGATATCGGCAAGCCTATTGGTCATCGGATGCGGCCCGGCCTACCTTCGGGTGGCGGAACCGTTCGACAGGCGGTCTCCCCACTCAGCCCGAAGGAGCTTCGATGGCTAAATTTCTGTTCGTGATGACCGGCGCGGATCACTGGACCCTGGCCGACGGCACCGAGCACCCCACCGGCTACTGGGCCGAGGAATTCGTGGCACCCTACGAGGCCTTCACGGGGGCGGGCCACCAGATCGTGGTCGCGACCCCGGGTGGTGTCGTACCACCCGTCGACACGGGCAGCCTCGAGGCGGAGGTCAACGGCGGCGCCGCCGGTGCGCAGCGCGTCAGGGAGGTGATCGAGGGCGCGAAGGAGCTGCACGATCCGGTGCGACTGGAAGATGTCGACCTGGCCGAATTCGATGCCGTCTACTATCCGGGGGGCCACGGCCCAATGGAAGACCTTGCGGTGAACAAGGATTCGGGCGCACTCCTCAACGCCGCCCTCTCCTCCGGCAAGCCCCTGGCGGTCGTCTGCCACGCACCCGCCGCGCTGCTGGCCACCACCGGCGACGCGGGCGTCTCGCCGTTCGCCGGGTACCGCCTCACCGGCTTCAGCAACGCCGAGGAATCCCAGGCGGGCCTCGCTGACAAGGCGAAATGGTTGCTCGAGGACCGCCTCGTCGCGCTCGGTACCGACTACACCTCGGGCGAGCCATGGGCGCCGCACGTTGTCACCGACCGCAACCTGTTCACCGGTCAGAACCCCGCCTCGTCGGCCCCGCTGGCCGCCGCGGTCCTCAAAGCTCTCGCCTGAAGCCGTTGCGGCCGTGAACTATTCGTCCACGGCCGCTCGGGTGTCGGCGGTGATGTCCCAGCGGGCCCGCGCCGACATCACCTCGGCGCGGTGCCGCACCGACCATGCGGCGACCACGTCGAAGACCGTCAGCAAGCTGCGTCCGACCGGTGTCAGGGTGTACTCCACCTGCACCGGCACCGTCGGATAGATCCGGCGGGCCACCAGGCCGTCGCGTTCGAGTCGGCGCAGGGTCACCGTGAGCATGCGCTGGGAGATGCCGGGCACGCTCCGGTGCAGTTGCAGAAAGCGCCGTGCCCCACCGATCAGCTCCGTGATCACCAACACCGACCACTTGTCGCCGATCCGGTTCAGCACGTCGCGCACCTCGCACGCCGCGTGGCGCAGATCCGGTGCACTCCGGTCGGCGACCAGCATCGTGCCACCTCCGGTCCGATCGAATTCGTCGTGTCGAAGCATCCAGATTTCCTAACCTCGGGCTGTATCGCACCAGCTTGACGCCGCGAACAGCCCGGAACAACGACGATCTTCTCGCCGCAGCGGTAAGCCGGGCTTACCGATAGGAGGCTGCCTCGGCCGCTGTCGCGGCCTCGAGGACGAGTTCGGTGAACCGTTCCGGATGGATCAGGGGCAGATAGTGTCCGGCGCCGGCGACGACGATCAGGCGGCCGTCGCGGCACTGCCGCAGGAATCGGCGCTCCTGCACGCGGAAGTGATCGTGGCGGCCGTTGACCAAGGATATCGGCCCCGCATAGGAGCCGAGGGCGGCGAGCACGTCGAAGCCGCTCAGTTCGTCGACGACATCGGGGATGACCTCGGTCGCGATACCCGCGGCCTCGACGGCGCGGGCGACGGCCGGTGGAAGGACGCGGTCGAACACGCGTGAACTCG
Organism: Nocardia sp. NPDC003979; assembly: GCF_053605015.1. Lineage (NCBI taxonomy): Bacteria > Bacillati > Actinomycetota > Actinomycetes > Mycobacteriales > Nocardiaceae > Nocardia > Nocardia sp. NPDC003979. The sequence continues at coordinate 48,448 of NZ_JBSGIJ010000009.1, forward strand.
CCCGGTGGCCACCGTCGGGCTGCCGCGAAAGCACTCGATGCATCACAGTGAACGGAGTCATCAGAGTTCGCGTGGGCACGCACGTCGAACCCGCGACCACGAGCCCCGCCACCTTCGCCGGAGCCCTTTCCGCAGTGGCGATACCGACGTAGCCACCCAGCGAATGTCCGACGACCAGGGCGCGGCCGCCGAGGGAATCGATTGCCTCGCAGACTGTTTCGACGGATCCGGCGACGGTGAACCGTTCGCCGCGTCTGCGCCCGTGGCCGGGCAGGTCGACAGCGGTGACAGGGCGCACCCGGCCGACGCGGTCGGCGACCAGCGTCCAGGCCGCCCCGCTCATCCGAATTCCATGGACGAAAACCACCGGTAGACGATCCGGCATAGCTACCCCTCCTCAGATAATGCAACGCAACGTTGCGTTGCAAACGTACCTCTGCCCGCAGTGCAACGCAACGTTGCGTTGTATTGTTGGGCGGGTGACGACCTCGGGCCCGCGAAAAGCCGAAACCATCTACCTCTGTGCTCTGGAGTTGCTGGCCCGGGACGGCTACGACGACCTGACGATGGAGGCGGTCGCCCGGCAGTCCGGTGTCAACAAGACGACGCTCTACCGTTGGTGGCCGTCGAAAGACGCGCTGCTCGCCGCGGCGCTGACTGTTGCCGCGCCCCTGCGCATTTCGATTCCCGACACCGGCACCTTCGAAGGCGACCTCACCGCGCTCGGGCTCGGGATCGGCCGGCTGCTGACCGCCGAGGACACCTCGCCGATCGTCACAGCGGTCCTGTCCGCGTCGGCCTCGCGCCCCGAGCTCGCCGCGGTGGGGCATCGCTTCTTCAGCGATCGGCTCGAACGCGAGCAGGTGATCTTCGACCGCGCCGCCGCACGGGGTGAGATCCCGGCCGGACTCGATCCGGCGGTCGTCGTCGACCTGCTCGCGGGTTCGTTGTGGACGCATCTCGTGCTGCGCGGTGAAGGGTTCAGCGAGTCGTATGTGCGCACGGTCGTTGGCATCATCGTGCGCGGGACGAGCTCGCGTCCGGCGTGACGGGCTCGCTCAGCGGCCGGTGCGCAGCCGTACGTGTGCGGTATCGCCCTCGACCAGCTCTTCGGCCTGCAGGACCGGCTTCTTCATGGGCAGGATGTACGTGCCGCGCTTCTTGTCCGGGAACACCGATGTCGACCAGGTGGTCGCGCCGACAGAGACCGTGACCGGGACGGCGCCGAAACCGGGTCCGGTGCGGGGATGCCGGTCGGCGATATCGTCGGCGACCGGCTCGGGAACCGCGACGAAATGCCAGGTGGCGCCTGGTGCCTGCCAGACCTCGGCGGCGAATTCGTACTCCCACGGCTTCATGCGCGCAGGATAACGCCGGGCACCGACAGGTTCCGGTCGGCAACAGTGTTGTTGCGGGTTCGACTCGGTGTGGACCCGGGGAGGGTGGCTCGGTGGGAGCCGAGCGGCGGCGAAGTACTGTCTCGGGCGTTCATCAGCCCAGCAGGAACGACAGAGGAGACGAATGTTCACCCGATATCGTCTGACCGGAGCCGTTGTTCTCGCCACCGCGTCGATCGGGCTCGTCCCGTTCGCCGCACCGGGCATCGCCGCGCCACCCGGTGCGAACCAGGCGGAGCCGATCATCACCTGCACCCAGAACGGCACCGTCACCTGGGCGGGCGACGGGCTGGGGGAGAAGCCGACCCGCGTCGAATGGTCGGCCACCACCGAGTTCACCGACTGCGCGGGGTCCGCCGTCGACGAGGGTGGGCCCTACCCCGTGAGCATGGCGGAGCAGGGCACCGAGGTGGCCTCCTGCGAGGGGAAGGTGACCGTCCACGAGGGCACCGGCACCATCACCTGGTCCGACGGCACCACGAGCACCACCAGCAGCAAAGCCGCGGGCAACCAGACCAAGTCCAAAGGTGGTGGCCCGGCCACCTTCCCGATCACCATCGACTCCGGCACGCTCGCCGGGCACACCGCGACCGACGACAACACGGTGACCACCGAACAAACCTGTCCCGGGGTCACCGAAGCGACGCTGACCGGCACGTTCAGCGTGCACTGACACCGCGAGCGTCGCCGGAATCCCTCCGGCGACGCTCGTCGGGTATCAGTTCGGGCCGGTGACGATATCGGCCCACTCGCTCAACAGCTGCCATGCTGTTGCCACGTGTTCGAGTCGGGTCGCGCAGCCACCGATCGCCACGCGAAGAGCGAACTGCCCGCGAACCATGGTGTGCGACAACAGGACTTGGCCTGTCGCGTTGACAGCCTCCAGCAGGGCCCGGTTGACGTCGTCGACGGCGCGCAGCCGGAAACAGATCACCGACAGCGGATGCGGCGCGAGCACGTCGAACCGGTCGTCGGCCTCGACCCATGCCGCGAACTGCTGCGCCACCGACACGCTGTAGCGAATGTGCTCGCGCAAACCGGACGCGCCGTACCAGCGGATCACCGCCCACAACTTCAGTGCCCGGAACCGGCGGCCCACCGGCAGTTGCCAATCCCGATAGTCCACCACCGTGCCGGACTCGGTCGCGCTGTTGCGCAGGTATTCCGGCAGCACCGACAGCACGTCCGTCAACGCCGAACGGTCGGCGAGGTAGCAGGCGTCGAATTCCAAGGCGGTGAGCAACCATTTGTGCGGATTGGTCGCGTAGGAATCGGCGAAGTCCGCCACGCCGTCGTTGATCCAGCGCAACTCCGGGCACATCGCGGCCACGCCCGCGTACGCCGCGTCCACGTGCAACCAGGCGCCGAATTCGCGACAGACTGGGCCGATGAGGGGAACCGGGTCGACGGCGCCCGTGGAGGTGGTGCCGACCGTCGCCATCACCAGGACCGGTATCCGGCCGGCCGCGGCGTCGTGCGCCATCGCCCTACGCAGCGCCGTCGGGTCCATCGACAGGTCCGCGCGGGTGTCGACGAAGCGGATCGCATCGGAACCGAGACCCGTTATCCGCGTGGCCTTTTCGAAGCCGCAGTTCGCTTCGTTCGAGGTGTAGACGACGTAGCGGCCACGTTCGACACCCGCACGGGCGACCTGTCCACGCGATGCCCGCTGCAAGGCGGCCAGCAGGGCGATCAGCATCGCGGTGCTCGCGCCGTCCTGCACCACACCGCCACCGCCGCCCGCGAAGGTGAAACGCTCGGGTAGCCCGATCAGGCCGGCCAGCCAGTCGAGAACGAGCTGTTCCAGTTCGGTGCACGCCGGTGCGGTCTGCCAGAGCATGCCCTGCACGCCCAGGCCGGAGATCAGCAGTTCGGCCAGCGCCGATGGACCCGACGCGCCGCTCGGGTAGTAGGCGAGGAAGCCGGGATGCTGCCAGTGTGTCGAGCCGGGCACGACGATCCGATCCATGTCGGCGAGCAGTGCCTCGAACGGTTCGCCGGTCTCGGGCGGCTCGGCAGGCAGTTGTGCGCGGACCTCACCGGGAACGACGCTCGACCGCACCGGCAGCGACTCCACCCGCTCCCAGTAGTCGGCCACCCAGTCCACCACGGCCCGGCCGTGCGCCCGGAATTGGGCAGCCGTCATATGCGGGGGAACGGGTGCGAGAGCATGCGGATGTGCTGGAGCAACGCGCGGGGTGGTCGCCACCGATCAGAGGGTAGAGGTCCGCCGCGCCGATCCACCGCGCTGCGAGGCGTGTCGGCACAGCCGACGCGGCGCTGAAACGGGTTCTCGTCCGGAAACACAGGGATCCGCTCCCGCTCAACGGGTGAGTTGAGACACGAAAGTGGTTGTCGGGCAACAGGATTGCTACACTCCTGCCTGGTGGAGCGAGCGGCGGGAACCGCAGACCTCGACGCTCTCTCCACCTCCGATTGTGCTCCTCGGTCAGCACATTTTCGAGTCGCTCCCGCCCCGTGCGCGGGTCGGTGGAACGCCGGTGTTTCGGTGGTTGCCGACTGGGCAAGCGCACACCATGGCAACTGACGAGCAAAATGGCACCACACCGTCACCTGCGAGCGCGGCCGAGGACTTGGTCACCGTCGACATAGTGCGAGAACTGCTCGGGGCCGACGACGCGCAAGCCTGTCTGGTTCTCGAAGGTGGACGGGTGCGGGTCGCCCCGGGATCAGAGGACCAGCAGAGCGGCATGGTCGTCGCCAGCCGGGCGGAGGTTCAGCGGCGGCTCGGCGCGAACCCGGACCCGACCGCACTGACCGAACAGGCTGCCCTGCTCGACAGCGAAGTCCGCCTACTGGGCGCCTGAACGCTGTCCGAGGCTGGTCGTCGCCCACGCGGCGCCGATGCCCTGCGGATCGGCGCTCAGGCCCGGTACATACCGTCGATCTCATCGGCGAATCGCTCGGCGACCACGTGCCGCTTCACCTTGAGCGTGGCGGTGAGCTCGCCCGACTCCTCGGTCAGGTCGCGATCGAGGACGACGAACTTCTTGATGGATTCGGCATGGGAGACGGTGCTGTTGGCATCGTCGATCGCCTGCTGCACCTCGGCGAGCAGCGCCGGATCCGCACGGAGATCGGCGACGGTCGCCTCGGCCGGTCGATCGGCCGCTTCCTTCCATCCGGTGAACGTCTCGGGGTCGATGGTGATGAGCGCGGTGACGAACGAGCGACCGTCGCCGACCACGACGGCCTGCGAGATCAGCGCGTGGGAACGAATGCGATCCTCCATCGGGCCGGGGGAGACGTTCTTGCCGCCCGCCGTGACGAGGAGGTCCTTCTTGCGTCCGGTGATCGACAGGAACCCGTCGTCGTCGATGGCGCCGAGGTCGCCGGTGCGCAACCACCCGTCGGGCAGCGCGGCGGCGGTAGCTTCCTCGCTGCGCCAGTACCCGGCGAACACGACGCCGCCGGACACCTCGATCTCGCCGTCCTCGGCGATGCGAACAGCGTTGCCGCCCAACGGTTGTCCCACCGTACCGATCTTCACCGCACCCGGCACGTTCACACAGTGCGCGGCGGTGGATTCGGTCAGGCCGTAGCCCTCGTACACCGGAACACCGACACCTCGGAAGAAATGCCCGAGCCGAGGCGTCAACGCGCCCCCGCCGGAGATGACGAACTCGCAATCACCACCCAGCGCGGCCCGCAGCGGGGCGTACACCAGCCGGTCGCACAGCGCGTACTCGGCACGCAACAGCAGCGAGGGCGTGCGCGCGAATCCGCCGGTGTGGTCGAGGTTTTCACTCCACCGGACCGCGGTCTGCTCGGCGAACCGGAAGACGGCCGCCTTGATCCTGCCGCCGTCGCGTGCCTTCTTCTCGGCGCCGTCGCGCACCTTCTCGAACACCCGCGGCACACCGAGGATCGTGTGCGGACGGAAGCGGGTGAACTGACCGGTGATGGTCTTGAAGTCCGCCCAGTGCGCCTGCGTCATCCCGGCTTCGAACGCGGCCAGCGACACCGCCCTGGCCAACACGTGCGCGAGCGGCAGGAAAGTGAGCATCCGCTGGCCCGGGTGGGCGACCTCACCGATACTCGCGGTCAGGATGCCGCGCACCTCCGACAGGAAGTTGCGATGGGTCAGCATGCACCCTTTGGGGCGACCGGTGGTGCCGGAGGTGTACACCAGGGAGGCGAGGCCGTCGGCGCGCAGGCCCTCGAGCCGTTCCCGCAGGCAGTCGTCGGAGCGGTCGGTGCCCTCGGCGATCAGCAGCGCCTCGGCGCCGTCGTCGATGACCAGGGACCGTCGCAGCGTTGCCGGTGCGTTCGCGAGCAGATCCTTGTGCCGCGCGGTCTCCACGATGGCGAGCGCGGCACCGGAATCCTCGAGGATCCACCGCACCTGCTCGGCGGAGGACGAGTCGTAGACGGGAACGGTGACCGCACCGGCGGCCCAGATCGCGAAATCGAACAGCGTCCACTCGAAGCGCGTCGCCGACGCGAGTACCACCCGATCGCCCGCTCGAATACCGTTGGCGATCAAGCCTTTCGCCGCCGCGGACACCAGTCGCGCGAACTCGTCCGCGGTGACGTCGACCCAGCGGTCCCCGACGGGACGGGAGAACAGCACCCGCTGCGGGAACTGTTCGGCCTGGGTGTAGACCGAGCCGACGATGGTCTCGTCCTCGGCGATGGTGAACGTGGCCGGCGTGGTGAACTCACGCATGCTCGCCTCCAAGGGGCTGGTCGGGTCGCTGGAATCGCCGCAAGGCGTGCGCGAAGTCGGTGATGTCGTCGGCAGTCCAGTCGCTCATCCGCTCCTCGAGCAGCATGAGGTCGTGTTCGATCGCGGCTCGATGCGCGCGGCGGCCCGACGCGGTGAGCGTCAGCGGGTAGCCCGCCCGGGAATTTTCCTCGCCCGCCGCCACCCAGCCCGCGTCGACGCAGGTCCGCAGCTGTCGTGACACCGTCGAGCGGTGTACACCGAACGCTTCGGCCAACTCGGTGGCACGACAGCCCGGATTCCGTTCGATGTAGGACAGCGCCGATCGCTGCGCGAACGACGGTATCCCCTCCGACGCGGGCCGTGCCGCGATGGCTTCGCGGACGATCTGCGTGAGCGCGTCGTGCACCGCGACGAGCTCGGGCGACCATCCACCCGACTGGTGTTGCATGACGCAACTATATCCCCGGCCGGGGCCTAGCTGTTCACGGCCCCGGGTGTGGTGTTGCCTCGTTCGTCGGCGGAGCGGGGATCAATGCCCCCGGTGGGTGGCGCGCCGGAGCAGTCGGAGAACTGCACGTTCGATGATTGCTCGACGCTCGCTCTCGGCGGCGTGGGCGGCTCTGTCCAGCGCTCGGGAGATCGTGACGCCCTCGGCGTACGCTTCGGCGACCCTCGGGTCGACATAGGAGGCGCGGGCCACGGCGGGGGTATTGCCCAGTGCGGCAGCCACTTCGGTGATCACGGCGCGTTCGGCCCGCTTGCGCGCACGTTCGGAGGTCGGGGGTTCGGCCTGCGCGAATCCCTCGGCGGCCAGCACGGTGGCCTGCCAGGTCCGGAGGTCCTTGACGGTGCAGTCCGTTTCGGTGAGTGCTTTGAAACGGGCGTTGATGTCGTCGGCATGCAGTTCCCGGTAGCCGTTCTTGTCGCGGTAGACCAGTAGCCGGGGCGAATCCGCGCGACTACGCCGCAGGGAGGTGACAGCGCGGGCCAGATCGGCGTCGTGTATCCGGACGCGACGACGCAGACCGCCCTTGGCGACATAGTCGAACAGCATCTGCTGGCCCTCGACGCGCACCTGTTCGCGCAGCAGGGTGGCGACGCCTCGGGTGCCGTTCTCCTCGGCGTACTCCTCGCCGCCGACCCGGAACACGCCGAGGTCGATCAACCCGATGGCCACGGCCTCCACCCGGTGCCGGTGCAGGCCGGAGCGGCGCACATCGGCGGTCAGCCGGTCGCGGAGCTGGGGCAGGCAAGCAGCCAGATCGAGGACGCGGTCGAACTTCTCCTCGTCGCGCTCCCGGCGCCACTGCTCGTGGTACAGGTATTGGCGGCGGCCGGCGGCATCGACACCGATCGCCTGGATATGACCGTTGGCGTGCGGGCAGATCCACACCTTGCGCCATGCGGGCGGAATCACCAGGCCGTTGATCCGCTCGAGGAGGTCTTCGTCCGCGACGCGTTCGCCGTCGGTGGTCAGGTAGGAGAAACCACGACCCCGGGTGACTCGCCGGATCCCCGGGCCGTCGGGAGTGCTTCGCCGTAAGCGCACGAAACCTCCTGTTCGCTGCCGCCGATCGGGTCAGGACATGGACCTGTTCAGGATCGGCGAGTCGTGCCGGGATTCCACGCGGAATTCGAGGCCGAAGTTGTTCAGGGTGAACGGCAACGGTGTCGACGGATCGAGAGAGGGGGTCGAGGTCAGCTCGAACCGCGCCGCGCGCAGCATTTCCCCGAGCAGCGTACTGGTGACGAACAGCACCAGGTCCTGCCCGGGGCAGGCCGCGGGTCCGGCGCTGAACGGCACCAACTGCGGGTAGTCCTTCGCGCGGCCGTCCAACCAGATGTCGGGAACGAAATCATCGGCGAACGGAAGCGACCGCGGGTCACGGTGGAACGCGACGGCGGCGATCAGCAGCGCCGCACCGGCCTCGGTGGTGAAACGCTGCTCGTCGTCGCGCCAGGCGGTGTCCTCGGTGACGTCGCGCAGGATGAGCGGCGTCGTCGGCCACAGCCGCACCGATTCCAGGACACATGCCCGGAGGTAGGGGAGCGTCGCCGGAGTCGTGGCGTGCTGTGCCTCGGCGACTGCCGCGGCGCGCTGATCGGGATGGGTGGCCAGCAATGCCACCGCGCGACTCAGTGCCATCCCCGCCGCGTCGAAGGCGAACAGCCAATGCGGTACCTGGCCGACTGGATCCGTTGCGCCGGACGCGGATACCTCGGTGAGCGCACCTAAGAGGCTGTCCTTCTCCGCTGATTCGGCATAGCGGTAGAGGCTCTCGGAGAACTTCTCGCCCGAGCGCCTGCGTTGTGGCACGAGAAATGACCAGTTCGCGGCCGAACGCAGCTGCCACAGCCGATCGGTGATGTCGTGGTCCTCGCGCGCTGCGGAGCCGAGCACCAGCCGACGGACCAACCGCCACCAGGCGGTGGTGAACTGTGCGGCGTCCAGCGTGCCGGTCGACGAGGCCGCCGCCAGCATCCAGGCCGCTTCGTCGGCGATGACCTCGGCGAACGGGGTCGCCAGCCGGTGCAGCGGACGGCCGGTCTCGAGAGCGGCTTCGTTCACCGCCCGGCGTTCCTCGCGGATCGGGCCCTCCGAGATCAGGACCCCGTGCGGCTGGAATTGGCGCAATGCGGCGCGCTTCTCCCGATTGGCCGGATCGAACGGCGACGGTGCTTGCGCAAGCACCCTGCCCACATCGGCGGGATCGGTGACCACGACCACCCGTCGGCCGGGCAGGACCAATTCCACCGGCCCCGAGCCGAATTCGTCACGCAGCGCATGCATCCGCCGGACGGCACGACCGTCCGCTTGCGTGCGTTCCAGTAGTCCCATCATCCTGCGGCGACGGGCGATGACGCCTGCGGCGAATCCGGCGAACCCGAGGTCCGCCAGCGTCGCCGCCGCGCGGACACCTCCCAACCGATGACCCGGCATGTGACCTCCTGAGCGGCGGAATGCCGACGTCGGTGTGCCGGCACGCGAGCTACTTGCGGTCATTCCACGCGAAGGACCGGCTAAACGACCCGCCCGGTTCCGGAGGGAACCGGCATCACGCCCGTGAGCCGAAGAACTCTGCTCGGGCGGCGTCGACACGTGTCTGCGCCTGGGCGGCGCCCTGGAAACTGACCGCGGCCGAACCACCGCCGGCAAGCCCGAGCGCCAGCAGACCGCCTATGACCGAGAGGAGGTTCGGGTCGGGGAGGAGGCCGGTGTCGCTGGTCGGTGTGACGTCGTGGGCGGGGGCCGCCGGGCCTCCGCCCGGTGCGGGAGCGGCGGGCGGATCGGCCGCTCCACCGGGGGCCGGTGCGGAGGGTGAGTCGCCGCCGGGACCTGCTCCGGCCGGTGGCGCGCCGCCACCGCCTGGCGCGCCGTCACCGGGTCCTCCACCACCCGGCGCGCCGCCGGATTCGCCCGCGTCCGGCTGGGGAGCCTCCGGCTGGGCGGGTGCGGGAGCGTCCGGGGCAGGGGCCACCGGCGCGGATTGCGGGGCGGGGGCTTGCGGTTCCGGCGGATTCCCCGGGTTGTTGCCTTGGTTCCCGCCGCCGTTGCCTTGGTTGCCGTTGCCGTTGCCGGGGTTCGGGTTGCCGTTGTTGCCTTGGTTCCCGCCGCCGTTGCCTTGGTTGCCGTTTCCGTTGCCGGGGTCCGAGTTGCCCTGGTTGCCGCCGCCGTTGCCTTGGTTGCCGTTGCCGCTTCCCGGGTCCGAGTTCCCGTTGCCTCCGCCGCTGCCGTGGTCTCCGGGTTCGGCGACGAACCGGATCGCGCCGCTGTCGGGGAGTCTCGAGCTGTCGGTAGGGTCGAGCCCCGCGATGGCAACCTGGCCGCCCGGCGCCGGAGTGGGCTGGGCAGCAGCGAGCCCGCAGTAGCCGAGGAGCCCGAGGACACCCGCGGTACCGGCTACCACGGCGGTTCGTCTTATCCGACCGGCTGCCACTTGCCCTCCGTCCCGTCGCCGAAAGCCCACCACACACCAATGCGGTCGGATTCCGAGGGCCTGGCGTTACTGCTCCCGACCGTCGATCGGTCCCGAGCCGACAGTCGTCGACACTGCCCGAACGGCGTCGGACCCTCGGAGCTCTAGTAGGCGAAAGACAGCGGTTCGACGGGTTCGGCGCGGTGTCTGCCACCACCACTGCCGTCGTCGGGGCCCGAATCGTCGTGCTGCGACGTGGTCGAATCCGGCGCCGGGCCCGCGACGGTGTATCGATGCATGAGGTAGTACCAGGCCACCGCGAGCGCACCGTAGAGCACGGTGAACACGATCAGTGAGAACAGCACGGTGCCCGGTGCGTGGTCCGAGACACCCTGGTCCACGGTCATGCGGATGGTGAGGTCGCCGGCGAGGTCGGGAACGACCACCCAGGGCTGGCGCCCCATCTCGGTGAACACCCAGCCCGCGCTGTTGGCCAGGAACGGCGTCGGGATGGCGAGCAGGCTCAGCCAGCCGAACCAGCGCCGGTCGGGGGCGCGACCACCCCGGGTCACCCAGAATCCGGCGAGTAGCAGCACCACCGGGCCGGCGAGCAGGCCGACCATGGTGCGGAACGACCAGTAGGTGACGAACAGATTCGGCCGGTAATTGCCCGGCCCGTACTGCTCGACATAGGAACGTTGCAGATCCTCGACGCCCTGCAGGGTCACGCCGGTGAACTGGTCCTTGGCCAGAAAAGGCAGCACATAGGGAACCTCGATCAGGTGCTCCACGCTGTCGCAGTTGTTGTGCGTGCCGACGGTGAGCACCGAGAACTTCGGGTCCGTCGCCGTGTGACACAGCGACTCCGCCGAGGCCATCTTCATCGGCTGTTGATCGAACATGATCTTGCCCTGGATATCGCCCGTGAGTGCCACCACCACGATCGACGCCGCCACCACATACAGCGAACCGCGGGCGGCGGGACGCCAGAGCGTGGTGGCTTCGGACTGTTTCACCGGGTCACCACTGCGCCTATTGCGCACCATGAACCATCCGCAGATACCGGCGACGAACACCGACGCGGTGAGGAACGCACCGGCGACCACATGCGGGAACGCCGCCAGCGTCGTGTTGTTGGTGAGCAACGTCCAGATGCTGTCCAGTTCGGCCCGGCCGGTCTCGGGATCGAACCTGGCGCCGACCGGATGCTGCATGAACGAGTTGGCCGCGATGATGAAATACGCCGACGCGTTCACCCCGATGGCCACCAACCAGATCGTGGCCAGGTGAACGAGTCTGGGCAGCCGGGACCAGCCGAAGATCCACAGTCCGATGAAGGTCGATTCGAGGAAGAAGGCGACCAACGCCTCCAAAGCCAAAGGGGCGCCGAAGATATCGCCGACGAATCGGGAGTACTCGCTCCAGTTCATCCCGAACTGGAACTCCTGCACGATGCCGGTTGCCACGCCGATGGCGAAATTGATCAGGAACAATTTGCCGAAGAACTTGGTGAGCCGATACCACTTCTCGTCGCCGGTGACGACCCACGCGGTCTGCATTCCCGCGACGATCGGAGCAAGACCGATGGTCAGCGGTACGAAGATGAAGTGATACACCGTGGTGATACCGAATTGCCACCTCGAGATATCGACGGTGCTCATCGCCAGCGTACTCATCGTCGGTCTCCTGCCGTCGTTATGAACTGTCGCCGAAGCAGACGCGTGTGCGCCGTTGTCGAGAGGAGCGTCGAACGTGATGTTCTCGGCAGTCGAGGTTCAGGACCCCAGTGATACCGCTGCTTCGGAGGTCTCGACCAGGAAGGTGAAGGTTTCCTGGAAGTACAGCTGGACCGTCTCGGCGTCGTGGCTGAGGTATCCGATCGACAGGTCCTGACCGATGGCGAATTCGAAGTCGCCGCCGCGAGTGGTGAGGGCGAAACCGCCGGTGATGGCCGGTGCCCAGATGATCTCGCCGTCGATGAGGCGCTCGATGTGGGTGCGGATCGGGTGGCCGTGGTCGGAGGTTTCGCTGACCTTGGTGTACAGGTCGGCGCTGAGCAGCACCGAGTACGGTCCCTGGACACCGGCCAGGCGCAGTTCGGTGAGGGCGTGGGAAATGGCGTCGGGGATGTCGACCACATTGCCGGGCAGGGCGACGGGGGAGTTGGAGGCGGCGGCGCGGATGCCGGTGATGCCCGCGGCGGTGTAGCCCTCGAAGATCGCGCGGTCTTCGGCGAAGGCGATCTGCTGAGCGGCGTCTTTGAGGTTGTCGAGGTCGGCGTCGGGGGCGCCGCGTTCGATGTCGTCGAGTTCGGAGCGCTTCAACGTGAAGGGCACCCGCAGTTCCACGAGCGGCTGTACGACGCGCTGGTGTGCCTGTACACCGTCGTCGGGGGAGTCGGCCGGGGTGAGCCTGCCCCGGTTGAGCGCCGAGTAGGCCACGCCTCGGGGACCGGACACGTCGATGACCCGGCGTCCGGCGATATTGCGCTTGAACGTGCGGGTGGCTTCTTCCTCGATCTGTGTCCAGGCCTCGTCGGTGATCGGCGCGAGTTCGCGATGCAGATTGTTCATTCAGTTACTCCCTTTCATGGACCCGATGGAGAGCGAACCGTCCGAGACCACCGGTGCCGCCTCGGCGGCGATGACCGGAGCGAACTCGGGAACGTCGATGTCGACGTCTTCGTCGGCGACGAATGAGGGTGCATCAGGCAGATCGCCGAGGAAATCGGCGGACGGAGCGAAGAACAGACTTCCGGTGACAGCGGTGGAGAAGTCGAGAATGCGGTCGTAGGGGGCATCGTCGGTGCCGAGAAACATGCGCTCGAGCATCTTCTCCGGTACGGACGGCGTGGCGCAATAGGCGATGTAATACGTGCCGAGCTGACCGTCTCCGACGGTGCCGAACGGCATATTCGCGCGCACGATATCGTGCTCCACGCCGTCGGCATCGACGATCGTGTTCATGGTGACGTGGGAGCTGGGTGGCTTCACGTCGTCGGGCAGTTCGTAATCGCTGAGTTTGGTACGCCCGATGATGAGCTCCTGCTCCTCGATCGTCAGAGCATTCCATTCGTCGAGTGGGTGCAGGTATTTCTGCACCATCACGTAACTGCCACCGGCGAAGGCCGGATCCTCGTCGCCGACGAGAACTGCCGCCTCGGCCGCGCCGCCCTCCGGATTCGCGGTCCCGTCGACGAACCCGAGCAGATCGCGCTGTTCGAAGTAGCGGAACCCCGATGTCTCGTCGACAACGGTCGCCGCGTCGCGCAGCCTGGTCGCGATCGCCATCGCCAATTCGTAACAGGTGCCCGTCATCTCGCTCCTGATGTGGAACAGCAGATCGCCGGGAGTGGCGGGGCAGGAGTGCACCGGCCCGGCATAGCCGGGGAACTCGTGCAGTTCGGCGGGCTCGGGACCGGTGAACAACCGGCCCCACGCGCGGTGCCCGATACCGACGACACAGCTGAGGTTCTGATCCGGGGTGCGGAAACCGACCGACTTGCGTAGATCGTCGACCTCGGCCAGGAGCTCGCGGACCGCCGCCTCACCGCCCGCATCGATGGTGGCGACGAGAAAGATCGCTGCCTGTGTGAGTGGAACGAGGACCCGCTGCGGCTCACCCATGGCGGTCAGCCTACGGCCCACCGGTGTTCGGGATGTGCTTCATCGGTGCGTGTCAGACAGTGTGTCCCCTTCGCCGGAATACGGCAGTATCTGCCCCATGTTCGCTCGTCATACCAGCCGATCAGTTCTGCTCGTGCTCGGCGCGATCGCTGTGTTGTCCTCGGGCACCGGCACGGCCGGTCCCGGCTGGGGGCCGCTCGCCGCGCCGAATCCGTTCCTCGGGCCGACCGGTACGGCGACGATGCACGGCGACGCGGGATCGTCGGACGCGGTGCCGCACGCGGGACCCGGTCCTGGCGCGCGAGGCATCGGCGGGTACCCACTCGGGGCGGCCTGCCCGACCCTGCTGCAGGGTTCCGACGGGCTCGTCGTGGCGCTGTGTACGGCGGTGGCCGATCGTGCGCCGGTAGTGCATTTGATCGACCCGTCCGCCGGGGGAATTCCGGATGCCGGGTCGGCGATGTCCGGATCGCTCGCACAGTTGACTTTGGCCAAAGGCGGCCTGCTCGGCGGGGTGTACGCCTATCTCGACCACGCCGACCGACTGGTCGTGGTCGACGGCAATCGCGCGCTCCTGCGGATCGCCCACGAACGCGGCGCCAGGGGATGGGAATTGCGCGTGGTGGAAGCCGTCGACCTGACCACGGCCATTCCGGCGGACGACGGTGTCACCGGCCTGGTGCCCGACTGGTCGGGCACGGTGTGGTTCGCGACGGAGAACGGCATCGTCGGGACAGTCACCGCGGAAGGCGAGATCGCCACGCTGACTCTTCCCGCCGAGGAGAAGGTGGCCAACAGCATCTCCTCCGCGCCGAGCGGCCGGGTGGCGGTCGCGACCACGCACGCGCTCTACGAACTCGGCACCGATGCTTCGGGCGAGCCGGTGCAGCTGTGGCGCGCGGCCTACGACCGGGGCCCGGCCCGCAAACCGGGGCAGCTGTCGTGGGGCACCGGGTCGACGCCGACGTATTTCGGCCCGGATACCGGCGCCGACTATCTCACCGTCGTCGACAACGCCGCCGATCAGGTGAAGGTGCTCGTATTCCGTTCCGGCAGTGGCGAACTCGTCTGCTCTCGGCCGGTGCTCACCAAAGGCGGTGCGGGCAGCGAGAATTCGCCGATCGGTATCGGCGGCTCGGTTTTCGTGGCCTCCACCTACGGTTATCCGTACCCGGCGGTGCCGGACGGCGCCGGTCCGGCGCAACCCGAGACAGCGCCGTTCGCCGGCGGCATGACGCGCGTCGACGTGGACCGCGACGGCTGCCGAACGGTCTGGGAGAACACGGTGCGCAGTGCCGCGGTACCGCACATCTCGACAGCGGACGGACTCGTCTACACGGTCACCCGCGACGGCACACCGAACTCGACACCCATCGACGGCTACTCCTTCACCGTCATCGATCCCGAGGACGGCGCAGTGGTGAGCCGAAACGAACTGCCACCCACCATGCTCGCCGACCCACTGCAAACCTCGCCGTTGATCCTGCGCAACGGCGAGGTGCTACAGGGAGTAACCACAGGCATCGTCCGAATCGGTCGCTGAATTTCCTCGACGACAAGGATTCAGGCCGAGCGGGTGATGGTGACCTTCACGTTCTTCATGATCGGCTGATCGCTCTGGGTGCTGATGTCGCCGATCGCGCACAACACATTGAGTTCGGGCATGTATCCGGCTGCGCAACCGCGGGGGATGTCGTAGGGGATGACCTTGTAGTTGTGGACCGACCGGGTGCTGCCGTCGCGGGCGATGCTGGTGATATCGACGTCGTCGAATTGCGACAGGCCGCGTTCGCGCATGTCGTCGCCGTTCATGAAAACGAGGGTGCGCAGATTCTTGATGCCGCGGTAGCGGTCGTTGTCGGAATAGATGGTGGTGTTCCACTGGTCGTGTGAACGCAGCGTCGCCAGGCGCAGAATGCCGGGTTCCTGGGTGAGGTCGGGCAGATCGGCGCAGGAGAACTCGGCTTTGCCCGAGGGCGTGAGGAAGATCAGTTCCCGGGCCGGTTGCTTGATGCGGAAGCCGAGCGGCAGACGCACGCGCCGGTTGAAGTCCTCGAAGCCGTCGAGCACTTGCGACATGGTGTCGCGAATGCGGTCGTAGTCGGCAACATAGTAGTTCCATGGCGTTTTACTCTGTGGCAGTGCGGCTTTCGCGATTCCGGCGATGATGGCCGGTTCCGACAGCAGGTGCCGGGAGGCCGGCTTCTTCATGCCCTTGGACAGGTGGACCATCGCCATCGAGTCCTCGACCGAGGTCTGCTGTTCCCCGCCGCGCTGGATGTCCTTCTCGGTGCGGCCCAGGCACGGCAGGATCAGGGCTTCGGTGCCGTGCACGAGGTGGCTGCGGTTGAGTTTGGTGCTCACCTGGATGGTGAGGTCGCATTTGCGCAGGGCCTCGTAGGTGTAGGCGGTGTCGGGCGCGGCGAGCGCGAAATTGCCGCCCATCGCCATGAACACCTTCAGTTTTCCGGCCTGCATCGCCTCGATGGTCGCGACGACGTCGTAGCCGTCGGCACGCGGTGAGGTGATGCCGCAGGCCTCGTCGAGCCGATCGAGGAACTGCGCCGCCGGCTTGTTCGCGATGCCGCAGGTGCGGTTGCCCTGCACATTGCTGTGCCCGCGCACCGGTGACGGACCGGCACCCTCGCGCCCCAGATTGCCGCGCAACAGCAGCACGTTCACGATCTCGCGAACGGTGTCGACGCCGTGCTCGTGCTGGGTCACCCCGAGGCACCAGCTGATGATGCTTCGATCGGCCTCGCAGTACACGCGCGCGGCCTTACGGACCTCGTCCTCGGTGAGCCCGGACTGTTCCTCGATCGTCGACCACGGCGTGGCCTCGACGACCGCGCGGTATTCCTCGAACCCGTGGGTGTGCCGTTCGATGAACTGATGATCGAGCGCCTTGGGATCGGATTCGGATTCCTCGAACACGGCCTTGGCGATGCCACGCATCAGGGCGAAGTCACCGCCGATGCGCGGCTGCAGGTTCAGTGTCGAGGTATCGGTCGTGCGGAACGTCGCCATCCGCAGGATCTCGTGCGGAATGATGGTGCGCGTCGCACCGGCTTCCACGAGCGGATTGATGTGCACGATCTGCGCGCCACGCCGGTCGGCCTCGGCGAGGGCGGTCAGCATGCGTGGTGCGTTGGAGGCGGCGTTCACGCCGAGGATGAACAGCGCGTCGGTGGTTTCCCAGTCCTCGAGATCGCAGGTGCCCTTACCGGTCCCGAGCGCGGCCTGCAGCGCACGTCCACTCGCCTCGTGGCACATGTTCGAGCAGTCGGGCAGATTGTTGGTGCCGAGCTCCCGGGCCATCAGCTGATAGAGGAACGTCGCCTCGTTACCGAGCCGGCCCGAGGTGTAATAGGCCGCCAGATTCGGATCGTCGAGTTCGCGTAAGGCCCTGCCCGCCATCTCGAACGCGTCGTCCCAACTGATCGGGACGTAATGGTCGGTGACCGGGTCGTAGCGCATCGGCTCGGTGAGCCTGCCCTGATTCTCGAGGTCGTGCTCGCTCCAGGTGGACAGTTCCGCCACCGAATGCTCGGCGAAGAATTCCCGCGTCACCCGTTTGTGCGTCATCTCCCAGGTGACATGTTTGATGCCGTTCTCACAGATGTCGAGATGAATACCCTTGATCGAATCGGGCCACGCACATCCCGGGCAGTCGAAACCACCGTTCTCGTGATTCATCTTGATGATGGCGCGGGTACCGAGCAGTGGCTCTTTCTCCTGGCCGATCATGAATTCGGTGACCGCCTTCGCGGCACCCCACCCGGCGGCCGGATGATGATACGGCTTGAATTCCGGGGTCGCCGCGCGGTCGCGAGCACCGCTCGGGCCGTCGTCGGGGTCGAACTCTCCAAACGCATCGGTCATGACAGTCCCTTCGACGATTTCGAAGCCGGTCTTCCCGTCCGCCGGAATTCTCTCCCCGGAGAGTCACGATTCGAGGTAGGCGGGCCGTCACTATCGTCGCTGTTGCGGGCGGCCATGGCCAAGACCGACTTCCGACTGCTCGATAGGTGTGGCTTATCGCTGCCGCGTACGCGATGAATTCGTCCGATGTGCCCGATTCCGGCCGGTTGACGCCTCGCGAACGATTCATGCACCGTGGTTCATCGGCCCTACGGGCATGCCCGCGACCGACCCTCGGAGGAATCTTGCGCACCATGCTGAACCAGGCGCGCCCGGTGTTTCGGCGATTCGTCACCGAGATCGATCATCTGCCCGCCGCTCGCGTCTTCGTCGGCTTGGCGATCCCCGGTCTGATGCTCGTCGCCGCCGGGCGCACCGACCTGCTCATCTACGCGGTGTTCGGTTCCTTCACCGGCATGTACGGGTTCGCCGAAGCACCGAGGCAACGACTAGCCCACCAGTGCGAGGCCGCCGTGATGCTGGTCGGCGCGGTGGGGGCGGGCATTCTGCTCGGTCGGCTGCACGCTCCGCCCGCGGTGCTGGTCGCGGCCGTCGCCGTGTTCGCCGCGGTGGCGTCACCGGTCACCGACCGGCTCGGGTTGCGGCCGGAGGGCCCGTTCTTCGGGATCTTCGCTTTCGGCGCGATCGCGATGGTGGCCGACACCCAGCGTCATCCGGTCACCGCGCTGCTGGTCTGCGCCGGTACTGCGATCCTGTGCGTCGCCGTCGGATACCTGGAATCCACTCGTAGGGTGCGGCGCGGTACGGCCACCGACGTGCCGCGCCGATGTCCACCGCACCGCCGGGGCATCGACTCGACGACCCAGGCCGGCCGCTACGCACTGGCGATCTCACTGTCCGGTGGCATCGGTCTGCTGCTCGGTGTCGGGCACGCCAACTGGGCCATGGCCGGTGCGGCCGTGCCGTTGGCGGCGGCGACCTCGCGCGACCGGCTGACCCGTGGGATACACCGGGTGATCGGCACCTTCCTCGGTCTGCTCGTGGCGACACCGCTGCTGATCCCGGGACCGAGCCCGGCGGTGCTCGGGCTCGCGATCATCGCGCTGCTGTATCCGACCGAGCTGTTCATGGCGCGTCACTACGCGCTGGCGCTCGGCTTCTTCACGCCGCTGATCATGGCGATGACCGAGCTCGCCGACCCGACCGATCCCCTCACCATGCTCACCGAGCGCGGGCTCGACACGGTGATCGGCGTGGCGGTGGGATTAGCTGTCGCATTGCTGATCCGGGATCCGGCACCGCATACTGTCGTCATGGGACCGTACCCGGACAAGGCGCCCGCCGAGCACGCGCGCGAGATCGCCCACGCCCGCCACACGACGGCCGCCGTCCGAGACGACGACTAGGCAGACGTGCTCTTCCGTCAGCTCGAGTACTTCGTGGCGCTCGCCAGGGAACGTCACTTCGCCCGTGCGGCCAAGTCCTGCTACGTATCCCAACCCGCACTGTCCGAAGCGCTGCGCAAGCTCGAGCACGAGCTCGGTGTGCCGCTGGTCCGGCGGGGACACAGCTTCGAGGGGCTCACGCCGGAAGGGGAGCGGCTGGTCCTGTGGGCCCGGCGGATCCTGGCCGACCGCGACGCGCTCGAACACGAAGTCGCCGCCCTGCAAACCGGTTTGACCGGTGAGCTGCGGATCGGCGTGATTCCGGCGGCATCGAGCACCGTCGCCCTGCTCACCGACCCGTTCTGCGTCGAACATCCGCTGGTTCGGGTGCGGCTGGAAACCAAACTGCGCTCACTCGACATCGTCGAGCGTATCCGCCGGTACGAACTCGACGCGGGCGTCGTCTACGCGCGAGGGGTCGACACCAGCGGGCTCATCCGCACCCCGCTCTACACCGAACGGCACGTGCTGCTCGCAGGCACCGAACTGCTGGCGGGGCGCACCGGAACGATCACCTGGGCCGAGGCGCTGGAGATGCCGATGTGCCTGCTGCACAAGGAAATGCGGGGGCGACAGCTCCTCGACGAAGCGCTCGCCGGGCGCGGGCTGCGCGCCGCGCCGCAGATCGAGACCGATTCCGTGGTCGCGTTGCTCGCGCATGTGAGCACCGGTCGCTGGGCGTGTGTCGTGCCGCAGCCCTGGCTGCGCACCCTGCCCGCGCCCGCCGGGGTCCGGATACTCGCTCTCGACGACCCGGTCGTCTCCGCCGAGATCGTGCTGGTCACGGCGGCGGGGGAGCCCGGCTCGGTACTGGCAAAGGCGCTGGTCACGACCGCTGGGGCCGCCGACCTGGACGCCGTGCTCGGCGAGCCCGCACCGGGCTGACCGACGATCACGCGATCGTCGAGGACCGTTGGGTACGCTGCACCGCCATGAGCAGTCCGTTGCTGTTGTCGGCGGTCACCCGCCTGCTCGGTGCTGTCGTGCTCGGTGCCGCGGCGGGAGCGGCCGTGGCTATCGGCAGCGAACCGGCACTCGGTGTGCTCACCGGCATCGCCACTGCCGCAACGATTTTCGTCGTCGCCGGCTGGGTAGTGCTCTGGCCGATGGACGCCGAGCGGACCAGGGCCAATGCCCGGCGCGAGGACTTCCAGCCGTTGATCGAGGAGACGTCGGTCGTCGTCGCCGCGCTCAGCGGGCTCGTCGCCATCGTCCTCATCCTCGTGCTCGGCAGATCCGACGAAGGCCATATCGCGGCCGCGACGGCATGACCTATCAGGTCTCCGACACCAACGTCACGAAGGCGGGGATCCGCTCCATCGTGCTCCGCCACTGTCTGCTGTCCTACGCCTTCGGCACCGTCATTCTCGCGACCACGATCAATCTCGTCGCCGGCATCGTCAGCGAGTGAGCAGCCCTTGGCGATGGTCCGTCACCAGTCGCTGCGCACCGGCGTAGACGTTCATCGAATCGCCGCGCAGGAATCCGACCAGGGTCAACCCGTTGTCGGCAGCGAGATCCACCGCCAGCGACGACGGCGCGGAGACCGCCGCCAATACCGGAATGCCCGCCATGAGCGCCTTCTGTACCAGTTCGAAGGATGCCCGTCCGCTCACCATCAGAACGGTTTCGCGCAACGGCAGCAGTGCGGCCCGCAAGGCGGCGCCGATCACCTTGTCGACCGCGTTGTGTCTGCCGACGTCCTCACGCAGGTACAGCATCGATCCGTCGGCGGTGAACAGTCCGGCCGCGTGCAAGCCACCGGTGGTGTCGAACACCTTCTGTGCGTCACGAAGCCGGTCCAGCAGGGTCGCCAGGACTTCGGGCGGGCAACGCACGGGATCGTCTGCCACCGACCAGGTCGCAGCGGTGCGCACCGCATCGAGGCTGGCCTTGCCGCACAGTCCGCAGGAGGACGTGGTGTAGAAGTTGCGTTCCAGCGACGGGTCAGGGGCGGCGACACCGGGGGCCAGGACCACGTCCACGATGTTGTAGGTGTTGGTGCCCTCGGCGGTCGCGCCCGCGCAGTAGCGGATTCCGGCGATCTGATCCGGCGATCGAACGACCCCCTCGCTCACCAGAAAGCCTGCCGCGAGGTCGAAATCGTTTCCCGGCGTCCGCATCGTCACGGTCAGCGGGCGGCCGCCCACCCGGATCTCGAGCGGTTCCTCGCTCACCAGGGTGTCGGGACGTTCGCTGTGCACGCCGTCCCTGATGCGCAGCACAGGTCGTCGCACGGTCACTCGTCCCACTGTGTTCTCCGCTTCTCTGGTCGGATCGCAGGCACTGCTCACCGACAGTCAAGGCCGCCGGGTGATTCGCGTCAAAGTCGCCTCTCCGATCGGTCGACAACCGTGACTTATCATCCGAGGACACCGGTTACGGGGCCTACTTCCCGTCGAGGATGTCGGCGAGCACCGTCGCCTCGCTCATGTCGACGAGGCGGGACGCGGTCAACAGGGTCAGCGGACCGCTTTTCGCCATCTCACGCAGTTCCTCGAAGGCGGCCGCCTGGGGCGGCTGCTCGAGTTCGGCCCGGTATCTGCGCGCGAACTCGCCGAACTTCTCCGGTGTGTGGTGGTACCACTTGCGCAGTTCGGTCGACGGTGCGACGTCCTTGCACCAGGTGGTCAGGTCGGCTCGTTCCTTGCTGATGCCGCGGGGCCACAGCCGGTCGACGAGGACGCGTCGGCCGTCGGCCGGCTCGGGGTCTTCGTAGATCCTGCGCACGCGAACATTCCGGGACTTCGTCATGTGCCCTCTTTCGCCGGTCGATGTAGGGCGGAAGCTGCCGGTCACTGTATAGCGGGCACCCCGGCAACGGCGGTAGCAACGCTTCGCGGGGAGTAGGGTCGATGGCTGTGGATTCGCGCGAGATCGATTCTTCGGTTCGGGTGCGTGGTGCCCGGGTCCACAATCTGCGCGATGTCGATGTCGATCTGCCGCGTAATGCCCTGGTCGCGTTCACCGGTGTGTCGGGCTCGGGGAAGTCCTCGCTGGCGTTCGGGACGCTCTATGCCGAATCGCAGCGCCGGTACCTGGAGTCGGTCGCGCCGTATGCCCGTCGGTTGCTGAACCAGGTCGAAGCGCCCGACGTGGACGAGGTTTCGGGGATGCCGCCGACGGTGGCGCTGGCCCAGCGGCGGTCCACGCCGTCGTCCCGGTCCACCGTCGGCACGGTGAGTGCCCTGTCGAACACGCTGCGGCTGTTGATGTCGCGCGAAGGCGACTACCCGGAGGGGCCCGCGCGGACCGGGCCAGGACACTATCCGGCGGGAACCAACCGGTTGTACTCGGATGCCTTCTCGCCCAACACCGTCGAGGGCGCGTGTCCGCGCTGCCACGGGCAGGGCGTGGTCCACGAAGCCACCGAGGAATCGATGGTGCCCGACCCGTCGCTCAGCATCAGGGCGGGGGCGATCGCGTCGTGGCCCGGCGCCTGGCAGGGCAAGAATCTGCGCGATGTGGTCGCCGCGCTGGGTTACGACATCGACCGCCCCTGGCGCGAACTCGACGCGGCCGACCGTGAGTGGATCCTGTTCAGCGACGAACAACCCGTCGTCACCGTGCATCCCGAGCGTGAGGCCCACCGCATCCATCGCCCCTACCAGGGCACCTTCAGCAGCGCTCGCAGACTGCTGCTCAAAGCCCACGCCGAATCCAAGAGCGAGAAGACCCGGGCCAAGGCCGCGGAATTCCTGCACACCACCGTGTGCCCGCTGTGCCATGGACACCGGCTCAAGCCCGAATCGCTGGCGGTGACCTTCGCCGGTTACAACATCGCCGAACTCGGTGAACTGCCGTTGCACGAACTGGCCGAGGTGCTACGGCCCTACACCTCCGGCACCGGCGCGGTGGCCGTGCTCACCCAGGACCTCACATCCCGGCTGGATGTGCTGATCGAACTCGGCCTCGGCTACCTCGGCATCGACCGGGAAAGCCCGACACTTTCCGGTGGTGAACTGCAGCGCCTGCGGTTGGCGGGGCAGTTGCGGTCGGGGCTGTTCGGTGTCGTCTACGTGTTGGACGAACCCTCGGCCGGGCTGCACCCCGCCGACACCGCCGCGCTCACCACCGTCCTGCGCAGGCTCGAAAAGTCCGGCAACAGTGTCCTTCTCGTCGAACACGACATGGATGTGGTGCGCCACGCCGACTGGGTGGTCGATGTCGGTCCGGGCGCAGGCGTCAACGGGGGACGGGTGCTCTACAGCGGAGAAGTGGCCGGTCTGCGTGCGGTCCCCGATTCGGTGACCCGGCGATACCTGTTCGACGAGGTGTCGCGCGAACCGCGGGTGCCACGCGTGCGCAACGGCACGCTGGAGTTGCGTGGAATCGAGATCAACAACGTGCGCGGTGTCGACGTCGACCTGCCGCTCGGGGTCTTCACCGCCGTGACCGGGGTGTCGGGTGCGGGCAAAACCAGTCTGTTGCGGGCGATTTCAGCGGGCGCCGAAGCAGATCCGGCCGTAAATCGGGTGGTCGAGGTGGATCAGGCGCCGATCGGGCGCACCCCGCGTTCGAACCTGGCCACCTACACCGGGCTGTTCGACACTGTCCGAGCCCTTTTCGCCGACACCCCCGCGGCGCGAGCGCGCGGTTACGGGATCGGCCGCTTCTCCTTCAACGTCACCGAAGGACGCTGCCCGACCTGCCAGGGCGAGGGGTACATCACCGTGGAACTGCTCTTCCTGCCCAGCACCTACACCCCGTGCCCGGACTGCCACGGTGCCCGCTACAACCCCGAAACCCTCGAGATCACCTACCGCGACACGACGATCGCCGGAGTGCTCGACATGACCGTCGAACAGGCCGAACCGTTCTTCGCCGACGTTCCCGCGGTGCACCGCGCGCTCCACACGCTCCTCGATGTCGGGCTCGGCTACCTGCGGCTCGGCCAGCCCGCCACCGAGCTCTCCGGTGGCGAGGCCCAGCGGGTGAAGCTGGCCACCGAACTGCAACGCACCCGGCGCGCGGGCACGCTGTACCTGCTGGACGAGCCGACCACCGGGCTGCACCCCGCCGACACCGAAGTGCTGCTCGCCCAACTCGATTCGCTCGTCGACTCCGGCGCGACCGTGGTGGTCGCCGAACACGACATGGTCGTGGTCGCGCGGTCCGATCACGTGATCGACATGGGCCCCGACGGCGGCGCCCGCGGCGGCCGGATCGTCGCCGAGGGCACCCCGAAGCACGTCGCGGTCGCGCCGGACAGCCGAACCGCCCCCTACCTGGCGCGGGTGCTGTGATCGCTCAGCTGAGGGTCTTCTGAGCGGCGGGGTCGAAGGGCTTCAGCTCGTCGAAGCGTCCGTCGAGGACCTTGCGCGCCCACTCGGGATCCTGCAGCAGCGCACGTCCCACGGCGACCATGTCGACCTCGTCGCGTTCCATCCGTTCGAGCAGATTGTCGAGGCTGCCCAGTTCGGCGCCGTGCCCGCGGAAGGCGTTCAGGAAGTCGCCGTCGAGGCCGACCGAGCCGACGGTGATCACCGGCTTACCGGTGAGCTTCTTGGTCCAGCCGGCCAGATTCAGGTCGGAGCCGTCGAATTCGGGGAGCCAGTAGCGGCGGGTCGAGGCGTGGAAGACATCGACGCCTGCCTCGGCCAGCGGGGCGAGGATCGCCTCCAGCTCCTGGGGTGTCTGCGCCAGGCGCCCGTCGTAGGCGTCCTGCTTCCACTGCGAATAGCGCAGGATCACCGGGAAGGTCGGCGCGACGGCGGCGCGCACGGCCCGGACCACCTCGGCGACGAACCTGGTCCGGGCCACCGCGTCCCCGCCGTAGGCGTCGGTGCGGCGATTGGTGCGTGACCACAGGAACTGATCGAGGAGATAGCCGTGGGCGCCGTGGAGTTCCACACCGTCGAATCCGAGGCGTTCGGCAGCCGCGGCGGCGTCGGCGAAGGCGGCGATCACGTCGTCCAGGTCGCGCTGGGTCATGGCGTGGCCCGCGCCCTCGGTGCCGTCGACGCGAATGCCGGAGGGGCCCATGGCCGGGGCGTCGGGGTAGGGCGCTTCACCGTGGTTGCGCACCATACCGATGTGCCACAGCTGCGGGACGATGGTGCCGCCTGCCGCGTGCACGTCGGCGGCGACCTTCGCCCACCCGGCCAGTTGCGCCTCGCCGTGGAAGCGCGGAACGCGATCGCTCTGTCCCGCCGACTCGTGACCGACGTAGGTCCCCTCGGTGACGATCAGGCCGACGCCTGCCTCGGCGCGGCGGGCGTAGTAGGAAGCCACGTCGTCACCGGGGATACCGCCGGGGGAGAACATGCGGGTCATCGGGGCCATGGCGATCCGGTTGGGGACGGTCAGGCCGTTCAGGGTGATGGGTCGTGACAGGACCTGCGTCGCACGGGCGGCGTCGGACACGGTGACGGTCATGAATGCTCCTAACATACTTACTTGAGAATGTCGAAGGTTGAGAACTTCAAGCAATGCCGCCACCGTAGGCGGAGATATTTGAGGTCGTCAAGTTTCTGGCGCTAGTCTTGAGCCATGTCAGAGCCTCCCCGCGACGATCCCGACCAGCTCATGGAGCTGTTGTCGGTGTCGCTCGGCGTGTATTACGGAGACTTCACCGCCGCCGCGGCGGGCGAGCAGCTCACCGCGATCCAGGCCAAGACCCTCACCGTGCTGCGCCATGGGCCCATCGCCATGCGAAGGCTGGCCGAGACCATGTACTGCGATGCCTCCAATATCACCGGCATCATCAACCGGCTCGAGAAGCGTGGGCTCGTGCGCCGGGAGACCAGCGCCGCCGATCGGCGCGTCACCAACCTCGTCATCACCCCGGAGGGTGAGCAGGTCGCCGACGCGATCCGCGCGAAGATGCACCGCACGCGCGCGGGTCTCGAGCGGCTCGACGCGGAACAACGCCGGACGCTGTCGGCCCTGCTGTCGGAGGTCTTCCGGAAGTAGGAAGCCTCAGTCGGCGTGCGCGCCGCGGGTGGCGACCCAGGTGGCGATCTGGGCCCGGTTCGACGAGCCGAGCTTGGTGAGGATGTTGCCCACGTGCGTGTCGGCGGTGCGGGGCGCGATGACGAGGCGGGCGGCGATCTCCTTGTTCGTCAGCCCGGTGGCGATCAGGGTCGCCACCTCGTACTCGCGCGGGGTCAGCGGCGCGATGTCGACGGGATGCCGAGTCGCCGGTTCACGGTGCGGGGTCAGCGCGAACTCGAAGGCCTCGTCGATCGGCATGGCCTGCCCGGCCAGGAACGCGGTGTCGAAACGGTCGCCACCCAGTGCCTGGATCGACGCGTCGCGAAAGAGCGTGTGCGGGCGCACGAGGATGACGTCGGGATCGGAACCCAGCTGCTCCCACGCGGACGCGGCGACACCGAACAGGGTGGCCGCGCGCAGGTGCTGGTTGCGGGCCGAGGCCACCCACGCCAGTGCCTCCACGTAATAGGCGTCGCCGAATCTGCTGCCCCATCGGCGCGAGATCCGCAGGGCGGTGTGTCCGGCTCGCTCGGCCGCGTCGGGATTGCCGAGCATCACTTCGATCAGCGAGATGGCGAACAGGTAGAGCCCGCGATAGTAGTAGTCGCCGTGCTCCTCGCAGATTCGCACCGCCTCGCGTAGCTCGTGGAGGCGACCGGTGGGGTCGGCGGCGGCGGTCGCCAGCGCGTAGATGTTCCACGCCCCCATCGACTCGCGCAGGTGTCCGTGGCTGCGCAGGGTGTGGGTGGCTTCCCACGCGAGGGCGGCCGCCTTCTCGTTGTCCAGGTCGATCTTGGCCGCGGCGGAGCGGGCGGCCTTCGCGAGGGCGATCAGGACCGGGTCGCCGGAGCGCGCCGCCTCCCGATCGGCTTGATCGAGTTCGCGATAGGCGCTGTCACGATCGGTCATCCAGATCGAATGCAGGGCGAGCACCGCCCAGCCGCGCCCCGCGTGCGGCGAGTGCGGCACCGCGTGCAGCGCACGCTGCAACCAGGCCTTCACCAGCTGATCCGAGCCTGCCATCCGCCAGAACTCGTCGACGCAGGCCGCCATCTCGAGCGCGGTCTCGGCCTCGCCCGGCGTCTCGAGCGACCATTCGAGCGCCAATCGCAGATCGGGTTGGCAGACCTGCAACCGACGGACGTGTTCGAACTGCTTCTTGCTGAAGAACTCCTTGTCGGCCAGCAGAATCACGTCCCGGAACCAGTCCCGATGCCTGCGGGCGACGACCGCGGTCGCACCCTCCTCGGTCAGCTTCTCGGCGCCGAACTCGCGCACCGGCCGCAACAGGCGGTAGTGCGTGATGTCGTCACCGCGCCGTTCCAGGATCGACTTGTCGACCAGCGAATCGACGATCCACACCACCGGCGCGACCGAACGCGTATCGGCGCAGACATATTCGGCGGCTTCCAGCTCGAACCAGTCCTGGAAGATCGACAGGCGCGCCCACACCTGCTTCTCGTCGTCGGTGCACAACCGGTAGCTCCAGTCGACCGTGTTGCGCAGCGTCTGGTGCCGGTCGGGCACCCCGTGCGCCCAGGCCGTCGGCAGCGTCAGCCCGCACGACCAGCGGTCGACGACCTGTGCGGGCGACAGCGAGCGGTGCCGGGCCGCCGCCAGTTCGATGGCCAGTGGGATCCCGTCGAGCAAGCGGCACAGGTGGGCGATGGCGGCGGCGTTCGACTCAGTGATCCGGAAGTCTGCGCGCACCGCCCTCGCCCGGTCGACGAGCAGGGCCACCGACGGGTATTCGGCGATCCGGGCGGGGTCGTCGAGCTCCGGTGGTGGCACGGCCAGTGGTGGGAGCCGGTAGACCTGCTCGCCCGCCACGCTGAGCGTCTGCCTGCTGGTGACCAGCAGGGTCACCCCGGGGCAGGTCGCGAGCACCTGGATGACGAAGTCTGCGCAGCCGTCGAGCAGATGTTCGCAGTTGTCGAGGACCAGCAGCGGTGCCCGGCGAACCAGATGGTCGAGTACCCGTTCGGTCGCCGACTCGCCGGCTTTGATCCGCAACCTGAGTGCCGCCGCCACCGCCGTGCCGACCTCGTGATCGTGGCGCAGCCCGGACAGTTCCACGAAGTGGACGCCGTCGTCGTAGTCGGCGGCGAGCTGCCCGGCGACCTTGCGTGCCAGGCGGGTCTTGCCGAGCCCGCCCTGGCCGGTGATGGAGACCAGGCAGCCGTCGTCGAGCAGGGCGCGCACCGCGGCTACCTCGGCATCGCGGCCGAGGTAGCTGGTCGCCGCGGGGTCGAGCGTGCTTCGAACCATCTGCCGTCTCGGGTCGTACCGGACGACAGCTGCTGTCGATCCGGCTCACGGGTGATCGGTATCGGCGATCGTACTCAGCCGTCGTCCCGGGAGCGGCACGAATTCGCTGATGTCCGCACTCAGCTCAGCGCTTGCGCCTTCGCGTTGTGCAGAACTCTCGTCCACGCGACGTCGGTGCACAGGCCGCACTCGGGGCCGAGGAAACGGGCCTTCGCGACGGGGTCACCGAGCAGCTGGTACTTCAGCCAGTCGGCCATCACCTCGGCGTATCGTCCCCAGACCAGGTGCCCGGCGCCACCGAGTTCGGCGAAGACCGCGGGTACCTGGTCGGCCTTCTCGAACAGGGGCATGACGATGCCGTCGGCGTCGACGATGCGGTCGGCCTCCCCGGCCAGGAACAGCGCGGGCCCGACCATCTTTCCGGGAGCCGCCAGCGGGCCGGGTTGCAGGGCGAGCACGGTGCGCACCAGCGCGTCGGCGCCCGCGTTGATCGCGCCCGCCCCGCCCTGGGAATGACCTGCGGCCGCCACCTGATCGGTGGCCACCTTGCCGCTGTACACGTTGCCCGGGGTGTCGTTGCGCCGCAGCAGTTCCCGCCCGCCCGCCAGCATCTCCGCACCCGAGTTCGCCATCGTGGTGTTCGCGGCGACGACGATGAAACCCGCTGCGGCCCAAGGCTTCAGTAGCGTGTCGGCGTAGACGCCGGGCCCGGCGCCGGTGCCGTTGCCCCAGAGCACCACCGGATGGCGGGTCGTTCCGAGCTCGGCGGGACGGTACACCGTGTGGTCGGCCCACTTGTCGACCGTCACGGCGCCCGCCGGGTCGGCCACCTGCGACGAACCGGCCGACCCCGCCGAGGGCGGGCTCGCCACAGCGGGCGCGGCGGCCAGCAGGCCGGTCACCGCGACCGCCGCCAGGGTTGTGCATCGGAAAAACATCGTTGTCCTTTCCTACGGTGCCGCGGTACTACGCGGCCGGATCGTGCAACCCCGACACCACGAGCGCGGAGCGCAGGTACCACAGATCGGCGCACCGGGTGGCGTCGTAGCCGGTGAGTTCGGCGATGCGCTTGATGCGGTAGTCGATCGAGTTGGTGTGCAGGTGCAGCATGGTTGCGGTGCGGCGCCGGTTCAGGTTGTTGGCGACGTGGCAGCGCAGCGTTTCGAGGAGTTCGGGGTGCCCGGTCAGTGGCTCGAGCACGGTCGCGAGGTGGTCGCGGGCCGGACCGGGCCGGGTGAGCTGATATTCGAGTGCGTAATCGCTGAATCGGTGCACCCCGCCCGTGCGGCCGAGCCGTCGGACGATCTCGAGCAGTTCGTGCGCGCACTCGGTCGCGTCGGCCACCTCGTCGAGGTCGGCCGGCACGACTGCCACCGTGACTTGGCGACCGGCGGCGCGGGTGAGTGCGGCCGCCACGACGTCGATGTCGGCGTCGGTGTGGCTCGGTACCAGTGCGGTGCCTCCGCGCGTGGACAGGGTGACCAGGCACTCACCGTCGCAGCGGCGGTCGAGTTCGGCGCGCATGCGGGCGATGGCGCGACGGGCGCGTACCCGCTCGTCGACGCCGTCGGCGGGCCCGTCCGTCGGTTCGCCCGCGATGCTCAGCGCCAGTACCCAGTACTCGTCGGCCAGTTCGACACCGCAGTCGCGGGCCACGGCGCGCGAGTGGGTGCCCGCGATGACCTGGTTGGCCAGTGCGTCTCTGGCGTGTTCGGAGCGGCCCGCTAGTTCCAGCGTGTACCGCACGAAGGCGCTCGCGACCGTCGTGGCGGCGTGCTCGAGCAGGTCGACCACGTCGATCTCGGCTCCGGTCAGATCGACGGCGATGCGCGCACAGCGGTGCAGGGAGTGCAGGATCGCCTCCACCCCGATGCCGTCGCGTGCCCATTCGACGGTGGCGTGTTCGAGGCGAGCGAGCGGGACGGCCGTGGCCGACCCGGAACTCGTGGCCGCAATCAGATCGAGGCAGGCCAGCCCGATATGGCGGTTCTGCTGGGGACGCAACATATTCCGGCCCGCGGGGCCATCGGCGAAGGCCGTCCGTACCAGGCGGTCGATCGTCGATTCCTGTGCCGCGTGCGCCGGTGCCGATCTGCTCAGGAGGGCGGTCCCGGAGGGTGTCCGATGTGGCATTCGTCGAGCGTGCCGGGCCGAGCGAGCCGGGACATCGGTAGAACTGCGTATCTCTGCGCACCGAGGTGCGTATTCGGCTCCGCCCACGAAGTCCGCGGCGTTCACCGGGAGACCTTCCGTTCGCCGGCGAGCGCCGCTTCGTGGCCGTCGACGAGGGTGCCGGGAATGACCACGACGGCGCGCACCCCGCCGTACGGTGACTCGGCCAACCGCACCGACACCGCGTGGGTGCTCGCGAGCTGGGCAACCACGAACAAACCCATGCGCGAATCGCGCGACAACGCCGCGAAATCCGGCGGGGCGGCCAGCAGGGAGTTGTACCGCTCGAATTCGGCTTCGGTGAGGCCGATCCCCTGATCGGCGACCTCGACCGCCAGGCCCTTGCCGACGACACCCGCGCTGATATCGACCATGGTCGCGGGTGGGGAGAAGGCGGTGGCGTTGTCGACGAGTTCGGCGATGAGGTGGATCAGGTCGGCCACCGCCGCGCCGTACAGCCGCGCCTCGGGTACGCCGCCGACCCGCACGCGCACATACTCTTTCGTCTCACCCACCGCACCGCGCAGCACATCGAGCAGCGGCACCGGTGTGCTCCACCGTCGCCCGGGCCTGCTGCCGCCGAGGATCAGCAGGTTCTCGGCATTGCGTCGTGCGCGGGTCGCCAGGTGATCGAGCTGGAAGTACACCTCGAGCAGGGCCGGGTCCTGCTGCTTGCTCTCGGCCTCGTCGAGGATCTCGAGCTGACGGTGCACCACCACCTGACTGCGATGGGCGATATTGACGAATACCGAGCGAACCCCCTCCCTGGTGCGCGCCTCCTCGACCGCCGCCCCCACCGCCACGGTCGCGGCCTGCTCGAAAGCGGTTGCCACTTCACCGATCTCATCGGTGCCGAAGTCGAGGATCGGGGCGAGTTCGGTGCGCTCACCGGCCTTCGCCCGCCGGATGGCCTTGGGCAGTTCGGTGTCGGCCACCTCGAGCGTGGCATCGCGCAGTCGCCGCAACCTGCGGATGATGCGGTCGGCCAGCACCACCGCGATCAGCATGGCGACCACACTGCCCACCAGCACGACGGCCCCCGCCACCCACGCGGACCGTTCGGTGCGTTGGGCGGCCTCGATGGCACTGCAACGGGCTCGGTCGAGATGTTCGGAGTAGGCGGCGAAGAGCTTCGTATTCACCTCGGCGGCGGCATCCTGCCACTGCTGCAGCGAGAGTGGCAGCTCCGGTGTCCGGGTCCGCTGGTGGGACGCGAGCCGTTCGGCGAGCGCCGCCTCCATCGTCGAAACCTGTTGCCACGCACCGGAAGCCACGATCTCGGCGAGCAGCTGGTTGCGTGGCTCACCGAATTCGGCGATCAGATTGGTGATCTCGGCCTTGTAGAAGCCCACCTGGGTGGTGAACTCTTCGAGCGGGAACGCCCGCCCGTCCGAACCCCAGAGCGCGACACCGATCGCGTTGCCCCGCGACATCGCCTCGGTCGCGGCGAGCAACCGCACGGCCTCGGAGATCCGCGTGGCGAACAACGGGTCCGGCGCCACCTGCTGTGCGCGCCGGAAACCGGTGTGGAACAACGTGAACGGGCCGTTGAAGTACTGGTACACCTCGACCGGGCCGAGCCCGTGCCC
This sequence comes from Nocardia sp. NPDC003979, assembly GCF_053605015.1. Lineage (NCBI taxonomy): Bacteria > Bacillati > Actinomycetota > Actinomycetes > Mycobacteriales > Nocardiaceae > Nocardia > Nocardia sp. NPDC003979. Next base: position 80,370 of record NZ_JBSGIJ010000009.1, read on the forward strand.
GTCGATACCGGCCCGCACCTTCGTGATGGTCTCCTGGAACTTCGCGTGCGCGGCCGGGATGTACGGAGACGGTTCGTGCCTGCGAGCATCCGCGCGCACCAGTGCCTCGAACCCGCGATCGACCCGCGCCCGCGCCGAGACCAGCTCCGGCACGATGTCGTTGGTGGTGAGCTTGCGCAGTGACAGCACCCGCTCGACCTGGGCGGCGGCGCCGAGTTCGGAGGCGGCGGGCCGGATCTGCTCCAGGTCGTCGATCCACTGCCGGACCTGAGCGCTGTCGCGCACCAGGTCGCCGGCGGTGAACATGCCGAGACCGAGCAGGGTGAGACTGGGAATGAGCGCGATCGCAAGAATTCTGGTGCGAACGCCGAGCCGTGCCGGGAACATCGAGCGAACGTAGGCGCGAGCCCCGCGCTCGGTACGGCCTATGTTCCGCTCTTTGTGCCGGAAACCCAACCGCACTGTGGTATTTCACAAATCACCTCAGGCATTGGTGACCGTGTGCCGCCAGGCCTCGATTTCCCGGCCGATCTCGGTCACCGGCGGTTCGTCGTAGAGCCATTCGCGCGCCAGGTCGTGCCAGTTCCGGGTCGCCTCGAGCTGACCGAGCGCGGTGAGGGTGAAAAGGTCGGCGCGGCGGGAGAAGACGTGCTCGGGCGGCAGCAACAGGTGTCGGACCTCACGCCGCTGCGCCGCCCGCGGGTCGGTGGCGAGCACGACCGCACTGGTGGCGATCTCCGGGGTGAGGGTGATCTCCTCGTCGAGCAGATGCCAGCCCGAGGCGGCCCACACGTATTCGAGCACCGACCGGGGCGTCACAGGCGAGTCGGGGGCGATGATGCCGCGCTCGGACCAGCGCCGGAACACCTCGTCGCTGTCGAAGCGGTGAGCCGCGCGGATCACCTGCCGCTCGAAATCCAGGTCGGCGCGCTCGATCGTGTTGTACAGCCCGAAGTCGACGAAACCGACCCGGCCGTCGTCGGCGAGCAGCACATTGCCCGGATGCGGGTCGGCGCAGTACTCGCCGTCGCGGAACATGCCGGTGATGTAGAAGCGGTACACCAGCTCACCGATGTGATCGCGGCGCGCGGCGGGCAGGCGGCGGATGTCGTCGAAGGAGATGCCTTCGATGAATTCGGTGACCAGCACATTGTCGCCACAGAACTCCTCGACGGCGTCGGGGACCAGGATGAACGGGTGGTCCCGGTAGCGTGCGGCGACCCGATGCTGATTGGCCGCCTCGCGCCGGTAGTCCAGTTCGGCGACGATATTGCCGGAGATCTCGGCGAGCACCTCGGTATCGGCGGCCGAGGGCAGAAACGATTTCCACAGCCCGCTGAAGAATTCGAGATTGCGCATATCGGCGTGCACCGCGCGATCCACGCCGGGATACTTCACCTTCACCGCGACCATCCGCCCGTCGCGCAGCCGGGCGCGATACACCTGGCCGATCGAGGCCGCCGCGACCGGTTCCGGGTCGAAGTCGGCGAACACCCGGCTCAGCCGCCCGAGATCCTGCTCGATCACCGCGCGCATCTGCGCGAACGGCACCTCGGGTGCGCTGTCGCGCAGCTTCGCCAGTTTCGTGCGGAACATCTCGCGGTGCTCCTCCGGGATCATGTCCAGATCCAGTACCGAGGCCATCTGCCCCAATTTCATTGCCGCGCCCTTCATCCCACCGAGCACGGTGACGATCTGCTGTGCGGCTTGCAGTGTCGAGCGTTCGGCGAGTGTGCGGCGCGCCTGTTCGGTTCGCCCGATCATCGCCAACCGGGTACCGAGGCCGCGGGCCGCCTGCCCCGCGGCCAACCGGCCGAGCCGTGCGCTGCGTGACAGTCGTCCGGTCGGTACCTGCTTGTCTGCCATGGGTGCCTCTTTCCCGCGGTGCGCTCATGGGTATTCTCGGCCGACGTCGCCGTACTCACAGGCGAACGGGTGCGGACTTGTGCCGGATCACCAATGCCGTCGTGGCGCAGCACGAATTCTTCGCGGCTGAGGTCGTTGTCAGTCCCCGGTGCCGCGGCTCAGTTCCTGGAACCAGGCGAGATAGGCCGTCGTGGTCTCGCGCAGTGCGTCGACCGCCCAGCCGGCGGGCCGCAGTTCGGTGGGCAGCGCGGGGTCGGTGGTGAGCAGGTCGAGGCCGGCGCACACCGTCGTGAACCGGGCGGCGGGGTCGGCGGTTTCGATGGCTTCGAGCAGCTCACGGGCACGGCGGTCGATGTCGGTCAGCGGCCACAGTCGAGTACACAGCGAGACCGGGTCGTCCACGGCACGGGTGCGCAGGGCGATCGTGGCGTCGCCGAGGTCGTCGGGCAGGTCGCGCGCGAGGTTGGCCGGGCGCATCCACACACCTTCACGGAGTTCGGCCAGGCGCAGCGAGAGCAGTGTCGCGCGCAGTGCCGCGCGGTCGGCGGCGGGTCGCCCCGTCGCGGTGATGACGACCTGTTCCCAATCGCCTTGCCAGGGCAGCGTCCGGGGCGCGAGGAGATCCACGCGCCGGGCACGCAGGTGTGGGGCAAGGGTGTAGACGCGTCGCGCGCGCACGAGCTCACCGGCCGCGACCATCCGCGACACCGCGACGCGCACGGTGGCCTCCGGGTAACCCGCCGCGGTCGTGGCGGCGCAGATCTGCTGTGACGTCATCGTCGGCGAGTCGGCCGCGATGAGGATGCGGATCAGTGCCGACCGCGCCGACACCGGACGCACCATCACGCCGGAATCGGTGACCTCGGATTTCACGGGTCGAGTGTACATATTTCACTATTGCTACGGCTGTTGAATATATGTAATGTCGCCGGGCATGACGACATCTACCTCACCGCTGGCCGGACGCACGATGATCATGTCGGGCGGCAGCCGTGGCATCGGGCTGGCCATCGCGCTAGCCGCCGCACGTCAGGGTGCCAACATCGCGCTGCTGGCCAAGACCGACGTTCCCGATCCACGGCTGCCCGGCACCATCCACACGGCGGCCGCCGAGATCGAGGCCGCGGGTGGTCAGGCGCTGGCGGTGGTCGGCGACGTCCGCGACGAGGCATCGGTCACCGAGGCCGTGCGCCGGACCGTCGAACGGTTCGGTGGCATCGACTACTGCGTCAACAACGCGTCGGCCATCGCGCTCGCTCCGACCGAAGAGTTGCCCGTCAAACGGTTCGATCTCATGCAGCAGATCCAGCTGCGCGGAACCTATCTGCTCACCAGCACCTGCCTGCCGCACCTGCGCCGCAGCGACAACGCCCACATCCTGAGCCTGTCGCCTCCGCTGAACCTCGCACCCGCCTGGCTGGGTGCCCACCCCGCCTACATGGTGGCCAAGTACGGCATGTCCCTGTTGACGCTCGGCTGGGCCGCCGAGTACGCCGAACACGGCGTCGCCGCCAACTGCCTGTGGCCCGAGACGCTCATCGCCACCGCCGCGGTCCAGAACCTGCTCGGCGGCGACGAGGCGACCGCGAAGGCCCGCACCCCGCAGATCGTGGCCGACGCCGCGATCGCGATCCTCGAGAAGGACGCCCGCACGGTCACCGGCAACACCTTCCTCGACGTGGAAGTCCTGCGAGCTGAAGGCCGGACGGACTTCTCCGCCTACGGCGGCAGTGACGACCTCGAATACGATATCTTCGTCGACCCGCCCCAGGCCTGAACCAGTCGAGGCGCGGAGCCGGGTCGAATCAGGGTGTGACCATGGCGAAATCGGGGTCCGGTTCGTCGAGATAGCCGACGAGTTCGGCCAGTTTGCCCGCGTCGCCGTCGACTGTGACCCGGCCCGCTTCGATCATCGTGCCGAGGTCGCCGCCGGCGAGCAAGGCCGCGCGCAGGTCGGCGGCGCTGAGGGTGAAGGTGGCGTCGGCGGGTGCGACTTCCCCGTCGACATCGAAATGGACCAGCAGACCGTTGCGTAACTGGGTGCGGTGCACGATCCCGGTATCGGTCACGCGCCAGTCGATGACGATCCGGGCCGACCATGCCCGCGGCCCGTCGATACGCAGGGAGATCGCATCGAAAGCCTGCTCGACGGTCAGCTGATCCAGGATGTCCGGTGCCGCCGCGACCGTCGGCGTGCCGACGGAGCCGTTGCGCAATTCGTAGGCGCCCATGAGGTAGAAGTTGCGCCAGGTGCCGTTCTCGGCGCCGTAGCCCAGTTGTTCGAGGGTGTCGGCCTGCAGGGCCTTGGCCTCGGCATTGTCCGGGTCGGCGAAGATCACATAGTTGAGCACCTGGGCGACCCAGCGGAAGTCGCCTTCGGCGAAGGACTTTCGCGCCTTGGCGATCACTTCCTCGGCACCGCCCATGTAGTCCACGTGCCGCACGGCGGCGTCGACGGTGCTGTGCTGCCACAGGTTCGCCGGGTTTCCGTCGAACCAGCCCATGTAGCGCTGATAGACGGCTTTGACGTTGTGGCTGACTGAACCGTAGTACCCGTGGGTCGACCAGCTGTCCGTCAGCGCGGGTGGCATGGGGAAGTTCTCGGCGATCTCGGTTCCGGTGGCGCCCTTGTTGATCCAGCGCAGCGTCTGATCGTGCAGGTAGCCGTAGAGGTCGCGCTGGATCGACAGGTACTCGGTGAGCCGCTCGGTGCCCCAAGTGGGCCAGTGGTGCGAGGCGAACACCACGTCGGCTCGGGCGGCGTAGCGGTTGATCGCCTCGGTGAGGTACTTCGACCACACATGCGGGTCGCGTACCAGGGCGCCGCGCAGGGTGAGCAGGTTGTGCAGAGTGTGCGTGGCGTTCTCGGCCATGCACAACGCGCGCCGGGCGGGGAAGTAGAAGTTCATCTCCGAGGGCGCTTCGGTGCCGGGGGTCATCTGGAATTCGATCGCCACACCGTCGACTGTGACGGCCTGACCGGTGTGGTCGACCCACACGGTGGGGGTGATCAGGCTCGGCTGACCGATCGAGGTGGTCGGTCCCAGGCCGGCGCCCACGGCGCCGACCGGCCCACGCGGCAGTGCTGCGCCGTACATGTAGGCCGCGCGCCGGCCCATGGCCGTGCCCGCGTAGACGTTCTCCTCGACGGCGTGCTCGGTGAAGCCGGCGGGCGCGATGATCACGCATCGTTGCGCGTCGACGTCTTCCTGAGTTGTCACCCCCCTCACCCCACCGAAGTGGTCGATATGGGAGTGCGAGTAGATGACCCCGACCACCGGACGATCACCACGATGTTCGCGATACAGCGCCAGCCCGGCGGCCGCGGTTTCCACCGAGATCAGGGGGTCGATCACGATCACGCCGGTGTCGCCCTCGATCACCGTCATGTTCGACAGGTCGAGCCCGCGAATCTGGTAGATGCCGTCGGTGACCTCGTACAAGCCTTGCTTCACCGTCAGTTTCGACTGCCGCCACAGACTCGGATTCACCGTGGCGGGGCACTCGTCGTCGAGGAAGGAGAACGACCCGCTGTCCCACACCACGTCGCCGTCGGCATTGCGGACCACCGGCGGGGTGAGCGCGGCGACGAACCCGCGGTCGGCGTCCGCGAAATCCTGGTCGTCGCCGAAGGGCATCGTGCGCAGCGCCTCGGCGTTGCCTGCCTCGATGGTTTCGGAAGCTTCCTGCGGACTGGTCATCGAATCCCTTTCCACTCTGCTCGGTTACCCCGCGGCGCCCGTGCCGGACGGCCCGCTCCCGCAGCATCACATCGGGGGAGGTGATGCCGCCTCACCCGCTCCGGGTGAAATTCCTGTCGTCACCGGCTCGGCCATTTGCCGCCGATGTTGCGCGAGGGCGGTTCGTCCGCCGCCGGTTCGATGCCGAGCCGCTCGGCGAACAGCCGACGCTGAACGAGCCACCCACAGACCGACAGCCCGATCCAGGCGAGGGTGGCGGTGATCTGCTGCCTGCCGGGTTCGGGATCGCGCAGGAACTCGAGGTCGCCCATGCGGCCGAGGCCCGACAGGATCATGCTCGCGCCGCCGATCGAGGTCAGCCACAGCAGGGCGCGGGCCCGGAACTTGTCGGCCAGGAAGGCCCCGGACACGCAGACCGCGGCGGCGACGATCATGCTCAGTGCCCAGTTCTTGTCGCCCGGTTGGAGCACCGTGGCGAGTTTGGTGCCGATCATCGCGCCGGTGAGGCCGCCGATGAAGTAGGCCGCGAAGCGGAAGATCAGCGAGGTCACCACCCAGGCCGACACCGCGCCGATCAGCGCGATCAGCAGCAGCCACCAGAACGAGGCGTTGCACAGGTCGGCGATCAGCCAGCCGAGGCCGAATCCGATGGCGAGGATGCCCAGGTGCACCGAGCGGACCCCGTAGAAGCACAGCAGGGCACCGACCAGCGCGACGATGATGCCGTTCATGGGTGTTCCTTTCCGGAATCGGGTAGGTCGGCGGCGGCCTCGGTGATCGTCGGATACACCTGGATGGGGGTCGCGCCGACCACGGCGGAGCCGAGTTCGGCCCCGAACTGCGCTACCGAGCGTGCGATGCGGAAGTCGATGCGTTTGCGGGCCAGTTCTTTTCGCAGGTCGAGCAGCATGTCGGCGGCGGTGACGTCCAGGGAGGGCGAGGTTTCGGCGTCGAGGACCACCAGCCGGGTCGACTCGGTGCACAGTGCCTCGATGTGTTCGCGCACGAAGTCGGCGTTGGCGAAGAAGAGACCGGATTCGACGCGCACCACCAGCAGGTCGGGCCGGGTCGGCAGGTCCGCGTGTCTGGCCTTGTCCACCCAGAGCGAGCCGCTCTTGCCCAGTTCGGCGACGTGCGGCTGGGAGGCGCGGTAGACCAGCAGCAGCACCGCGACACCGATCCCGATCAGCAGTCCGGGCAACGTGTCGAACAGCAGCATGCCGAGCAGGGCGGCCATGGCGGCGACGAAATCGGCGCGGGCGGCGTGCCCGTAGATGCCGCCGAGCAGGCCGGTCCACACCCCGTAGAGCCTGCGCAGCGCGGCGAAGTCGACGAGTTCGATCACCGCCGCGATCACCACCGCCGCGAGCGTCGCCTCCGGCAGCTTCTCGAACAGACCGGTGAGAAACAGCAGTGTGAGGATGGTCAGCGCGGCCACCACCAGGCCGCTGAGCTGTGTTTTCGCCCCGGCGCCACCGTTGACGGCGGTCTTGGACAGGCTGCCGTTGACCACCATGCCCGAACTCAGCCCCGAGCCGATATTGGCGGCGCCGAGCCCGAGCAGCTCCCGATCGGGGTCGACCTGGTAACCGGCCTTGGCCGCATAGGTTTTGGCCGCGCCGAGCCCTTCGGCGAAGCCGATCAGCACCACGCCGACCGCGGGACCGAGCAGCTCGAGATAGTCGCCGAGATCGAGACCACCGGGCAGGCCGAGACGGGGGAGACCCGCGTCGATGTGGCCGACGATCGCGACGCCCTTGTCGTCGAGACCGAGCAGGTGCACCGCGGCGATGCCGAGTACCACGGCGAGCAGGGCGCCGGGCACCATCGGCAGCCAGCGCCGCACCGCCAGCACGAGGACCAGGCTTACGGTGCCGACAATTGTTGTGCGCCAGTCGATCTCACCGACCTTGCGCAGGATGCCCCAGGCTTGTTCGAAGAAGTTTCCCTCGTGCTTGTGCAACCCGATGAGCTTGGGTACCTGGCCGATGATGATCACGAGGGCCAGCCCGACGATGAAGCCCTTCAGGACCGGTCCGGAGATGAAGCTCGCGATGAATCCCAGCCGGATCAGCCCGGCCAGCAGGCCGACGATGCCGGTGCAGATGGCCAGGGCCGCGGTCAGGGCGATGTAACGGCCGCCGTCGGTGCCGGCCAGCGGGGTGACGATCGCCGCCGACAGCGCCGCGGTCGCCGACATCGGGCCGACCACCAGGTGGCGCGAACTGCCCGCCAGCGCATACAGCACCAGGGCGGGTACCGCCGCGTACAGCCCGACCACCGGCGGCACTCCGGCGATGGAGGCGTAGGCCAGCGCCTCGGGCACCAGCACCGCCCACACCGTCAGCCCGGCGATCACATCGGGACGCACCCAGTCGCCGCGATAACCACGCAGGGATGTGAACACCGGTACAGACATCCGTCTCACCCCGGCAATCCGCCCAGCCCTTTACCGAGGACCACCGCACCCATGACCAGCAGCACGATGGCCATGACGGCGTGATTGTTGTCCTGCAACCACACTCTGAGCCGGTCCAGCGCCGGGCCGAGCCGCTCGGCCGCCACCAGATAGCCGAGCACCACGGTCAGCACCGTGGCCGACGCGAGCACCGTGAACACCGCGATCGCACCGACCGCACCGCCGGAGCCAAGACCTGCCGCCCCGATCGCGACACCCGCCGACACACACAGCAGCAGGTTCTTCGGGTTGACCCCGGCCAACAGTGCCCCGAGCCCGCTCGCCTTCACCGGGGTGAAGGTGTCGATCGCGCGCATCCAGCCGGGCACCTCGGTCTGCGAGCGCGCCTGCCACTGTTTGACCGCCAACACCACGAGCAACACCCCGAGCACGATCTTGATCCATGCCGCCGCCGCACCGGGTTCGCTGTCGTCGGACCCGCCCAGGTTGCCGGCGAACAGCGTCACCACCCCGGTGACCACCAGAATTCCGAGCACCCACCCGGTGGCGAATCCGATCGCCGCGCCTTTTCCACGTGCCGACAGAATCATGAGAATCGTCGCGACGATCGGTATCGGCGACAGCGCGACACCGACCGCGAGCGGAAGCAGATCTCCGATGACCGAACCCATAGCGCGACCGTAAACGCACAGGTAGGCGCACCGCCTCACACGAGACGGATGAGATTCGCTCACCGCACGCGCATGGCGGGGAAATCAGGCCAGCGCTTTGGCTTTGAGCTGCTGGAATTCGGCCTCGGTGATGGCGCCCGAGTCCAACAACCTTTTCGCGTCCGCGATCTGGGCGGCGGAACTGGTGCCCGCGGTTTCCCTGATGTATTGATCGGTCGCGGCTTTGGCCTGCTGCTCGGCTTCGGCGGTGCGTTCGCCCATTCCGTCGCCGCGCACGATCAAATACACCAGCCCGGTGATCAGCGGGAAGAGGAACAGGCACAGCACCCAGATCGCCTTCACCCAGCCCGAGGTCTTCCGGTCCCGGAAGAGATCGGTGAGGATGACGAAGATCAGCAGCAGATAGGCGATGAACGCGAAACTTACGACAATGGCCCAGATGACGTCCCAGAAATCCATTGTTGATCCCTCACTTTCGTACTGAGCGCCCACCGGCCGGTGAACACGTCGGGTGTCGCGGCGACGTCGGTGTCACCGTGGTCGCACCCGGCCCCCGACGTTGTGCACGACCACGACGTCGGGGTGCCAGGGCACGAGATCGTCGACCCGGCGCTGCAATTCGGCCAGGTCGGGCAGCTGTTGCGGACCGAGGACGGTGATGGTGGCGGTGTCGCTGTGCAGAGTCACGTCAACCACCTGGGCGCCGGGCTGCTCGCGCAGCCAGTCGCGGGCGACGTCGGCGATCTGGCCGGCCCACAGCGTCGACAGCGAATTGATCACCATCGGCACCACCACCAGGATCAGCGCCGCGCCGAGCACCAGATAGGCGCGCCCGCGACCACCGGTCGGCGCCTCGGCGTCGCGCCCGTATCCGGCCAGCAGCAGGACCGTGGTGGTGGTGATGATCATGGCCAGCATGTTGGAGGCGAACAGCACGAAAGCGCCGAGTGCCAGGGCGGGGGCCTGCGAGCCGAGGCACACCCCGACCACGCCCAGCGGCGGCACCAGCGAAATCGCGATGGCGACACCGGGCAGTACGTCACCCACATCACGGCGGGTGATCGCCACCGCCGCGACGAGACCGGTGGCCAACGCTGCGGTCAGATCCATCAGTTTGGGTGAGGTCCGCCCGACGACCTGCGCGTTGGACAGCACATTCACCGGATTCGGTAGCAGCTGCGCGAACAGGAAACCGAGGACGACCACCACCGCGATACCGGCGACCACCAGCAGCAGGCTGCGGCCCACCAGCGCCGCGCGCCCAGTCGTCACACCGAGAGCGACCCCGAGAATCGGGATCGACAGCGGGGCGACGATCATCGCGCCGATCACGGTCGCCGTGGAATCACCGACCACACCGGAGATCGCGATCACCGCCGAGAGCACGAGCATGATCCAGAACGCCGAGCGCTTCGCCGCCACCGAGCCCACCGACAGGTCGAGTTTGTCGGTCAGTTCGTCGAGGGTGCGGCGCTGATCGGTGGGGACGAGAAAGCCGAGCATCGCGATCCTTTCGCCATGTCCGGCCAAGCGTAGAAAGCGGCGGCGCCCACGAAATCACCCGTAATGGATGAATTCCGCACCGACCGCGCGGCGAATTCACCCCGAACGGGTGATCCGGTGGCAGTGCGCACGGGATTAGCGTCGTCGCATGCACACCACGGACACGGTCCGGCAGTTTCCCGGTGCGGGTGGGTGGTCCATTCCCCGCGGTCTCGTCGTGCTGTTGTCGATAGCCGCGATCATCATCTGCGTCACGGGTTTGAAAGCCTTCGCCGGTGTGGTCGGTCCGACATTTCTGGCCCTGATGCTCACCATCGCCGTGCAGCCGATCCAGACCAGGGTGCAGCAGCGCGGTGGTCCGGCCTGGCTCGGCATGCTGCTCGCCGTCGGTGCGGTATTGCTCATTCTGGTGGGATTCGGTGGGGCGCTCGCGCTTTCGGTCGCGCAATTGGCTTCGCGGCTACCGCAGTACACCGGCAGCCTCGACGATCTGCTCGACACCGTTCGCGGCTGGCTCGACGCCGCGGGCTTGAGTCACGACCAGATCCAGAAGGCTTTGCAGGGCATCGACCTCGGCAAACTCGTCGCGTTGCTCGACAACCTGCTCGGCGGTGTGGTCGGGGTGTTCTCGAATCTGTTCTTCGTGGCCGCGCTGTTGCTGTTCATGGCAGTCGACGGGATGAGTATGCGGCCGAGGATGGCCGTGGTCGCAGTCGAACGGCCCGCCATCGCCCAGGCACTCGGCAGTTTCGCGGCGGGCACCCGCAAATATCTGGTCGTTTCGACGGTGTTCGGTGCGATCGTGGCGGTGATCGACGGCGGTGCGCTGTGGTTGCTCGGAGTGCCGTTACCACTGCTGTGGGCGCTGCTGTCGTTCATCACCAACTACATCCCGAACATCGGCTTCATCATCGGCGTGATCCCACCCGCGCTGCTGGCTCTGCTCGACAGCGGACCGGTTCTGATGGTGTGGGTGATCGTGGTCTACAGCGTGATCAATTTCGTGATCCAGTCGATCATCCAGCCCAAATTCGTCGGTGACGCCGTAGGACTCGGCGTCACCATCACCTTCCTGTCCCTGGTGTTCTGGGCCTGGGTAATCGGCGGCCTCGGCGCCATCCTCGCCATCCCCCTCACCCTCCTGGTGAAAGCCCTCCTACTCGACATCGACCCCTCCACCCGCTGGGCCGACGTCCTGATCGGCGGCCCGCTCCCGAAGAATAGGAACAGCGCTGCCGACACATCCACCTGAAGGCACTCAGCCGCCGCACAGTCGCCTGATCTCCTCGTCCGGATACGGCGTGCGCCGAGTCGTCTGCTGGAACGCGCGCATGAACGCCGACATCGCGGCGGCGACCGGTGCGTGCCGGGTGATGATCGCGGCGGCCCCGTCCGGAATTCCTGTCGCGGGTTCGCCCGCGGCGATGTCGCGCACCATCGCGAGGCGCTTCTCCCGGTCTTCCCGCCGGAGGCCGTACAGCGCGGTGAGGAGCCAGTTCACCAGGTAGGTCGCGGTGAAACCGCGGTCGTAGCTCTGGTTCCGGGCGAAGAACGCGGCTTCGTGCGGTGAGAGGTCGAACCCGGAGGCGAGCGCGAGGCCGTAGTCGGCGAAATAGAGGCGTCGACCGTCGGTCAGGATGTTGTGGAAGTGCGCGTCGAGGTGCAGCAGTCCACGGCTGTTCATGAACGCGGTGCCGTCGGCCAGTTCCCGTTCCACCATGGCGCAGGCCTGATCGGTGGCGTCCGCGCCTGCCTCGATCCGGGCGTCGAGCCACTCGTGCAGGGTGTGTGGGATGTACTCCAGGAACAGCGCGATGCTGGCCGAGGAGTCCCGGACAGCCTCGATCCGTCGGCGCACCTGCGGCCGGTCGTCCCAGTAGGCGACGACGCGATCGATGTCGGCGAGTTCGTCCGGCAGCGGGGTGGTGTCGGGCAGCACCCGCCAGTGGTACATCAACGGGAAGCCGGCGTGTTCGGCGGCCAGCACCCAGTTCGTCGTCATGATGTGCGCGGCGAGCTCGCGCCAGGCCCCGAACCCGGCCCCACCGATGAGGCCGACGCCGTAGTGGTAGAACTGCGGCAGATCGAACAGATTCGCCGTGGACCGGACGTGCTCCGGCTGCCGTTCCAGGTCGGTGAGTGGCACCCGCTTCACGAAAACCGGTGTCCCGGCAACCTCGAGCAGCGCCGACCTCCCGCCGATCCCGGTGCCGATCGGCGTGGCCGCGTCGACGAGTTCGCGCAAGGCGTGATCGCTGTGCAGGGCGAGGGCGGTGGCGACAGCACTGTGAGCGTCGAGGCGGGCCGGGCGCGACATGTCCGGGTGCTCATCCACTTGGTTGCCCGTGCTTCGCCCGGATCGATGTGACAAGTCCCCACCCATCCCGTGAGCGTACCGATGGCCTCCCGTTCAGCGTCGCGGTCCGCCTGTGTGCTGGAACGCCGTGTGCGACAGTGAGGCGGGTGCCGGGGAATTTCCGGCGGAGGTGACCAGCTTTGTGGGGCGCGACGTGTGTCCATTGGGTCTGCCCGGTAGCGGCGGCCGACGGCCCCACTTCAACGCACCAGGCGCAGGCTGGTGGTGGCGAGGCCGACGCTGAGCCGTTGGCCCCAGCCGAGACGTAGTGCGTCGTGCTCGATGCCGTCGCCGAAGGCCACCAGTCCGTCGGACTCCACGTCGATGTGCAGGCTTTCGCCGGTGATCTCGCCTTCGGTGTGCGCGATCCCGGTGGCCGGTGACGGCCACGCCTCCCGGACGAACCAGACGAGTCTGCGCTCGGTGGGATGAGGAAGGGCGACAGGGCTTTTCCGTTCGCGGTGAGCCGACAGGCACCAGCCTGTCGCACCCGTACCGCTGCCCACGAGGATGCCCGACGATGCCTGGCGCTCGTCACGGAGGCGGTACCGGCTGGTCTGGTGGCTCGGATGGCCGATGTAGATCTCGTTGAGCGCGCGCAGGGTCGCGCCGTCGTCCGTTCTCGCCTCGACCATCGTGCGGTCCTCGGTGTTACCGGTGCTGTGCAGGAGTTCGGTCGCGTCGGCGGGGGAGTGCTCGGCGAGCACGCCGGGTTCTGGGCTGATACCGATGACGGGCTGGCCGTCGAGGTACTTGGCCACATTGGCGACCAACCCGTCCTGCCCGACGATCACCACGATGTCCTCGGGGGCGAACAGGAACCGTGACAAGTCTTCCCGCTCGACCGTGCCGCGCCGCCAGTCGAGCGGAATGGCCGCACTGACCTCGCCGATCGCCGCGCGGGTCCGCCGGTCGCGCTCGACCACCTCGTCGAGTGACCTGCCACGCGCGTTCAGGAAGAACTCCACCTGCCCGCGCGTCCCGTGCCGCGCCAGCAGCTCCGACAGCTCGGTTCGCCTGTGCACCAGTACGATTCGCGGCGCCAGGCTCATCGGGTGAACCGTTGCAGGATCGGCGCGATCATGTCCGGCGTCAGGGTGAGGCTGCCGATCTCCGGCAGGTTGCCCGCGAGTTCCTTCGCCGCCAACGCGTACAGCGTTTCCCGCGGCACGTCCCGGTAGGCATCCAGGCGCGCCTTCTCACCAGCCGCCTCGGCCTCGGCGAGCTTGCGGATCCCGTCGGCCTTGGCGTCGACGGCGATCCGGTCTGCCCTGGCCTGGCTTTCGGCCTTCTCCAGCGCGTTCGTGCCGCGCTGGACCACCAGGAGCTCCTCCCGTTTCGCCAGTTCGATCTGGTTCTGCAGTTCGTTCTCGCTGATCGCGCGCTCACGTTCGACGGCGAGCGCGCGCCGCTCGTAGGTCGCCCGGTCCGCTTCCTGCTGGACCTTCTCGCGGACCGTGGTCTGGAGCGCCTTCTCCATCTCCGCGTCGGGGCGGATAGCGACCACGCGGACGTCGATGATCTCCAGCCCGATGTGAGCCGCGGTCAGATTGCCGGTGGCTTCCTTGACCTTTTCGACGCCGGTGCGGATGGCGGTCTCGAGATCGAGCGTGGCGAGCACCTCGAGAGCGTGTTGCTGGGTGTTCTCGGTGAGGGTGTTGGCGATCTGGCTCAGCGGGTCCTGGCGCCAGGTCCCCGTGTCGGGGTCGATCGAGAAGTCGATCCGGCTTGTCGTCGTCGCGGGATCGGTGCAGCGGTAGGTGACGGTCAGCTGGACCGTGACGTCCTGGTGGTCGCGCGTGCGGCCGTGGAAGAGCATCGGCAGCTCCCGGTCGTCCACCGGGACCTCGCTGAGCACCGCCGTGCTCGGGCGGAACCAGAAGCTCAGCCCCGTGCCGTCGTGCAGGAGCTTGCCCTTGCGGACGTGTCTGACGTGCACTGTCGGGGCTCCCCGGAGGTGCCGAAGTCCCGGGTAGCTGCTGATGTCGGCCATCGCCTTCTCCTTCATTATGGTCATAGTGACCATAACAGGACCGTCGGCGGCCGTCGAGGGCTGTGCATAGATCCGGGAATCTGCGCACAGCCCTTACGGTTCCGGTCGTTGTCAGGCGAGGGCGGCGGTGACCTTGGCGGCCATCGCGGTGACCGCGGGCGTGGGGTCCTTCTTGGTGTGGGTGGCGGCCTGGACGGCGACGAGGACGGTGTCGCGGAAGTTGTCGGCCTCGGCGGGGTCATGGGCGTCGAGCAGTTCCACCGCGGCCGTCAGGGCGGGCAGGACATGATCGGCGAACTCGGCGACAGTCTTGCCCGGCAGATGGATATCGCGCGACTTGGCCGAGAGCACATGCCCGACCAGCCCGGTCGCCGAGGTCAGCGCGGTGGTGCCCTGGGAGACGGCCTTGTGCGGCGCGCCCGCGGCGGCGATGAGCGAAACAGCGCCGTAGGCGGCGGTGCGCAGGGTGGCCTTGTCCTGGTCGGTCAGGGAAGCGGTGGTGATCATGTCGTGTTCCTCGTTTCGCTTGTGGCCCCGCCGTTTCGGCGGGCCCGCTTTCTTCGATGAACACACTCTGTCGGCCGTCCCTGACACGAGCCTGACGCCCTCCTGACACCTCCGCTGACATGGTCCGCCCGCGCGGATCACCACGAGCATCGAAGACAGCGGCTACCGTGATCCTGTTCGGCAGTTGTCAAACAAGGGGGATGGGGATGCGCGTATTTCAGGTATGGCTTCGTGTGTTCGGCGTTGCCGTGGTCGGTATCGCGTTGGCGCACTTGCTGTTCGGTCAGGCGACCTACATCGGTGGCGGCGAGGTCAATGCCACCATGGAGTCGGATCTGCGTTTCTACAGCGTGCTTTTCGCCGCGTACGGTGCGGCGTTCGTCTGGGCCGCGGCCGATATCGTCGGGCGCGCCAGGGTGATCGACGCGCTTGGGCTGTTGTTCTTTCTCGGTGGGCTGGCCAGGATCCTGGCATGGGCCGTTGCCGGAGCGCCACATGGGTTCTACGTCCTGATGATTCCCGTCGAATTGCTGGTTCCGGTGGCGCACGCGGTTCTCGTGCGGCGTTTCGAACGTGCAGCGAACCCGGTTCCCGCTTAGGTCTCGGCCGCAAGCGCCGCGCACGGCGGAATGTGTCGGGCTCGCGGCATCGTCACCGGGGCATCGTGGTCGGGCCGGTGGGCGCGATCGTTGTGCCGGTGTCGGGCGCGGCCGGGCTGTCCGGCGCCGGTTCGTTGCCGTAGAAGACCGGGAGCATGGCTTTGGCCAGGACGAGGGCCGAACCCTCGCCCGAGGGCACTGTCGCGAGGTTCGTGGCGACCACGATCGTGAGGTCCGAGGCCGGGTCGTGGCCCATGAAGGTCATGTATCCGGGGATCTGACCGTCGTGCCCGAACAGATGCTTGCCGAATCGGACGATGCCGAGTCCGTAGCCGGCGACGTCGGGGGCGGCGGGGTCGATGGGTTGGATGCTGTCCATCCGGATTCGCTGCTGCTGCTCGTCGAGCATGTCGCCCTCGACGAGTGCCCGCACGTACGTCGCCATATCGCCTGCCGTCGCGATCGCGGCACCGGCGGTCCACGTCCACGACGGGCTCGCGTCGGTGGCGTTGCCGGGTTGCAGCGTGCCCGCGAGGGCGGCGGCCTGCTCCTCGGGTGGCAGGGCGAACGTGTCGATGGTGGAGACATTGGTGCCGAACGCGTACCCTTGCGGGTGCGGGTCGGGGATCGAGTCGTCCGTCGCGGCGGGCATCGAGGTGTGTTTCAGGCCGAGCGGTTCGAAGATCCGCTTCTGGAAATTCTCGGCGGCCGACATCTGCGTGACCTTCTCGATGACGAGGCCCAGCAGGATCGTATTGGTATTGCTGTACTCGAATTTCTCCCCCGGCGCGAAATTCACCGGATGGGAGAAAGCGATCGCGAGCATCTCCTCGGGCGTCCATACCTTGTCCGGGTCGCTGTCCAGTGTGGCATTGAATTCCGGGTCGAACGTGTAACTGTATAGCCCACTGCGCATTTCGGAGAGCTGTGCGATGGTGATCTGGTCCCCGTTCGGTACTCCCGGCCAGTATTCGCCGATCGGGTCCTCGAGCGCGAGCTTTCCCTCCTGCACCAGCTGCAGGATGACCGTCGAGGTCATGGTTTTGGTGTTGCTGCCGATCCGGAAGTAGTCGTCCGCCGACAGGGGATCGTCGGCACCGATGACGCGGGTGCCGAACGTCTCGGTCCAGTCGCCTTCCTTCGGCGATTTGACGACAACAACAGCTCCGGGAATGACGTTGTCCTTCATGAGCTGGGTGATCATCGGCCGGAGGGTGGCCGCGTACGCGGGTTCGGCCTGTGCACCGGCCGATGTGCCGGTGGTATCGCCGCCGGAATCCGACGACGTTCCACAACCCGTGGCGATGAACAAACTCACGGTCGCGACAAACACTGCGAAACTCGTCCGATGACCCATGATTCTCCGATCAGCGTGTGCTCAGGAGGGGTATTTCGCGCTGTGCATCCCAACTCTGCTCCGTGTGAACCGAGGAAGCAATCAAGACCCGGTAACAGTGGAATGGCGCGTGACCAGCGTCGTAACACGTATTCTTACCGCCCGGTTCCCTGAGTCGAGCCGTCCCGCGCTTATCCAGTCGGCCCAGCGCGGCGAACGCCTCTCGGAAAAAGACTGTCCCACAATCTCGCCGGGGTTCGTTCGGGGTCCATCAGTTCGCTTTCGGCCAGCGGGCTGTCCTCGTCAGCGACCGTTTCGGGCTCGAATCGGATCAGCGTCCGGCCTTCGCCGCGCAGCGCTTCGACGGTGCGGACGAGCGAGGACGTTTCGGCGAGGGTTGCGTCGAACTTGGCCGGGTCGGAGTCGAGGTGTTCGCAGAGCAGGCGGCGGCGGATGCCGAGAACGGTTTCGCGCAGGACCTCGCCGTCGGGGGTGGCGGGTGTGACCTCGACCGCGAGGTCGCACTCGGTGTCGAAACCCATCGACCGGTTGTTGAGGTTCGACGACCCGACCCGCAGCAGACGGTCGTCCACCACCAGCACCTTGGCATGGACGTAGATGGGTGCACCGTCGGCGGTCACGGGGTAGTACACACCGAGCCGCTGCTCGGTGTCGGCTTTCCACAGCAGATGCAGCAGGCGTCGGCGGGCACCGTCCATGGCCAGTTGCTCGAGCCAGCCGTCGGCGTGCCGGGGGAGGACCAGCACGATCTCCGGGCCGTTCGGTTCGCGCAGGCGGGCGGCGATCGCCTCGGCGAGGGTGCGCGAAGCCAGGTACTGGCTCTCGATGTACAGCGAACGGGTCGCGCCCGCGATCGCCGCGAGATACAGCGCCTCGATCTCGCGGACCTCGGCGCGGTCGGCGAGTTCGGGAAGCGTCCGGGCGATCCCCACGTCGACCGACCGCATCGTCGGCTCCAGCCCCGGCGGCCACGGCGGGTCCCCGGTGATCTCGTCGACCGGGGCCAGTTCCTGCCCGGTCGCCGCCTGCCACCTGGCTCTGGCCAGTTCGCCGATCGCCTTCGCGGCGGCGCCGTCCACCGCGGTGGTCGCGTCGTGCCACGGGCCGTAGCGGCGGCCGTTCGGTGCGGTTCGGTAGGCATTGTCGTCGCGGTGGTCGCTGGTGTCCCAGCGGTCGACGGTCATGTCGATGCCGCCGCAGAACGCGAGCTGGTCATCGATCACGATGATCTTCTGATGGTGCGCCGAGCCGATCGGATGCGCGCCGTCCATTTCGAAGTGCAGCCGCCGGTCGGTGAGCCAGTTGGCGACGAAGATCGGTGTCATCCCCCGGCCGATCGCGGCGAACGCGCCGACATTCCACTTGAGCAGGTAGATGTCGAGGTCCGGCCGTTGTTTCGGCAGCCACGACAGGAATTTGCCCAGCCGGTTCGGTCCGTCGAGGGTCTTGTCCTGCGGTTCGAACTTGATCCGGGTGTCGAAGTCCCAGCCGATCAGAACGATGCGTTTGCGCGCTCGCAGCATCGCGGATTTGGCGTAGCGGAAGTAGTCGGCCGCGTCGATGATGCAGGCCAGGCGGTCGGCTCGGGCGATCTGCCAGCAGGTCTCGCCGGGGGTGAGGATGTGCGGCAGGTCGTTCATCTGTGGTCAGCCCCCTCGTCCAGCACACGTTCGGCGCAAGTGAACGATACTTGCCGGACGATGGGGGATGACGCGTCAGGACCGCCGATCGCCGGCCAGGATCTCGTCGATCTCGTCGAGACGGGTTTGGATGAGCGCCTTCTCTTCCCGCGCCTCGACGTATTCCTCACCGTCCGCGGCACTTCCGACGTGCTGGACGTGTTCGATCGACTCGCTCAACTTCGCTCGTCTGTCGAGCAGTTCCGCGCGTTCTTCGCGTAAACGGGTCGAATCGGCATCGGCCGATGTCATGGCGACCTCCTCATGGGTTCGGCTCGGTCAGGTGTTCGGCGTCTGCTCGGGCTGGTCGTCCGCAGTCCGCGCCCGCTTACGGTCCGGGTCGAGCCGGTCTGCGCGTTCCCGTTCCTTGTCCAGCTCCGCTCGTGAATCCGCGGCGTCGCTGTGGTGCAACTGCGCCTGCTGAGCGAGCTGTTCGGCCTGCGCGGCCTTGGCGTCCGCTTCGGCCTGCACCGCGCGGCTCCTGGCGGCGAGCTCCTCCGCCCGCGCCTCCCGCTGCCCGACCTCGAGTTCCTGCCCCGCCACTCGTTCCCGGATTCCGGCCGCTTCGACCCGGTGGTGTTCACGCCGCTTACGGCGCAGCGCCGCGACGACGCCGGCCAGCACGGCGACTATCAGAACAGCGACGACGATCGTCACGATCCAACTGGTGGTGCTCATGGGTCTACTCCTCGCATCCCGCCCCTTTTGTCCTTACTGCACGGGACTACCCAGCCTGCGAAAGACAAACGACCGTCGGTGGACTGGAAGGGGCGGGGCGGGCCGCTACCTCACGAAATCACGTACTCCTTCGTACACCTGTGCCGAGGACAGCAGGGGGAGGTGGCCGAGGCAGGCCGTGCGGGTATTGGTGGCGCCGTTGAGGATTGTGCTCTCATCCGGGTTGATGATCTCGTCGCACGGTGACCACCAGGTTCCGTAGTTCACCCGGCCCGGTGTTTCGTCGCCGCTGTTGAGGTCGGTGAGGAAGGCCGAACCGGCCCGCATCTCCACACAGGAGACGTCGTAACAACTGTTGCTGGTGTCGGTGCCGTGATTGGGTCCGCCGAGGGAGACCCAGTCGTCGACAAGGTCGAGGCCGCCCAGATTCCTGAGGTACCAGCGGCTGTTGAGGCCGCCCATCGAGTGCGTGACGATGTCGACCTTCGCGGCGCCGGTCCGCGCGCGCAACGCCTCGGCCTGCGCCTGCACCTGCACCGCGATGTCCTTGTTCGACTGGGTGCTGTCGTAGGTGAACCGCGCCAGCCGATCGGAGGAGTACCCGTCGTTCAGGAACCGTCCCCACATGTAGTCCCAGTTCGCGGCCGAACCCCGCCACCCGTGGACGAAGAGGATCGGATCTCGTGCGGGCGCGGCGGCGGCAGGTGGCGCTACCGCGCAGAATGCGGCGGCGGTGGTGACAACAGCGATCGCGGCCACCCGAAGGCGGTGCGACAGAGACAAGGCGAACATCAAAGGACTCCGATCTGCTCGTTGAGCGACGAGCAGACAGAAGGTAGCGCCGCGAGGCATTCACCTCGGGCAGATTCCGAGAATTCGCACCAGCCCCCATAATTGGGGGCGGCGCGGTGTTCGCCGGGAGGTAGCGCTCAGATGACGCCGAGTGCCAGCATCGCGTCGGCGACCTGGATGAACCCGCCGATATTGGCGCCTGCTTGATAATTGCCCGGAACGCCGTATTCGTCGGCGGTGGCCAGGCAGCGATCGTGGATGCCGCGCATGATCTCGGCCAGGCGTTCCTCGGTGTGCTCGAAGCTCCACGAGTCGCGCGAGGCGTTCTGCTGCATCTCGAGCGCGCTGGTCGCGACGCCGCCCGCGTTGGCCGCCTTGCCGGGCGCGAAGATCACCCCCGCCTCGTTGAACAACCGCACCGCCTCCGGCCTGCACGGCATATTGGCGCCCTCGGCGACGATCCGGCAGCCGTTCGCGACGAGTTTGCCCGCGGCGGCGTCGTCGAGTTCGTTCTGGGTCGCGCACGGCAGCGCGATATCGCAGGGCACCTCCCACAGCGAACCGCCCGCGACGAATCGTGTGGCACCGCCACGTTTTTCGGCGTAGTCGGCGATCCGGCCGCGCTGTACTTCCTTGATCTCCTTGAGCAGTTCGAGATCGATGCCCTGCTCGTCGACGACGTAACCGCTGGAATCCGAGCAGGCCACCACGATGCCGCCGAGCTGGTGGACCTTCTCGATCGCGTAGATCGCGACGTTGCCCGAACCGGACACCACCACTTTCTGGCCTTCCATGGACCGGCCTGCGGCGGAAAGGATTTCGTCGACGAAGAAGACCGCTCCGTAGCCGGTGGCTTCCCGGCGCACCTGTGAACCGCCCCAGGTCAGGCCCTTGCCGGTGAGTACCCCGGACTCGTATCGGTTGGTGATGCGCTTGTACTGGCCGAACAGGTAACCGATTTCGCGGCCGCCCACTCCGGTGTCGCCGGCGGGGACGTCGGTGTGTTCACCGAGATGCCGGTAGAGCTCGGTCATGAACGCCTGACAGAACCGCATCACCTCGCCCTCCGAGCGGCCCTTCGGGTCGAAGTCCGAGCCGCCCTTGCCGCCACCGATGGGAAGTCCGGTCAGTGAGTTCTTGAAGATCTGCTCGAACCCCAGGAACTTCACGATGCCCAGGTAGACCGAAGGATGGAAGCGGAGCCCGCCCTTGTACGGGCCGAGCGCGGAATTGAACTCCACCCGGAAGCCACGATTGATCTGCACGGTGCCGGAATCGTCCACCCACGGCACCCGGAAGATGATCTGCCGTTCGGGCTCGCACAAACGACGGATCACCGCGGCGTCCGCGTACTGCGGGTGTTTGGCGACGACGGGACCGAGACTGTCGAGCACCTCGTGTACCGCCTGGTGGAACTCGGATTCCCCGGGATTGCGGCGCAATACCTCGTCGTAGATGCCGCTCAGCTTCGCGTCCAGGACAGCCACCCGTGGACTCCTTGTCGTCGTCGTTGCCACCGTGGCCGGACGACATACGCGCGCACCCGGCCTTCCTCACAGGCTAGCCGGGCCTGCGGTGAGGTCTGGACCGCGCGTACGCCTCGTGGCCGACGGCGGGTTCAACGGCGTCGGCGCGCACGGCTCCCGAAGAGTTTGTCCAGCCACGACTTTCGGCCGTCCGTGCGTGAGCGCAGGGCGGCATCGGCGATGTCGGCGAGGTCCTCGGCGAGTGCCCGTGCCTCCGCGGTCACATCACGCCGGGCTCCGTCGGCGACGCGGCCGATTCCGCGCCCGCGAACGGTGGCGGCCACCCGGGCTTCCTGGGCGAACTCGGTGACCGTGCGCAGGTCCTTTCGCACCTGCTCGCGCCACGCACTGACCGAATCTGTGTAACGAGGCCCCATGGTCCGCCCTGCCTGTCATATTTGAGTGAACAGTTGTGCACTGACAGGCTCAGGGTATCCGGTAACGCTGGTACCGGCAACCGGCGCGCCGGGCCGGTGTGGGAGGGTCTGAGCGGCCTTATGCGCTGCGCATCGCGCGGTAGACCGCCGAGCCGACGAAGGCGCCCAGATCATCCGGATTCCACTCGGCCGGGTTGGTGAACAGAGTCCGGACCGCACCTTCCGCCGCCGAGACCCACAACTCCACCAGCGCGGGGAGTTTGCGCTCGGCGTCCTCGACACCCCAGGCGTGCAAGGTCGGGCGCAGCAGCGCCGTACAGCGTTCGACGGCCAGCCGCCGACCGCGCCCGAAAGAGCCGACGACCGCGGGATCGGGATTGCCGTAGATCAGCCGCCAGGCGTCGGGCCGTTCGGACGCCTTGTGCAGCAGAGTGCGGAACCCTTCCACGAAGACCGTCTCGTCGGCGTTGGTGGTGCGCGGCGGCAGCACGTCGAGCACACCGGAGATCAAGAAGTTCTCCTCGCGCTGGATCAGTGCGTCGATCAGTTCGACCCGATCCGGGAAGCAGGCGTAGACCACCGGGCGGGTCACGTTCAGGTAATCGGCGACCGCGCCCATCGTGACCGCGGCGACGCCATGGTCGGCGGCGATGGCCAACGCCGCGTCGAGCACCTGCGGTCTGCGCCGCTCGGGGCCGAGATGTGCGGCCCGCCCTCGCCGCTGCACTGCCGTCTCGCTACCCATGCGCACACAATAGCAACCCGCCCACTGTTCCTACGTCGATGTATGAAAATGCTACAGTACTGAATGAACCGTCCGACCGTGCCGGACGCCCGCAGGAGGAGCCGTGATGCCCCGAGATCTCTTCAACCCGAACACCGCCGACTTCGCGCAGTTCGACCCGGAGACGCGCAGGTTGCTGCGCGCGACGGTCGACTGGTTCGAGTCGCGGGGCAAGACCAGGCTGCTCGACGACGACCGGGCCCGCGTCTGGCCGTCGGAGTTCCTCGATTTCGTGAAGAAGGAGCGCTTGTTCGCGACCTTCCTCACCCCGGCGGCCGAGGCGGGCGGTGACCCGAACAAGCGCTGGGACACCGCGCGTAACGCCATGTTGAGCCAGATCTTCGGCTTCTACGGCATGACCTACTGGTACATCTGGCAGGTCACCATCCTGGGTCTCGGGCCGATCTGGCAGAGCGACAACACCGTCGCCAAACAGAAGGCGGCCGCGCAGCTCGAGGCAGGCGAGATCTTCGCGTTCGGCCTGTCGGAGAAGGAACACGGCGCCGACGTGTACTCCACCGACATGATCGTCGACCCCCAGCCCGACGGCGGATACACCGCGA
This sequence comes from Nocardia sp. NPDC003979, assembly GCF_053605015.1. Lineage (NCBI taxonomy): Bacteria > Bacillati > Actinomycetota > Actinomycetes > Mycobacteriales > Nocardiaceae > Nocardia > Nocardia sp. NPDC003979. The sequence continues at coordinate 103,741 of NZ_JBSGIJ010000009.1, forward strand.
CCGGCGGCAAGTACTACATCGGCAACGGCAATCTGGCTTCGATGGTCTCGGTATTCGGCCGTCGCTCGGACAAGCCGATCATCGACAGCGCCGCGGCCATGCGAGGTAAACCGACGCAGGAGGATTACGAGGGGTACCTCTTCTTCGTCGCGGACTCCCAGCACGAGGCGTACAAGCTGCGCAAGAACGTCGTCAACAGCCAGATCTATGTCGCCGCGTTCGAGCTCGAGAACTATCCCGTCGCCGAGCAGGACATCCTGCACCGCGGGGAGGATGCCTTCCACGCGGCGATGAACACGGTCAACGTGGGCAAGTTCAACCTCGGCTTCGGCGCGATCGGCGCCTGTGAGCACTCCTTCTACGAGGCGATCGACCACGCGGAGAACCGAATTCTGTTCGGGCACCGAGTCACCGAGTTCCCGCAGGTCCGAGCCCTGATCACCGATTCCTACGCGCGGATCGCCGCGATGAAGCTCTACAGTGCTCGCGCGGTGGACTACATGCGTTCGGCCTCACCGCAGGATCGGCGCTACCTGCTGTTCAACGCCATCGAGAAGATGTCGGTGACCCGCCAGGGACAGCGCGTGATCGAGGACCTCGCCGATGTGATCGCCGCGCGCGGGTTCGAGAACGACATGTACTTCCCGGTCGCGATGACGGCCATGTTCGGGCTCCCGAGGCTGGAGGGCACCGTCCACGTCAACATGGCACTGTCGCTGAAGTTCATGGCCAACTACATGTTCCACCCGGCCGATGCCGGTCTGGCCGCGATGCGATCGCTGCCCGGTGTCGCGGTGGCGCCCACGGTCGCCACCCGCGCCGCCGCCGGTGCGCTGTCCTGGACGAGTCGCAAGCTCACTCCGCGTCTCGGCTCGATCGTGAAGCCGCTCGGCGACGAATTGGCCTGCGCTGCTTACGAACCGGTACCGACACGGCACGACGCCGCCGACGACGAATTCCTGTTCCGGCAGGGACCGAGCAGCGGCCTCGGCCGGATCCGCTTCGCGGACTGGCGTCCGGTCTTCGAGAGCTTCCGTGACGTGCCGAATGTCGCGGTGTTCCTCGAGCAGGTCCTCGCGCTGCAGGCACTGCTCGCCGTCGCCGCTCCGACGCCGTCGCAGCAGAAAGACGTCGACTTCCTGTTCGCCTTCGGTGAGCTGTTCACGGCGGTGCCCTACGCGCAGCTGGTACTGGAGCAGGCGGTGATCGAGGGCACCGACCCGGCGGTCATCGACCAGATCTTCGACGGCTTCGTTCGCGGCTTCTCCACGAACGCCCTTGCCCTGCACAACAAGCCGACCGCCACCGCGGTCCAGCAGCGCCGAGCGCTCGATCTGGTGCGCCGCCCCACCTTCGACAAGGCCCGCTTCGAGCGTGTGCTCGGCAAGGCGCGCGGACTGGCCGGGACCTACGAGATGAAGGCCTGACCCGGCACGAGTCGACGGTGACGACACGAGCCCCTGGCGGTGCCTGGCCGATCGAGTAGGAGCGGCAGGGGTTACGATCTGGAATCGTGTTCGATAAACCGCCGACGCGCAAAGCGTCCGCTCGGCCGGCCCCGGTGCAGCGCCGCGGAGTCGAGCGGGTGCAGGCCATCCTCGAGGCGGCTGAAACGCTGCTGCGGGAGCAGGGGTACGAGGCCGCCACGTTGAAGGCGATCAGTGAACGGACCGGCATCCCACTGGCCTCGATGTACCACTACTTCGCTGATCGCAACCACGTGGATGTCGAGCTGGTGCGCCGGCACGCGGAGCGATTGGACAGTCGGATCGCCGACGCGCTCGAGCTTGCGGCCCCGAGAGGTCTGAGCCAGGCCGTCGGCGGAATCATCGATATTCTGGTCGGGTACTGCCGGGAGTTCCCCGACTTCGTCGAACTCTGGTACTTCGGGCGCTCCCCGGCGATCGGCGAGGTGGTCGAGGCCTTCGACGCGGACCTGGCCGAGCGGTTCTGGCGCTACCTGATCGACCGGAACTTCCTCGGCGCCGATACTTCCCGGCTCGCCGTCGAGCTCGCTTTCGAAGCCGGTAGCCGACTGTTCGACGTGGCATTCCGTCGGTCGGCGGGGGGCGACGAGCCCACCATCGCCGAATTGAAGCGACTGGTCACGGCATACCTCGGCACCTACGCGCCGCAGGACTGACCTCGGCGGCCGCGGGTCCTGAGCTCGGCCTTACCGCCTGTTGACAGCGCAGCGACTCGCTCCTAAACTCGAATTAGATTCGACTTCGATAACGGGACGGAGTGGGATCACCGCGATGCAGGCTCCTACTCGGTGCAACGGCGCACCGGGAAGGCCGACGATGTCCGTTGAGAGCCTGCCCGCACAGTCGTCCGACGAGCAGGCAGTGATGGTGGCCGAGTGAGCAGATTCGATTTCTCCGGCCGGACGGCCGTCATCACCGGTGGCGTGCGGGGGATCGCTTCGGCTGCGGCACAGGCGATTTCCCGAGCAGGCGGCAATGTCGTGCTGGCCTCACCCGGTCGGGACGCCGCGAACGCGGCCGCGGCCGCAGTCGGGGGCAACGCCGTCGGCGTGGCCGTCGGTGCCGTCGACCAGGAAGCAGCCCAACGATGTGTGGAATCGGCGATCGACCGTTTCGGTAGCGTCGACATCCTGATCAACACGTCGGGCGCCGACCACGCCCGCGGCCGGCTCGTCGATCAGGACTACCTGAGATTCACCAAAACCCTCGGCGTGAACCTGTGGGCGCCGATCCTGTGGACCTCACTCGTGGCGCGCGCGTGGATGAGCGAGCACGGCGGCGTAGTGATCAACACGGTCGGTGGGGCGGACACCGGCCTGTACAGCGCGGCACATGCCGCACTGATCCACGTCACCGGACAATTGGCGGGCGAGCTCTCACCGGCCGTACGGGTCAACGCCATCGCGCTCGGCGGTGGACTCGCCGGGGCGACCACCACATCGGCACCGTCCGGCGAGACGGACGACACCGGCGAAATCATCGCCCATCTAGCCTCCGACGCGCACCGATGGGTGACGGGCGAGACCTTGGTCGTCGACAGAGGCGCGTCGACTGGCCTCGTCCACGCAGTCTGAACATACGATGCGGCAGGGCGGGTCGGCACTGCCACGCCCGGCCTCCCTCCAGTCGGAGTGAAGGAGTCGTCCCTGTGCACAGCCCGAGGGTGATCGCGAGCCGGGTCCTCGAGGCGGGCCTGGTGGTGCTCGGCGTTGCCGCGCTGTGGGCCGGTGAGCCGCGCGGATGGTTGCTCGGCTGGGGGCTCCTCGCCACCGTGTACATCGGTGCGTGGCTGGTTCTGTTGCTGCGGAACCGCCACGCCGACGACCCCGCCGAGTGGATGGACGCGATCCCCGACAGCTGGACGGCCCTCGTGTTGACAGTGGTCACGAGCACCGTCGGTTTGGTCACGGTGCTCTCGATCGTGGCAGGCGACGCGGGCGACGATCACGCGGTGCCCACCGACATCATCGCTGTGGTGGTTGCCCTGCTGGCCTGGTTCCTGCTGCACCTCGGTTTCGCCGAACAGTACGCCCGCACCTACCACCGGCGGCTCCCGGAAGAGCCACTGTCGTTCCCCGACACTCCGCGTCCGAATCTGCTGGACTTCGCCTATTTCTCCTTCACGATCGGTGTCTCGTTCGCGGTCTCCGACGTCAACACGCGAACCCGGTCCATCCGGGGGCAGGTGCTGCTCCACTCGGTGATCGGGTTCTTCTACAACGTCGCGGTGATCGGCGTCGCGGTCGACGTGGTGAAAGGTGGATGGTGAACCGAGGTCAGTCGGCCAAGACGTAAGTGCCGGGCGCGACGCCGAGCGGCCGGAACTCGGCGCTGCCGAGCATGGCCGAGGCAGGTTTGTCCGGCCCGGAACGGTCGCCGAGCCACGCGGCGTAGTCGGGCCACCACGACCCCTGCACGGTCGCCGCCGCGCCGCGCCAGTCCGCGGGATCGAGCGAGGTGTCCTCGGACACCTGGTAATTGGACTTGCGGTTGCCGGGCGGGTTGACCAGCGCGGCGATGTGACCGTTGGTCGACAGGACGAAACGCACCTTGCCGCCGAGCAGTTGGGCACTGCGGTAGCAATTGGCCCAGGGGCAGATGTGGTCCGCCGAGCCGGCCACGACATAGGAGTCGACGGCGATCTTGTTCAGTTCGATGGGGGTACCGAGCACCGTGACCGCGCCTGCGGTGGCCAGCTTGTTGTGCAGTGCGGCTTCGATGAAGTCACGGTGCAGCGCGGCGGGCATCCGAGTGGTGTCGGCGTTCCAGAACAGGATGTCGAACTTGGGCGGGGTCTTCCCTTGTAGATAGTTGTTGACCCAGTAGTTCCAGACCAGGTCGGAGGGTCGCAACCAGGCGAAGACTTCGGCGAGAGCGCGGCCGTCCAGGTACCCCTTGTGCTGCGACCGGGCGATCGCGGCACGAGCGACACCTTCGTCGACGAGTGAGCCCGCCATGCCTCCCCGGTGCTGGTCGATCATGGTGACCAGCAGGTGGAGGCTGGCGAGTTTGCCGAGACCGCCGGTCCGCGCGCGGTGCGCGGCCGCCATGCAGGCGATCAGGCCACCCGAGCAGGCCGCCATCGTGTGCACGGATCCGGCACCCGCGATCCGGTCGACCACACCGAACGCCTCGATCACGGCTTCGGCATAGGCATCGATACCCCAATCACGATGGCGTTCATCGGGATTGCGCCACGAGATCATGAACACCTGCTGGCCTTGTCGGACGAGGTACTCCACCAGGCTCCGGCCGGGCGCCAGATCGAGGACGTAGTACTTGTTGATGGTCGGCGGAACGATCAGCAGCGGCACCGCACGCACGGTCTCGGTCTGCGGCAGATACTGGATCAGCTCGAACATCTCTGTCCGGTACACGACCGCGCCGGGGGTGATACCGAGATCGGCACCCACCCGGAACGCGTCCGGCTCGACCATCGCGGGGATCCGGGGCGAGCCGGCGAAGTCCCGCACCAGATTGCGCGGCCCCGAGACCGCGTTCGCGCCCTTGGTGGCGAAGAACGTCTTCCACGCGACAGGGCTGATCAGTGGATTGTTGCTCGGCGCGGCGGCTTCGAGGATGTTCGAGAGGACGAACTTCATCCGCTGGGCATCGCGCCACTCCAGCGGCGCGTCCTCGAGGAGCCCCTCGGCCAGTTCGTCCGCGGCCAGATAGGCCTGCACGACGCGCTTCAGTAGCGGGTTCTGCGACCACTCCGGGTCATTGAAGCGCCGGTCTTTCGGCTGCGGTGCGAGCTGCGATGTGCCCATGACGATCCGGCCGAGTTCGTCGACGAGTGCCCCGACCCTGCGCTTGACCCGGTCGGGGCGTTTGGCCAGCGCATCGAGGAACCGAACTCCCGAGTCGCCGGGCAGCCACCGGTTCACGGGCCGCAATGCGGCCTCGCTCAGCAGTTGATCGAGGGGCGCGACGAACTCCGGGGTCTCGCTCGTCGTCCGGCGCTCGGGCGAATCGACGGCCGCGTGTTCGGCACTTTCCTTGGGTTTCGTACCGGAATTGATGATGGCGCTCCACTCCTGTCGGCCGCGCGGGCACAGTCCGCGCAGCGGGTGTCTGGTCGCTTCCGCGTCGATCTGCTTGCCAGATCTGGTGCGGTGGTGCACGACCGAGAGGAGGGTCTTGTCGCTATCCGGTGGCGAACGCACGATGACCCGCATCTCAGTGCGGCCACCGTGCCGAACGCGTGCTCACAGATTCGCGCATCGGGCCGGTCCAGCCAATGTCGGCGCCGACACCAGATCCGGCGCGACTGTGTCGGCACGCACACTCTGCTCTGCCGGATGCGATGTGCCCCGCGGCCCGTGGATACCCTGTCGAGGTGCCTACTTCGAGTCTCGCTCAGCCGGTGGCCGAACTCGCCGCCGACCTGCTCGAGCAGATCGATGCGCTGGCCGACCAGATGCTCGTCCGGATTCTCGAGCAGATCGAGATCTATCGCACGGCGGGCATCGTCGACCGGTACGAATTGCGAGCCTCGCTGATAGCCAATATGAATCAGATCCTCGAACGGTTGAGTGGTGAACGCCGGGTCGACCTCTCGGCTCCGCGCGACATCGGGCGCGCCCGGGCCGCGCAGGACATGCCGCTGCCGGAGGTGCTGCGCGCCTATCGCCTCGGCTTCGCATTCGTATGGGAGCGATTGCTGGCCGCCGCGCGCGACTCGGGGCGCAAGTCGGTGGACGCGCTGCTCGATACCGCCACGGCGATCTGGGAGCTGGCCGACGACTTCTCCCTCGCGCTGACAGAGTCGTACCGGCAGGCGATGAGCGAACGCATGATCGAGCCGGACCGCAGGCGATCCGGCATCATCTCGGCGATCCTCGACGGACCGGCTTCCGGTTCGCTCAGCGCCTGGGAGGTCGCGAAACTCCTCGACTTGCCTTACGAGGGAACCTTTCTCGTGGTCGTCGCGGAGGTGACCGGCGCGCATTCCGCGGCCCTGCCGCAGCTCGAGGACCGCCTCCGGCGGCTCGATGTCGGGTCGGCGTGGCGATCCCAGCCGCAACACGAGATCGGCGTGCTCTCACTGGGCAACAGCCGTGACCCGCAGGCGGTGCTCGCACAGGTCGCGCGGGTGGCCCTCGGACGTGTCGGAGTGAGTCCGGTGTTCCACCGCCTCGACGGGGCCGCCCGGGCATTGCGGCTGGCCCAGGTCGCCCTCGAAACGCTGTCGCCCGGCACCAAGGGCATCCGCGGGCTCGACGACGAGCCGCATATCGATCTCCTCGTGCGCGACCGGGAGACGACTCGCCGATTCGTGGTGCGCGTGCTGCACGGTGTGCTCGCCCTGCCCGACTACGACCGCACGACGCTGCTGGCCACCGCGACCGCGTGGATCGACGCGCGTGGCTCGGCGGCCACTGCGGGCCGGGAACTCTACTGCCATCCCAACACGGTTCGGCAACGCATCCGCCGCCTCGAGGAACGCCTCGGCGGCTCGCTCGACGACCCGCGGGTGCTGAGCGATCTCACCATCGCGCTGCAGGCGATCCGCACGTTCCCGGAACTCGGCAACCGACTCGACTCCTGAGTCCAACCTGAAGGAGGTCGCGTGGCCGAGATCGAGACCGTTCGGGAATTGCGGATCAACGGGCGACGATGGCGTGTCGCGGTGCGCGCGGGGCGGGGGCGCCCACTGCTGATGTGCAACGGCATCGGGGCGAGGCTCGAGCTGCTCGAGCCCTTCCTCGATCGGCTCGACCCGGCGATCCCGGTGATCCGGTTCGATGTGCCCGGTATCGGCGGTTCCGAAATGCCGCGCCTGCCTTACAATTTCGCGACTCTGGCCTGCGCGCTCGGCGATGTCCTCGACGAACTCGGCTACCCGGAGACCGACGTTCTCGGCATCTCGTGGGGTGGTGGTCTCGCGCAGCAATTCGCCTTCCAGAACCCCCGGCGATGCCGACGCCTGGTGCTCGTCGCCACGGCGACCGGCATGCTGATGGTTCCGGCGCATCCCCGGGTGCTGAGCAAGATGATCACCCCGCGCCGGTACCGCGATCGCGCCTACGCGGCCGCGATCGCCGCGACGATCTACGGGGGCCGCCTGCGTGCGGAACCCGCGCTCGCCCAGGAGATCCTGCATCACCATGCGGGTCGCGCTCCCGGTCCGGGTTACGCGCTGCAGCTGCTCGCGGGCGCAGGCTGGACCAGCCTGCCGTTCCTGCCGCTGATCCGCCAGCCCACGCTGATCCTCGCCGGCGACGACGACCCCATCGTGCCGGCGATCAACGCGAAAACCATGCACCGGCTGATGCCCGACTCGGCCCTGCACATCTACCCCGACGGCCATCTCGGGCTCGTCACCCGCGCCGACGACCTCGGACCGCGCGTCGCCGAGTTCCTCCGCCCCGGCCCCGAGTAGATACGACCCGGATAATTTCCACAACAACTGTTGTGAACCCATCCATCGCTCGGGTCGACCCCGGCGCACCGTAACGCCTGGGTTTCGGGCACGGCCCAGGTGGAACTCGCGGGTGCGGGTGCGGGTGCGGGCGCCTACGGGCTCATCATTCCCGGCTACACCGTTGGCTGTCAGGTCAATATCGCTGGTGGTGCTGCAGGCGGGGGCGTCGAAGGTGCCTCGGACTGGGAGGGTAACGCCAGTCTCGGCTGATCCGGCCCCGGCTTGACGCCTGTCGAATCGCTGTAGCACCATGAGGTGAACAAGCGCTTAGTTACTAGGAGGCTCGACGTGACCACCGTGTCTGCGCGCAGTACGCCGCTCGGGCTGTTCGGCATCGACGAGATGCTCGACGACGACGAGCGCGACATCCAGACGACCGTGCGCGAGTTCGCCCGCGAACACCTCCGGCCGGCAATCGCCCAGAGCTTCGAATCGGCCACGCTGCCCCGCGAGATCGCCCGTGAATTCGGCAGATTGGGTCTGCTCGGCATGCACCTGGACGGTTACGGGTGTGCGGGAACCAATGCGGTGAGCTACGGTCTCGCCTGTCTCGAACTCGAAGCGGCCGACAGCGGATTCCGCAGTTTTGTCTCCGTGCAGGGTTCACTGTCGATGTTCTCGATCCATCGCTACGGCTCCGAAGAACAGAAGAACGAATGGTTGCCCCGTTTGGCCGCCGGCGAGGCGATCGGTTGCTTCGGGCTCACCGAACCCGATTTCGGCTCCAACCCGGCGGGCATGCGGACCCGGGCGCGACGCGACGGCACGGATTGGATTCTCACCGGAACCAAGATGTGGATCACCAATGGCGGCTCGGCCGATATCGCCACGGTGTGGGCGCAGACCGACGAGGGCGTGCGCGGCTTCCTCGTGCCCCGTGGCACGCCCGGTTTCGCGACCCGCGACATCGCGAGCAAGCTCTCCTTGCGTGCTTCGATCACCTCGGAACTGATCCTCGACGATGTCCGCCTGCCCGCGTCGGCCCAGCTGCCGCAAGCGAATTCGCTGAGCGCACCGTTGTCGTGCCTGAACGAAGCCCGTTTCGGCATCGTTTTCGGTGCGCTCGGCGCCGCCCGCGACAGCCTGGAGACCGCCCTCGAATACGCGCGAACCCGTGAGGTGTTCGATCGCTCGCTGGCGAGCTTTCAGCTGACTCAGGCAAAGCTGGCCGACATGACTCTCGAACTCGGCAAGGGAATGCTGCTCGCCCTGCGCCTGGGCAGGCTCAAGGACGCCGGGCAGTTGCGGCCCGAACAGATCAGCCTCGGCAAACTGAACAATGTCCGCGAGGCCATCGGGATAGCCAGGGAATGCCGGACGATCCTCGGCGCCAGCGGAATAACCCTCGAGTACTCGCCCCTTCGGCACGCGAACAATCTGGAATCGGTGTTGACCTACGAGGGCACAAGCGAGATGCATCAGCTTTCCATCGGCAAGGCGCTCACCGGTATCGGTGCCTTCCGTTGATTGTTCTCCCGCAAGAAATCTGGAGGTAGACATGACGCAGTTCACGATCGCTTCGCCGGGTGCCGGCGAGGGAAGCCGGTGCGCGCGATGAAATTGGCCTTGACCGCCGACGAGACCGCCTTTCGCGACAAACTGCGGGAATTCTTCCGGACGGAGATTTCCGCGGAGGTTCGCGAGAAGGTGCGGCAGGGGGAGGAACTGACCAAGGCGGAGATCGTGGCCTGTCAGCAGACGCTCAACGCACACGGCCTGGCGGTGCCGAACTGGCCGGTGGAGTGGGGCGGTCAGCAATGGTCGGCGACGCAACGCCACATCTGGCACGACGAGATGCAGCTGGCCTCGGTTCCCGAACCGCTGACCTTCAACGTGAACATGGTCGGTCCGGTGATCGCCACCTTCGGTTCCCAGGAACTCAAGCAGCGCTTCCTGCCGCCGACGGCGAATCTCGACATCTGGTGGTGCCAGGGCTTTTCCGAGCCCGAGGCCGGATCCGACCTCGCCTCGCTGCGCACCACCGCGGTGCGTGACGGTGACAGTTATGTCGTCAACGGCCAGAAGACCTGGACGACGATGGGCCAGTGGGCGGACTGGATCTTCTGCCTGGTGCGCACCGACCCGACCGCGAAGAAGCAGGCGGGCATCTCGTTCCTGCTCATCGAGTTGACCTCGCCCGGCATCACGGTCCGGCCGATCGAGTTGATCGACGGCGGCTTCGAGGTCAACGAGGTGTTCTTCGACAATGTGCGGGTGCCCGCCGACCAGCTCGTCGGCGAGGAGAACCAGGGCTGGACCTACGCCAAGTTCCTGCTCGGCAACGAGCGCACCGGCATCACCGCGGTGGGGCGGACGAAGGTGGCACTCGCGCTGGCCAAGGAGCGTGCCGCGCAGACGAAGACGGCGGGCGGCACGCTGCTGGCGGATCCGTTGTTCGCCGCACGGCTGGCGGAGCTCGAAAACCAGCTGCTGGCACTGGAATTGACGCTCCTGCGGGTGGTGTCGGGTTCGGCCGACGGTAAGCCGAACCCGGCGTCGTCGGTGTTGAAGCTGCGCGGCACCGAGTTGCAGCAGGCGGCGACCGAACTCCTGGTGGATATCGCCGGGCCGGACTCGCTCCCCTTCGACGCGGGCGCGCAGATCGCGAGCCCGCAATGGGCGCAGCGCAGCACCGCCACCTACCTCAACTACCGCAAGACGTCCATCTACGGAGGGTCCAACGAGGTGCAGCGCAGCATCATCGCCTCGACCATCCTTGGTCTCTGAACACAGATTGTGAGTCGATCCCATGGATTTCGCTCTCGACGACGAGCAGCAACTGCTGCGTGACACCACCCGCGAACTGCTCGCTCGCAGCTACGACCCGGAGAAGCGGGCCGAGGTGATCGGCTCCGAACTCGGCTGGAGCCGGGACGTGTGGGCCAAGCTGGCCGAGATCGGCCTGCTCGGGCTCGCTTTCGCCGAAGACGACGGCGGCATGGGCGCGGGCCCGGTCGAAACCATGGCCGTCATGGTCGAACTCGGTCGCAGGCTCGCCCCGGAACCGATCCTCGACAGCGTGCTGGTGCCGGGCGGCCTGATCGCCGAAGTGGGCACTGCCGTGCAGCGCAAACAGGTGCTGACCCAGGTCGCCGAAGGTGCCCTGCTGCTGGCCTTCGCGCACACCGAACCCGGCATCCGGTGGCCGTCGACCGAGGTCACCACGACCGCCGCCGAACACGACGGTGGATGGACGATCAGCGGACGCAAGAACCCGGTGCTCCGGGGCGACTGCGCCGACAAGCTCGTGGTGAGCGCGGCTCTGCCCGACGGGGGCACCGGCCTGTTCCTCGTGGACGCCGAGGCTACGGGGGTGGCGAGACGGTCGTACCGGACACATGACGGTGGTCGCGCCGCCGACCTCGAATTCGCCGGTGCCCCAGCCGAACTGCTCGGCGACACCACCGACGCGACCCCGGCTGTCGAACGGGGCATCGTTCGGGCGCAGGCCGCGTTGTGCGCGGAGGCGCTCGGTGCGATGGAGGAGTCGCTGCGGCTCACCACCGAATACCTGAAGACGCGCAAGCAGTTCGGGGTGACATTGTCGAAGTTCCAGACGCTCACCCAGCGTGCCGCCGACATGTACGTCTCGCTCGAGGAAGCGCGCAGCATGGTGCTGTACGCGACGGCCTGTCTGGCCGAAGGGCGTATCGACCCGATCGTGGCCTCCCGCGCCAAATTGCAGATCGGCCGCTCCGCCAAGCACATCGGGCAGGAGTCCATCCAGATGCACGGTGGTATCGGCATGACCGCCGAATACCCCGTCGGTCACTACTTCGCCCGGCTCACCGTGATCGACCAGATCTTCGGTGCCGCCGATGACCATCTGCGGCTGCTCAGCGGCCAGGTCGCCGACTACACCCTGGTCGAGCTCTAGACGTAGTGCCATGTGCGACGCCGGCGGGCCGTAGGTTCGGCTCGCCGGCGCGGGCAGGGACGAGGTCGGTCCGACGGCTCAGCGTCGGGGGGAGTCGTCGGTCACCAGGCGGTAGACGACGTAGCAGGCGAACCAGATGATCGCGATGGTGCAGGTGATGAGGAGGACTTCGACCGCTGCGACCATTTCACCGGTTCCTTCGTGAGGGTTGGTAGAACTCGAATCCAGTTCGAGTATGTGGTGGCGCATCGGGGCTGTCAAACGCGCGCACCGACGCGGCACGCTTTTACCTGACGTTCGTTATGTGAAATGCCTGTGTGAAACTGTTGGCGTGGCGCAGAAACAGAAGCAGGGCGTGGGGAGCCGGGCGAAGTCGGCGGGGCGGTCGCGACCGCGCAACGCGGCAGGCCGGCGGGCGATCACGCGGCCAAGCGCGCGGAGCTGCTCGACGCGGCGGCCTCCGTGATCGCGGCCGAAGGATATGTCAAGGCGTCGATGCGACGCGTCGCCGAGCACGCCGGGTACACCACCGGTGCGGTCACCTACTACTTCGCCAACAAAGAGGACATGGTTCTCGCGCTCGTGCTGAGCCGATTCGACCGCTACGACGCGATGGTCGAGGCGGTCCGCGACACGACCGATGTCCGCGAGCTGCTGGCGCAATGGTTCCAGCTGGGCAAGGACGTCAAGTTCTGGCCGTTGATGCCGGAGCTGCTCACCTCGGCGCGGTCGGAACCGCGCATCGCCGAGGTCATCGTCACGCGCTACGCGAAGTTTCGCGCCGACTACGCCGCGGTGCTGGCCGCCGCGCAGCAGCGCGGCGCGATCCGTGACGACATTCCGGCGGGCATCCTGTCCGACCAGCTCAGAGCCATGGGCGACGGTTGGGCATTGATGTATCCGGTGGAGCCGCAGCGTTTCACCCCCGCTCATGCGAAGGATCTGATCGACGCCACCCTGACCCTCATCGCACCGCGATAGAACCCGCCTTCCGCACCGGCCGTTCGGCTACCTCGGGGGCCGGTCGGTGATCCGGCCCAGTCGATGGGTCGGGGCTTCGGCTTCGATCTCGGCGACGGTGCGCGGGCGGCGGGGTGTGCGTGCCAGTTTGCTGTCGGGGACCGCGGCCATCCGCATGGTCGGCGGGTCGGTGACGGGTGTCGTCCGCACCAGGTCGACCATCGCGTCCCGGCCGGGTCGTTCGTCGGCGAGGCTCGGTTCGGACAGCCCGACCTTTTCCTGAATTCGCTTGGCCCACTTGGGCGCCCACCAGCAGTCGTCGCCGAGCAGTTTCATGATTGCGGGGACGAGCAGCATGCGAAGGATGGTCGCGTCGATGAACAGCGCCGCGATCATGCCGTAGGCGATGTACTGCATCATCACCAGATCGGAGAACGCGAATGCGCCGGTGACGACGAGCAGGATGAGCGCGGCCGCGGTGATGATGCGGCCCGTCTGCGCGGTGCCGGTGCGGATCGCTTCGGTGGTGGACGCGCCATGGGCGCGTGCCTCGACCATGCGCGAGATCAGGAAGACCTCGTAATCGGTCGACAGGCCGTAGATCACCGCGATGATCAGCATGAGCACCGGTGCGCTGATCGGCTGTGGCGTGAAGTTCAGTACCCCGGCGCCGTGACCGTCGATGAAGATCCAGGTCAGGATGCCGAGTGTGGAACCGAGCCCGAGGGCGTTCATCAGCGCCGCCTTGATCGGCAGCACCAGTGAACCGAAGGTGAGGAACATCAGCAGCGTGGTGACGAGCAGGACCAGCCCGATCATCAGCGGCATCCGGTCGAGCAGGCTCTCGATGCTGTCGGCCATGATCGCGGGCTGCCCCGCGACGTACATGTCCACTCCGTCCGGTACGTCGATGGCGCGCAGGTAGTCGATCGTCGGCTCGGCGTTGCCGGTCGGATCGACCAGGGTGGCCGAGGTGCGGTATACCGCCGGATCGTTGGAGCCGGTGTTGCTCGGCACGCCGAACTGGCCGACGAGCCCGGGCGCCTGGTTGGCCTGCTTCCATACCGCGCCGATGGCGTTGGTGTCCTCGCCGACGAAGACCAACTGGATCGGGTCGGTCTTCTTCAGCGGGAACACCTCGTAGAAGTGTTCGAGGGCGAGCCGGGTGCTGTTGTCGGGCGGGAGGTATTTCTCGTTGATGCCGCCGAAGGCGAGGTTCTTGATCGGGATGATCAGCAACAGCAGCCCGACGACGACCGCCACCGCCACCTTCAAGGGGTGTCGCATCACCCAGCGGGGGAGCCTGCCCCAGAAGCCGTTCTCGATCTCCTCGGCGGATTTGGTCTTGCGGAAGCGTTTGATGCCGAGCATGTCCACCCGTGGCCCGAGCACGGCCAGCATCGCGGGCAGGATCGTCACCGCGGTCAGGGCGGCGAGTGACACCGTCGCGATGGTGCCGTAGGCGACCGAGCGGAGAAAGCCCTGGGGGAACAGCAGGATGCCGCCGAGGCTGGCGACGATCATGGTCGCCGAGGAGACGACGGTGCGTCCGGCCGTCATCACCGTGCGCCGGACTGCCGCGCGCGTGTCGTAACCGGCGGCGAGCTCCTCCCGGAACCGGCTGACGATGAACAAGGCGAAGTCGATGGCCAGGCCGAGGCCGATCATCGACACCACGGCGGAGACGAACGAGTTGACGTCGGTGAAGTTCGTGATCGCCATGACGATGCCGTTGGCACCGAAGATGGTGAGCCCACCGATGATCAGCGGCAGCGCGGCGGCGACGACGCCACCGAAGATGAAGAACAGGAGCACCGCCACAGCGGGAATGGCCAGCAGTTCCATTCGGTGGACATCGGTGGCGATGGTGTCGTTGAGGGTGCCGCCGATGGCCTGCAGCCCCGAGACCTCCACGTCCACACCGTCGATGTGGAAGGCGTCGCTCACCGCCCGGTAGCTGCGCAGCAGATCGGTGTCGTTGTCGCCGACGAGCGCGACCGAGGCGAACGCGTGCCGCTTGTCGGCCGACCCGAACACCGACGGCACCGCGGGCGCGTCGCCCACCCGCCAGTAGGCGCCGTTGATCTTGTCGATCTCGTCGGGGTGCTCGGCCAGCGCCTTGTTCAGACCCGCGACGACCGTGCCGCTGAACTCCGGATCGTCGATCGTCCTACCGTCGGGAGCGTTGTAGAGCACGATGACGTCGGCGGTATGGTCGCGCCCGAATGCCTGGTCGGCGATCCGCGAGCCCTGCGAGGATTCCGAACCGGGGTCGTCCCATCCGCTCGAGGTGAGGTGGTCGGACAAGCCGAGCCCGTACCCACCGAGCCCGAGCAGCGCGGCACCGACGATCGCGATGACGGCGAAGCGAAATCGATGGACAAGGTCGCCCCAACGGTTGAACACAAACGACTCCTTTGTCTGCTGCGTCACCGACCTTCCCAGGCAAACCTGAGGATCGCCTGACAGGCGACGGCGGAGCGGCTGTCGGGGAGTGTGAGTCCAGGCACGTTCGCGCAGCCCCGGCCGGGACGCGGAAACGGGGATGGTCAGACGGTGCGCGCGAAGGTGCCGTCGGGTGACGCGGCGATATCACCGGCTCTGACGAGCCGTTCCAGATGTTGCTCCGCCACGCGCTGTTCGACAGCCTCGACATAGGGGGCCGACACGTGTGGCCGGTAGACGAGCCGGTGGGCGACGATCGCCGACAGCGAGCGTGGTTCATCGAGGAGCTCCAGCAGCCTGCGTTCGCGCTCGAACAGTTTCGCGCGGTACGCGCCGAGGCGCTCACGGAATTCGTCGACGCCCTCGATCACGCCCTTCTGGTGGAAGGTGCCGTACCAGCGGGCCTCGGTGGCGGCGACCCGGTCGATGGAGGCGAGGAAGTCGTCGGCACTGCTGTGCACGTCGCCGTACATCGGGCCGAACGAGGTCAGGTCTATATCGCCGATGTAGAAGAAACCGTCGGGCTCGACGAGCACGCCGCAGTGTCCCGGGGTATGACCCGGAAGGTGGACGACGGTGGCGGTGACGTCGCCCAGTTCGAACACGTGGCCGTCGGCGACGCCGATCACGCCGTCGCGTCGCCGGGGGATGCCGTACTGCTCGTCCAGATCCCGGACGACCTCGTCGCGCACACGGGGAGGCAGCCCGTACTGCGCGACCAGCGCGTCGAGCGAGGACACCGCCGCGACGTCGAGGTGGTGGGCGTAGGTCGGTGCGTCGAAATGCCGCAGCCCGGCTATGTGGTCCTCGTGGCCGTGGCTCAGGAAAACAAGGTCGGCCGTGACAGTCCCGGGCCTGAGTGCCAGGGAGGGGTCGATGAGGAGAGTTCGTTCGCTGCCGCGTACCACCACGGAGTTGCCGTAGGGCAGAACCCCACCGTTGTCGGCAACCAATGCGGTGACGCGACCGAAGGTCTGGGGTGTGACCGACGGTGTCCCGGTCGATTCGACCACCTTTTCTCCTTGTGTGTAAGGCGCGGGTCAGCCGGCGCCGACGATGCGTAACGCCATGTCGGCGTAAGCCGTGGCGATGTCTTCCGGGGACCAGTCGCCCTCGTCGCGGTACCAGCGGGCGATGTCGATGCCGAGGGAGAGCAGGGCGGTGGACGCCATTCGCGCGTCAGGGGTGTCGAAGACGCCCTCCTCGATCCCGCGACGGACCAGGTCGCGCATGGCCTGATCGATCTGCTGGCGGATCGCGCGGATCTCGGTCAGGTGCTCGGGGCTCAGTGAGTTCAGTTCGTAGTTGACGATCCGGGCGCCGGTGTGACCGCGCGCGTGATGCACGGCGAAATCGTAGATCACGTTACGCAGGGCGATTGCCGGATCGCTGGACGACTCTGCCGCCTTCCGGATCAGCTCGAGGGTTTCGTCGTGGCCCGATCGCGAGATCAGGTAGAGCAGTTCCTCTTTGGATTTGTGATGAACGTAGACCGCGGCCGGGCTCATGCCGGCGGCCCCGGCGATATCGCGCGTCGTCGTTCCGTTGAAGCCCTTCTCGGCGAAGGCAGCGACGGCGGCTTCCATGAGTCGCGCGCGGGTCGAGTCGCCGCGGGGTTCGGTTGTCTCGGTCATGGGATCGCCATTATCTCGTCTCGTGGGAACCGCACTGGTCACGGCTGATGTGATGTGGTTAACAGGAGCTGAAGTCCTGATTGCTGTTGACGGTGACGGGGACCACCCTGCACTATGCTACTAAGCAAGCGCTTAGTTATCAAAGGAGATCCGAATGCCGGAAGCTGTGATCGTCGCCGCTGCCCGTTCCCCGATCGGTCGCGCGGGCAAGGGCTCGCTCAAGGACATGCGTCCCGACGACCTGACCGTGCAGATGGTGCGTGCCGCGCTGGCTCAGGTTCCCGAACTCGACCCGACCCAGATCGAGGACCTCGTCCTCGGCTGCGGTCAGCCGGCGGGCGAATCGGGCTTCAATATGGCCCGCACGGTGGCTGTGCTGGCCGGGCTCGACACGGTGCCCGGCACGACCGTCAATCGCTACTGTTCGTCGAGCCTGCAGACCACCCGGATGGCGCTGCACGCGATCAAGGCCGGCGAGGGCGACGTCTTCATCTCGGCCGGCGTCGAGACGGTGAGCCGCTTCACCAAGGGCAATGCCGACGGTATGCCCGACACCCAGAACCCGGTCTTCGCCGACGCGGTCGCGCGGACCGCCGAACGGGCCGCCGGTGGGGCCCCGTCCTGGGCCGACCCCCGCGTGAACGGTCAGCTGCCCGATGTCTACATCGCCATGGGTCAGACCGCGGAGAACGTCGCCCAGTTCACCGGGATCACCCGTGCCGAGCAGGACGAATTCGGTGTCCGCTCGCAGAATCTGGCCGAGAAGGCCATCGCCAACGGCTTCTGGGCCACCGACATCACTCCGGTGACACTGCCCGACGGCACGGTGGTCAGCGCCGACGACGGCCCGCGTGCCGGTGTCACCCTCGAGGCGGTGAGTCAGCTGAAGCCGGTGTTCCGTCCCGACGGCACCGTCACCGCGGGCAACTGCTGCGCGCTCAACGACGGCGCCGCCGCTCTGGTCATCATGTCCGACACCAAGGCCAGGGAACTGGGACTGACCCCGCTCGCCAGGGTCGTCAGCACCGGTGTCTCGGGCCTGTCACCGGAGATCATGGGCCTGGGTCCGATCGAAGCCTCCAAGCAGGCCCTGCGCCGCGCGGGTCTGAGCATCGACGACATCGACCTGGTCGAGATCAACGAGGCCTTCGCCGTGCAGGTGCTCGGCTCCGCCCGCGAACTCGGCATCCCCGAGGACAAGCTGAACGTCAACGGTGGCGCGATCGCGGTCGGTCACCCGTTCGGCATGACCGGCGCCCGGATCACCAGCACACTGATCAACTCGCTGCGCTTCCACGACAAGCAGTTCGGGTTGGAGACGATGTGCGTCGGCGGCGGCCAGGGTATGGCGATGGTGCTGGAGCGTCTGTCGTGAGCGGCCGTTTCGCGGGCAAGACCGCGATCGTCACCGGCGCCAGCCGCGGCATCGGGCTCGGCATCGCGCAGCGCCTGGTCGACGACGGCGCGAAGGTCGTCGTCACCGCCCGCAAGCAGGACGCCCTCGACGCGGCGGTGGTCCAGCTCGGCGGCCCCGAGCACGCGCTCGGCGTGGCGGGCCGCGCCGATGACACCACCCATCAGGAAGACGCCGTCGCCCGCGCGATCGAGACGTTCGGCAGCGTCGATCTGCTGGTGAACAACACCGGCATCAACCCGGTGTACGGTCCGATGATCGAGATGGACCTGCAGGCCGCGCGCAAGATCATCGAGGTCAATTGCCTTGCGGCACTGGCGTGGACCCAGCAGGTGCACAAGGCGTGGATGGCCGAGCACGGCGGCGCGGTGGTGAACGTGTCGTCGGTGGCCGGGATCAAGCCCGCGCCCGGCATCGGATTCTATGGCGCCAGCAAAGCCATGCTGACCTACATCACCCAGGAGCTGGCCGTGGAGCTCGGCCCGAAGCTCCGGGTGAACGCGGTCGCGCCCGCCGTGGTGAAGACGAAGTTCGCCACCGCCCTGTACGAGGGCAAGGAGCAGGAGCTCGCCGAGACCTACCCGCTCAAGCGGCTCGGCGTGCCCGAGGACATCGCGGGCGCGGTGGCGTTCCTGCTCTCCGACGACGCGTCCTGGGTCACCGGACAACTACTGGTCCTCGACGGCGGCGTCACGCTGACCGGCGGCGTCTGACAACTACTGGCGAAAACCTCAGGAGAAACCAATGAGCACACCGACCAAGACCGCGATCGTCACCGGCGCCGCCCGTGGCATCGGCGCGGGCGTCGCCCGTCGGCTCGCCGCCGACGGCATGGCCGTCGCCGTGATCGACCTCGACGAGGTCGCCTGTAAGCCGGTCGTCGAGCAGATCCAGGCCGCGGGCGGCCGGGCCATCGCCGTCGGCGCCGACGTCGCCGACGAGGCGGCCGTCACCGGCGCCGTCGAGCGGGTCGTCGCCGAGCTGGGCGCCCCGACCGTGCTGGTCAACAACGCGGGTGTCATCCGCGACAACCTGTTGTTCCGGATGACCACCGACGACTGGGATACCGTGATGAACGTGCACCTACGCGGCGCGTTCCTGATGACCCGCGCGGTCCAGAAGTACATGACGGAAGCGAAGTTCGGCCGCATCGTCAACCTGTCGAGCACCTCGGCGCTGGGCAACCGTGGCCAGGCCAACTACGCCGCGGCCAAAGCGGGCGTGCAGGGCTTCACCAAGACCCTCGCGTTCGAGCTCGGCAAGTTCGGTGTCACCGCCAACGCCATCGCCCCCGGTTTCATCGAGACCGAGATGACAGCGGCCACCGCGGCGCGCGTCGGCATTCCGTTCGAGGACTTCAAAGCCGGTGCGGCCAAGGAGATTCCGGTCGCGCGTACCGGTGTGCCCGAGGACATCGCGCACGCCGTGTCGTTCTTCGCCAGTGAGGGAGCGGGTTTCGTGTCCGGTCAGGTGCTCTACGTCGCGGGAGGTCCGAAGGCATGAGAATTTTCCAGGGCGTCGCCGAACTCGAGGGCGCTGTCGGAACCCACCTTGGCTACTCCGGGTGGCACACCATCACCCAGGCGCAGATCAACGCGTTCGCCGACGCGAC
This sequence comes from Nocardia sp. NPDC003979, assembly GCF_053605015.1. NCBI lineage: Bacteria > Bacillati > Actinomycetota > Actinomycetes > Mycobacteriales > Nocardiaceae > Nocardia > Nocardia sp. NPDC003979. The sequence continues at coordinate 123,597 of NZ_JBSGIJ010000009.1, forward strand.
CGGTGACCACCAGTGGATCCACGTCGACACCGAGAAGGCCGCCGAGGGTCCGTTCGGCACCACGATCGCGCACGGTTACCTGACGTTGTCGCTGCTGCCGCTGCTGGTCCCGCAGGTGTACCGGATCGAGGGCGTGAAGATGGCGGTCAACTACGGCGCCAACAAGTTGCGTTTCCCGGCGCCGGTCCCGGTGGACTCGAAGGTGCGCGCCGGCATCGAGCTGGTCTCGGTCGCGGCGGGTGCTGCCGGCCACCTGGTCACTTCCCGGGTGACCGTCGAGCGCGAAGGCGGCGACAAGCCGGTCTGCGTGGTCGAATCGCTGACCCTCGTGGTGGCCTGATGGAGACCCGGGCCGACCTTCCCGGCCTGGATCTCGGTCGGCTCTCCACCTGGCTCCGTGGTCAGCTGCCGGTGGCGGGGCCGGCCCTGAGTGGCTCGCTGATCGCGGGCGGCAAGTCGAACCTGACCTACGCGGTCACCGACGGCACCAGCCGGTGGATCGTGCGCCGGCCTCCGCTGGGGCACGTGCTGGCCACCGCCCACGACATGGCCCGCGAATACCGGGTGATGGCGGCCCTGCAGCACACCGACGTCCCGGTGCCGACGATGTACGCACTGTGCCAGGACGACACCGTGCTCGGTGCCCCCTTCTACGTGATGGAGTACGTCGAGGGCACGCCGTACCGGACCGGCGCTGAACTGCGTGAGCTGGGACCCGAACGCACCCGCGCCATTTCGACCGATCTGATCGACACCCTCGCGGTGTTGCACGCGGTCGATCCCGCGGCGGTCGGGTTGGCCGATTTCGGTCGTCCCGAGGGTTTCCTGGAACGCCAGGTGCGCCGGTGGAAGAAGCAGCTCGACGCGTCACACACCCGCGACTTCCCGCTGGCCGAGGAACTGCACGCGCTGCTCGCCGCGGACGTCCCCGCCGAGTCGGCGGTCGGCATCGTGCACGGTGACTACCGGCTCGACAATGTGCTCATCGATTCCACGGACCGGCTCGCGGCGGTTGTCGACTGGGAGATGGCCACCCTCGGTGATCCGCTGACCGACCTGGCGCTGATGGTCGTCTACGGCCGCCTCGCGGCCAGGGCGGGCAGTGCTGTGGTGGCCGACGCGACGGTGGCACCGGGCTTCCTGACCGAAGCCGAGATCATCGCCCGCTACACCGCGCGCAGCGAGCGCGACATGTCGCGGTTCGGTTTCTATCTCGGGCTCGCCGCGTTCAAACTGGCCGCGATCCTCGAAGGCATCCACTACCGCTATCTGCACGGCCAGACTGTCGGCGAAGGTTTCGATGCCATCGGTTCGGCCATCGAGCCCCTCCTCGAAACCGGCCTCACCGCACTGAAGGAGTACCGCTGATGGATTTCGCCTACGACGCCCGCACCGAGGAATTGCGTGCCTCGCTGCTCGACTTCATGGACACCCACGTCTACCCGGCCGAACCGGTGTTCCGCGAACAGGTGTCCCAGCTCGACAACCGCTGGGCCTGGGATTCGGTGCCGATCATGACCGAGCTGCGGGCCGAGGCCCGCAGGCGCGGCCTGTGGAATCTGTTCCTGCCCGGCGCGGAGGGTGCCGGGCTGACCAACCTGCAGTACGCACCGCTGGCCGAGATCACCGGCCGCAGTGGCCATCTGGCGCCGGCCACGCTGAACTGCGCGGCACCCGACACCGGGAACATGGAGGTGCTGGCGCAATTCGGCACCGACGAGCAGCGCAAGGAATGGCTCGAGCCGTTGCTGGACGGGCGGATCCGGTCGGCGTTCGCGATGACCGAACCCGATGTGGCCTCCTCCGACGCGACCAACATCTCCACCCGCATCGAGCGCGACGGCGACGACTACGTGCTCAACGGGCGCAAGTGGTGGATCACCGGCGCCATGAACCCCAACTGCCGCATCTTCATCGTGATGGGCAAGACCGACCCGACCGCGAGCAGGCACCAGCAGCAGTCGATGATCCTGGTCCCGCGCGACACCCCTGGCGTGGAGATCATTCGCGGCATGGAGGTCTTCGGCTACGACGACCACGAACACGGCGGCCACGCGGAGATGCGTTTCACCGATGTGCGGGTCCCGGCCACCAATCTGATCGGCGGTGAAGGGTACGGCTTCGCCATCGCGCAGGCCCGCCTCGGGCCCGGCCGCATCCACCACTGTATGCGGGCCATCGGCGTGGCCGAGCGGGCCATCGAGGCGATGTGCGCCCGCGCCGAGGAGCGTGTCGCGTTCGGCAAGCCGCTCAGCGAGCAGGGCGTGATCCGCGACTGGATCGCCGAGTCGCGAGTCAAGCTCGAGCAGTTGCGGTTGCTGGTGCTCAAGACCGCCTGGCTGATGGACACCGTGGGCAACAAGGGCGCCCACACCGAGATCCAGGCGATCAAGATCGCCACCCCGGCCACCGTCCAGTGGATTCTCGACAAAGCCATCCAGGTGCACGGCGCCGCCGGTCTGTCCCAGGATTTCTCGCTGGCCGCCGCCTACGCGGGCAACCGCACCCTGCGTTTCGCCGACGGACCGGACGAGGTCCACAAGAACGCGCTGGCCAAGAACGAGCTGCGCAAACATCGGGAGGGCCGATGACCATCGACGAACTCCGCACCAGGATCCGGGAATTCCTCGCCGCCAACGATCCCGCAACCACCGAGCGCCTGGAGTTCCTGCGCGCTCGCTACGACGCGGGGCTGGCGTGGGTGTACTTCCCCGAAGGTCACGGTGGTCTCGGTCTGCCGCACGGCTGGCAGACCGAGGTGGACCAGCTCTTCGAGCAGGCGGGGGCCCCGGACAACAATCCGGCGGCCAACGTGATCGGTCTCGGCATGGCGGGTCCGACCATCCTGGCCTGCGGTACCGAGGAGCAGAAGAAGCGTTTCCTGCGTCCGCTGTGGACGGGCGAGGAGATCTGGTGCCAGCTGTTCAGCGAACCCGGGGCCGGCTCCGACCTGGCCAATGTCAGCACCCGCGCGGTCCGCGACGGTCACGAGTGGGTGGTCGACGGGCAGAAGGTGTGGACCTCGAGCGCGCACCTGGCACAGTTCGCCATCCTGCTCGCCCGCACCGACCCGAACGTCCCCAAACACCGTGGCATGTCGTACTTCCTGATCGACATGACCCAGCCGGGTGTCGAGGTGCGGCCGCTGCGCCAGATCACCGGTGAGGCCGAGTTCAACGAGGTCTTCATCACCGACGCCCGCGTCCCCGACGAACAGCGCCTCGGCGCCGAGGGCGACGGGTGGCGCATCGCCAACACCACCCTCAACACCGAGCGCGTCGCCATCGGCGGCCGGGCGAGTGCCCGCGAATCGGGGCTCATCGGCGTGGTCACCGACACGTGGCGGGCGAACCCGGATCGGCGCACCCCGGAGCTGCACGACCGGCTGCTGCGGCTGTGGGTCGACGCCGAGGTCGCCCGGCTCACCGGACTTCGCCTGCGCCAGAAGCTGGCTCAGGGACAGCCCGGTCCGGAGGGCTCGGCGATGAAGCTGTCCTTCGCGCGGATCGCGCAGCAGCTGTCCGGACTCGAGGTCGAACTGCTGGGCGAAGACGGCCTTCGCTATTCCGACTGGACCATGGTCCGTCCGGAGCGTGTCGACATGAACGCACGCGACGCCGGATACCGCTACCTGCGAGCGAAGGGCAATTCCATCGAGGGCGGCACCTCCGAGATCCTGCGAAACATCGTGTCCGAACGCATTCTCGGCCTGCCCGCCGAGCCGCGTACCGACAAGGACCGTCCCTGGAAAGAAGTCGCGCGATGACCGACGTTGATCTGCTCTACACCGAAGTCGAGGACGACCTGCGCGCCGTGGTGCGCTCGGTGCTGACCGCGCATTGCGAACCCGGCGCGGTCACCGCCCTCTACGACGGCGACCGCGCGCTGGTCGACGGCCTGTGGAAGAACATCGCCGTCGACCTCGGCCTGGCCGGGCTGCTCGTGCCCGAAGCGGACGGTGGCGCGGGTGCCTCGGCTCGTGAGGCGGCGGTGGTGCTCGAGGAGCTCGGGCGTTTCGTCGCCCCGGTGCCCTTCCTGACCAGTGCCGTGGTCGCGACGACCGCGCTGCTCGGCTCCGGTTCGGCGCTGCTCGGTCAGCTCGCGGCAGGGGAGCGCACGGCCGCCCTGGCCGTGCCGCTGACGACTGCTGCGCACGGCGCGCTGCCCACCGTGTCGGTCGATGACGGACGGCTGACAGACACTGTCACCAGTGTCGCCGGTGCGCTCGAGGCCGATGTGCTGCTGGTCCCGGCCACCGGGCCCGACGGTGTTGCGCTGTACGCGGTTTCGACCGCCGACGCGCGACTCACCGCGGTCGTCTCCCTCGACATGACCCGCCAGCTCGCCGACCTCGAGTTCGACGGCGCCGCAGGCGAACTCGTGGTCGCCGACGGCGAGGCGGCGGTGCGCCGGGCGCTCGCCGCGGGCACCGCTCTGCTCGCCTCCGAGCAGTACGGCGTGGCGCGGTGGTGCCTCGACGAGACCGTGGCGTATCTGCGGGAGCGTCGCCAGTTCGGCCGCGTGGTCGGCGGGTTCCAGGCGATCAAACACCGGCTGGCCGACCTCTACACCGCGGTCGAGTCCGGCAACGCCGCTGCCCGCTATGCGGCCGCCACGCTCGCCACCGACGACGCCGACGCGCCCGTCGCGGCCTCGGTGGCCCAGGCGTTCTGCGGCGACCTCGCGGTCCACGCCGGTGAGGAGGCGGTGCAGCTGCACGGCGGCATGGGCATGACCTGGGAGCATCCGGCCCACCTGTACCTCAAGCGCGCCAAGGCCGACCAGCTCGCCTTCGGTACCGCCGGGGCACACCGGGTGCGGCTGGCCGAGCTGGTCGAGGTGCCCCGACCATGATCATCGGTGTCCTGCGCGAAGCACGCCCACGCGAGACCCGGGTGGCCGCCACTCCGGCGACGGTCACCCGGCTCGTCCGGCTCGGCTACGAGGTGGTGGTCGACCCGGGCGCGGGCACCCTCGCGTCGTTCTCCGACGACGCCTACGTCGAGGCGGGTGCCACGATCGGCGACGCCCGCACCGCCGACATCGTGCTCGGCGTCAATGCCCCCGCCCCCTACCAGCTCGCCGACCTGAACCCCGGCACCACCGTCATCGGTCTGCTCGGGGTGCTGAACGACCCCGACGTGGTCACCGAGCTCGGCAAGCGGCCGCTCACCGCCCTGGCGATGGACGCCGTGCCGCGGATCTCGCGGGCCCAGTCGCTGGACGTGCTGTCGTCGATGGCGAATATCGCGGGCTATCGCGCGGTCGTGGAGGCCGCCCACGCGTTCGGCCGGTTCTTCACCGGCCAGGTCACCGCCGCGGGCAAGGTGCCACCCGCCAAGGTGCTGGTCGTCGGCGCCGGGGTGGCCGGGTTGGCCGCCATCGGGGCCGCGGGCAGTCTCGGTGCGGTCGTGCGGGCAACCGACCCGCGCCCGGAAGTCGCCGACCAGGTGAAATCCCTCGGCGGCGAATACCTTTCGATCGACTCCGCCGAGGCGGAGGTATCGGCCACCGGGTACGCCAAGGAGATGGGTGACGACTACCGGGCGCGGGAGGCTCAGCTGTACGCCGAGCAGTGCGCCGACGTCGACATCATCATCACCACCGCGCTGATCCCCGGGCGCCCGGCGCCGCGCATCATCACCGCCGAGATGGTGGCCTCGATGAAGCCCGGCAGCGTCATCGTCGACATGGCCGCGCAGAACGGTGGCAATGTCGAGGGCACCGTCACCGACCGGGCGATCGTCACCGACAACGGCGTCACCATCATCGGTTACACCGACCTCGCCGGTCGTCTGCCCACGCAGGCCTCCCAGCTGTACGGCACGAATGTGGCGAACCTGATCGAGCTGATGACCCCGGGCAAGGACGGCAGGCTGGTCCTGGACTTCGACGATGTCGTCCAGCGATCGATCACCGTTGTGCGCGGGGGCGAAATCACCTGGCCGCCGCCCCCGGTCGCCGTCTCGGCGAAACCGGCGGCCGAACCCGTCGAGCCGCCGGAACCGGCCGCGGCGAAGGAGCCCCTGTCCGCCGCGCGCCGCATCGGGCTGGTACTGATCGCCGCGGCCGCGGTGTTCGGGCTGATCGCGATCTCACCACCCGCGCTCCAGGGCCATCTGACGGTCTTCGCGCTCGCGATCGTGATCGGCTACTACGTGATCGGCCATGTCCATCACGCGCTGCACACCCCGTTGATGTCGGTGACCAACGCGATCTCCGGGATCATCGTGGTCGGCGCGCTGCTGCAGATCGGGCACGGCGATGCGTGGATCACCGGCCTGTCGTGCGCGGCGATCCTGCTGGCGAGCATCAACATCTTCGGTGGCTTCGCGGTGACCCGCCGCATGCTCGCCATGTTCTCCCGCAGCTGAGCTGCGCCCGACCCGGAGCGAATTCTCATGATTTCCGTTGCAACCGTGGCCGATTCGGCCTACCTCGTCGCGGCGCTGTTGTTCATCCTCGCGCTGGGCAGCCTGGCCAGGCACGACACCGCGAAGATGGGCAACACCTTCGGCATCGTCGGAATGGCGGTGGCCCTCGGCGCCACCGTCGTCCTCGCGATCAGCCGCGACATCCAGCCCGCCGGCCTGCTGTTGCTGGTGGGCGCCACCGCGATCGGCGCGGCGATCGGCCTGTGGCGGGCCCAGGTCGTCGAGATGACCGGGATGCCCGAGCTGATCGCGCTGCTGCATTCGTTCGTCGGTGTGGCGGCGGTGCTGGTCGGCTGGAATGGTTACCTGCATGTCGAACGACATCCCGGCGGCGCCGAGGCCGCGCTGCTGCGCGCCGACGGACTGCTGGGAATTCACGGTGCCGAGGTCGCGGTCGGGGTTTTCATCGGCGCGGTGACATTCACCGGCTCGATCGTGGCCTACCTGAAGCTGTCGGCGCGCATCGCGTCGGCACCGATGATGTTGCCGGGCAAGAACATTCTCAATGTCGGCGCGCTCGTGCTGTTCGCCGCGCTGACCGTGTGGTTCGTCCTCGACCCCCGGCTGTGGACGCTGGTGGCGATCACGGTCGTGGCGCTCCTGCTCGGCTGGCACCTGGTGGCCTCCATCGGCGGCGGCGACATGCCGGTCGTGGTGTCGATGCTCAACAGCTACTCCGGCTGGGCGGCGGCCGCGTCGGGCTTCCTGCTCGGCAACGATCTGCTGATCATCACCGGCGCGCTGGTCGGTTCCTCGGGTGCCTATCTGTCCTATGTCATGTGCAAGGCCATGAACCGCTCGTTCGTGTCGGTGATCGCGGGCGGCTTCGGCATCACCGCGGGCCCGGCCGGTGACACCGACCTGGGTGAGCACCGCGAGATCAGCGCTGATGCCGTCGCCGAACTGCTCGCCGGGGCGTCGTCGGTGATCATCACGCCCGGCTACGGCATGGCCGTGGCCCAAGCCCAGCACGGCGTCGCCGAACTCACCCGCAAGCTGCGCGAGCGGGGCGTCACCGTGCGGTTCGGTGTGCACCCCGTCGCGGGCAGGCTGCCCGGCCACATGAACGTGCTGCTGGCCGAGGCGAAGGTGCCCTACGACATCGTCCTGGAAATGGACGAGATCAACGACGATTTCACCGGCACCGACGTGGTCCTGGTGATCGGCGCCAACGACACCGTCAACCCCGCTGCCGCCGAGGACCCGGCCAGCCCGATCGCGGGCATGCCTGTCCTCACGGTGTGGGAGGCCGACAACGTCGTCGTCTTCAAACGTTCCATGGCCTCGGGCTACGCCGGCGTCCAGAACCCCCTGTTCTTCCGCGAGAACTCCGCGATGCTGTTCGGTGACGCGAAGGACCGCGTCGACGACATCGTGAAAGCACTGTGACTCGAAGCCTCGGTACGGCGGCGCATCTCCAGCGCCACCGGACCGGCAGGCGCATCATGATCAACTGACCATGTCAGGTGACCGGCGACGGATCCCGGTCGACCGCCAAGAGCCGAGCTACGGGGACGCGAGATCGCGCAGGTATCCGCAGACCTCGTCGATCGCCTGCTCGGTCTGCGCGAACACTCCCACCTCGGTGAAGAAGCCGTGGAAGACCCCGGTGTACCTGGTCGACGACACCGGCACGCCCTCGTCCCGCAAGCGTTGTGCGTACGCCTCGGCGTCATCGCGGATCGGGTCGACCTCGGCCGTGATGACCAGCGCGGGCGGCAGGTCCCGCAACGATTCCGCCCGCAGCGGCGCCGCCAGGGGATCGCCGCCGGGATGTCCGGCCCCGACGTATTGCTCCCAGAACCAGCGTCCTTCCGCGGCGCCGAGCAGCGGTGCGTCGGCGAACTCCGACCACGACGGCCTGGTGAACGTGTCGTCGACGGCGGGGTAGGCGAGTACCTGCGCGACGGGCAGGTCGCCGCCGTTCTCGCGGCGGTGAAGGCACAGGGCGACGGCGAGATTCCCCCCGGCGGAGTCACCGCCGATCGCCATCCGATCGGGGTCGATGCCCAGGTCGGCGGCCGATCGGCGCAGCCAGGCGTAGGCGTCGACGCAGTCGTGCAGCGCCGCCGGGTAGGGGTTCTCCGGCGCCAGGCGGTACTCGAGTGACACAACCGTCCACCCTGATTTGTCCGCGATGGCCCGGCACAGCTCGTCGGCGCCGTCGAGGGTGCCGAGGACGAAACCGCCGCCGTGCAGGTAGACCAGGGTGGGTGCGGCGGCCGTGGTCGTCGCGTTCGCGCGGTAGAGGCGCGCCGCGATGGTGCCGGTTCGGGTAGGCACGGTCAGTGGTGCGACATGGTCGAGCGGGGTGATCGGCTCGGCCGACGGTGCCGAGTTCACCAGCGCGCGAGCCTGCTCCGGGCCCAGTTCGTGGAGGGGTTTCGCCAAGAGCCGGCTGATCATGGTCGCTACGGCCGTCGCCTGGTCATCGAGCAGTTTCCAGCTCGCGGGAGTGTCGTCGTTCATGGGAAATCCTCGCTCGTCGTTGACAAGAAGTGATCTGTGCCTCACCATCATAGTCACGTGACCCAGACATTTGACTAGAAGTTCACGTTCCATTTGGGATCCGCTGTCGACGGTGTACCGCGCACGCGATCTCGTCGCATCGAAAGGACAACAAGATGACCGAAACGACGATCGGTCCCGCGACGCGCGGGGCCGACGCGGTCGCCGGGGTCGACATCCGGATCGAGGACGACGCAAGTCCGATCGTCCGGCTGATCGCCCGGACCATCGCCGATTCCCTCCGCGCCGACAGTTCGCTGCTGCCCGCCGGACTCACCGGCACGATCGCGATCCGTTCCCACGACACACCGCAGGCGGCCACGATCACTCTCGCCGACGGCGCGATCGCGGTGTCGGGCGGTGTGTTCGTCGAGCCCGACCTCGACGCGACCGTCGATCTGAACCAGTTCTTCGCCCCGATGGGCGAGCCCGTCGGCTCGGCGGAGCTCGCGGCCGTCGCGGTCGCCCTGCTGTCGCCGCCGCTGCCGGACTGGAAGACCGCCGCGCTGGGCTTCTGGGAGAAGGCCCGCTCGGTACCCGGCATCCCCGACATGCTCGTCGCCGTCATCGAAGGACCCGACGGCGTGGAGCAGGTCGTCGCGGGCGAGGGGGAAACCCACTACGTCATCGCGGGCCCGCCGGACCTGCTGGCCGCCGTCTTCACCGGCGCGGTCGATCTGCTCGCCGCTCTGTCCACCGGCCTCGTCGGCGTGCGCGGCACGCTCTCGCAGTTGTCCGTACTGGTCGGCGCCTCCTGGAAGGTTCGTTACGATGTCTGAAATCGCCACCACCGCAACAGCTCTCGAGCCGGGCGTGCACACGGTCCGGATCGAGTCCACGAATCACGACGGTTCGTTCCACGGCAAGAACGTCTCGCCCGCGAAGTACACCGCCTGCGCGGACTCCGGTTTCGCGATGGCCGACCTGCTGTTCGGTCTCGACCTCGGCAACGCGCCGACGCTCGGGTTCGCCTACCCCGGCTGGCGCGGTCATCTCGCCGACCTGCAGTTCCGGCCCGACCCGGCGACCATGGTGCAGTGGGCGCCCGGTGTGCAGTCGGTGATCGGTGACTACTGGCAGCCCGACGGCACCCCGATCGGCACCTGTCCGCGCAATCTCGCCCGCAAGCTGGTCGATCGGCTCGCCGACCGCGGTTTCACCGCGACCATCGCCGTCGAGATCGAGGCCACCCTGTTCCAGGAGTCGGTGCACGAGGCACGCGCGAAGGGGTACCGCGATCTCACCCCGCTCGGTGGCTCCGCGGGCACCGCCTACAACCTGGCGAAGTCCAAGGACTGGGTCGACTACATGTCGGCGGTCGCGCGACGGCTCGAGGAGATCGGTATCGAGTGGGAGGCGTGGAGCGATGAGGACGCGGCCGGTCAGGTCGAGCTCAATCTCGTCCCCGCCGACCCGATCTCGGTGTGCGACAACTGGGCTCGCGCCCGGCAGGTGATGCGTGAGGTGGCCTTCGAACTCGGTCACACCGTCACCTTCATGGCCAAACCGACCGCCGGTTACGGACAGGCCTCACACGTCAACCTGTCGTTGCAGCGCGACGGTGTCAATGCGTTCTACGCCGCCGACGGGCCGTCGGACACCATGCGGCACGCGGTCGCCGGACTGCTCGCGACGATGCGCGGCGCGACCTCGGTGATGCTCCCGCAGATCACCTCCTTCCGCCGCCTGGTCGACCTGAGCGGGCCCCCGACCACGGTGACGTGGGGCATCGCCAACAAGACGACAGCCGTGCGCGCGGTGTGTGGTCACCCGAAGTACTCGCGCCTCGAGTACCGCGTTCCGGGTGCCGACGCCAACCTGTACCTCGCGGTCGCGACGATTCTGGCCGGTGTGATCGCCGGAATCGACGGCAAGCTCGAACCGGCCGACCCGATCAGCGACATGGCTTGGTGCGCACCGGATCTCGAACGGCTGCCCGACACCATCACCAAGGCGGCCGACGCGCTCGAGTCCGATCTGATCCTGCGTGAGCAGCTCGGCGACGAGTTCGTCGACTACTGGGTCGGCACGCGGCGCTGGGAATGGATGCAGTTCCACACCACCGGCGGCGATCCGTTCGCCGAGCTGTCGGAGTGGGAATCCACGCGCTACTTCGAGTTCCCGTGACCGCGCGCTCGACCCCGGTGAAACCGCTGATCGGGCTCACCGGACGACGGTTCAGGATGGGCCTGATCAGCGGCAGTCATCCGGGCTACAGCCGACGGCTCACCGACGCCTTCTTCACCGATTTCGCGGAACGGATCACCCGCGCGGGCGGCGTGCCGGTGATGCTGCCCTACGACGCCGATCCGGCCGCGCTCGGTGACTGGCTGTCGGGTGTGGTGATCACGGGCGGTCAGGATGTGCACCCGCGCTGGTGGGGTGGCGACGAGTCGGTGGTCGGTGAGATCGACGCGGTCGACAACCCGTCGGTGCACGATCCCGACCGCGACCGCTTCGAGACCGAACTCACCACGGTCGCGATCGAACGGCAGATCCCGCTGCTCGGCGTGTGTCGCGGCATGCAGGTGCTGAACGTGACCCTCGGTGGCACGCTGATCGCCGACCTGCCTCCCGGGCCGATCGAGCACTTGGCGGCGGCCGGTCCGCTGTCGGACGGCGACCCCGGGCACGTCGTCACCTTCGATCCGGGAACGGTGGCGCAGAAGGTGTTCGGCGATCGGCTCGTCACCAATTCGTGGCACCACCAGGCGGTCGATGCGTGCGGTGACGGGCTGGTCGTCACCGGCCGCACCGAGGACGGCGTCGCCGAGGCCATCGAGCTGCCCGGCGCCCCGGTGCTCGGCGTGCAATGGCATCCCGAGTGGATGGTCACCGACGACGGCGCCCTGCGCTGGCTGGTCGAAGCGGCCGCCGAGCAGCGCTGAACAACGACGACTGTGGCCGTCGCCTCGTCGGTGGCGGCCACAGCGGCGTGTACTGCGTCTCGGTCAGTCCATGCGAACCCACGACACCAGCGAGCGCATGTCGGGCTCGGGTTCATGGACCAGCGGCTCGGCCGCGGGGGCGGCGGGCTCGCCCAGGTTCACCGCCATCCAGGCGTCGAGCACGCCGAGGGTGAGTGCCATCTGGGCCTGCGCCGCGTTCTCGTCGGTGAAGACCAGCCAGTTGAGGGCGAAGCCGTCCGACAGTGCGGACACCACGTAGATCAGCTTGTCGATCGTGTCCGCGTCGACCGGTCGGCCGGGCGCGACGGTGGTGCCCTCGAGGATCGAGCGCATGGTCGAGAAGGCTTTGGCGTACACGACCTCGGCCTGCTCGCCCTCTCGTTGGCCCCAGCTGATCAGCTCGAGGATGGTTGCCCCGAAATCCGGGTTCGCCAGATACCACTCGAGTACGCCGCGCAACAACCCGCGAGCCGTGTTCTGTGTGTCGCTGTGGACGTCGCTGCGGTGCAGCACGTCGCGGTACTCGTTGGCGAGGTACTCGAACACCGCTGCGAACAGCACCTCTTTGGTGGCGAAGCAGTAGTGCAGGGTGGCCAGGGGAGCGCTCGCCTCTTCCGCGATGCGGCGGGTCGTGGCTCCGTCCACCCCGTGGGCGGCGATCACGCGCACGGCCGCGGCCACCAGATCGGCGCGGCGTTCGGCGGCGGGGATGCGAGCCATGCGTAACTCCTATCGATTCATATCTGAACGATTGATCAAGTCAACTTCGACATTACCAGTCCGACAGCGCATCGCTCGCGTCTGATTGCGCCTGTCGCGAAGAAAAGATAGTCATATGCCTTGATCAAATGACCCACTCCGGCTACCGTTATGGCAGGCCTCACATTCCCGCCGACCAGTGGCCACACCCACCGGCGATCCAGGCCCATCGAAAACACCCCGTGACGGCGCGCCCGCCGCGCTCGGCCGCAACCCCGGCCGGCTGCAGGTCGACCGACGACCTGTCACCTGGCAACCGCGAAGAGGACGACATGACCCGAGTCGAATCGGTCCACCCCGAACGTGAGATCACGCTCGCTCGCCTGGCCATGGACCCGCCCATCGACAGCCTCGTCGATCTCCTGGCGGACCAGGCCGCGCGCTCGCCCGAGCGTGAGTTCCTCCGCTTCACGCAGGGCACGTGGACGTTCGGTGAGATCGACGACTGGACCTCGCGCCTGGCGCGGCGACTGGTCGCCGAGGACGGCGTCTGCCCCGGCGACCGGGTGGCGATCATGCTCCCCAACGTCGTCGAGTGGCCGGTGGCCTGGCTGTCGATCCTCGGCGCGGGCGGCGTCACGGTCCCGGTGAACTCGTCGTATCAGCGCGCGGACCTGGAATTCGTGCTCCGCGATTCGGGCGCGCGGCTGATCTTCACCGACGCCGAGCATCGGGCTCTGGTCGAAGAGGTCCGCACCGGCGCCGACGACCTGGCCGACGTCCGCATCATCGACGTGCCCGCGGTCGGCGAACTCGCGCACCTTCCGGCGGGGCGTCCGGTACTCGACATCACCGGCGAGACGCTCGCCAACTTCCAATACACCTCGGGCACGACCGGGTTCCCCAAAGCGTGCATGCTCACCCACGACTACTGGACCCGGCTGGGCTGGGTCTGCGCGAACGCGGCCGACCTCGGCCCCGACGACGTGGCGCTCACCTCACAACCGTTCTCCTACATGGACCCGCAGTGGAACACCGCACTGTGCCTGACGATCGGTGCGCCGCTGGTGGTGCTTCCCCGGTTCTCCGCGTCGGGCTTCATGGCCGACGTCCGCAAGCACCGGGCCACCTTCTGCTACGTCCTCGGTTCGATGCCGACACTGCTGTACAAGCAGGCGCCGACCCCGCAGGACCGCGACAACGACCTGCGCATCGTGCTGTGCTCGGGGGTTCCCGCCGCTCTGCACGCCGAGCTCGAACAGCGGTGGGGCGCGCCGTGGCGGGAAATCTTCGGGATGACCGAGAGCGGCGTCGACCTGGTCAGCCTGCCCGAAGCCATCGAGGACGTCGGCAGTGGTCGGCTCGGTCGGCCCGTGCCGACCAAACAGGTCCGGGTGATCGACCCACAGGGCCGCGAAGTCGGCGAGGGCGAATCGGGCGAACTCGTCACCTCCGGCAAACCGATGATGCTCGGCTACTGGAACCGGCCCGAGGACACCGCCCAGGTGCTGCGTGACGGCTGGTTGCACACCGGCGATGTCGCGGTCCGCGAGGAAGGCAGCTACCGCCTGGTCGGCCGGCTCAAGGACATGGTCCGCCGGGGCGGGGAGAACATCGCCAGCGCCGAGGTCGAACGCGTGCTCGAACGCGACGACAGCGTTGTCGCCACCGCCGTCGTCGGGGTACCGGACGAGTTGTTCGGCGAGGAGGTCAAGGCCTTCGTGCAGCTGGCGCCCGGTGTCGCGGAGAGCCGCGAGACCGCGCAGCGCATCCTCGACGGCGCACGAAATCAATTGGCGCGCTTCAAACTTCCGCGCTATGTGGAATTCGTCGCCGACTTCCCGCGCACCCCGTCCGAGCGGGTGTCCAAACCCGCGCTGAAGGCACGCGCCGCCGAGAACCCCGGCACCACCTACGACCTGCAACCACCGCGCGACTGAGGAGCCGGACATGACCGACAACTATCTGGACGTACGCATCGACGACGACGTCGCGGTGCTCACGCTGAACCGCCCGGCGAAGCTGAACGTGCTCGATGTGGCCACCCGGGTGCTGCTCGCGCAGACCATCCGCCACTTCGGCACCGGTGATCTGGTGCGCGGGATCGTGCTCACCGGCACCGGCCGGGCCTTCTCCGCGGGGGAGGACCTGCAGGCGGTTCCGTCCACCTACGAGGAGATCCGCGAGGCGGTCTCGACTTTCCACGACATCACCCGCGCGATTTTCGAGACGAGGATCCCGGTGATCGCGGCCGTGAACGGGATCGCCGTCGGCGGCGCCTCGGAGATCACGCTGTCGTGCGACGGGCGGATCGGCAGCACGGCCGCCGAGTACTTCCAGCCGGAGAACCACCGCGGCATCATCATCTCCAACGCCTCGAGCTTCCTGATGGGCAGGCTGGTCCGCAACCACGCGATGCGCATCGTTCTCGGCTCGCAGCGAGTCGCCGCCGAGGAGGCGCTGCGCATCGGCCTGCTCGACGAGATCGTCGCCCCGGAGATGCTGGTCGACCGCGCCGTCGAGGTGGCCCGCCAGTGGAACTCCGATCCCCGCATCACGGCATTGCACCTGGGCCTGCTGCGTCCACTGCCCGCCGAGATCGAGGCCGCGTTCGCCCGCGAGGACGACGCCGCCCGCCAGGCCTGGGAGTCCGGCGCCTTCAGCGAGGGCATCGAGGGTTTCTGGACATCGAAGAACGCGGCGTCCCCGGCGCCCGCGCAGAGCAACCGAGATCGGAGCCGATCATGATCACCACCGAAGCAGCTGTCCTCACGGCGGTCGGTGAACCGCTGGAGTTCACCGAGATCCTGGTCGACGACCCGGAGCCCAACGAGGTTCGCCTCGCGGTCTCGAATGTCGGTCTGTGCCACAGCGACCTGCACTACATGACCGGCACCGTCGGCGCCGACCTGCCCGTGGTGGTCGGGCACGAGGTGGCGGGCGTGGTCGAGTCGGTCGGCTCGGCGGTGACCACGCTGCGTCCCGGCGATCGCGTCGTCGGCGCTCTCACGCCTTCGTGCGGGCAGTGCCGCAACTGCCAGGTCGGTCACTCGACCCAGTGCCAGCGCGTCACCCAGATCCGGCAGCGACCCCGGCCCGCCTTCCAGCTGCCCGACGGGCGGGTCGTCCATCGCCTCGGCGATGTCGGTGCGTTCTCCCGGCACACCCTGATGCGCGAGAACGCGCTGGTGAAGGTGGCCGACGAGGTGGGTTTGCACGTGGGCTGCCTGCTCTCGTGCTGCATCATCACCGGTGTCGGCGCCGTGTTCCGTGGTGCCGAAGTGCGTCCCGGCGCCACTGTCGCCGTGATCGGTTGCGGCGGTGTGGGTTCGGCCATCATCCAGGGCGCACGGCTGGCCGGTGCCTCGGCGATCGTCGCCGTCGACCTCGACGACGCCCGCCTCGCCGCCGCCAGGACCTACGGCGCCACCCACGTCGTGAACGGCGCGGCCGATGTGGCCGCCGAGATCCAGAACCTGCTCGGGGACGGCGTGGACTACTCCTTCGAAGCCGTCGGCAGCGCGCGGACCGCGGCCACCGCCCTCGAGGTGCTGCGCCCCACCGGCACCGCGTGCCTGGTCGGTATCGCTCCCGACGGCACCGATCTGAAGCTGCCCGCCTGGAACTTCTTCTTCTCCGAGAAGCGCCTCATCGGTTCCTACATGGGGTCGGGACAGGCACAGGAGGACATCGCCCAGTTCGCCCGCCTGTACCAGCAGGGGCGGCTGCTGCTCGACGAGATGGTCAGCGATGTCATCCCGTTCCACGACGTCGACAAGGGCTTCGAGGCGATGAAGTCCGGCGAAGTCACCCGCATCGTCGCCGACCTCACTGTCTGAGTCCCGTTCGCGCACCGAAGGAGCACCTGATGACGAATCCGCAACTGCCCCAACCGATCAACTACATCGCCGACGAGTGGTCCGAGTGCGCGACGATTCCCGACGCCTGGAACCTCGACCCCAACACCGGCCTGCCGGTGCACCGCGCCGTCACCACCACCCCTGCGGATGTGGAGCGCGCCCTGCGCCATGCCGAGCAGTCCTACGGTTTCGAACGCTGGGACGACGCGGCGAGCGAGGAACGCGCCGAGATCATCGAGCGCGCGGCCGACATCGTCGAGTCCCGCATCGAGGACATCGCCCGCACCGACGCTCTCACCAGCGGTGTCCCGATCGCCAAGGCCCGGATGGTCGCCCAGTTCCTGCCGTACCGGATCCGTTCGGCGGCCGCGGAATTGCGGACCATCCCGCGTCGCACCGCACTCGAGGCCGGTGGGCGGGACGTGCGTTTGTACAAGGTCCCGTGGGGCCCGGCCGCCATCCTCACCCCGTGGAACGGCCCGAGTTTCATTCCCGCCGCGAAGATGGTGAGCGCGCTGGCCGCCGGCTGCCCGGTGATCCTCAAGCCGTCCGAACACGCGCCGAGCAGCGCTCAGATCATCGTCGAGAGCTTCGTCAAGGCCGGGCTGCCCGCCGGTGCGTTGCAGCTGCTGCACGGTGCGGGTGACGTGGGCGCGGCCGTCACCGGTGACCGGCGCGTGAAGATCGTCTCCTTCACCGGCGGTCCGAACGCCGGCCGGGCGATCGCCCGCGCGGCGGCCGAGGACTTCAAGGTGCTCCAGCTCGAACTCGGCGGCAACAATCCGGCCCTGGTGCTCGACGACGCCGATATCGACGTGGCGGCCGACGGCATCCTCGACGGGATGACCAAGCTCAACGGTCAGTGGTGCGAGGGCCCCGGCAAGGTGCTCGCGCACAAGAGCCTGGTCCAACCGCTGCTCGAGGCGCTGCTGGACCGGATCGCCCACATCGAGATCGGCAACTCGCTCGACGAGAGCACCGAACTCGGCCCCATCTCCAACGCCCCGCACTTCGCGACGCTGCAGAGCCGGATCGAAGGGCTTCGCACCCATGGCGCGACCATCCACCAGCCCGCGAAGCTCCCCGACCTCGGCGGCTTCTTCCTGTCGCCGACCGTCGCGACGGGCGTCGACGCGTCGCTGGCGACCGCCGAACTGTTCGGCCCGCTGATCAGCCTGCACGCCGTGGAGTCCGACGAGGACGCGCTGCGCGTGGCCAACGCCGACCCGTCGGGGCTCGACGCCTACGTGTTCGGCGGCGACCTGGACCGCGCCGTCGATGTCGGCTCGCGAATCCTGTCCGGCGAGGTGCGCGTCAACGGCGCCAAGGTCGCCGACCTGGCCGACGGATCGGCCCAAAGCTTCTGGGGCGCTTCGGGAATCGGCGGTCACGCCCCCGGTGAGTCCGTCCGGGTGTTCTGCGGCGACCGCGTTGTCGGCGTCGATTCCCCCGATCTCCCCATGTAATCGACTCCCTCAACGAAAGCGGCCACTGCCATGAACTCCACCTCAACCACCGACCACGAGGTTGTCGACGTCATCGGTGTCGGCGCCGGCTTCACCGGCGTGTACCTCGCCCACCGGCTGACCACAGCGGGCTGGACCTTCGCCGGTTTCGAAGCCGGACCCAGCGTCGGCGGCACCTGGTTCTGGAACACCTATCCGGGCGCACGCTGTGACGTCGAGAGCATCTACTACTCGTACTCCTTCGACGAGGCACTCCAGCAGGAGTGGACGTGGAGCCAGCGCTTCGCCCCGCAGGCCGAGATCCTCAGCTACATCGAGCATGTCGCCGACCGCTTCGACCTGCGCAAGCACTTCACCTTCAACACCCGCGTGGTCGCCTCAACCTGGAACGCCGCCGATCGGCTCTGGGAGGTGCGGCTCGACAACGGTGAGATCCGGCGCAGCCGCTATCTGATCTCGGGTGCGGGCGGCCTGTCCACGCCGAAGGACTTCGACGTGCCCGGCCTGTCGAACTTCACCGGGCTGAAGGTGTCGACGAGCCGGTGGAACATCTCCCTCGACGACCTCGCGGGCAAGCGCGTCGCCGTGATCGGCACGGGGTCCTCCGGCGTGCAGGCGATTCCGCTGATCGCCGAGGTCGCCGAACACCTCACGGTGTTCCAGCGCACCCCGAACTACGTGATGCCCGCCCGCAACGCCGAACTCGCCCCCGACCAGGTCGCCGCCGTCAAGGACAACTATGTGGCGATTCGGGAGGAGTGCAGGCACTCGCCCGGTGGCATTCCCGATCGCCCCGTCACCGACCGGGCCTTCGATGTCTCGGACGCCGAGCGCAAGCGCCGCTACGAGGCGGCCTACGAGCGCAGCGGGTTCCTCGGCGTCGGCGCGGAATTCGCCGACCTGCTGTTCGACGAGGAAGCGAACCGGACCGCCTCGGAGTTCATCCACGACAAGATCCGCGAGATCGTGAAAGACCCGGTCACCGCGGAACGGCTGGTGCCCAAGTACCACCCGCTCGGCGCCAAGCGCAGCGTCTTCGGCACGGACTACTACGAGACTTACAACCGGCCCAACGTGTCGCTTGTTTCACTGCGTGAAGAGTCGATCGAGACGATGACCGAGAACGCGATCGTCACCTCGAACGGCACCTACGAGGTGGACGCCATCGTGCTCGCGATCGGGTTCGACGCCTTCACCGGCCCGCTCTACGGGCTCAATCTGACCGGTGCGTCCGGCAAGAAATTGCAGGAAGCGTGGAGTGACGGTATCCGCTCCTACCTCGGAATCATGGCGGCCGACTTCCCCAACTTCTTCATGGTCGGCGGCCCGCTGAGTCCCGCGCTCGCCAGCAATGTGGTGGTGACCATCGAGCAGGCGGTCGACTGGATCGCCGACCTGATCGAACACGCCCGCGACACCGGCGCGACGCAGATCGAAGCCACCCCCGAGGCCCAGCAGGAGTGGGTCGACATCACCGAGTGGACCGTGTCCCAGACGCTGTACGCCACCACCGACTCCTGGTATCGGGGCTCGAACGTCGAGGGCAAGCCCAACACCTTCATGGGCTACCTGGGCGGGGTCGGCAAGTACCGCCGCATGTGCACCGAGATCGCCAAGCGGGGCTATCCCGGCGTCGCGATCGACGGCGAAGCGACGTCGCGCACAGTCGGCCCGATTCACGAGGAGATCGCATGAGCAGCGCAGTCCACCGGCGGTATGTCGCCTTCTCCGACGCCCACTACGCCGGTAACCTCGTCGACGGTGCGTACGCCTTGAAGCTCTTCGGCGATGTCGGCACCAATCTCGCGATCGAAATGGACGGACACGAGGGCTTGTTCGCCGGTTACTCGTCGGTGGAATTCCTCGCCCCGGTCCGTGGTGGCGATGTCGTCGAGGCCGAAGCAACCCTGGTGAAGAAGGGAAACCGCAGCCGCACGGTCGATTTCGAGCTCCGGGTGATCTGTCGCGGCTCCGACGACACCGGCCGGGCGCAGGTCCTCGACCCACCCCTGGTCGCGGTACGCGCTCGCGGTACCGCGGTCATCCCCGCGGACGGAACGGAGTAGGCGCCATGGAATTGATCGACGACACCGGTTGGGCCGAACAACCCACCACGGTAGAACCATCGCTCACCGATGACATCGACTGCGACGTCGTGGTGATCGGTGGCGGTGGCGGCGGTATGTCGGCGGCCCTGCGCCTCGCCGACAAGGGCGTGGACGTGGTGCTGCTCGAGGCGAAAACCCTCGGCTGGGGCGCCACCTCCCGCAACGCGGGCTACATCACGAACTCGGTCGCCGCCGATCCCGAGCTGCTGGGGTTCCTGCTGAAGCGCGAGCGGTTGCGCGAGCTGTACCGCTACGCCGAGCACGCGGTGCATTTCGCCGAGGACGCGATCGAGCACCACGCGATCGACTGTGATTACAAGCAGGAAGGCATCGTGATGGCCGCGGTGTCGAAGGGACAGTTGCGGCACGCCCGCCGCAACGCGAAGGTTCTGGCCGCGGCCGGATCGTCGGGCGAATTCGTCGAGGGTCCCGAGGCGGGGCTGCCGGAGGGCTTCCTCGGTGGTATCCGTGAAGGCGTGGGCGGCACGGTCAACCCGGGCAAGTTCGCCCTCGGCCTGCGCGCCGCGACGATCGCCGCCGGTGTGCGGGTCTACGAGTCCACTCCGGCGGTCGACGTCGTCGATACCGGTGACCGGGTCACCGTCGAAACCCCGCACGGAAAGGTGAGGGCACGCAAGGCGCTACTCACCACCAACGCCGCGAGCAACAGCCTGTCCATCGCACCGAAACACCTCGCGACCCCGGTGTGGACCTCGCTGGTCGAAACCGAACCGATCCCGCCCGCGCGGCTCGACGAGATCGGCTGGACCAGCAGGGCGCCGCTGGTCACCCTGCACATGATCCTCGAGAGTTATCGCGTCACCCCGCGCGGCACCATCGCGTTCGGCACCCGCCGCATCCAGGCAGGTCGCAACCCGCTGCCGACCCGTACTCCCGCGCCGCAGGTCGTCGACGATCTCGTCCGTGGCTTCCACGACCGCTTCCCCGGCCTGCGCGACATCAAGGCGGAGACGGCCTGGGGCGGCTGGATCGGCATGAGCTCCACGTGGCTTCCGGTCGCGGGTGCGGCGTCCGAGAACGTGCTGTACTCGGCGGCCTGCAACGGCCACGGCTTCGCCCAGGCGCAATACGTGGGACACCTGCTGGCCGACCACGTCACCGGTGCACCGCGGCACGAGGACCTCGAAGCGATCTGGCACGGCGGCAAACGGTTCTGGCCCAGCTTCGTCAACAACCCCGCGCTGTACCTCGGTTGGCTCGCCGACCGCACCGTCGACCGCTGGGCCTCGCTCTGGAAGTGAACCGCGCTCGCGCCGCCGTCGGCGAAGGCACTCTTCGTCGGCGGCAGGCGCGTTGTGCGCGGTCGACTTTCACGGCCGGGTGAAGGCCAGGCCAGTTCGATGGAGGCGCCGATGATGCCGGTGGCCAACGGCAGTCCAGTGGTGACCAGCAGGCGCATGGTGATCGCGGCGGTGTGCCAGCCGCTGGCCGCGAGACCCTAGCTCCTCATTGACAAAGAGTGGTTCTTGACCCACGATCATAGTCACATGACTTAGACAGATGACTACGATTCGGTCAGGATGTACATGTTCACCAACACCTTCACGGAAACGTTCGGTATCGAGCACCCCCTCGTCTGTGGCGGCATGACCGCCGTCGGCACGGCGGACCTGATCGGCGCGGTGGCCAACGCCGGTGCCCTCGGATTCCTCACCGCTCTCACTCAGCCCACACCGGAGGCGCTGGTCAAGGAGATCAACCGCTGTCGTGACCTCACCGACAAGCCCTTCGGGGTGAACCTGACGATCCTGCCGACCATCAGGCCGGTGCCCTACGACGAATATCGCGACGCGATCGTCGAGAGCGGCATCACCATCGTCGAAACCGCCGGCGGTAACCCGCAGCCACACCTGCCCACCTTCAAGGCGGCGGGGGTGAAGGTGATCCACAAGGCGGTCACCGTTCGCCACGCGCTCAAAGCCCAGCAGCTCGGTGTCGACGCGGTGAGCATCGACGGCTTCGAATGCGCGGGACACCCCGGTGAGGACGATGTCCCCGGTCTGATGTTGATCCCCGCCGCCGCGCGAGCGCTGACCGTTCCGATCATCGCGAGCGGCGGAATCGCCACCGGGGCAGGGCTTGTCGCGGCCCTCGCCCTCGGCGCGTGCGCGGTGAACATGGGCACGCGGTTCATGGCGACCACCGAGGCGCCCATCCACGACAACGTCAAGCGGCAGATCGTCGACAACAGCGAACGCGACACGGTCATCGTGTTCCGTGAGTTCCACAATTCCGCCCGGGTGGCCCGCAACGCGGTGTCTGAGGAGATCGCCACGGTCTCCCGCGAGCCCGGCGCGACCTTCGACGACATCGCCCACCTGGCCAGCGGTGCTCGCGCCCGCGAGCGCGTGTACGGCGACGGCGATGTCGACGGTGGACTGTGGTGGGCGAGCCAGGCCCAGGGGTTGATCCACGACATCGGCAGCTGCCGAGACGTGGTCGACACCATCCTGGCCGAGGCGCGTCGGATCATCACCTCGACGCTGCCCGATCAGCTCGGCGGCGGAAAATAGTGAGTCAAACGCCTTGATCATATGACCCACTCCCTGTAGCGTTATGACTGGCATCACATTCCGACCCCAGCGTCGGGGCTGCGCGCAGATCCCGCTCGACAGTCGGATGCCGGACCCATACGTGCCGGAGCGAAACGGCGACCGATCCTCGATCGCTCGGCAGCGCTGACGAAAAGACCCCATTGCCGCTGGTCGGCGGGTGGCACTTTCAAGGAGAAGATCATGTCCATCAAGGAACTGCTTTTCGCGGTCGCGGACATCTGGATGGTCGCCGTGGGTTTCACCTACGGCATCAAATTCATCCGGAACTACAAGAACTATCTGCTCGGTATCGAGTGGATTATCGTCGCGACCTCGGGGACGAATTTCCTGATCTACGGTCTGCTCAAAGCGGGCCACGACAGCCCGATGTATACCGGCGCGGCCTATTTGGACGCCTTCTCCCGATCGGTCGGTATCACGCTGATCCTGGTCCTCGGGCTCATGCAGGTGACCCACCGGTACAAGCCGTCGGCGGCGGTGGACATCGGCGCGTTCGCGCTCGCGGGTGTGGCCGGCCTGCTGCTGCTCGGCTACCAGGACACCATCGGTCTGCCTGCCGCGATCTTCTTCATCGTGGTCAACGTGCTCACCACGATCTTCCTCGCCTACTTCGTCAAGCGGCTGTGGCAGATCGGGGAGCGGCGACACGCCGTGTGGGCGGCCGTCGCGACCGCCTGCGGTTTCCTGATCGCGGCGACCTATGACTTCGTCAAGATTCCCGGTGACGACGCCGAGCACACGATCTTCTACATCTTGGCGCTGTCGTCGTGGGGTCTGCAGATGTTCGTGTACTACCGCGCTTACCGGGCATTCGACGCCTACAACAAGCGTGTCGCCGCTCCTGCGGTGACCGGCGACGCCACCGTGACGGCGTAACCAGAGTCATTTCTTCGAACGATCCACAGTCAGGAGCCGATATGGCAACGCAGAATATTCGAGAAGAAACCACTGAGGTTGTCATCATCGGCGCCGGAATGGCGGGTTTGACGGCGGCGACCACCTTGGCGCCCGCGGCCGAGGTGGTCGTGCTCGAGTCCACCGATCGCACGGGCGGGCGCGTCGAAACTGTCCGTCAGGGCGACTACTGGATCAACCTCGGCACCCAGTTCACCGAGGGCACCGGCACACTGATCGATGCGCTGGAACGGCACAACATCGAGATGGGCTCGCTCGCGGGCAAGAGCATCGCGCTGCATCTGAACGGTTCGACGGTCGACACCTCGAATCCGCTGGCACTCATGTTCCGCACCCGCATGACCATGATGGACCGGATCGGGCTGGCCATCGTCGGCGCGCGCATCCTCTCGGCCGCGCCGTTCCTCGAGTCGCAGAGCCGCTTCGCTCAGCGTGTCCGCGCGAGGCTCGAGTCCAAGCTGGCGTCGTATCTGCTGAACGGCGTCCGCTCGGAACTGGCCGCCACGATCGTCCGGTCGTGGTCGGCGCAGTGGATGGGATGCGATCCGGAGGAGACGGCCGCCGCGCAGTTCGTGTATTCGGTGGGCATCGCACTCACCGACCCGGAGAAGGTGCCGAACTTCTCGCTGCCCTCGGGCGGCAACCAGACACTGACCGATGTGCTCACCGAGGACCTCGGTGCCCGCATCCGGCGCAATGCGGTGGTACACACGGTGCGCCGCGATGGTGACGGCGTGGTCGTCGACTATCTCGACGGCGATCGTCCGGCGCGACTGCGCGCCCGGCGGGCGATCGTGACCACCCCGGCCGACATCACCGAGCGGATCATCCCGGACCTGCCCCAGCAGTACCGCAACGCGTTCAACGACATCACCTACGGACGCTATGTCGTGGTCGGCTTCTTCACCGACGAGGTCGGTCCGCAACGGTGGGACAAGTACTTCGGCATCTCGGCGCCGCAGCTGTCGTTCCAGGCGGTGTTCAATCACGCCGCCGCGCTACGTACCGGTGACGACCGCAAACCGGGCGGTGCCCTGGCGTGTTTCGCCGGTGGCAGCAAGGCC
The DNA here is from genome assembly GCF_053605015.1 of Nocardia sp. NPDC003979. Classification (NCBI taxonomy): domain Bacteria; kingdom Bacillati; phylum Actinomycetota; class Actinomycetes; order Mycobacteriales; family Nocardiaceae; genus Nocardia; species Nocardia sp. NPDC003979. Next base: position 148,136 of record NZ_JBSGIJ010000009.1, read on the forward strand.
GACGCGTTGCTCGACCTGCCCGACGAGGAGATCGTGTCCCGCTTCCGGAACGACCTGCTCACCGTGCTGCCCGAGCTGGAAGACAAGCTGGGGGAGGGCATTCTGCGCAGGCACCGCCGGGTCGTGCCGTTCTGGGCACCCGGCAGACGCAAGACCCTCCCCACCCTGCGCGACCCGCTCGGCACCATCCATCTGGCCGGCGACTACCAACTCGATGTCCCGTCCCTGGCCGACGCAGCCACCTCGGGCGAACGCTCGGCGCAGGCGGTACTGGCAAGCCTCGGTCGCGCGCGGTAGCTGAGGAGTTGGCTTATCCTCCATGGTCATGACCGGCCGGGCGGATTGTGAAGCCGAGCTCTTCCGCAGGGATCCTCGCCCACCGGACTTCATCGAACATCGGCGGTATGCCTCGTACCAGGCGTGGCGGCAGCTCGTGATCGGTGGCCACATCGACCACGAGCAACTGGTGGGCGACCTGCTCGGCATCAGCCGCCATGTCCACTCCCGGTATGCCTACACATATACGATCCACGAAGTCCTGCCGGAGTTTTCGCGAATTCGGCTCACGGCCGCGCTCGGTGATGTGATCGCCCTTCTCCCGATGGCGTCGGCAGTCCGAATCTCAGTGGAAGAAGCTGTTATCCGGCTCGTGGCATTCTTCGGGCCGGTACCGATGGAGTTGCTGTCGGACTCCGTCCTACGCACCGTGTTCTCCGGCATCCGGCCTCGCGATGTCGAATTCGCCGGGTCCACCGACTCTCTCGCGGCACTGGGCAAAATCTCGGCTACGGACACGCGGCGACTGAGCCATGTCCTGCGCGACGTCCCCGACGCGCAATTGCTGTGCGCGGCCCGGCTGATGCGACCGGACCTTCTCGAGGCGGTGCATGCGGCATTCGACTCGACGGACGGTGCATGGGCCGTCTTGACCTACTTGGCCCGTGATTTTCCTCCCCCCGTCGATATCCCTACCCCGGACAGCCCACGGATGCTCGCCGGTCTGGTCACACTCGCCGAAGGCAAGCCAGGCGACACCGTCTCCCACGGCCAGTTCCCCAGCCCCATCACGAAACTCGCCCGCCTATGCCTGACATCGACAGGGCACTACCCGCCCGCCCAGGTCCTCGACGCGGCACGAAGTGCCTACGACAGGAGACGTCCCTACTACGCACACGACGCCGTGGCCTGCGCCCTCGCACACCCGGAAATCTCCGCTGCCGAGCGTGCCGACCTCATCCGTCACCTGTCTGGACATGACAGTCACGGGCCAGCAGCCCATGGCCGACGAGCTCGAAAGAAGTTCTGGCGCATAGTCCGATGGGGCAGCCGTCAGCTCTGGACAGCACCGCGGCCGGGTGACCTCAGCCGATGAGGGACGGCAGTACCAGCTCCCGGTACCGCCGCTTCATCGTCTCGATCACCTCGTGGCCGTCGCTGGACCACACCGTGGCGTTGAAGATCTCGACTTCCACGTCGCCGCGGTATCCGGCGTCGCGGACCCAGCGGCCGATGGTCGCGAAGTCGATGACGCCGTCGCCCATCATGCCCCGGGACAGCAGCGGATCGGCGGTCATCGGGTTCAGCCAGTCGCACACCTGATACGAACTGATCCGCCCGGCCGCACCGGCCTGCGCGATCTGATGCGCCAGGATCGGGTCCCACCAGAGATGGAAGGTGTCGACCACGACGCCCACGGTGTCGGCCGGATGCGGCGCTGCCATCGAGAGTGCCTGCGCCAGTGTGGAAATCACGGCTCGATCGGCACAGAACATGGGGTGCAGTGGTTCCAGCGCCAGGCGAACGCCGCGGTCGGCGGCGTAGGGGACCAGGAGCGCGAGCCGCTCCTCGACCCGTGCCCGGGCACCGGCGAGATCCCGATCGGGGATCCCGCCCATCACCATCACCAGTTCCCGCGTGCCGAGTGTCGCCGCGTCGTCGATGGCACGGCGGTTGTCGGCGAGCGCGGCCGGTCCGTCTTCCTTCCCGGTCAGGAAGCCGCCGCGGCACAGGCTGGAGACGCGCAGACCCGCGTCGGCCACGATCTTGGCCGCGGTGGTCGCCCCGACCTCGTCGACCCGGTCACGCCACAGTCCGATCGCGCCGAGTCCGGCCCTTGCCGCACCGTCTACCGCCTCGGCCAGGGTCCAGCGCTTGGTCGTCGCGGTGTTCAGCGACAGCGACCGGTACGGAGCGGCCGAGTCGTACGGGACCTGCTGCGCGACAACCGATGTCATGATCCGAATCCGTTCAGTTCGAGGTACAACCGCATGCGGTGCGCGGCCAGTTCGGGGTCCGCCAACAGACCGGCCCGGTCGGCGAGCCGGAACAGCTCGGCCAGGTGCGGGACGGAACGGCCCGTGGACAACCCGCCGACCATGGAGAAGCCGGGCTGACGACCGTTGAGCCACGACAGGAACGCGATCCCGGTCTTGTAGTAGTACGTCGGCGCCGCGAAGATATGCCGTCCGAGTTCCTGTGTGCTGCCGAGAATTTCGGATGCCCGCGCCATGTTGCCGTTGTCGAGCTCCTGCAGCGCGGTCGACGCGGCGGGATAGATCGCCGCGAAGATGCCGAGCAGCGCATCCGAATGTCCTTGCGCGTCACCGACGATGAGCTCGGGATAGTTGAAATCGTCACCGGTGTAGAGCCGGACCCCTGGCGGCAACGCGCGCCGCAGCGCGATCTCGTGTCCGGCATCCAGCAGCGAGACCTTGACGCCGTCGATCTTCGACCGGTTGTTCTCGATGAGCGTCCGGAAAGTCGCGGTGGCGGTGGCGATATCGTCGCTACCCCAATAGCCGTGCAGCGCGGGGTCGAACATGGTGCCGAGCCAGTGCAGGATCACCGGCCGGTCCACGCCCGCCAGCAGCCGTTCGTAGACGTCCACATAGTCGGCCGCCGACTCCGCGACCCGCACGAGAGCCCGCGAAGCCATCAGGATTACCTGCGCGCCCGCCTCGGTCACCACATCGATCTGCTCACGGTATGCGTCGACGATCCTGGTGAGCCCGGCCGATCCGGCGGGCAGGCCGTCGAGATCGAGCTGATCGGTGCCCGCACCGCAGGCGAGCCTGCCCCCGGTGGAGGCGGCCTCGCCGCCGGAACGCCGGATCAACTCGGTGGTGGTCCGCCAGTCGAGGCCCATCCCGCGCTGCGCGGTGTCCATGGCATCGGCGACACCGAGCCCGTAGGACCACAGCTCGTGCCGGTAGGCCAGCGTCGCGTCCCAGTCGATCGTCACGGGCGCGCCCGGCGTGTTGTCGGCCGTGGCACGCGGAATCACGTGCGCCGCAGCGAAAGCCACTCGCGAAGTGATCGGCTCGGTCGGCCGCGTCCACGCGCCCGGAGCGCCGAGGACGTACCGTTCGAGCCGGTCACCGGCGGGCAGCAGCACCGACACATCGGTCGGGGCCGCGGTCACAGCGTGACCTCCGGAATCTCGATGCGGCGGCCTTCGGCGGAGCTGCGCAGGCCGAGTTCGGCGAGCTGAACCCCGCGCGCGGCGGAGAGCAGCCCGTAGCGATGCGGCCGCTCGCTAACCACGTCGGCGAGGAACTCCTCCCACTGCAACTTGAAGCCGTTGTCCAGATCGGCGTTCGCCGGCACCTCGAGCCATTGCTCGCGGAACGGTTCGGTGACCGGAAGATCCGGGTTCCACACGGGTTTGGGCGTATGCGAGCGATGCTGCGCGACGCATTTGCGCAATCCGGCCACCGCCGAACCGTGCGTACCGTCGATCTGGAACTCGACGAGCTCGTCGCGATACACGCGCACCGCCCACGATGAATTGATCTGCGCGACAACGCCGTCGGCCATCTCGAAGATGCCGTAGGCGGCATCGTCGGCGGTGGCGTCGTACGGTTTGCCCTGCTCGTCCCACCGGGTGGGGATATGGGTCGTCGCCTTCGCGGTGACCGCCTCGACCTTGCCGAGCAATCCCTCGAGCACGTAGTTCCAGTGGCAGAACATGTCGACGACGATGCCGCCGCCGTCCTCGGCGCGGTAGTTCCAGCTGGGCCGCTGGGCGGGCTGGCCGTCACCTTCGAAGACCCAGTAGCCGAATTCGCCACGCAACGACAGGATCCGCCCGAAGAAGCCCTCGTCGACCAGCCTGCGCAATTTGACCAGGCCGGGCAGATAGAGCTTGTCGTGCACGACACCCGCGGTGACGCCCGCGTTCGCGGCGACCCTGGCGAGTTCTACCGCCTCGGTGAGTGTTTCGGCGGTCGGCTTCTCGGTGAACACGTGCTTGCCCGCCTTCATCGCCGCCGCGAGCGCCTCCGCGCGTCGGGACGTGACCTGTGCGTCGAAGTAGATGTCGACGGACGGGTCGGCGATGACGGCGGCGGCATCGGTGCTCCATTCGGCGATACCGTGCTGTGCCGCGAGTTCGGCCAGTTTGGCGGCATTGCGGCCCACCAGGACGGGCTCCACCTGGACGCGGCTGCCGTCCGGGAGCACGAGGCCGCCCGCGTCGCGGATCGGCAGGATCGAGCGCATCAAGTGCTGGCGGTAACCCATGCGCCCGGTGACGCCGTTCATGGCGATGCGGAGCGTGCGCGGGGGAGTGGAATCGGGCATTGTTCTGTGCCTCTTCTGATTTGCGTGGCTGACGACCCGCAGAATGGGTCGCGGACGGTGCGGAGAAACTCCGCACACGGCGATGGACAAGTCAGCTCGGAATGCGCTTTCCAAGCTATGCTAAGTCACCGAGTCCGGTCAACCCCACCCCGAACCGAGGGAACGAGAAGTCATGGCGGCTGTGAGATTGCAAGACGTCGCGATCCGGGCGGGCGTCTCCCAGGCGACCGCCTCGCGCGTGCTCAACGGGTCGTCACGGGTGCCCGGCGAAGGCGTGGCCGACCGGGTCCGTGCCGCCGCCGCGGAGCTCGGCTATGTGCCGAATGCCCAGGCCCAGGCCCTGGCGCGGTCCTCGACCGGGCTGATCGGACTCGTCGTGCACGACATCGCCGACCCCTACTTCTCCTCGATAGTGCAGGGGGTGCAGACGGCGGCGCGCCGGGCGGGCAAGCTCGTCCTGCTGGCCAGTACGCAACGCGATTTCGACATCGAGCGCGAATCGGTGAGCACGTTCATCTCGCACCGCGCCGACGCGATCATCCTCGCGGGTTCGCGCCAGAGCGGCGATCTCGACCGCGATCTCGAGAAGGAGTGCGCGCGGTATCTGGACAACAACGGCAAGGTGGTCGTCATTGGGCAACCGCTGTCCTTCGGCGCCGCCGTCGAGCCCGAAAACTACGTCGCATCAGCGGAATTGGCGCACGCGCTGCTCGGTCAGGGGCATCGTGACTTCGCGGTGATCGGCGGGCCCGGTCACATCAGAACCGCCGTCGACCGACGCAACGGCTTCGTCGAGGCACTCGCGTCGCAGGGTGTGACACCGCTGGTGGAGATCGCGGGGGACTTCTCCCGTGACGGTGGTTTCAGCGCGGCGCGCCGCCTCGCCGCGGCCTTGGATCTGCGCCACGGGCAAGCGGTCCCGCCCTGCGTCTTCGCCGTGAGCGACGTGATGGCGATCGGGGCGATCGCGGCCTGGCGCGAGCTCGGCTTGGCGGTGCCCGACGATGTCTGCGTCGCCGGGTTCGATGACATTCCCACGCTGCGCGATCACGTACCAGGGCTCTCGACGGTGGCGCTGTCGCTGGTGGACATCGGCGAACGGGCCGTCGCGCTCGCGCTCGACGACACCGCAACGTCCTCGCGCGCACACGAATTCGTGCCCGGCCGGGTGATCCTGCGCGACAGTAGCGTTTTGCACCGCCCCTGACCTGGTCCGATTCGAAACCCTTGACACTGTGGGTCGGGTCACACTAGCCTCGGACCCAGCTTCGGAAAGCGCATTCCCGGCGGGTGTAGTTCGAATCCCGCTCCACTACTAGCTTTAGGACTCCAGATGGCGGTAGTCACGTCCGTCGAGGCCGGTTCCCCCGCACCGAAAGCGGCGCAACCCGTTCGCCCCCGGCGCCGAAAGCTTCCATCCCCGGCCGGTCTCTGGTCGACCGTCTGGCGGCCACTCGCCCTGGTGGCGGTGCTCGTCGTCGCCTGGTGGGCCGTCACGAAATTCGAGCTCGTCGAGCCCTACATCCTGCCGTCGCCCGCCGATACCTGGCGCACCACCGTCAACAACTCGGCGTACCTGCTCGAGAACACCTGGGTCACCACCTACGAAACGGTGGTCGGCTTCATCATCGCCGCGCTGATCGGCGAAGCCGTCGCCCTGGTGATGATCTATTCGCGTGGCGTCGAGCGAACGATGTACCCGCTCATCCTTTTCGCACAGGTCATCCCGAAAATCGCCATCGCCCCGCTGTTCATCGTCTGGCTGGGCTTCGGTACCAGCCCCAAGATTCTCGTCGCCGTGCTGATGGCGTTCTTCCCGATCGTCATCTCCGGTATGGCGGGCTTGCGCTCGGTCGATCCGGAGATCCTCGAACTCACCTCCACCATGGGCGCGAGCAATTGGAAGACGTTTGTGAAAGTGCGTTTCCCGGCGTCGCTTCCGCAGTTGATGTCCGGGCTCAAGATCGCCGCCACCCTCGCGGTCACCGGTGCCGTCGTCGGTGAATTCGTCGGCGCCAACGAAGGTCTGGGTTATGTGATTCTGCAGGCCAACGGAAACATCGACACCGCAATGCTGTTCGCGGCCCTGATCATCATGTCGCTGCTCGGCATCATCCTGTTCGCGATCATCGAGATCGCCGAACAGTTCCTCATTCCCTGGCACGCCTCCCGTCGATCCACGGCCTCGGTCGTCGGGGCGGCTTGAGCATGCCGAACCACCGTATTCGCGCCACAGCTGGAGAACTCGCATGAAATTCCGAACACGCACACTCACGTCCATCGGGGCCGCCGCGGTGGCATCGGTGCTGGTCTTGACCGGCTGCGGAGGCGGCGGCACCGAGGCCAAGGAACCCGGCACCGACGGAAAGACCACGCCGGTGTCGCTGATGCTCAACTGGTACCCCTACGGCGAGCACGCCCCGTTCTATTACGGAGTGCAGGAAGGCATTTTCGCCAAGCACGGCTTCGATCTGAAGATCTCGGCCGGCCAGGGGTCGACGAAGACCACGCAGGCCACCGGTTCCAAGCAGACCGACTTCGGCTGGGCCGATACGCCCGCCGTCCTCAGCAATATCGACAAGGGCGTCAAGGTCAAGAGCGTGGGCGTCTTCCTGCAGACCACGCCGTCGGCGGTGCAGGTGTTCGCCGATTCGAATATTCGGACGCCGGCCGACCTGGTGGGCAAGACCATCGCCGTCTCCGCGGGCGACGCACCGACCACCACCTTCCCGGTCTATCTCGACAAGGCGGGTGTACCCGCCGATCAGGTCACCCAGCAGAGCCTCGACTCCGCGGGCAAGATGTCGGCGATGCTCTCTGGCCGCGTCGACGGGCTGATCGGCTTCGCGCACGACCAAGGGCCGACCATCGCGAACAAGAGCGGCAAAGAGGTTCGCTACCTGCGGTATTCGGAGCAGGGACTCAACTTCTTCAGCAACGGCCTGATCGCGAACCAGGCCACGATCGACTCCTCGCCCAAACTGGTGCAGGCCATGGTCGACGCGACCAGCGAGGCCTTCGCCGCCGCGGCGGCGAAGCCCGAGGCCGCGGTCGCCGCGATGGAAGGCAAGGACCCGCAACTGCCGCCGCAGCCGGTGCTGCTGCAGCAGTGGCAGCAGACCATTCCGCTGCTCACCACCCCGGAAACCGTCGGCAAGGCGCCCGGAACCAATGCCGAGGCGAACTGGCGCGCCACCGTCGAGGTGCTCAGCAACGCCAAGCTCCTCGAGAAGGCCGAGGACCCGGCCAAGTACTGGGACTCCAAATTCACCCCGACCAGCAGGCCGTGACGGAACAGGTGACGAAATGAGCACACCCACCGACACCCGCACCGGCACCGCGGTCGCCGTAGACGGGCTGACCGTAAGGTTCTCGTCCAACCGCGGCGAGGTCACCGCACTGCACGATGTCGACCTCCACGTCGGTCGCGGCGAGTTCGTGTCGATCGTCGGCCCGTCCGGTTGCGGCAAGTCGACGCTGCTGAAGGTCGTCGCGGGTCTCACCGACCCGAGCGGGGGCAGCGTCGAGCTCGGCGGCGCCTCCGTGCGGGGGCCGCAGCGCAATATCGGCTACGTATTCCAGCGTGCCGCGCTGCTGGAATGGCGAACCGTACGCAAGAACATCCTGCTGCAGGCGGAGATGCGCGGCATGGACAAGCGCGCGGCGGCCGCCGAATGTGATCGGCTCATCGAGATGACCGGGCTCGGCGGCTTCGAGAACGCCCTGCCGCACGAACTCTCCGGTGGTATGCAGCAACGGGTTTCGCTGTGCCGAGCCCTGTTGCACCGACCGGAAGTGCTGCTGATGGACGAGCCGTTCGGCGCGCTCGACGCGCTCACCCGGGAACGGATGAACGTCGAACTGCACCGCATCTGGCGGGAGACGGGCACCACCGTCCTGCTGGTCACGCATTCGGTGGCCGAGGCCGTCTATCTCGCCAATCGGGTCGTGGTGATGAGTCCACGGCCGGGCAAGATCATCGAATTGCTCGACGTCGACCTGCCCGCGCACCGCGAGTACGCCACGACGATGGAGACGCCGGAATTCATCACCGTCGCCAACCGGGTCCGGGAACTGCTCGGCGCGGTGGCGCAAGCGGACTGAGATCCGGACCGTAGAGAGGACGTCGACCGCGTGAGGGTTCTCCTCGCCCCGGACAAATTCAAAGGAAGCCTCACCGCGGCCGAAGTGGCCGACCGCCTCGCCGACGGCTTGGCGGAGGCGGGGATCGACAGCCTGCGGATGCCGATGGCCGACGGCGGCGACGGGAGCGTCGACGCGGCGGTCGCGGCCGGTTTCACGCCGCATCCGGTGACGGTGGCCGGGGCGTCGGGAACCCCGAGGTACGCGCGGATCGCCGTCGGCGACGGCACCGCGGTGGTCGAGGTCGCGAACACCTGCGGTCTCGCCACCCTGCCGAACGGCCGGAAGCTGCCGCTGGACGCGAGCAGTCTCGGTGTGGGACAAGCGATCTCGCAGGCACTGCGGCACCGGCCGCGCCGCCTGGTGCTCGCGCTCGGCGGCAGCGCCTGCACCGACGGTGGGATGGGGATGCTCGCCGCGCTCGGCGTCACCTTCGCCGACGCGAGCGGACAGCGATTGCGCGCGTGTGGGCGGAGTCTGGCCCGCGTCCACACGGTCGACTCGTCGCGGGCGGTCCGGTTGAGCGAGGTGGACATCGTGGTCGCGAGTGATGTCACCAACCCCTTGCTCGGGCCGGACGGTGCGGCCGCCGTGTACGGCCCGCAGAAGGGCGCCACCGAGTCCGACGTCCGGTTTCTCGACGACGGGCTGCGCAACCTGGTCCGCGCCTTCGTCCGCAGCGGTTATCCGGACGCGGCGACTGTCGCGGCCGCACCCGGTTCGGGCAGCGCGGGTGGGATCGGCTTCGCCGCCCTGCTGCTCGGCGGCACCATCGTCTCCGGCGCCGAGTTCTTTCTCGGACTGCTCGAATTCGACCGCCACCTGCCCGATGTCGACCTGGTGATCACCGGCGAGGGCAGCATCGACGAACAGACCGCCCACGGAAAACTCCCCGCGGTTCTGGCCGCCCGCGCCCACCCCACCCCCGTCGTGGCGGTCGCCGGACGCAACACCCTGCCCCGCGACCATTGGCACCGAGCCGGTTTCACGGCCGTCTACTCTCTGGGCGACTACACCGACTCGAACACCGCCGACGACCCGGACCTGACCGGCCGACTTCTCACCCGGATCGGCCGCGAGATCGGCCGCATTCCAACGATTTCCGGCTGATCACCGTGGTTCGCGCCGTCGGCAGCTGCAACTCCCGGTTCATTCCCCGCCCGGCGTGTGGGAGTGCCCGGGTGGCCGGGTGAGGTCGTCGAGGACGACCAGGTTTCCACCGGACTGTTTCGCCTGGTACATCGCCGCGTCGGCGGATTGCAGCAAGCGGTCGGGGGTGGGGCGTGGGCACTGCGGGCAGACCGTCGCGTCGAAGACCGCGACGCCGATGCTGGCTGTCACGCCCACCGCGGCTTCCGAGGGCGCGGCGACCACCCGGCGGAGGTGTTCGGCGACGTCGCGGGCGCCTGCCGCCGCGATCGGGGCGGCCACGACGAACTCCTCGCCGCCGGTCCGCGCCACCACCGCCGAATCCGGGGCGGCCTCGCGCAGACGCCGGGCGGTTCGCATCAGCACGATGTCGCCGATGCGGTGACCCCAGGTGTCGTTGACGCTCTTGAACCGGTCCAGGTCGAAGGAGATGACGCAGACGGCACGATGATCCTCGACGAGTCGGGGGAGCCGGTTCTCGAGCCCTCGCCGGTTGAGCAGTCCGGTGAGGGGATCCGAGAGCGACTCGATGCGCAGCAGCCAGTAGAGCAGCTGGAACGCGGGCACCGCGGTGATCACCGTCGCCAGCAGCAGACCCACCGCGACCGCGAGGGTGACACCGTCCCCGCCCGTCGCGATCCGCACGGACAACACCACCACCGACAGCACCGACCAGGCCGAATGCGCGGCCACGGCCCGTGCGCTGTGGAAGAAACTCAGATAGCTGCCGGTCGCCAGCAGCAGGACGGCACCCATGGCACCGAACAGTCGGTTGTGCACCTGGAGGAACTCGATCGTGAACAACAGATCGGCGCAGGCGATCAGGGCCAGCGACTCTGTCCTGCCGGGCCAGGGCAGCAGCCACCAGCGCGCGGCCCACAGCGCGCCCGCAAGAACTCCGACAACGGACGCCGCGACGGGCGGCCCCGCGGGCGTGCCCGCGATCACCAGACCCATGACCGCGATCCCCGCGCCGGCGGTGCCCATCAGCACCTTCAGCGGCAGCAGCGCCGAGCGAACGGCGAGGGTACGCACCAGCCAGCGGTAGTCGACCGGGTCCTTCCACCAGGACTGCAGCGTCGTACCGTCCCTCATCGACTAACCCTTGGACCCGACGGCATAGCCACCTCCCACCGAATGGTTCGCAGTAGTCTAGGTGTCGTCGCCGGCGAACCCGGCCACACTGGAGTCGTGACAGCCGAACTGCGTTCCCTCACCGTCGACATCGACACCGGCCGGTGGCGCGACACAGTCCTCACGAGCGTGGATCTGAGTGTTCCCGCCGGACAGCTCACCGCGCTGCTCGGCGGCCCCGGCGACGGCAAGACGGTGATCGCCTACGCACTGACCGGTCGCCTGCCCGAATCGGCACGGGCGAGTGGTGAAGTCCTGATCGACGGTCGCGTCGGCTATGTCCCTCAAAACGGTATCGATGCCTTCGTGCCCGACCAGACCGTCGGCGAGCAACTCCGCCGATCAGAGCTTCGACACCGAGCCTGGACCGTCGAACAAGCCTGCGCTGCCGCTCATTACCCGATCGACGCTTTGGAACTGCTCGCGCGGCACAACTCCGCGGGCCAGATCCAACGCGCCGCCGTCGCGGCCGCCCTGCTGACCGCTCCCGATGTCCTGGTAGCGGACGGCCCGACCGCCTCCCTGGACCAGGGCACCGCCTACGCGGTGTGGAAGTCGCTGCGCGAGTACGCCGACACCGGTGCGGCACTGCTCGTCATCACCCACGACATCGCCCTGCTCGCCGCCACCGGTTACGCCGACCGCCTGGTTGTCATCAGCAAAGGGCGGATTCTGGCCGCCGGGACGATGGCGGAACTGTCCGCCTCCGCGGATCCGCGGGTGCGGATGTATATGGGAGGCGCTGCTTCGCACGGCGAGCCGGGCCAGACGTCGGGACCTGCGACGGGCTCAGCGGTCCATCTGCGCCGGTAGCTCGCTGTAGAAATCGCGCAGCGCGCCGGTGATCGCGACGAACACCCGGTGGGCTGCCTCGAGATCGGCAGCGGGCAGATCGGCCATCGCAGCCCGGGTGCGGGTGCTGAGTGGTCCGAAGAATCCGGCTGCCACGGACATGCCGTGGTCGGTGTAGCCGAGGTGCACTCGTCGGCGGTCCGTGGCGTCGGGCACTCGCTCGAGATGGCCGGATTCGATCATCCGCTCGACGAGATAGGTGACCGCGGGCGCGGAAATTCCCATCAGCGTGCTCAGCCGACCCGCGGTCACCGGTGTGCCTTCGGCCTGTGCTGTTGCCACATGCATCAGGGCACGGAAGTCGTTGGGGCGCAGATCGTTCGACCGCGCGAAGACGTGACCGATCTGTTCGGAGATCGCGGTCAGCGCGCGCAGATCGCGGGCGATCTCGGTTTCCAGCTCCGACCGGTCGCGAGCCGGATCGGCGTCCTCGGTGGTCTGGTCACCCAACGCATGTCTCCTCTCGATCGGTTGCGAGCTTAGCCGCTCCCGGGTCACGACATTGTCAGATAGTTAAGTTTCTGAAATAGTTGACCGCGTGATGCGACTCAGCGACGGGCAGGGATGGGATCGGTTCGCCCGGATGGTGACCGGGCGGCGATCGTGGGCGCTGCTACTCGCGGTGTTCGTGGCCGCGGTGGCTGTTGTCGCGTCGGCCGGCGGCAACCAGAGCGCCGGGCAGGCGCCGGTGTCGCTGCCGTCCTCGGCGGAATCCGCTCGGGCCGCCGCTGCCGCCGAGGACTTCCCAGGCGCGGACGAAGCCGCCGCGATCGTGGTGGCGACCCGCACCGACGACGGCGTGCTCACCCCGACCGACCTGGTTGCACTCGATGCCGCGCTCACCCGGGCCGAGGTCTCCGCGTCGGGCGGTCCACGCGTCGTCCCGGCTCCCGACGGCCGCGCCGCCATCGCCCAGATCCCGGTGCCTGCGGACCTGAACGGGTTCGCGCTGACCGATCGCATCGACGAACTGCGCACCACCCTCACCACGGACCTACCCGAACCGCTGCGCGTGCAGGTGACCGGCGGTCCCGCCTTCGGCGCCGACATCGCCGACTCCTTCTCCGGTGCCAACACCTTGCTGCTGATCGTCACAGCGCTGGTGGTGATGGTGCTGCTGATCCTCACCTACCGCTCACCGGTGCTCTGGCTCGTCCCGTTGACGGTCGTCGGCCTGGCCGACCGCGTCGCCACCAGCGTCGGCACCGCGCTGGCCCAGCTCACCGGTCTCACCTTCGACGGCTCGACCTCCGGCATCACCAGCGTCCTCGTCTTCGGCGCGGGCACGAATTACGCACTGCTGCTCGTCTCCCGGTATCGCGACGAACTGCACCGCCACGACGACCATCGCGATGCTTTGCGCGCCGCCGTACGCCATGCCGCACCTGCCATCCTGGCCAGCAATGTCACCGTTGTGCTCGCGCTGCTGACCCTGCTGCTGGCCGCGCTGCCGAACACGCGCAGCCTCGGCGCGTTCGCCGCGGCCGGACTCGTCGTCGCGTTGATATTCGTCCTGTTCGCCCTGCCCCCGGCATTGGCCCTGTGTGGACGAAAGATCTTCTGGCCGTTCGTGCCGCACGCCGACGGTCGCGATCCGGCCGAGCACGGCGTCTGGGCGAACGTCGCGCGGCGCGTGGTGCGCCGCCCGGCCCTCGTCGCCGGTGTCGCGTCGGCCGTCCTCGTGGTCTTCGCCGCCGGTCTCGCGACGACCGACATCGGCCTGTCACGCACCGAGCAGTTCCGGGTCGAAGCCGAATCCGTCGACGGACTACAGACCTTGGCCGAACACTTCCCCTCCGGCTCCGCCGATCCCGCCGTCGTGATCGCCCGCACGGCGGCCGCACCGTCGGTGCAGGCCGAACTCGACACCGTGCCAGGGATTTCCCGGGCGACTCGCACCGGAACCTCCGACACCGGAATGACGCGCTGGTCGGTCGTCCTCGACGCGCCGCCCGGCTCGGTCGACGCGTTCACCACCGTCGAGGCGATGCGGTCGGCACTCGGCGCGATCCCCGACGGTGCAGCGATCGTCGGCGGCTCCGATGCCGAGGCCCTCGATATCCGCGATGCCGCGCGCCGGGACCAGGGATTGGTCATCCCGCTGATCCTGGTAGTCGTTCTGCTGGTGTTGCTTGCCCTGTTGCGAGCGGTCCCGGCGGCGGTGCTGCTCGTCGGCGTCACGGTCCTGAGCGCGCTCGCCGCGCTCGGCGCGGGCAGCTGGATCAGCGGCACCGTGTTCGGTTTCCCGGCCTTGGACACCAACGTGCCACTGTTCGGTTTCCTGTTCCTGGTCGCCCTCGGCGTGGACTACACGATCTTCCTGGTGACCAGGGCGCGCGAGGAAGCAGCGGCCAACGGCACCACCCAGGGCATGGTCCGCGCCGTCGCATCCACCGGCGCGGTGATCACCAGCGCTGGCGCGGTGCTGGCCGCGGTGTTCTGCGTCTTGGGCGTACTTCCGCTGATCACCCTCACCCAACTCGGCATCGTCGTCGGTATCGGCATCCTGCTCGACACTTTCGTAGTCAGAACCCTGGTGGTCCCAGCCCTGTTCGAACTCCTCGGCGACAAGGTCTGGTGGCCCTCTGTCCCCGAGAAGAAGGTGAGCGCGCCCGGGAACTGATGCACGACTCATGTCTTCGATTCTGGCGCACCCCGATCGCGGACGGTCGCGCGTTGCCATCTGGTCGTGCATCGGCATGGCTCCGCAGTACATGACCCGATGACGCGCTGCTCACGACCTCCCGGTGCCGGGTCCGTCGGCGACATAGAGTTGTCCCGCACAAGTTCATGCAGGAGGCGCTCCGTGGTGGGCGCAGGGTCGGATCGGCATTGCAGGCCGCGTTGCTCGTCGCAATACGCACGACAGGAGCGAAGGACTATGACCTCGGACTCGACAACTGGTGCGAACAGTTCACGTGATCAGACGCTGGTGATTCTCGGTGCGAGCGGCGATCTGACCGCGCGGCTGCTGTTGCCGGGGCTCGGTGCGCTGTTGACCACCGGCGGTGTGGACAAGCTTCAGCTCGTCGGCAGCGCGGTGGAAAGCTGGGACGACGATCGCTGGCGTTCGCAGGTCACGGAGTCCTTCGCGACGGTGGACGCGCGCGGACCGCAGGTGGAAGCCGTCGTCGCGACCACCCGCTATGTCACGGCGGATGCCACCGACGAGAACGATCTGCGCGCATTGCTGGACTCGTGCACCGGTCAGCTGATCATCTATTTCGCGCTACCGCCCGCTGTCACCGAGAAGGTCTGCCGCGTGCTCACCGGAGTGGACCTGCCCGAGGGCACCCGGCTGGCGATCGAGAAGCCGTTCGGCAGCGACGCCGAAAGCGCCGCCGCGCTCAACGAGTTGGTGACCCAGCTCGTTCCGGAAGACCATGTGCACCGGATCGACCACTTCGTCGCCATGTCGACCGTTCTCAACATCCTGGGCGTGCGGTTCGCCAACCGCATGATCGAACCCCTCCTCAACAACCAGCACGTGCACAGCGTGGACGTGGTCTTCGACGAGAGCCTGACGCTGGAAGGTCGGGCCGCCTTCTACGACGGCACCGGTGCGCTCGCGGACATGATCCAGAGCCACCTGCTCGAGGTGCTGTCGCTGTTCGCGATGGAGCCCGTGCCGTCGCTGCACGGGGACGCCGTGCGCGACGGGAAGGCCCAGATCCTGCGGGCCACCCGGATCTGGGACGACGACCCGATCCGATACAGCCGCCGCGCCCGCTACACCGCGGGTGAGATCGACGGCCGTCAGGTGCCCTCCTTCGTGGACGAGAAGGGCATCGACGGTTCCCGCAATACCGAGACCTTCGCCGAGCTCGTGCTCGCGGTCGATACCTGGCGCTGGTCGGGTGTGCCGTTCCGGGTGCGCTCGGGCAAAGCGCTCGGCTCACCGCGCACCGAGGTGACGGTCACCTTCAAGCCGCCGCAACAAGTACCGGTCGGCATGACCGGCAGCCCGCAACCCAACCGGCTCCACATCGGAATACCCCTCGGTGCCAACACTTTCGGGCTCGACCTGAACATCAGTGGGCCGGGTGACTCGTTCGAGATCGATCCGGTGAGCTTGGCCGGAGAGTTCGGCGCCGGCATGCTGCCGCCCTACGGGCAAGTACTCCGGGGCGTGATCGAGGGCATCCCACCACTGTCGGTCCGTGGCGACATGGCCGTCCAGTGCTGGCGCATCATCGAGCCGGTCCGCGAGGCCTGGCGTGAGAACCGGGTGCCGATAGGGGAATACGCGGCAGGCAGCACGGGCCCTACCGGCTGGGCTCCGACCGGGCTCCCCGGCCAGGGGGAATGAGATGACCAACGGTTCAGAGAATTCCCAACTCGACGTCCCCAACGCGGGATTGCGCATGGTCGCCCGGTGGGGACTGTGGATCAACCTCGCCACCTTCATGATCGGCTACGCCACCGGCGTCATCTCCGGTGCGTTGCTCTACATCCGCGGCGACCTCGACCTCCACGACGCCCAACAGGGCCTGGTGACCAGTATTCTGCTGCTCGGCGCGCTGGTCGCGGCGATGTTCACCGGCGGGCTCGCGGACCGATTCGGCCGCAAAATGGTGCTCGGCGTGGCCGGGCTGCTGTTCGCGGTCGGCTTCATCGTGTCGGCGCTGGCGACCGGATTCCCGCTGCTCGTCCTCGGCCGCCTGGTCATGGGCTTCGGCGTCGGCATCGCCTCGGCACTGGTTCCCACCTATCTCGGCGAGATTTCGCCGCCGCAGATCCGCGGGCGAATGCTCACCCTCAATCAGCTGCTGCAGACGGTCGGCATGCTCGTCGCCTACCTCGTGAACCTCGCCTTCAGCGGTAGCGGCGACTGGCGCGCGATGTTCTGGGTCGGCGCGATTCCGGCGGTCTTGCTGGTGCTGATCGTGAAACGGCTGCCGGAAACGCCCACCTGGTTGATCGCGCAGGGGCGTATCGACGAGGCACGAACCACCATCGGCTCGGTCGTCGGTGCCGCGGGCGCCGAGAAGGTGATCGAGCACTACCGCCACCAAGAAGCCGAACGCCGGCGCCTTCGGGAACAGGACAAGAGTCCCGAGCAGAAGGGGTGGCGGGTGCTGCTGGCGCCCCGCGTCCGCCCCGCGCTGGTCGTCGCACTCGGACTCGCCGTCCTGCAGCAGTTCGTCGGCATCAACACCGTGCTCTACTACGCGCCGACGATCATGGAGGAGACCGGCCTCAGCGCCTCGAACTCGATCGTCTATTCGGTCATCATCGGCATCGTCAACCTCGCGATGACATTCGTCTCGCTGCGCTTGATCGACCGGCTCGGACGCCGACCGCTGTTGCTGATCTCCCTGGTCGGAATGGGGATCTCGGTGGCACTGCTCGGTGTCTCGTTCATCGTCGATCTCGGCTCGGTGATCCTGCTGGTGTGCATGCTGGTGTTCGTGTCGTCCTTCGCCATCGGGATGGGCCCGGTGTTCTGGGTGATCCTCGCCGAGGTCTTCCCACCCGATGTGCAGGCACAGGGCTCGGGCGCGGGCTCAGCGGTGAGCTGGTTGTCGAACTTCATCATGTCGACGGCCTTCCTGCCCCTGACCGGCGCAATCGGATCCGGCCCCGTCTTCCTGATCTTCGCCGTGATCTGCCTGGTGGCCTTGATATTCGTCTACCGCCGGGTCCCCGAGACCAAGGACCGCGACTTCGCACAGATCGACGAGGACCTGCAGGCCCGCGCCGGTAGGCACGTCCCGAACTAGCGCATAGGTGGGCGGATAGCGTTCACAGCATCCGAGGAAACCGGGTGAGCTGCTCGTAAGCCGCGTTGCCCGCCGGTCGGCACCATCACCGCGAACCAATGGCGGCGCGAAAGACGTGCGCCGACAACGGTTTTGGTCCCGGTTAGCTCGGTAGCCGAGTCGGAGCCCGGCATACCGATTGCTACCGGCGGTGCAACCGCTGTGATCTGCGCATTCGGTCGGAAGATCGACGAAGTGACCGAAACACGCTCTGTCTCAACATGAATCACCGTAAAGTAGTCCGTAGCGGCTCGTCGTTCGATAGACGCGAGTCGGGTAGCGACTCCACGGCGCCACGCGGGCTGCTCGTTGCGAAATGGCCGGGCACGGTGAGTGCGGTCGTGCCATGATTCCCGCTGCCGGTGGAATGGTTCCGTGCCGGCCGGAAGTTGTAATACTCCGTGCCTTCATCGCGTTTTCCGGGCTGCGAAGATCTGTGAATCGGGAATGGCGTGTCGATGCGAGAATTTGACGACTGTCTGGTCGGATTGCCGAAATTTAGCTTCGCGGCGAGCAAATTCTCTGCGACTGGTCGCCGCTACGACCGCTATTGACAGTGCACCGGCGGTGATGCAACCTTGATCTACCCAGCAGTTCCGCCTTATTCGACCTTTCTCAAGCTTTCCAGTCACCGAGTGGAACTCTGCCCGGATACCTGATCGAATATCTTGAAGGGGGCCAGTATGAGTGCAAACAAATCCGATGTGGAGCACCCGGAATTCGCCGTGGTGGAGAATGATCTCGACTGTCTGGAATATTCTCTCGTCGAAAGTCCCGGCGACGTATTCGACGACAGTTTCGAGCCACAAGTCTGCGACATGGCCGACCTCGACGGCGGTGCGGCGGCGCGAAACCGCTTCATCGACCAGCTCGGGGAGGCGATGGAGGAAGTCGGACTGGCCATCTTGATCAACCATGGCGCCGAGCCCGTCCTGCCGGCGGCCGCCGACGCGGCACTCCAGATGTTCACGGCCACACCCCTCGAAGAAAAGATGCGGTATATCGCGACGGACACCACATTCGGCGAGCCGCTGCAGATGGGTTACATCCCCCTCCAGGAAAGTACGCCTTCCCTGCCGAATTCGGTAGAAGCGTGGGAACTCGACAAAGCGGCTTTCCGCATTCCGGGCGAAGACCCCGACAAGGCGCTCACTTTCTGGCCGGATGAGCGTTTCGAAACGGCGCTGCGACCCTACTGGCAGGCGTGTGAGCGGATGGTGCTCCCGCTCGTGCACGCCATGTTCCGGTATCTGGGCGTCGACCCATCGCTCTACGACGAAGAACTCTCGCCGCCGAACAGTGTGCTGAGGTTCAATCACTATCCGCCGATCGACGACGCGGCGGTGGCGGCCGGGAACACGGGCCGGGTCATCGCCCACGAGGACTACGGGCTGATCACGCTGTTGCCCGCCACCCCGGTGGAGGGGTTGCAGCTCTACCACCCCCGGCGCAAGACGTGGAGCAGGGTCCACGCGCCTGCCGGTTCTTTCGTGCTGAACAGTGGCGACTGGCTGAAAATGATCAGCAACGATCACTTCCACTCCTGCACCCATCGCGTCAGCGTCCCTCGCGACCGTGCCCAGCGTGCGGTGCCTCGCCTGACCATTCCCTATGTCGTACATCCGCACGAGACGTCGATCGTGGAAGTGCTGCCCGGGTTCGAGCCGAAATATCAGCCGATCAGCGGCCGGGATTTCATGACCAGGCTGGCTGCCAGGTATCTGGATCGCTGAGGTCTTCTGTGCGTCGGACCGGCGGCGTGTAAATGTAGTCGTCTGCCGACGGCTCGGATTCATTCAGAGGTGACAACGTGGGTTCCAATGCCAATGAAGCGCTCGGCAAGTTCGGGGTGGTGGACAAAGATCTCGACTATTCCCTCGAGGAAAGTCCCGACGACATATTCGACGACACTTTCGAACCGGCGATCTGTGATATGGCCGATCTTCAAGACGGCCCGGCGGCGCGGAAGCGTTTCGTCGATACGCTCGGTCGTGCCATGGAAGATATCGGACTGGCGATCTTGGTGAACCATGGGATCGATGCCGACTCGCTCCGGGCCACCGATGCGTGCGCACTGCAATTGTTCACGTCGGTTCCCGACGAACAGAAACTGAAGTTCGCCGCCACCGACTACGTGTACGGCGGAGCGTTCCGCCGCGGGTATTTCGCAGTCCAGGAGTGGACGCCGACGCGGCCGAACGCGGTGGAAGCATGGGAGTTCTTTCGCGATTCCTTCCGTATGCCCGGTGAGGACTCCCACAAGGCGCTGTCTTTCTGGCCGGAGGAGAAGTTCGAAACGGGTCTGCGGCCGTATTGGCGGGCGTGTGAGGACATGACGCTGCCGCTCGTCCGGACCCTGCTCGAGTATCTGGATATCGATCCTTCGATCTACGACGAGGAACTGTCACCGCCGAACGGCGTGCTGAGGATCAACCACTACCCGGCGTTCGAGAGCCGCGAAAGCGATACCGAGAACACAGGTCGCTTCATGACCCACGAAGACTACGGCCTCATCACCCTGCTGCCCGCCAATCCGATCGAAGGGCTGCAGGTTTTCCACCCGGAGCGCAAAACCTGGAGCAGGGTGTCCGCCCCGCCCGGGTCCATGATCTTGAACAGCGGCGACTGGCTCCAAATGGTCAGCAACGACCGCTTCCGTTCGTGTTCGCATCGAGTCTGCGCGCCCAGGGATCCGGCTCATCGGGCGGTGTCGCGGATCTCTGTTCCCTATCTCGTTCTGCCCCGGGAGGATTCGGTTCTCGAGGTATGGCCCGGCCGCACCCCGAAGTACGGGCCCATCGGTGCCAAGGACTTCATGGCGAAGCTGGCAGGCAAGTACGTGAACTACGACGACTAGCCGCACCTCGAGCGAGCTTCCGCCGATATCCGGTCTGCCACTGTGCCCGAACACGAGGAATGAATGGTGCCATGATTGACCACAGCGACACCGGGCCGGGTGGATTGATCGCGATCGTAGGCATGGACTGCCGATTCCCGGGTGCCGATGGTCCGGACGAGTTCTGGAAGCTGCTGGACGAGGGGCGGCATGTGTCCCACGGCCTGCCCACCGAACGCGGATGGGACCTCGACCGGGTGTACAACGAGGACCCGGCTGTCGAAGGGACCACCTATATCCAGCGGGGTGGCTTCCTCCGCGACATCGGCGACTTCGACGCGAGCCTGTTCGGGATAGGCCCGCGTGAGGCCACCACGATGGATCCGCAACAACGGATGCTGCTGGAGAGTTCGTGGCTGGCCCTGGAACGTGCGCGCTCGAGTCCACAGTCGTTGCGCACCGTCCGCTCCGGCGTGTATATCGGCGCGACCGACAGCTATTACGGTCTGGCGGGCTCGAGAATTCCCGGCCTGGAACGGCATCTGCTGATGGGCACGATGCTGAGCGCGACCTCGGGCCGGATCGCCTACGCGCTCGGCCTCAACGGCCCGGCGATCACCGTGGATACGGCCTGTTCGTCCGCACTGGTGGCGGTGCACCTGGCGGTGCGGGCGCTGCGCTCCGGTGAGTGTGATGTCACGATCGTCGGCGGCGCTACGGCGATCTCCGATCCGTCGATGCTGGCACGATACTCCCGGCATCGCGTCCTGTCGGTGGACGGCTACTCCCGTGGATTCTCCGCCGACGGCAACGGTTTCGCGCCGGCGGAGGGTGTCGCGTCGTTGATCTTGATGCCGCTGGAACGAGCTCAGTTCCTCGGCAAGCCGGTTCTCGCGGTGATCCGCGGCAGCGCCGTCAACGAGGACGGAGCGAGCGCCACGCTGCAGGCGCCCAACGGGCGTGCCCAGCAGGCCGTGATCGCCGCCGCCCTCGACGATGCCGGGTTGCGTCCGCAGGACATCGATGCGATCGAAGCGCACGGTCCCGGGACGCCGCTCGGCGACGCGACCGAGGCCGCGACTCTGCAGACCAGTTATGCACGGCACCATTCCGCGGACGACCCCTTGTGGGTGGGTTCGGTCAAATCGAACATCGGCCACACACTCGCCACGGCCGGTCTCGCCGGTCTGATGAAAATGGTGCTGGCGCTACAGCACGAGCGTTTACCCGCCACCCTGCATGTGGACAGGCCCATCGCCGGTGTGGACTGGACGACGGGCGGCATGCGGTTGCTGCGGCAGTCGCGCCCCTGGCCGCGTACGGCAGAACCTCGGCGGGCCGGTGTCCTGTCGTACGGGATCACCGGCACCAACGCCCATGTCATTCTCGAAGAAGCTCCGCGACCCGCAGCTGCCGGGCATCGGCGGACAGGCAGGCGTGAGCCTTCGCCGCTGCGCACGCGACTGCCGATGTGGCCGCTGTACGCGGCGTCGCCGTCGGCTCTCGTCGCACAGGCCGCGGCGCTGGCCACCCATGTGCGCGGCAACGCGGACCTTTCCGCCGTGGATCTCAGCTGGTCGCTCGGGAATACGCGCAGCCCTCTGACACATCGAGCTGTCGTCACCGGAGGTGAGAAAGAGGAACTGGTCGCGAGGCTGGAAGCCTTTGCCGCAGAGGCGATTACCTCCTCTTCGGGTGTTGCCGTCGGGAAGGTGCGGCACGGTCCAGGCCCCGTTTTCGTCTTCCCCGGCCAGGGGTCGCAATGGGTCGGCATGGGGGAGCGGTTGCTCACCGACTCACCCGTTTTCGCCCGATCGATGGCACGCTGCGCTGAGGCGTTGAGCCCCTACGTGGACTTCGACGTCGTGGCGGTGTTGCGCGGGGAACGGAGTGCACCGCTCGAGCGGGCCGAGGTGATCCAGCCGCTGCTGTTCGCGATGTATGTGTCGCTGGCCGAATTGTGGCGGAGCCTCGGGGTCGAGCCCGCCGCCGTCATCGGGCACAGTCAAGGTGAGATCGCCGCGGCTCATATCGCCGGAGCTCTGACGCTCGACGAGGCCGCCCGCGTGGTGGCGTTGCGCAGCGCCGCACTGCGGTCGGTCGACCGGCGCGGAGCCATGGCATCGGTGGCTATGCCCGTCGAGCGCACGCGGGAAGCACTCGAGAGGTGGAACAACCAGCTCGAGGTGGCAGTGGTCAATGGGCCGTCGGCGACGGTGGTCGCCGGCGACGCCGACGCGATGACGGAATTTCTGCGGCACTGCGAGCAAAGCGGTGTCGAAGGCCGCCTGCTGCCCGTGGACTACGCTTCCCACAGTCGGCACATGGAGGCGCTGCGCGACCGTATCCTCGCCGATCTCGGCGCGATCACCTCGCGTGCGGCCCGGCTGCCCATCATCTCCTCGACCACCGGCGAGATCATCGATTCGTCCGGTCTGAATGCACCGTACTGGTTCGAGAATCTCCGCCGCACTGTGCATTTCGACGAGGCGATACGTAGTGCGCTGACCGCGGGATATCGGCAGTTCGTCGAGGTGTCGCCGCATCCCGTACTGGTCGGCGCCATCGCCGAGGTCGCATCGCTGGTGGATATCGACGCCGGCGTCACCGGCACGCTGCAACGCGGGCGAGGCAGCGGCGAGGACTTTCTCGCCGCAGTGGCCGACGCGCACGCCCAGGGTGCCGAAGTGAACTGGGAGGCACTGTATCCCGGTGCCCGCGAAGTCGACCTGCCCACCTACGCGCTGCAACGTCGGCCCTATTGGTTACCTGCGACCGGCACGTCACTGAATCCGCGAGAGGGATCGTTCGACATCGCGGACCACCCGCTCATCACCGCCACCACCGACCTTTCCGACGGCGGCACAGTGTGTGTGGGTCACCTCGACCCGAGAGAACACTTGTGGCTGGCGGACCACAAGGTGTTCGACCGGGTCATCGTCCCCGCCACGGTGACGGTCGAGATTCTCACCTGGTGCGCTGCCCGCGCGGGCCGGAGCGGGGTACAGGACCTGGTTCTGAGTTCGCCGCTGCCGCTGACGGATACCACGGTCGACATCCAGGTGATGTGCGGACCGGTGGGACAGGACGGACGTCGACGGTTGACCCTGCACTCGCGTGATCGTGGGGACAAGGGCCCGTGGCGCTGCCACGGCGAGGCGACAACCACGGGCACCATCGCGGCTGCGACGGAAGACGGTCCCCAGGAACAGGTTTGGCCGCCCGAAGGCAGTCATCGCCTGCCCTTGGACGGAAGCTATCGCGTACTTCACGACAGAGGCTACGACTACGGTGCCGCCTTTCAGAACCTCACCGCCGTCTGGCGCAAGGACACCACGCTGTACGTCGAAGTCCAGCTGGGGCGTCGCCGGCCGCCGCGTACCGATGGCTTCGCTGTGCATCCCGCTCTCGTCGACTCGATCCTGCAGGCCCTGCTGCTGACCGGAGCCGAGCAGGGCACGATACTGCCGTACTCCATCGGATCCGCCCGGATACTGCCGTGCCGGACGGACGCTCTGCGCGCCACGATCAGCCCGGCCGGACAGGACCGTTACCACGTCCGGGTCACCGACCCGCACGGAAACCGGGTCGCCGACTTCCGGGATCTGCTCCTGCGTCCGGTGACGAAACGCGCACTGCGCGGCATGCTCGCCACCGGCGCTGACCATGCGTTCCGACTCCTCTGGCGGCCGGTCGAGGTGAGCACCGGGGGCGCGGGGGACTGCGCACGATGGGCGGTCGTCGGCGCACAGAGCGACCTTCCAGGCGCCGACGTTCACCCCGACGCCCGCTCGTTGGCCCTTGCGCTGCGGCACGGTCGAGATGTTCCGGAGGTTGTCCTGCTCGATCTTCGTTCCTCGACACCCAGCGGCGAGCTGCCCGAGGAAAGCGCACTGCGGCAACATCTTTCGCAATCGATGGTCGACGCACAAACGCTCCTGCGTGACGAACTGCTCGTCGAGACGCTGATCGTCTGCGTCACTCACCGCGCCAACAGCACGAGCATCACCGAATGCGCGCCGGACGCGATCGGAGCAGCATGCGCGGGCATGATGCGTTCCGTCGCGACCGAGCATCCGGGTCGGGTGCGCCTGATCGATCTCGACGACGACCCGGTCGATCATCGGCTGATAGCCGGTGTGATCGGCACCGGCCATCAGCAGGTAGCTCTGCGCGGTGCGCGGGCATCGGTCCCACGCCTGGCTCCTGCGGCCGAAGGTCTGCTCCGGCCACCGGTCGTCGAGCAATCCTGGCGGCTGGTGCAAGGTCGGGACAAGACCTTGGACAGCGTCGCGGTCGCCCCGGCAGCCGACCTCACGGTGCCGCTCGAACCGGAGCAGGTGCGCATCCGCGTGGTGGCCACCGGCGTGAACTTCCGTGATCCGTTGGTAGCGCTCGGCATGCTCGACGAAACCGCGCTCGGTTTCGAAGTGGCCGGTGACGTCGTGGAGGTCGGCGAGCAGGTCGGCGACGTAGAACTCGGCGCGCGGGTCGCCGCGGTCGTGCTGCATGCGGGCTCGAGGCCGGGGGCTTACGGACCTTTCGCCGTCGTCGATCGACGTGCTGTCCTCGCCGTGCCCGCGCACTGGAGTCACACTCAGGCCGCCGGCGCGCCCATCGTGTTCCTCACGGCCTACCACGCGCTCGTCGAGCTCGCCGAGGTGAAACCGGGCATGCGGGTCCTGATCCATTCGGCGGCGGGCGGCGTGGGCATGGCCGCCGTGCGGATCGCCACCATGCTCGGCGCCGAGATCTATGCGACCGCAAGCCTTTCCAAGCAGGGGATTGTCGAGGCGATGGGGGTCGCGCGCGAACGCATCGCCGACTCGCGCACTCTCGAATTCGAACAGCACTTCACCGAGGTCACGGGCGCCACCGGTGTCGATGTCGTCCTCGGCAGCCTCGCGGGTGAAGCGGTAGATGCCTCGCTTCGGCTCCTGCGGCCCGGCGGGATCTACCTCGAGATGGGCAGGACCGATCTCCGGGATCCGGCCACCGTCACCGCCGGGCATCCCGAAATCACCTACGACACCGTCAATATCGCGGTCCTTCCGATGTCTCGGGTGCAAGCCGTTCTCGACCAGCTCCAGAAGCTGTTCGCCGACGGCGCGCTGAGCCCGCTGCCCGTCCGGACCTGGAACATCGGTCACGCGCGGGAAGTGCTGCGGCACCTCAGCCAGGGGCACAGTACGGGCAAACTCGTCCTGACTCAGCCCACTGCGCTCGTACCCGAGGAGACGGTGCTGATCACCGGCGGTACGGGCAGCCTCGGTCGATTGCTCGCGCGTCATCTCGTCATCGCGCACGGTTGCCGGCGGCTTCTGCTGGTCAGCCGTCGTGAGTCGTCCGATGCCCGGAAACTGGCAGCTGAGCTCGGTGAAATGGGTGCGCAGGTCACCATCGCCGCCTGCGATGTCACAGACCGCGCCGCCCTGTCCTCGGTGATCCGGGACATCTCGCCCCGCCATCCGCTCGGCGCTGTCGTGCACGCCGCCGGGATCTTGGACGACTGCCTGTTCACCGACCTGACTCCCGACCGGCTCGAGCGGGTCCTTGCGCCCAAAGCGATCGCGGCTCGGCATCTCCACGAGCTCACCGCCGACATGAATCTGCGCGCGTTCGTGCTGTACTCGTCCATCGCCGACGTGGTCGGCACGGCAGGCCAATCGAACTACGCGGCAGCCAACGCCTTCCTCGATGCGCTGGCCTACCACCGGCACAGCATCGGTCTGCCCGCCACCTCCATCGCGTGGGGACTGTGGCGGCAATCCAGCGGTCTCACCGCCCATCTGGACGACACCGACCTGGCGCGTCTCGCCCGGCAGGGTCTTGCCCCGCTCGACACGGCAGGCGCGCTCGACGTCTTCGACCTGGCCCTGGAACAGGATGAGCCGCTCCTCGCCGCGACAGCCCTCTCGCCCATCGACCCCGCTGCCCCGCCCGTCGCGGTCCTGGCCGATCTGTCCCGGCACCACACCCCGTCACCAGTCGAGGACGAATCCCGCTCCGCCACAGCGGATTTACCGCGACCGAAACTGTTGGGCATGCCGCCTGGCGAACGGGTCAAAGCGCTGACGGCCCTGATTCGTACCCACGCTGCTGTCGTGCTGGGACACCAGGACGCCGACGCCCTCGCCGCGGATCGGACCTTCCGAGACGCCGGGTTCGACTCGCTGTCCAATGTGGAGCTGCGCACTCGCCTCAGCGGCGCCACCGGCGTCCGGCTCACGGTCGCGGGGATCCTGGACCATCCGACCCCGACTCGCCTCGCCGTCTACATCAACGAGGTTCTCGAGCGAGACAGCGGCTCCTTAGCTCCCGACCTCCCGTAGGCGGAGAAATGCTTTCGAAGGGAAAACACATGTCAACAGGCGAAAACCTTCCGCGTGCTGCCGTTCGAACCGTCGGTGCGAACGATATCGAGGTACGCAACCTGCGGTTGTCCGACCTGGACCAGCTCGTGGAGATGGAGCGAACCAAGTGGGACCACGAACAGGCGGCGACAGCCGAGGAACTGTTCGACAGAATCGATCGACTACCCGACCTCGCCGCGGGAGCGTTCGCGCCGGACGGTGACCGGCTCCTCGCGTCCATGTTCGCCCGACCGATCACCGAGGAAGCGGTGCACGCGGCGCAGAGTTGGCGGGCGTGCGCCTACGCCCCACTTCCCCCGCCGGGCAGTACCGATTGCGTGTTCGGCGTGAGCCTGACCAGCACGAGTTCCGCTGCGGCCGGAGCTCTCTTTCGCTCGTTCTTGCCGCAGCTGGCCGAATTGGGTTATCGGAACCTGTACGGCGGGTCGACCGTCCCCGGATTACGTGAATGGATCATGGCCAACCCGGAGGGTTCACCGGTCTCCTATGTGCGGGCGACCAACGACGACGGGACGCCCGTCGACCGGCAGCTTCGCTACTACTACTTGAACGGCTTCACGACGATAGTCGCGGTCAAACCCAATTACTTTCCCCACCCGCAGTCCCTGGACTACGGCGCCGTGATCCACAGAAGTCTCTGATCGGGCTGTGCGGGCCGTGCGCGAGCCGAGGGGAGAAGAAATGCTGCAGCTACGACCGGCGACTGTGCCGTTGAGCGAGTACATCGCCAGAAAAGAACCAGCGTTCCTTCCGGGGCTGGCCGCCGATTGGCCTGCCGTGCACCGGTGGGATTTCGACTTCCTCGGAAAGTTGCGGCCCGAGTTGCCCATCGAGCTGGTTCGGGGCGATCGCGAAAGCGCCGCAACACATTTCACCGAGTCGACGCTGGGTGCGTACATGAAGTTCCTCGCGCACGACGATCCCGGCGAAGAACCCCTCTACCTCAAAGAATTCGACCTCTTGCGCAGGTTCCCACAGCTTCAGGCCGACATACTTCCTCGAAAGAGGCTGTTCCCGAAGCATGTGGTCGCTCCGCCTCCCGGCGTCTGGGTAGGCCCCGCGGGCGCGCGCACCGGTGCGCACTACGACCTGCTCGGAAACATCGCCGTCGCGATCCGCGGAACCAAACGCTTCCGCATAGCACCGCCCGGTTTCGTCGAAGACGCCGATGCGCTGTCGGCGAAATACGATCCGTTGGCACGTCTTTCGGCTCGGCCGTTGGCGGAGATAGCAGCTGGTGCGACGAATTCCGGCCAGCGCCCGTTCGAAGTCGAGCTCCAGGCCGGTGACGCACTGTACGTGCCCGATCACTGGTGGCACGAGGTGTACAACCGCTCGCCGAGCATTCTGCTCAGTGGTTTCTTCGGCACCTACAAACACGTCGCGTCGTGCGCGATCCGGGTAGCGGCGCGCCACTTTCTGCACCTCGCGCGCCTCGATCGGGTCACCGCGTGCACCTGCCACGAAACCACAGCCTGACCTCGAGTCGCTGCTTTTCCGAACAAGGAGTACTGATGAGAGAGTTCGCCCTCGACGACTTGAGCCGACTGTATCGGGCGTGTGAAGGAGCCGACCTCGAGCTCACCGAGAAAACACTCGACGAGCCCTTCGAGGAGCTCGGGCTGGACTCGCTCGGCACGATCGAACTGGCCGAACGAATTCAGCGGGAATGGCATGTCCGCATACCGATGCTGCTACCGAACGAGACCGTCGAGATTCTCCGGACGCCGAGGCTCGCCCTCGAATACGTCAACAAGCTCTTGGCCGCGGCGTACGAAAACCGATAGAAGGAGCTCGGCGATGACGCGATCGGTCGACGACCTGATCACCACGTTCTACCGCGGTTTGAGCGGCGACGTCGGTCTGCTGGACGACGTGATGGCTCCCGACTGGGTCGACGAGTCGCCCGGGCCGGCGTCAGGCCGTGCCGGGATCGAAAGCCTCGTTGCCGCAGTCGATCACGCTTTCGCCGACTTCCGCATCGTCGTGCACGCGATCGTCGACGGACGCGGGGCGGACGGCAACGGAATGATCGCGGTCCGGGGGGAGATGCGTGGTGTCCACCAGGGGGAGTGGCTCGGTGTTCCCGCCACCGGAAGAGCCGTCCGGATCAGGATCCACGAATTCCACCAGATCACCGACGGACTGGTTGTCCGGTCGTGGGGCCTGGAGGACTGGTTCGGATGGCTTCGCCAGGTCGGGGCCGCAGGTAGCGGTGTGCCCGGGATCCATGAAGGGAACGTAGCGACTCATGACTGAGCCCTCCCGCGAGATACCGACTGCGCCCGGCGCCCGGCCGGTGGTCGGCCATCTCCTGCCGTTCGTGAAGCAGCCCTTCACCTTTCTGTCGCAGCTGCCCGAACACGGTGATCTCGTGCGGATCCGCCTCGGCCCGAAAACCGCTGTGGTGGTGTGTGATCCCGGACTCACCCGCAAGGTCCTCATCGACGACCGGACCTTCGACAAAGGCGGTCTGTTCCTGGACCGGGAGCGGGAGTGGCTGGGCGAAAGCGTCGCCACCTGCACACACAGCAAGCACCGGCACAAGCGCCGCTTGGCCCAGCCTGCTTTTCACCCCAGACGTCTCGCGGACTACGCGCACACGATGACAACCCAGATCGCCTCCGTCGTCGACGGTTGGCAATCGGGTCGAGTCCTCGACGTCTGTCCGGAAATGTTCACGATCACCTCCAGGGTCTTCGGCGCCGCCATGTTCTCCAGCACGCTCCCGGCGCGGGTGCTGCACGAGGTGATCGGCGATCTCACCGCCACCTTCGACGGCACTTTCCAACGCACGCTGCTGCCCGACGTGATCAGCCGGCTCCCGATCCCCAGCACCAGGCGGTACAACCACGCCAATCGGCGGTTGCGCACGACGATGAACGGCATCATCGCCGAACGGCGGGCGAGCGGCATCGATAAGGGGGACCTGCTCTCGGCCCTGCTGACCGTCCACGATCGTGAGAGTGAGGCCCCCGGCACGATCGACGACGACGTCAGCGATGCCGTCGTGACGTTCTTCGTCGCGGGAACGGAGACAACTTCCTCCGCGTTGGCGTGGGTGCTGTACGTGCTCGCCGAACATCCCGACATCGAGGCGCGGTTGCATGCCGAGGTCGATACGGTGCTCGCCGGTCGGCAGCCCGAATACGGTGATCTGGAGCGCCTTACGGTCGCGAGCAGTATCGTCACCGAAACCCTTCGCCTGTATCCGCCTGCGTGGTTCTTCACCCGGAAGGTCACCGCAGACGTGGAACTCGGTCCCTACGAGCTGCCGGTCGGCAGCACCGTTGCGGTGAGCCCCTACCTCATCCACCGGCGGGCAGACCTCTACGACGATCCCGGCCGTTTCGATCCCGACCGGTGGCTGCCGGAACGCACGGCATCGCCGCCGGGAGCCCTCCTGCCTTTCGGCGGTGGGGCGAGGAAATGTATCGGGGAAACCTTCGGGATGACGGAGGTGGTGCTGGCCTTGGTGATCATCGCGAGTCGCTGGCGGGTCCAGACCGTTTCCGGAACAAGCATGCGTCCCCCGCTGTCGGTGTCGCTGGTGCCAGGAGGACTGCGCCTGCGTGTGGTCGACCGCCGGGCCGGCGGCTAGGGGATGAAGTGAGTCCGGACAGCGATGCGCAGCGTCCGGGCTTGTATTGCCGATGTGAAAGAGGTGTCCGGTGTTCGAATTGACCAGTGCTGAACAAGAATTGCTCCCGTCGGATGACGATGTCGAGTTCTATCGGGAGCACGGCTGGTTCATCACACCGCGATTGTTCACCGAGGAGGCGGTCGACGACGCGTTGGACGCTTTGGAGGCACATCACCGACGCGAGCGTGATTACGAGCTGCCGGGCGAGATCGACGAACTCTACGACTGGACACCGGGCGCGGTGCACCAGATCCGCTTCAACGACTATGTCGCGCTGACCAATCGCCGCCTCCGCGATTTCATGCTGCGGCCGATAGTCGCGGCCGTCGCCGCACAGTTGGCGCAAACGAGCCAGATCAGATTGTGGCAGAGCAGTATCGTGTACAAGCAACCACAAACCGGCGGCGGCGATACCACTATCGGATGGCACGCCGAACGCGCCTACCTGCGTACCTGTACCTCCACCAACATGTTGACCGCGTGGATCGCGCTACAGGACTGCGACGAGTCCATGGGTCCGGTGGTGATGATCGACGGAAGTCACCGCTGGCCGGATACCGAGGAAATTCGTGCCATCAGATACGGCCGAACATTCTTCGGTGCCGATCCCGCGTTGTTGCAGGACCGCCTCGAGCGGACCGGCATGCCACTGCGCACCGTTCCCATGTTGTTGCGCAAGGGCGAAGTCAGTTTCCATCACTGCCTGACACTGCACGGCAGCGGCCCCAACCTGAGCGGGCGGCCCAGGGTCGGTGCGACGGTGGATATGCAGGATCGCCCGAATCGCTACCAAGCGGTCTACGACCGAGCGGGAGAACTGCTCACCACGGCGAACGACCGGATGTGCCGCAGGCTGCCGAACGGCGATTTCGACTACAGCGACCCCGCGATCTGTCCAGTGCTGTGGGACGAATAGGAACGAGGAATCATGTTCGAATTGTCACCGGCCGAACAGCAGTTGCTGCCATCCGACGACGACGTCGAGTTCTATCAGCAGCACGGCTGGTTCGTTACTCCACGTTTGTTCACCGACGACGTGGTCGATGCCGCGTCGGCTGCGTTGGCTGCCCATCACAGGGGCGAGCGCGACAGGACGTTACCTGTCACGCTCGACGAGGTGGACGACTGGATCGAGGGTTCGCCGCACCGTCTCCGGTTCAACGATCACGTCGCACTGACCAGCGAACGTCTCGGAAATTTCATGCTTCAGCCGTTGATCGGGGCCATCGCGGCGCGACTGGCGCGGACCGGTCAGATCAGGCTCTGGTTGAGCAGCTTGATATACAAACCACCGCGCACCGAGCACACCATCGAATGGCATTCCGACCGTGTTCATTGGCGCACCTGTACCTCCACCAAGATGTTGACCGCATGGATCGCGCTACAGGACAGTGACGAGTCCATGGGTCCCGTCGTCATGATCGACGGGAGCCACAGATGGTCGGATACCGAGCAGATACGCGCGATTCGCTACAACGACGAGTTCATTCTCGGCGCGGACCCGGCGAAGGCGGACAGCTTGCTCATGAGTACCGGAATGCCGATTCGGCGCGTGCCGCTGTTGCTACGCAAAGGGCAGGTGAGTTTCCACAGCTGCATGACGATTCACGGCAGTGGCTCGAATCTGAGCAACCTCGCGCGAGTGGGACTGATCGTGCACATGCAGGATGGCGGGAACCGATACCAGCGAGTCCACGACGAAACGGGACAATTGCAGTCGCATGTCAACGATCAACTGTGCGGCAGACTTCCGAACGGGGACGTCGACTACAGCGACCCCAAGATCTGTCCCGTGCTCTGGGATGCGACTTCGCTGTGACGCTGGGCCGCAGGCCGTGCGGGTACGCGCCGCAGGGCGGCGCGGTTCGCTGGGACGGTGGTGACCGGGCACGTCAGGGGAGGTCGGCCCCCGGTACGTAGTCGGTGTGCGTCACGGCTTTTGCCCACAACGCGTCACGTATGGCGATCGCGCGGGCCACTTCGACCGGGTCGTGCGTCAGGCCGTAACCTACGAAATCCTCCGCGTCGAACAAGGTCCAGGCGAGTGTGTCGTCGTCGATCAAACACCACTCGTCCGTGGTGTAGTCCTCCGGCGGGCACCAGTGCCGGGGGAGCCAGCGAATGTCTTCACCGTGTGCCTGGTTGCGATCGGTCACCGCGTGGAGAAAACGGATGTAATCGGTCAGCGGTTCGGTGACCACCCGCACGCGTTGCATAGCGACTCCTCGTGCTGTGGTCGCGTCGCTCAGGTCTTCCCATTCCTTCCACAACACCGG
This sequence comes from Nocardia sp. NPDC003979, assembly GCF_053605015.1. Taxonomy (NCBI): domain Bacteria; kingdom Bacillati; phylum Actinomycetota; class Actinomycetes; order Mycobacteriales; family Nocardiaceae; genus Nocardia; species Nocardia sp. NPDC003979. The sequence continues at coordinate 180,886 of NZ_JBSGIJ010000009.1, forward strand.
GTAGTCGTCCGGGTCGAGCGGCACCAGGCCGGCCTGGTATCGACGCATCGGTTCGTGTTCGTCGCTCACGACGTGGTCGTCTTCCACCTCGAATTGAAAGGCACGATACCGAGCCTGCTCGAACAGCGATGCCAGCTCGGCGCGGGGGAGAAACAGCAACGTCACCACGCTCCGTTGATCGAGGGGCGGATCCCGGCATGCCCAGAGGTGTTCGGGCCCGTCATATTCCGGCATCGTTCGGACAGCCTGTCGGCAACCCTTGTCATGAATTCTCTGCCACTGATCGGCGGCCGTTCCGGTTGAAATCCCGGTAGAACTTCGAGGATCGCCGCCTCATAGGGATGAAGCGTATAGAGGACAGTCACCCGGGGCACGGCGCGCTGGGCGGGATCGCGTGGCACGCTGACACGATGTGTGCAGGCGCGAAAGCGATTGTCGCTGATATAGCTGAGCCATTTCCCACTGATGACGACAAGGGAGTCGGCCGGCGTGTACACCCTGCTCCACGCCTCGTTCTGCAGGCGATATACCTGTAGTCCTTCGACCGGGCTTCCGGTCATCAAACTGAGCAGCCCGTAGTCCTCGTGGGACAGCACGCGCGCGGGCGAGGCGAGGTCCTCGAGGGGCGAGCTGATCGGTGGGTAGTGATTCAACCTCAGGACGTCGTTCGTGGGGGAGATGTTCTGGTCGTAGAGCGACGGATCGACGTCGAGGTATTGCAGCAGGGCTCTGCCGAGCTGCTGGGTCAGCTCCTCGCACGCGTGCCAGAATTTCCTGAATGCTGATTCGTATTTCTTGTCGGGCCAGTAACCGAGAGCCGCGTCCGCGTCTTCTCCGGTGATCCGGAACGCTGATCGGTCGAATTCCCACGCTTCCACCGCATGCGGCAGCGCAGGCATACTTTCCTGGAGCGGAACGTACCCCAGATAGTAGGGTTCGCCGTATGCGCAGTCCGTCGAGACGAACTTCATCTTCTGGTCTTCGGGCACCGTTGTGAAAATGTTCAGTGCGTTGCGATCGATGGCCTGAAGTTCGTCGGCGTCGATCCCGTGGCCGGTCAATATCGCGATACCGACGTCCACCATGGCGGTACCGAACCGGTCGATGAAACGATCTCGTGCTGCCGGGGTGCCGCGCAGGTCCGCCATGTCGCAGACCTGTGGTCGGAAATCATCGTCGAAATTGTCCTCGGGGCTCTCGACGAGTGTGTATCCGGAATAGGCTCGATCGGTCTCCGGGGCTCCGAAATCTGATACCGCATCGTTGGTTTCTTTGTCGCTCACGTCTTCACCCCTGACGGACGATGATATCCAAGCACAACAACTCGGGCAGGCGCCCGGGAAAATAGTCGAGGAGAGGTACACGATAGAAGCACGGACCGGATCTGTGAATCACTGAAAGCGTGATCGTCCGCGTCTCGGTTGTCGCGGGTCTGTGCTGTATTCAACATCGCATCACCACGGCTGTGCTGTCAATAGATGCCGCACATTACGGAGCTCTCGTGTCAAGCCCTGTGGACCGCGACTCCGGAGCGCATCGCCTCGATCATCCAGGCCTGCTTCGGCTTCCGAAATCGCACCGAACGCCGCCGTAATTCGGTCATCCGTGCACGCTCGACGTCGGCTGGTCGACCGGCTCGCCGCTCGCCGCCGCTCGCTGTGGAGCGCGGGTTCCGGTTGTGCAGCGCACGATTTCGAGATCTGTCGCCGGATTCCTGTGTGACACTTGAGATTCGGATGATGCGTGAGGTCGTCGCAAGGGGTTGGGTGGCGGACCTCGGAACGAAATCGGATGTCGCTCGCGATGCCGGTAGAGCCCGGCACCTCGCCCGCGACGGTTCTGAAAGGTGCGTTGCGATATGAGCACTACCGCGGACCGACGGACGTTCCTGAAGGCCACCGCGCTCGTCGCGGTGGCGGAAGCCCTCGGAGTATCGGCGTTGCTGTCGGCATGTTCAGGCGGATCCCGTGGCGCCGGGACGGTCGGTGACACGATCCGTTTCGGGTTCCTGGCCGACATGCAGGTGCCCGACCCCGATATCTTCTACGAGGGCGAGGGCCTACAGGTCACCCTGAACGTCTACGAAGGCTTGGTCGCCTACGCCTCCGATTCGTCCGAGATCGTGCCCGGCCTGGCAGAGTCGTGGACGGTCACCGACGACGGGCTCACCTACACGTTCAAGCTCCGTGCCGGTGTCACCTTCCACGACGGCACGCCGATGACAGCCGCCAAGATCATCAAAAGCTATGAACGACGTTCGGCGATCGGCCAAGCACCCGCCTACCTGATCGCCGACGTCGAGTCGATGTCCGCGCCCGACGACTCCACGCTCGTGATCGAACTCGCCCATCCGGTCGAACCGTTCCTCGACTATCTCGCCTGCCCGTGGGGGCTCAAAGCGGTCAGCCCGACAGCGATACAGGCCCACAGCGTGAACGGTGACCTGGCTCAGGACTGGTTGAGTACCAACGACGCGGGAACCGGCCCCTATCGGATCACCGAGTTCGTGCCGAGCAGTCATTACACGCTCACCGCGTACGACGGCTACTGGGGGACGAAACCGGAATTCACCACCCTGCGGATCGAGATCATCCCGGACATCATGTCGCAACGCCTGCTGCTCGAGCAGGGCCAGCTGGACATGATCACCAAGGGTCTGCCGATCGCCGCCATCGAGGCGATGCGGGCGAACCCGGCGTTGACCGTGACGGAGCACCCGACGGCGTTCAAGTCGTCGATCTTCCTGAACTGGAAGAAGGGCCCGTTCGCCGATACCGCGTTCCGCCAGGCGATGCGCAAAGCGGTAGACGTCCGTGCGCTGATCGAGCCCGCCTACGGCTCGACCGTCGCACGATCCACCCAGTTCTACCCGGCCGGAGTGCTGCCGGACGGCGCCGCACCGGATGCGCCGGACCACGACACCGCCGAACTGAAGGCACTGATCGCGAAACTGCCGGACGGCGACAAGCGGATCGACGTCGCCTACGACGAGGCCGGTGGCGCCACCGATGCCCGTGTCGCCGAACTCCTCCAGACGCAGCTGGCCGCATTGGGACTGGCCGCGACGGTACGGGCCATGCCGACCTCGCAGGTATTCGCCCTGCACTCGACACCGGTCGGGCAGCAGCCGCACATGCTGGTCCACGGGTCGGGCGGCGACGCGCTCAACGCCGACACCACACTGCGGATCTTCTTCCGCACCGGCGTCTCCCCGATCAACTGGTTCAACTATTCGGACACCACGCTGGACGCCGTCATGGACGCCGGGAAACGATCACTCGGCAAAGCCGAGGCCGAACGGCACTGGGTCGAGGGCGCCGAGATCGTGATGGGTCAGGCCTGGATCATCAACCTCTGCGATATCGAGGACGTGATCGTGACCGGTTCGGGCATCGGCGAGATCGTCCATACGCTGCTCGGCACGGGCATGGTTCCTGTCAACCTGCTCCGGAAGGTGACAGCGAGGTGACGCACTTCCGCAAAGGAGCAGCCGACGGGGACGAAGGCGGCCTCATTCCGCGTGCATGTGTCAATGACCTCGAGGTGACGTTCCGCCGCCGGGGCGTCGCGGTGCGCGCGGTTCGGGGAGTGAGCATCGAGATCGCGGCCGGGGAGATCATCGCGCTCGTGGGCGAATCCGGTTCCGGCAAGAGCGTTTTGGGTCTGAGCCTGCTCGGACTGCCGGTGGGCGACCCACCTGCCGTCGTCACCGGACGAGCCGAAGTTTGTGGCGTCGACATGATCGCCGCCTCGCCGGCCGAGCGACGGAGAGCCCGGCGCGCGCATCTGGGCGCGGTGTTCCAGAATCCGATGACTTCGCTGAACCCGACGATGCGGATCGGCGAGCAGGTGCGGGAGGTCGCGGGCTCGACCGCTGAGGCGGTCCGGCTGCTCGACCTGGTCGGCCTTCCACAGGCGGGTCGCAGACTGCGCTCGTATCCGCACGAACTGTCGGCGGGAATGCGGCAACGAGTCATGATCGCGATCGCGATCGCCTCGCGACCGGACCTGATCATCGCCGACGAGCCGACATCGGCGCTCGATGTCACGGTGCAGGCGCAGATTCTGGCCCTGCTCCGCGACCTGCGGGTCGAACTCGGCTGTTCGGTATTGCTGATCACCCACGAGATAGGCGTCGCCGCCGCGGTCGCCGACCGGGTCGCGGTCATGTACGGCGGGCGCCTGGTCGAGATCGGCGCCATGGCCGACGTCCTCGCCACCCCCGCGCACCCCTACACCGTCGGCCTTCTGGATTCGCGCCTCGATCTCAGCCTGCCGGTGAACCACCGGATACCTGTGCTGACGGGCATGCCACCGGATCCCCGGGACCCGGCGCCGGGTTGCCCGTTCACTCCGCGATGTTCGCTTCGCACCGAGGACTGTGCGAAGTCGCCGATCCCGCTGACACCGGCCGGCTTCCACGCGGGCGAGGCCGCGTGCATCCTTCCGGCCGAGGTCGACCGGAACCGAGCGCGTGGGCCGGCCTCCGCCTTCCCACCGTCGGAGCAGCCCGACCGCTCGCGACCGGCCGTCCGGTGCCGTGGTGTCGGCAAGAGCTTCCGCCTTCGCACCGGGTCGGTCAGGCGCGAGGTGCATACGGTGCTGCGCGACCTCGACTTGCAGGTGGGAGCAGGCGAAGCCGTCGCAGTGGTCGGCGAGTCGGGGTCGGGAAAATCGACTCTGCTCAGACTGATCGCGGGATTGGAGAAACCGGACCGCGGCGTCGTCGAGGTGTCCGGTACTTCGACGCAAATGATCTTCCAAGACGTCAGCGCGTCACTGACACCGTGGCTGACCGTCGAGCGGCAGGTCGGTGAACGGCTGCCGAGGACACTCGGCCGGGCCGAACGCCGGGCCCGGGTGATCACCGCCCTCGAACGCGTGGGGCTCCCGGCGGCCGTCGCCGACCTGCGTGCCGACAGTTTGTCGACAGGGCAGCGGCAGCGCGTGGCGTTCGCGCGGGCGACGATCGTCGTTCCCGACGTATTGCTGTGTGACGAGCCGACGTCGGCGCTCGACGCACCGCTGGCGGCGTCGACGTTGAACCTGATCCAGACGCTGCGACGCGAATTCGGGCTGACGGTCGTCTTCGTCACCCACGATCTGGCCGCGGCGCGTTTCGTCGCCGACCGCATCGCCGTGATGTTTCGCGGCGAGATCGTCGAGATCGGCGCGGCCGAGAAGGTCGCCCATGCACCGTCGCACCCCTACAGCAAGGCGCTGGTGGAGGCCGTACCGAATACCGGGAGCGCACCGGAACAGCGGCTCACCGAGCCGGCAGGTGGCGTGCCGGTGTCGGCGCCGCTGACCGTCGGCGCGGACGTCGAATCGGCACCGGTGGCGGCAGCGGTGCGCGGACGCGTGAAACCGAGTGAGGTGATCACGTTGTGTGTGCTCGCGACGCTGATCGTCGTCATGCTCGGTGCACCCTGGCTCGCGCCGTACGACCCCGATCTCCCGGCCGGGAAGCCGGTATCCCCTCCCGATGCGGCGCACTGGCTCGGGACCGATGAGGTCGGGCGCGACATCGCGAGCCGCGTGTTGGTCGGCATGCGCGCCAGTTGGTGGGGCGCCCTGTGCGTGATCGCCTCGGGAATCGTCATCGGCGGGACCGTGGGAGCGGTCGCGGGCACGCTCGGCGGAATCGTCGACCGGATCCTGATGCGGATCACCGACATCTTCATCGCCCTGCCTGCGGCCTTGCTCGCGATCGCCGTCGTAGCCGCGATCGGGCCGTCGTATGGTCATACGCTGGTGGCGGTGGCACTGGTCTGGTGGCCGTTGTACGCGCGAGTCGTGCGGGGCGAGGTGACAAGACTCCGATCACAGCCGCACATCGACGCCGCACGGATGTCGGGTGCAGGCAGCTTCGAACTCGGTCGGCTCCACCTGCTTCCGGGCGCATGGCCGCCGACCATTGTCGCGGCGAGTCTCGACGTCGGCGCCTTGATCCTGATGCTGTCCGGACTCTCCTTCATCGGTCTCGGTGCTCCCGCCCCCGCTCCCGAGCTGGGCGCGATGTCCGCGAGGGGGCTGCCGTACCTGCTCGATTCCTGGTGGGTGCCGATCATGCCCGCGATCGGGCTGTTGGTGCTCGCCACGATCGCCAACCTCGCCGGCGATGTCATCCGCGACCGCCTGACCGATCGCTGACCGCAGGCCGGGAACGCCTCTCCTCCAGCGCAAGGGAGAACTTCGAATGCTCTCAGTCATTGCCCGGCGCGCCGGTGGGACTGTCCTGGTGTTGCTCGCGCTCGTCGCGGTGGTGTTCGTGCTGCGGCAAGTCTCGCCGGTGGACCCCGCCCGCGCGGTCGTCGGTGACCGGGCCTCCGCCGAGGTGGTGGAACGAGCACGCGACGATCTCGGTCTCGATCGGCCGCTGCCCGTGCAATACGTCGAATACGTCGAAAGGGCGGCCACCGGCGACCTCGGGCAGTCCGCGGTGACCAGCCGACCGGTCAGCTCAGACATCGGCGAATTCCTGCCCGCCACAGCGGAACTGATCATCTGCGCGCTCGTGCTCGCGGCTCTGCTCGGTGTGCTGCTCGGCACGGCGACGGCACTGCGCTGGCCGGGATCGGGCGCGCTGCGAGTGGTGTTGATCGGCGGATCATCGATGCCGATCTTCCTCGCGGCATTGCTCGCGATCCTGGTGTTCTACAAGGAATTCGGCGTCCTCCCCGCTCGCGGCCGCAGTTCCTACGCCGACGCGCCCGACGGGCCCACCGGGTTCCTGCTCGTCGACTCCGTACTCGCCGGGCGGCCGAGCGTATTCCTCGATGCCGTCGAGCATCTGATCCTCCCCGTGGTCTGCTTGTCCCTGGTGCCCGCCGTCGCGATCGGCCGGGCCCTGCGCAGCAGCTTGCAGCACACGCTGCGCTCGGACTTCGTTCGCACCGCCCGCGTCAAAGGTCTCACCGAGCTACGCGTCATCGGCAGACACGCCATGCGCAATTCGGTGAGCTCGACACTGTCTATCGCGGGCATGCAGGTGGCCGCCATGTTCGGCGCCGACATCGTGCTGGAGCTGATCTTCGCCTGGCCAGGCATCGGCCTCTACACCGCCCAAGCGGTGAAAGCCGGCGACTACACCACCATCGCCGGCATCACCCTGATCCTCGGCGCGATCTACGTCCTGACGAACTTCCTTGTCGACCTCGCTCAAGCAATCGCCGACCCGCGGACATCTGAAACCGCTGCGTGACAACAGCTTCCGTCGTCGAGTTCGGCGTCGTTGTCGTTCTGCGGCAAGGTCGGCCGACTCGTCGCGGCTCACTCGTGAAGTGCCTGCCTCGGTCGACGCCCGACGTCCGAGATGCTCGAATCGCAGCCGGTCCCGGTGTGTCAGTGGTTCACGAGATCGCGGTATGTACCGAGGATGCCGCGGATGGAAGATGTCACCGGGAGGTGGCCGTCGAGCGGCATCCAGGCGTACCGCGCATGGGCGGTGAGCTGAATCGGTTCGAACGCCGCGACATCCACGGCGAAATGCAGTCGGCGGACGGGGCGTGCGTCGGGCGACAGGTAGTCGAAATCGCCTACGTGATGGCGGATCCCGGTGACGACAAGCCCTGTTTCTTCGCGCACCCCACGCGTCACCGCCGCGGCAAGGGTTTCGCCCGGCTTCACCGTGGCCCCGGGAAGCTTCAGCGGGACCTTGACGGGGCCACTGTCGTGGCGCTCTAGGAGTAGTACTGTTCCGTCGCGTTCGATGATCACACCGACTCTCGGAGCGGTGCCGTCTACCTCGGCTTGGCGGGCCAGTTCTTCCAACTCCGATGCGGAGATCATGGGGCTTACCGACTTCCGATTCCGGAACCGACTTCGGCGGATCCGACGACTATATCGATTGAATACGCTACTCCTCGAGACCAGGTCGACGCGCAAAAATGGGGCGGCCGTGGCAGCCGCGTCTCGCGTCGTTGGTCACCTTGCTGTCGGCGAGGATCGGGAGGGTCCCGGAGTGGCGCGGAAAGCGCGCACGATGAGGTTGGCGGCCTCGGTGCAGATGGTGTCGGCCTCGGTGCGGGGGAGTGGGATCGTGCCGTACATCGACGCGTGCAGACCCTGTTGGACGAGAAGCGAGACGAACTGACGGGCCGCGGTCGCGGGGTCCTCGACCTCGAGTTCACGGCGGGAGCGCAGCAGCTCGGCGATCTGGGCCACCAACTGTTTCGGTTCGCCGTCGGCGCAGGCGGGGCGCAGCGACGGGATCCGGGCGACCTCGCTGATGATGAGGCGGCGCAGAGCGGACGCCCGCTCGTCGAGCAGCACCCGAAGGACGCGGTGGCCGATCTCGACGAGCGCGGCGGCCACGTCGGTGCGATCCGACCCCGCGATCGCGGTGCCGAAGGTCGTTGCCACCTGGGCGCGTTCGTGCTCGACCGCGGCCAGGAACAGGGTCTGTTTGTCGCCGAAGTGGTTGTAGGCGGTCTGTTTTGCCACGCCGGCCCGTTCGGCGATCACGTCGAGGGTCGCCCGCTCGTAGCCGTCGCGCAGGAATGTGTCGATCGCGGCGTCGAGGATGGCTCGCCGCTTACCCGGATCGCCCCCTGGGGGGCGGCCGCCGGGTCCGGTCGATCGCGTTGCCGATGTCGACATGTCCGTCGGCGCCTTTCACGGATGAGTGGCCTGGGTCACCAAGATTGCGGGTGGACGAGCCAGTCTATCTACTATTTACTGGACTGGACTGACTAGTCTAAGTAACTCGAGCCGCGGAGGTTTCATGACGGCGACATCGACCGATCTACTGGCGCTCGACGCGGCGGCGCAGGACATGTTGTTCCGCGCCGCCCGCACCGCCAACACGTTCACCGACGAACCGGTGACCGACGAGCAGTTCCGGGCCGTCTACGAACTCGTGAAATTCGGGCCCACCTCGATGAACCAGCAACCGCTGCGCGGTGTCCTCGTGCGGTCGGACGGAGCCAAATCGAAGCTGGTCGAGGCGATGACCGATCGCAACAAGGACAAGACCGCGCGGGCACCGCTGACGGTCGTGGTCGCGGCCGATCTCGACTTCCACGACGAGTTGCCCAAACTCGTTCCGTTCATGGAGAACCCGCAGAACGTCTTCGCCGATCCGGCGGTCCGGGAACCCTCGGCCACGTTCAACGCCGCATTGCAGGTTGCCTACCTGATTGTCGGCATTCGCGCGGCGGGTCTGGCCGCGGGCCCGATGGTCGGCTTCGACGGCGACGCCGTGCGACGAGAGTTCTTCCCCGACGGCAGGCATGTCCCGCTGTGCGTCATCAACATCGGCAAGCCGGGCCCGGACGCCTGGATGGGACGGCTGCCACGGCTGGAGTACGACGAGGTCTTCGCCACCGCCTGAATATCGCGCCAAGGCGCAACTCTGATCAGTGGATAGGCACAATGACTGCTACATCGAATATTTCGACCATTCCTGTACCACACGCGGTCAACGACGCCGGGTCGGTGGCTCAGATTCTGCTGCACGCCGCCCGGCACCACCCAACGAGCGGCACGACCTACCTGCAGCGCACCGGCGACGGACCGACCGTGCGGGTGCACCGTTCATACCCCCAACTGCTCGACGAGGCCTTGTCGCTCACCGGTGCGTTGCGCGAGCGTGGGTTGCGTCCGCAGTCGAAAGTCGCTCTCCTGCTCGATGATCACGAAGACTTCGTCACCGTGCTGTGGGCGTGTTTCCTCGGCGGGTTCGTGCCGTGCCCGATGGTCGCCCAGCCCGCGGATCCGACGCGCTGGGCGAGCGCGTTGCGTCATGTCGACGAATTGCTGGAACGCCCACTCGTCGTGACGTCACAGTCGATCGACGACACCATGCCCGCGGTTCCCGGATTGGCGACGGTGACGGTGGAATCGTTGCGCACCGGCGAACACGAGCCCACTCCGTACCTCGCCTCCGCCGACGACCTCGCGCTGCTGGTACTCACCTCCGGATCCACCGGAAACGCCAAAGCGGTGGCACTCACCCACGGCAATCTGCTCGGCTCCATGGCGGCCAAAGCCGCGGTACAGCACCTGAATCCCGACGACATCACCTTCAATTGGATCTCGTTCGATCACGTCGCGGCCCTGCTCGAAACGCATCTGCTGCCGCTGTATTGCGGTGCGCGACAGATCCATGCGCCGAGTGAGGTGGTCGCCGACGATCCGATGGAATTCCTGCGGATCATCTCCCGCCATCGGGTGACCATGACCTTCACACCCAATTTCCTGCTCGGACAGCTGAATACGCTGTTCGAACCCGAAACCGACGGCGCCCGGCTCGAACTGAGCTGTCTGCGGCATATCGTGAGCGGCGGTGAAGCCAATGTCGTCGCGACCGGGACACGGTTCCTCGACACCTTCGCGGCCTACGGTCTGCGCCAGACCGCGCTGTGGCCGGCGTTCGGGATGACCGAGACCTGCGCGGGAAGCATCTACAACCGCGACTTCCCGAACGCCGACGCCGGGCAGGAGTTCGCCGCCGTCGGACATCCGGTGCCCGGATTACAGCTGCGGGTCGCCGACCAGGAAGGGCGATCGTTACCCGCGGGTGCCGCCGGGGAGGTGCAGCTGCGTGGCCCCATGGTCACCCGCGGCTACTTCAACAACGACGAGGCCACCCGCGCGGCGTTCACCGCCGACGGCTGGTTCCGCACGGGCGACCTCGGCCGGTTGACCGACGGCAGGCTCACGCTGGTCGGCCGCAGCAAGGACAGCATCATCGTCAACGGCGTGAACTACTTCAGCCACGAGATCGAAACGGCCGTCGAAGAACTCGACGGCATCGCCCGAGGTTATGTGGCCGCGTTCCCGACGCGTCGCCCCGGCAGTGACACCGAACAGCTCGTGATCGCCCTGCACGCCGAGACCGCCGACGAAGCTGACCTCCACCGCCTACTGACGGCCGTCCGTTCCACGGTGGTGCTGCTGTGCGGGTTCCGCCCCGGATTCATTCTGCCCCTCAGCAAAGCGGATTTCCCGAAGACGAGCCTGGGCAAGACATTACGGCCGCGTATGCGCCAACAGCTCGAATCAGGTGGCTACGACCACGTCATCGCCGACACCGCGGCGCTCACGACCCGCCAGCTCGGTGGATACTCGGCACCGCAGGGGGGTACCGAGTCGATCCTGACCGATGTCTACGCGGAGCTGTTCGATGTTCCGGCAACCGAAATCAGCGCCACAGCCAGCTTTTTCGACCTCGGTGGCACCTCGCTGGACATCCTCCGGCTGCAGCAGCAGATCGCGCGCCGCTTCGGGGTGGCGGACCTACCGATCATCGCCATCCTGACCGCACCCTCGGTGCGGGAGCTGGCAGCTGTCGTGGACGAGGGCGGTGGCGGGCCGCGCCGTTACGATCCGATCGTGGGGTTGCAGACCAGTGGTGCGAAGACGCCGCTGTTCTGTGTGCACCCCGGTGTCGGCGAGGTGCTGGTGTTCGTCAATCTGGCCAAGTACTTCGTCGGAGACCGTCCGTTCTACGCGCTGCGCGCCCGCGGTTTCAACAAGGGGGAGGAGCCGTTCCACACGTTCGACGAGATGGTCGATGTCTATACGAGCGCCATCCGACGGCGGCAACCGCACGGTCCGTATGCCCTGGCCGGTTATTCCTTCGGCGCCGCGGTAGCGTTCGAGATCGCCAAGCGGCTCGAAGCCGAGGGCGAACGGGTCGATTTCCTCGGCAGCTTCAACCTGCCACCGCACATCAAATACCGCATGGACGAGCTCGATTTCACCGAGACCGCGACGAATCTCGCGATGTTCCTCGATCTGATCACCAAGCGGCAGGCCGTCGAACTGCCCGCCGAACTGCGAGCGCTGTCCAAGGGCAGCCAGCTCGCCCGCCTGATCGAACTCGCCCCGCCCGACCGTGTCGCCGAACTCGACCTGGATCTGACGAAGTTCACGGCGTGGGCAGAACTCGCCGACGGGCTCACCGGCCTCGGCCGCACCTACACGCCGAGCGGGGCTGTCCGCTCGATGAGTGTGTTCTGCGCGGTCCCGTTGCGCGGCACCAAACAGGACTGGATCGACAACGAACTGCGCAGGTGGGACGAATTCACCACCGAGGCGAACCGCTACATCGATGTGCCCGGTGAGCACTACACATTGATGGGACCACGGCACGTCACCGCGTTCCAGTCCATTCTGCGCAAAGAGCTCGACCGCGCGCTGGCGCAGGCCGACGCCGACCGATAGGGAGAAATACGTTGCAGGGCAAGAAGATTCTGATCACCGGCGGCACGGGGCAGGTCGCCAGACCGGTCGCCGAGGCGCTCGCCGCCCACAACGAGGTCTGGTGCCTCGGCCGCTTCGGCACACCGGGTGTCGAGGACGAACTGCGTGCCGCCGGCGTGACCACCCGGCACTGGGACATGAACGACACGACGGCCGCGGGCTACGCGCAGCTGCCGACCGATTTCACCCACGTGCTGCACTCGGCGGTTCACCGCGGTGACGGCACCGATTTCGAGGACGCGCTCACCGTCAACTCCACCGCGTGCGCGCGGCTGATGACCCACTGCCGCACCGCCGAGGCGTTTCTGTTCGTGTCGACCGGCGCGCTGTACAAGCGGCAGACCCTCGACCACGCCTATCGCGAATCCGACCCGATCGACGGTGTCGCCGACTGGCTGCCCACCTACCCGGTCGGCAAGATCGCGGCCGAAGGCACCGTGCGAGCGTTGGCGAACACACTCGAACTGCCGACCACGATCGCCCGGCTCAATATCGCCTACGGTCCCGGCGGATACGGTGGGGTGCCCATGCTGCACTTCAAGCGGATGCTGGCAGGCGAGCCGATTCCGGTTCCGCTCGAGGGCCAGAATTGGTGTTCGCTGCTCTACACCGACGACCTCGTCGCCCAGGTTCCCGCGCTGTGGAACGCGGCGTCGGTACCTGCCCGGGTGGTCAACTGGGGTGGTGACGAGTCCGTCGGGATCACCGATTGCGTCCGTTACCTCGAAGAACTCAGTGGCATCGAGGCGCAGCTCGTCCCGTCCGAAGTCACCCGCGAGACCTACCAGTTCGATCCCGAAATGCGCCGCGCCATCACCGGCCCCTGCACTGTCGACTGGCGCGAGGGAATCCGGCGAACCCTGGCCGCGCACTTCCCCGCGCACGTCCGCGAGGTGATGCCGCGATGAACCACACTCAGGTGACGACGCCCAACATCGCGGTAATCCGCACCGCGTACGAGGGTTTCGCGACCCGCGATGTCGGCAAGATCCTCTCCGCCATGCACGAGGACGTCGAGTGGGTGCACCCCGACGGCATGCACAAATACGGTCTGGGCGGAACCAAGATCGGCCACGAGGGGATCAAGGAGTTCCTCGCTCGCGTCCCGTCGGTGCTCGGCGGCATGGTGCTCGACCCGGTCGAGTTCATCGAACAGAACGACCGCGTCATCGTCCTGGGCACCCGCCAGGTCATCGCCCGCACCGGAACCTCGACCACCTTGCCCTTCCTGCATTCCTGGACCATGCGTGAGGGCAAAGCCACCCGAATGGAAGACATCTTCGACACCGTCGCCTTCCACGCCGCCATCGAAAGCTGACACCCGGCCACCGCCGCGGGCCGACCGCTAGGTCGTTGCCCGCGGCGGTGGTCAGGTGAGGGTGAGGAGGGTGCGGCGGTCGATCTTGCCGGTGGGGGTGCGGGGGAGGTCGTCGAGGAAGACGACGTCGCGGGGGGCTTTGAAGCGGGCGAGGTGGGTTTTCACGTAGGTGCGGACGGTGTCGGCGTCGAGGTCGCCGGTGGGGACGACGAAGGCGGCGAGGCGTTGGCCGAATTCGTCGTCGGGTACGCCGATGACGGCTGCTTCGGTGATCGCGGGGTGGGTGTAGAGGAGGTCTTCGATTTCGCCGGGGAAGACGTTCTCGCCGCCGGAAACGATCATGTCGTCGTCGCGGCCGTCGATGAAAAGCCTTCCGCCGGAATCGAAGTGGCCGAGGTCGCCGGTGCTCATCAGGCCGTCGCGGATCTGCTTGGCGCCGCCGCCGGAGTATCCGGCGAAGGCGATCGAGTTGCCGACGTAGACGGTCCCGACCACGTCGGGTTCGGTGATGCGGGTGCCATCGGCGTGGTAGAGCGCGACGGTGATTCCCACCGGGGCCTTGCCGACGGTGCCGGGTGCGGCTGTCCAGTCCTGCGGGGTCGCGATGGTGGCGGTGCCGGTTTCGGTGCAGCCGTAGAAGTTGTACAGCACAGGTCCGAACGTCCGGATCGCCCTGGTGCCGAGCGTCGAGGGTAGCGCCGCGCCCGCGGTGAACACGATCCGCAGCGAGGTGGTGTCGGTGTGCGCCAACACTTCTGGGCTCAGATCGAGTATGCGCCGCAGCATGGTCGGTACCAGGACGACCATCTCGACGTGGTGTTCGGCGATCTGGGCGAGCGCGCGAGCGGCGTCGAATCTGCCGTGCAGCACGACGGTGGAACCGAGGTTGAGCGACAGGATGAACTGTGACAGGGCGGTTCCGTGGAACAACGGCGCGCACAACAGCACGGTCTGCTCACGTCGCAGCGGTACCCGGTCGACGAATTGCGCTGCCGCCAAAGGGGATTCGACCCGGCGTGGCGCACCTTTCGGTGTGCCGGTCGTGCCGCCGGTGAGCAGGACGAAACCACCCTGCCGGGTCGGCGCCGGTGGCCGTTGCGCATCGAGGCCGCCATCGAGCGTGAGCACGGTGATGGTGTCGGGTAGGGGAGTGGCCGCCACGGGCAGGCTCGGATCGAGGACGAGTGCGTCGACCTGTTCGCGGGCCAGCACATCGGTGAGCTGGGTGGCACCGAAACCGGTGTTGAGCAGAACCAGCCGCGCGCCGAGTTTGCCTGCGGCGACCATGGTTTCGACCAGTGCCGCACCGTCCGGGTAGAGGACGCCGATGATGTGGTCGGTACCGAGCCCGTCCCGGTACCAACGGGCGGCGATGGCATCGGTGCGCTCGTCTAGTTCGCGATAGCTGATCCGCCGGTCACCGTCGATGAGCGCGATCCGGTTCGGCGTGCGCTGCGCGGAGCTGCGTACGCCACCGGCGATCGGGCCGTAAGTGCGCATCGCGCGGGCGGTGCGCGCCACCTGGAGTGGTCGCCGAAGGTCGATGACCCCGGACCGCTGGAGTGCACCGATCTGGCGTGCGGTCGTGGCAACGGAATGCCGAAGCCCGGTAGTGGTCATGTCGGCCGCGCGGCACTGCATGGCTGCTCCTTCGGTAGGTGCAGCCAATTAGAACACGGGCTCTTGTTCGCAACAAGAGCACTTGTTCTTAATCGGTCGAGTCGGGTGTCCGCGCGGCTGCGCCCAGGCCGAGGTGGACGATCTGGGTGAATGCCGTGAGGTCGCGGATGAGGGTGTCGATATCGCCTGAGGTGCCGCGGGTGGTGTGGTGCAGCCAGTCCGAGACCGTGTCGAACAGCCCGCCGATGGTGGCGACAGCCAGGGCGTGCAGATCGACGCGCGAACCGGTGGCGGGCACGAATCCGTAATCACGCCACAGTGTTTCGAGGAACTCGGCCGCCCATCTCCGGTTGGTGCGGCGCTGCTGTTCGACCGTGGCCGAGATCGCGCTCGCCTCACCGAAGGTGACGATCGCGACGCGAGGATCGTCGACCAGGGCGTGTGCGAAGGCGCTGAGGGTCTCGACGACGACGGCATCGCGATCGCCCTGCGAGCGAGCGAGCGCGGCGGCGACGTCGGCTTGCAATCGCTCGCTGACCTGCTGAAGCAGGGCGAGGTAGCAGGCCTCCTTGCTGTCGAACAACTCGTAGAACGCCTTGTTGCCGACCAGTGCGGTCTGGCAGATCTGCTCGATGGAGGTGTTGGGGTAGCCGTTGGCGGCGATCAGCTCGAACGCGGCGTGCAGGATCTGCTCGCGCCTGCGGGCTCGACGCTGCTCGGCGTCGAGGCCCTGGATTCGCCGTGGCCGCTTTTCGATCGATGTCACGCAGATCAGCGTATCGAATGCGAAATTGCAACAAGAACTCTTGTTAACAACAAGGCGGCGTGTTGTAATCGGCGTCACCTACCGAAGTGAGGATTCGATGAAGAACCCGAGAGTTGCGCGGAGATGGGCGATGGCCCCGCTGGCAGCGATGTGTCTGGCGGTATCGGGCACCACGGTCGCCGCGGCCGATCCGTATCCGAGCTTTCCGCCGGATCAGAATCAGCTGCCGCAATTGCCCACCGAGCCTCAGCTCTACGATCTGTTGCCGATTCCGGTTCCCGCCGAGGATCCGTGGTACGACGACCCGGCGGACCTGAGT
Source organism: Nocardia sp. NPDC003979 (assembly GCF_053605015.1). Taxonomy (NCBI): domain Bacteria; kingdom Bacillati; phylum Actinomycetota; class Actinomycetes; order Mycobacteriales; family Nocardiaceae; genus Nocardia; species Nocardia sp. NPDC003979. Next base: position 197,119 of record NZ_JBSGIJ010000009.1, read on the forward strand.
TCTTACGCCCCCGGGCAGATCATCCGTTCCCGCACGGTGCAGACCCGGCTGCTCGGTCTACCCTTCCCCGTCCACACCGAACAGCTGCTGTACCGCAGCAACGATGTGCACGACAATCCGATCGCCACGGCAACTTCGGTGATCATTCCCGGCATTCCCTGGTCGGGCAGCCCGCGTCCGGTGCTGTCGTTCCAGGAGGCGATCGACTCGACCGACTCGTCGTGCAATCCGTCCTACACCTTGCGGACCGGGACGATGAAAGAAGCCGCGCTCGCGGTCTATTGGCTGGCCCAGGGTTTCGCGATCAATGTCCCGGACTTCGACGGCAAGTTCAACACCTTCAACACCTACGACGAAGGCAAGATGGTCCTCGACAGCCTTCGCGCCATGAAGAATTCCGCGCTGGGGTTGGCCGATTCCGGCATCGCGCTCTACGGCTACTCCGGCGGTGGCTCGGGGTCGATCCGCGCCGCCGAACTGCGCCGGACCTACGCGCCCGACGTGCGACTGCTCGGCACCGCGGTCGGCGGCTTCCCTGCTGATCTGCGGGCCCAGGCCCGCTTCGCCGTGGCGGCACAGCCCGGGCTCACCGGTATCAGCAACTTCACCATGTGGCTCGGATTCGCCGCGCTGTCACGGGAATTCCCCGATGCGTTCGACGCCGAGGAGCTGCTGACCCCGGAGGGTCGAGCGATTGTCGCGGACATGGGTAAGCGCTGTGTCTACACGATCGCGGCGGCCGGCGCGTACCGGCCGATCAGTGCCTACTTCAAGCCGGGAAAATCACTCGACACCACCCCCGAGGTCATGCGGATTCTCGCGGAACAGAGTCTCGGCCACCACATTCCGGACAGCCCGATCTTCTGGTGGCACGGCATCTGGGACGAACTGATCCCCGCCGACGTCGTTCTACCGACGGTCCAGGACTACTGGAACCGCGGCGCCGACCTGCGGTTCTACACCATGCCCCTGCCCGAACACCTCGTCAACGCGACGGCCGGCTGGCCACCGGCGGTGGCCTGGACCAGCGCCGTACTACGCGGACTTCCACCGGGCGACCGCTTCAAGGCCGATCTCCCGCTGCCCAGATGAGGGACCTCTACGAGTAACCGCTCGATGTGCCGATCACGCCGCCGGACGGACGTCGTGAGGGAAGGTGAGTTCGGCTCCGATGGTCTTGTGCCCGTCGTAGCGGCTACAAGACCAGGTGTCGGCGAGGTTGTCGACCAAGAGAAGTCCGAGACCGCCGGTGTGGTCGGGGGCGCGGGGGTGCGGTTCACCGGGGCCGGTGTCGTCTACTTCGATGCGCACACGGTCGCGGACGTGGTCCAGCGATAGCCGGGCACGCCGGGGCGGGAGCCCGTGGCGGCGGGCGTTGCTCGCGAGTTCGTCGAATACCTGGATCGTGTCCGCGGCCGCGGTTTCGGGTAACGGTGCGAGGAATTCGCGCACCATTACCCGCGTGCTCGCGGGTGTGAGGGAGTCCAAGTCGACTTCCAGGTCCTCGTGGTGGACCGTGTCGCGGCGCCGGGCTTCCAGTACCGGTCTCGTCATGACCCTTCCCTCCTGCCTCGTGGCTTGTTACAGGACGGCTACCCGGCTGCGCCATTGCGAAACGGTCGCTGGCCGAAATGAATTCCACCACAGGAATTTTGATTCGACGAGTGTGGCCTGACCGGCTCCGGAGATAGATCCGGACGGTCGATGACCAGCGAATGTCGGGGTTCTCACTTCTATGTGCGCCCGGTCGGGCCGACCTCCTAGCTTCGAGAACATGACCGAAAAAGTGGTTCCCAGATTGATGGCTCAGTCGATCGAGGCGGTGAGCGACTTCTATGTCGCGATCGGCTTCGAGATCACGTTCGAACAGCGGGCGCCCTATCAGTTTCTGAGCGTGAAACGTGGGGGTATCGAGCTGAACTTCTACGGGGACAAGAAGTTCGACCCCACCACTTCTACGCATGGTTGCCTGGTCGACACCGACGACGTCGATTACCTGTACGAGGTTTTCACCGAAGGGTTGCGCCAGGTGTACGGGTCGGTGCCCGTGCACGGTGTGCCGCGGGTCGGTGCGTTGACGGACAGGAGTTATGGGGTGCGCGAGTTCCTGGTGACCGATCCTGGTGGGAACACCATTCAGGTCGCGCAGCCGATCAGTCCGGATCAGCGGCATCGCCCCTTGCCGAAGGAGACATTCGATCGGGCCGTCCACATGGGGTCGCTCTTCGCTGATTCCAAGCAGGATCTGGAGCTGGCGGTGAAGGTTCTCGACCGGGCTCTGAGCCGCACCGATGAGGAGCCGACGCCTGTCCAGTTGGTCAAGCTGTTGGTGGTGCGCGCGGATGTGGCGGTGCGCCAAGCTGATCCGGCGCTGGCGCGGGAACTGTTGGCTCGCGCCAGAGGAGTCGGGACCGACGGGCCGGAGCTCGGCGATGAGCGTCGGCGAATAGCGGAGCTCGAAGCCGGCCTGTGACTCGTCACCGGTCGAAGGTGGCGGGGCTGCCCTCGGCACATTCGCTCCGAAAGCTGTCGACACTCCGGGCTCCGGTGGCACCGCCGACGCGGCAGCGGACACTACTCTGCTCGCTATGGCGATGACCAGCGCGAAGATCGGGGGAGCGGCGGTCGTCGCCCTCCACCCGTCGACCATGGTGGGGTGCACCTATCGCTGCGACGACCGGTATGTCGTCGGGCGAGAGGAGATCCGGCAATTCGCGCGCGCGGTCCAGGACAGCCATCCGGTGCATCGGTCGGAATCCGCCGGTGTGGAGTTCGGTTACGGTGGGCTGATCGCGCCACTCACCTTCTTCGCGATTCCCGCGTTCCGGGCGCAACGAGCGATGTTCGACACCGTGGCCGGTGGATACGATCTGAGCCGAATCATGCAGACCGATCAGGTTGTCAACTACCACAAGCCGATTCATCCCGGTGACGCACTGACCTGCGATGTGGGTTTCGAGTCGTTTCGCGGAGCCTTCGGCAGCGAACTCTTCGAATTCAAGACCGAGATCACAGACCAGTACGACTGCCCGCTGATCACCTCGCGGACAAGTTTCGTCGGTCGAGCCGAGGCCGGAGGCCCGAGGTCTCATTCGGCCGATGACCTTGTGATGCGCGGTTTTCACCACAGGCCGTCGGGTGCTGGACTCCGTTCACGGATGCTCAAGGGATCTGATCCTCGGCCGAGATCGGATGGCGTACGCGGCGGCCGAACGCGTCGCTTCGAGTCCGTCGCGGAGGGTGAAAAGCTACCACCACGGGTCTTTTCTCTCACCCTCGGAGATCTGGTCAATTACGCCGGTGTGGCGGGTGATCCGAATCCGATCCACTGGCACCCGCAGGCCGCGCGAGCGGTGAATCTGGACGCTCCGGTTGCTCACGGCATGCTGACTGTGGGTCTGGGAGCGGGTTATCTCACCTCGTGGCTGGGAGATCCCGGCGCTGTGCTCGAGTATGCGGTCCGGTTCACCAGTCCGGTCTATGTGACCAGTGCCGGAGCGAGTGTCGAGTTCTCGGGGACCGTGAGGTCTGTCGATCCTCGGCATCGGACGGCGGTCGTGGCGATCGTCGCCACATCTCAGGGGCGGAAGATCTTCGGACGAGCGACGGCGAAGGTCCGACTCTCGTCGACCTGACCGGACCGACTACCCGGTCTGCTGCGTCGGAGGAGTGAGATCGCTCGGCGGACTGGATGGTCGAATCGGCATGCCCGGCCAGGAAATCCCGCGAACTCCACCCTGGCCGCGAGCGACGCGGATTCCTTCGGCGGTGATCCGAGGGCGATAGGTCGTTGTCCGGTGACCGAAGGCCGGGTCGAGATCGACGGAGTCGAACAGGCCCATCCTCGTCAACCACTGCGACGCGCGAACTACCTCGTTCTCGGTGAGGGATGCGCCCGGCCAACCGACCGATGCCTCGACGGCGAAGGCGCCGAGGACTCGCCCGGCGTTGTCGGAAAGATCTTCGTTGTGTGCCCATTTCAGCACGGCCTCGCGCACAGCCCACTGTCTGTCGGAGTAACCGGGCGTCGTGCGCGCCGTACTGTCCATCCGCAGCATCGCGGGCTTGTCCATCACGTCACTCCTCAATTCCCGAACCGAGTGGCTCGTGCCCGCGACCTCTGATCGCCGTCAATACTGCTGAGCGCTGCCGACCGCGGCCTCGAGCCGTGCCTCCCGGCTCCGGCCGTGCTCCACGGCTGCCGTTTACAAGATAAACATATGGCTGTTTATCTTGTAAACCGGTGTATCGACTACCACGTGACGGGGTATGTTGAGTCGAGCCGGAACATCCCGGTATCCTGGGGTTATGGTGGCGTGCTGGAAGACCAGGGCCCGAGAATTTTGACAGGAGCTCCGCCCTGAGCGAGGACACGATCAACTCGGGCGCCGAGCTGCGCGACAACAGTTCACGCGACGGAGGTGCTCGGCGCGCCCCGCGACTGGATCGGGTCCTGATCCTGGAATCCGCGATCGCGCTGATCGACGAGGAAGGCCTCGGGCACCTCACGATGCGCCGCCTCGGTTCCTGGCTCGGCGTGGAAGCCATGGCCCTGTACCGATACGTGTCCGGGCGTGACGACCTGCTGGCCGGGGTGGTCGATCACCTCGTCGACCAGCTCTACGAACAGAACCTGATGGAGCCCGACGGTGCGGGCGGCAGCTGGCAGGGTTATCTGCAGCGCCTCGCGCACGGCGTGCGCCGCGTCGCCATCGAGCACCCCGAAGTGTTCCCGTTGATGGCATCGAGCCCGCCCCAGGCGCCCTGGCTGTGCCCGCCGTTGCGCAGCCTGAACTGGATGGAGTCCTTCCTCGACACCATGCTCCGCTTCGGGTTCGACGACCGTCAGGCGGTGCAGGCCTATCGGTCCTTCGCCACGTTCCTGCTGGGCCACCTCCTGCTCGAGGTGGCGACCAAGGGGGTCGAGCTGAGCCCGGTCACCACCGCCGAGCCCGGGCAGCACGAGTCCTCGGATCTGGCCGACTACCCGAACGTGCATCGCCTGCAGAGCCACCTGGCGGCCGACCGCGCGGCCGACGAGTTCGAAGAAGCCCTCGAGGCGTTACTCGACCGCCTCGAAGCGATGCGCCGCGCACGACCACGCCCCTGACCGCCACCGACGGCAAAGGAAACGACGCCGTCGAAATCAGCGCCTCGCAAAGGACCATCATGAACGCCGACCGACCACCACTGGTTCTGCTGCACGGCCTCACGATGTCGGAACGCGCCTGGGCCGAGGTTGTTCCGCTGTTGGCACCGCACCACCACGTCATCACTCCCACGCTGCTCGGCCATCGCGACGGACCGAAGCAGACACAGCGGCCCACGCGGGTGAGTCATCTGGTGGACGACGTCGAAGCGCTGCTGGATACCCTCGGCCTGCACCAGGTGCACCTGGCCGGGAACTCCCTCGGCGGATGGATCGCGATCGAACTGGCACGCCGGGGCCGGGCCCGCAGTGTATGTGCCCTGTCTCCGGCCGGGTTCTGGGAACCGCGCCGCGCCAGTCAAACTCACGGGACCTCGATCATCGCTCGCGAGGCGGCAACCGCTCGTCTCGGCAGGCCCCTGGCGCCGCTCGGCCTGCGGTCACCCCTGATCCGGCGGCTCGCACTACGCAACGTCGCGACTCGCGGCGATCGCATCAGCAGCGCTCGAGCTCTCGACATCGTCCATGACCTGACCGAATGCCCGGTCACCACCGACCTGCTCAGCACCGACGAGTACATCGCGCCGCTGCCGGATCTTCCGTGCCCCATGACGGTGGCCTGGGCCGAACACGATCGCCTCCTGCCGCTCGCGGTGAACACACCCATCGCCCGGCTACGCCTTCCCGAACAAACTCAGTTCCGGGTCCTCCGAGGCGTCGGTCACGTCCCCATGATCGACGATCCCGAACTGGTCGCGCGAACCATCCTCGCTACCACGGCCGGCCATCCGCAGCCCGAGGATTCACAGTCCGAGGGTCTCGGCCACTAACTCGATGCGGATCCGTCGTTCCGGGTGCGTTCGGCAATCAGGTCGGTCTGTTCCTGATGGACGCGCAGAGCCGTTGCGAGAAAGTCGAGAACGAGGCGCAGTTGGTCGCTGTCGTAGCGCCGGAGCGCCGCCGCACCGGCCCGGCCCACGGGTTCGGACCTGGACCGCCAATGACGCCGAAGCCTTCGGCGCGCTCTTCACCGAGGACTCCGATTACGTCTCCTACGACGGCACCCGTGCCATCGGCCGTGAACAGCATCAGCGCAACCACGACCGGCTGTTCCGTGGAGTCCTGGCCGGATCAGCTCTGACCGGTGAACTGGAGTCCATCCGCTACATCACCCCGGATGTGGCCATTGTGTACGGCACCGCCTCGGTGCTGATGCCGTGGCGCTCACGCCTGCCGAAGCGCCGGCTCTCCCGGCAGACCATCGTGCTGCTGCGCACCGAAAACGGGTGGAAAATAACGGCGATTCACAACGGTCGGGTCCGCCCGGTCACTGTGCCGGAACCGAATTCGTTCCCGTCGAAGATGTCTCAGCTCATGGCGCGGTTCGCCCGCACGCTCGGGATCGCCCCGCGGTCGAAGCCCTGACCCTGCTGCGGGCAACCGGCGGTCACGGCAGGCCGCCGTCGTTGGTGTGGTTGACCAGTCCGGTCTGGTGGGCGATGACGACGAGTTGTGCACGATCGCGAGCGTGCAGTTTGTTCATGGCATGCTGCACGTGGGCGCGGACGGTGAACGGGCTGACGAACAGCTGGGCGGCAATCTCGTTGTTGGACAGTCCTTGTGCGACAAGCGTTGTCATCTCGCGTTCTCGCGGAGTGAGTACGTCGAGTTTCTCGGAGGTGTGCGTAGCGCCGTCGTCGGGTGGGGTTGCGAGGAAACGGGCGATCAAGGTGCGCGTCGCGGCGGGGGACAGGAGGGTTTCACCGTCTGCGATGGTGCGCACGGCAGTGAGCAGTTCCGCTGCGCCGATGCCCTTTCCGATGAAGCCGCTCGCGCCCGCGCGTAGTGCCTGTGCGACATATTCGTCGGTCTCATAGGTGGTGAGGACGAGGACCCGGCTGTCGCGCAGGTGCGGGTCCGCGCAGATCTGTGTGGTGGCGGTGATGCCGTCGGTCTCGGGCATCCGGATGTCCATGACGATCACATCGGGGTGCAGTTCACGGGTGAGTCGCACCGCTTGTGCGCCGTCGGCGGCCTCGCCGACCACGCTGATGTCGTCGGCGGTGTCGAGGAGCGTACGGAACGCCTGGCGGAGCAGGGCCTGGTCGTCGGCGAGGAGCACTCGAATTGTCATGGGGTACCACCGTTCTCCGTGTCGCCGGTCGTGTTCGCCGATGTGAGTGGCAAGTGGGCGGAGACGATGAAGCCACCCGCCGGGCTGTTTTCGGTGAAGAGCTGACCCCCGACCGCCTTGGCGCGTTCTCGCATACCCATGAGCCCGCAGCCCGATGGCCGGTCCGACGCCGTGAAGCTCGGCCTGTTCGCTGCTCGCGAGCCGGGTCCGTCGTCGGCGACGGTGATGCCGAGCAGGTCGTGGCTCCAGGACAGGCGGATTCGAGCGTGGCTGGTTCCGGCGTGTTTGCCTACGTTGGTCAGGGCCTCCTGGATGATCCGGAAGGCGGTGAGATCCACGCCCGGCGGTAGCGGTACGGGCGTGCCGTCGTTGTCCGTCGTCACTCGCAGCCCCGCACGGTCGAACGACTCGAGCAGCCGGGGGAGCTGGGCCAGGCCGGGTGACGGTTCGGCGGGAGTGTTCGCGTCCCCGGCCTGGCGTAGCAGTCCGACCGTGGCGCGCAGGTCGTCGAGGGCGTTTCTCGTGGTCTCGATGATGTTGTCCAGATTCGAGCGGGTCTGGTCCGGCTGGGAGTCGAACACGTGCGCGGCGACAACAGCTTGGGCGTTGGCGAGGGTGATCTGGTGTGCGACGACATCGTGGAGCTCGCGGGCGATGCGCACCCGTTCCTCGGCGACGCTGCGCCGCGCTTCGCTCTCCCGGCTCTCCTCGGCGCGCAGTGCCCGCTCTTCCATGGCGGCCAGGTAGGCGCGCCTGCTCTGCGTCGCATTGCCGAGCGCCCCGGCGATCAGCGGGAGCGCCGCCACCGACAGCAGCCGGCCGGTGTCCTGCCAGGACAGTCCGTCGAGAAGCGGGGTAGCCGTGACCAGTAGTGCGACGGCGGGGAGCAGGACCGCGATCGTCACCCTCAGCTCGGTGTGCAGTGCCAGCGCGTAAGCGGCGATCGCGACGGGCACCACGATCAGCGGGGTCGACAGCAGGCCCAACGGTGCGACCAGCATCCCGCACACGGTGGTGACCGCGACCACGGCTACGGGCGCCCGATGCCGCGCGACCAGCGCCGCACACGAGACACCCGCGGCGGCATAGGTGGCGATCGGTGGCCATCCGAGGGTGTTGTCGGGGTGAAAGATCCCGCCGGACAGACACAGCAGGAACGCCGTCGCGAGGACGAGCGCCTCGCGCCACCACACCGGTCGTCGTGCCACCTGTCGGGTGGTCATCACCGGATCGGGGGACGCTGCTGGTTCGGCAACACCTCGCCCAAGATACGCGTGGCGAGCGTCCCGCAACCGCCAAGGCGCACGACTCGGTTCCTACGCACCAGGAGTGCGCGGTCGTCTAGTGCGACAGCACCAGCGGCAATCGGTGACGAGAGACGATGCCCGCCTAGGGCTCCGCTGGAACGGTTGTAACCAGAAAGTCCCCGGGCGGCGCGAGTCCCGCTCAGTCGGGGAATCAAGTCTGGTGAGGAGCCGAAGTCGATGCAGCAGAACACAACCGACGGTGTGAACGTCGGTCTTCACACGAGGTGGAGTCGGCGACTACTCGGCCTCGTCGCGATCCTGGCCCTGGTGAACTTCGTAGTGGATTCGGCGATCGGCGCACCGCTGATCGTCCTGCCCGAGATGCTCGACCATTTCGGCACCGACCAGGCGGCGTGGCTCAATGCCACCGCGATGCTGGCGGGGGTGATGTGGGCCCCGTTGCTCGGTAAGAGCGCCGATATATACGGAAAACGCCGAGTCCTCGTGCTGACCTTGCTCATCAGTTGTGTCGGCGCGTTGATCTGCGCGGTCGCCCCGACAATGTGGATATTCGTGATCGGTCGCATGTTGCAGGGAGCCGCGTTGGCCGCCATGTTCCTGTCGGTCGCGATCGTGCGAACCGTCTGCACGCCACGCCTGGCCATGATCATCGTCGGCATCGTGACCACCGGAACCGCGATCCTCAACGTCGCTTCCCGGTTCCTCGTCGAGCAGCTGGCGACGGAGTTCGGCTTTCAGATCCTGTTTCTCATCTCGGCCGCTGTCGCGGTGGCGATGGCTGTATGCGTGCGTTTCCTGGTTCCCGAATCGCTCGTGAAGACGCCGGGCCGGCTCGACATCTCGGGTGCGCTGCTGCTCGGCGGCGGTCTGCTCGGAGTGCTCGGCTACATCAGCATGGGTCCCGATCTCGGGTGGTCCGCTATCGGACCGCTCGCCCTGCTCCTCGGCGGGGCCGTGGCGTCGGTCGGATGGTTCACGGTCTCGAGCCGGAAGGCTGATCCGCTGATCGACGTCGGAAACCTCGGCAAGCCACTGCTTCTCACGCTTCTGGTCGTCTTCCTCGGTGCCGGTTCCTACCAGAGCATGCTGCAACTCATCCCGCTCATCAGTGATGTCTCGGCGGACCAGAACTTGGGCTACGGACTCGGCGGTCGCGGGTCGGTGGCGTTGCTTCTCGCGGCACCCGCTGTCGGCGTCATGCTCGGCGGGCCGCTGGCCGGCTGGTTGGGTACGCGCATCGGGCCTGCCCGAACTCTGGCCGGGGCGGTCATGCTCGGAACCGTTGCCACGATCGGGATGTTCCTCGGTGCGTCCCAGTTGGTCGCGGCGCTGTGCTTCGCGTTCCTGCTCGGGGTCACGGTCGCGGCGTTGGGTGCGTCGGGCTTCAACACCGCGGGCGACTTGGCCTCGGCGCAACGGCAGGGCGTCGTGTCCAGCCTGGTCATGGTGATGGTCTCGACCGGGGCCGTGGTGTTCGACTTCGTCGGCGCGGCCGTTCTCGCATCGACCACTGTCGTCGCGGACGGGGAGACGGTGAACTCGGCTACCGGCGTATTCAGCTATATCGCGATCGCCACCGCGGCCTTCGCGATCGCCGCGGTCGTGGTCGTCCTTCTTGTTCGAACCACGCGCCCGCGGCGTCGGATGCCCGCGTCGGAACTCGAGCGCCAGGCTGTCGAAACGCACGCATGACCCTTCCATCGAAAACAGAGGAGTCGACATGAAATCCAGAGGAACTGTGCTGATTTCCGGCGCGAGTATCGCGGGTCCCGCGCTGGCGTTCTGGTTGCACAAGGTCGGATTCGAGGTGACGGTGGTCGAGAAGTCCGCCGGTGTGCGCGGCGGCGGATACCCGATCGACCTGCGTGGCACCGCCGTCGAGGTCGCATACCGGATGGGCATTCTGCCGCAGCTACAGCTAGCCCATATCGACACACAGCGGGTCACCTTCCTCGAGGCCGACGGCAGTCGGGCCGCTGTCGTTCATCCGCAGGCGGTGACCGGGGGAGTCGACGGACACGACCTCGAAGTCCCGAGGGAGACGCTGACGAACGTCCTGTACACGGCAGTCCGTGACGATGTGGAGTTCGTCTTCGACGATTCCGTCGACGCCCTCACCGAACACGAGCACGGTGTGGACGTCACCTTCCACAGCGGCGCCCAACGCAGTTTCGATCTTGTTGTCGGCGCCGACGGATTGCACTCACGCACCAGGACTCTCGCCTTCGGCCCCGAACAGAACTACCTGCGCTACCTCGGCTACTGCTTCGCGATCTGCACCATGCCCAATACCTTCGGGCTCGCACACGAAGCGCTCATCTGGAACACCCCCGGACGAGCCGCCGCTCTCTACGCCGTGGGAAACAACGACGACGTGCACGCCCTCCTGACCTTCGCCCACCCCGAACCACCCCACGAAGCCTTACGGGACAGTGAGACTCGACGTGCACTGATATCCACGCTCTTCGGCGACGACGGATGGAAGGTGCCGGACATCGTCGAGGCCGTGTGCGGTTCCCCAGATCCGTTCTTCGACACGGTGAGTCAGATCCATATGCCGCAATGGTCGGCTGGGCGTGTGGCCCTCGTCGGCGATGCCGCCTACGCACCGTCGTTCCTGACCGGGCAGGGGTCGAGCCTCGCGCTCGTCGGCGCCTACATGCTCGCCGAATCCCTGGCCGCGCACGAGGACCACACCACCGCCTTCACCGCCTACGAACGTGCCAGCCGCCCATTCGTCGAACTCAACCAATCACAGATCGCCACCGGCGAAGCGGCACTTTTTCCCACCACGGCCGAAGCACTGCAAGCCCGCAACCATCGACTTCGCGACCTGACCACGTCGGCCCCGGCCACCGGTCGACCGGCCCACACAGCTCTGACGCTGCCTGAGATCAGACGGATGGCCTCGTGACCACCGATGTCTGCGGCCGACGGGGCTCGAAGTTGTCCAGCCGCAACACTTCTCAGTCGTCGACGTACTGGTTCGCCGGCATGGTCATGCTCCAGAGACGTCTGTGGTCGGGGCCGGCGACGTGGAGGTGAAGGAAAAGCGCGTGCCGGTGAGCTGTTCGGAGGCGCGCCAGAGCCGCGCGGCGGAGTCCGGATCCTCGGCCACGGGGGATATCTCGCCCACCGTTGCCGGACCGCGAACACCGCCGAAGCGGCTCGGACCGACGAAGCTGCCACCGGGGATGTCGCCGACGGCCGCCAGCAGTGTGGGAAGCGCACCGGCGTCGGGTCCTTGGGCGAGCATGGGTGTGAAGATGGCCGACAGGGCGTCGATGAGCCGGTTACCGCTGGTGATCCGGAAGCCGGTGGAGGCCCAGCCGGGATGCGCGGTGGTCGCGATGACCGACGAGCCGACCGCGCTCAGGCGGCGTTGTAGTTCGGCGGTGAACAGCAGGACCGACAACTTCGACGCACCGTAGGCGCCGAACGGCTTGTAGGGGCGTTGCGCCCACTGCAGGTCGTCGAAATCGAGCTGCGCGGAGCGGTAGGCGGTCGACGAGGTGGACACGACGCGGTCGGTGATCCGGTCGAGCAACAGGTTCGTCAACGCGAAGGGCGCCAGGTGGTTCACCCCGAACTGGAGCTCGAAACCGTCGGCGGTGTGCTGTAGCGAATCGGTCATGGTTCCGGCGTTGTTGACGAGCACGTCCACGGTGCTGTCGATGCCGTCTGCGAAATGCCGGACCGACGCCAGTGAGCTGAAGTCGAGCGGACGAACTTCCACCGTGCCGCTCATTTCGGCGGCGACGGCACGGCCCTTTTCCTGGTCGCGGACAGCGAGTATGAGCCGTGCGCCCTTGGCGGCAAGGACAGTTGCCGCGGCACGGCCGATCCCGCTGGTGGCGCCGGTGACGATGACGGTGCGGCCGGTCTGATCCGGAATCCGAGAACGAGAGGCAAGAGTGAGCATGGAGCCAATGTATCCACTGGAAACAATCTAGTCAACGGAAACATTCTTGATAGGCTGCCCGAATGACGCCCGACCGCCCCTACCATCACGGCAACCTGCGCCAGGCCGTCCTGGAACAAGCCACGCCGGTGGTGCGTGACCGAGGAGCCTCGGAGTTGTCGCTGCGTGAGCTGGCCGCCGCCGTCGGTGTTTCGCACGCCGCTGTGCGCCGGCACTTCCCTGACCGTCGGCAGCTTCACGACGCACTGGCCGTCGAAGGGTTCGCCTTGCTCGGAGGGCGACTGCGGGACGCGGTCGATGCCGCGCCCGACTACCGCGCCCGGATTCGCTCGCTCGCCCGGGCCTACCTCGACTTCGTGACATCCGAGGCGAACCTGGCCGAGCTGATGTTCGCCCACAAACACGGCGAAGGTGGCGAGGCCGTGAGCACGGCCGCGGAGGCCGCCTTCGCGCCGATGTTGCTGGTGTTCGAGCAGGGTCTGGCCGACGAGCCGCCGGGCACGAGCCCGCAGCGGACCGCACTGATCTTCCTCGCCACCTTGCAGGGGCTGGCCGGGCTCGTGAACTGCGGCATGATCACCGCCGACCAGCTCGGCGGGCTGATCGATGAGGCTGTCGCGCAATTCCCGCAGGGGCGCGACGAGCGATAACGCGGAAGGCGCGCAATGGCTTTGCGGTGCCGGGGTCACTGAAGATTCCGCTCAGTGGTCGGCGGTATTGCCGGTCGTCGGGTCGCGCTGGAAACGTCGCGGTGACCGCGATATCGAACGAGGATCTCGCGGCCGAACCGAAGGAGCCTCGGTGCCCACGCTGCCACCCGAGAAGGCGAGTCCGTCTGCGCCGCAAGCGTTTATCCCGACCGACGCGAGAGCTCGCCGCCGTGCGGCCTTGTCGAGCCTGCTCGGTACGACGATCGAGTACTACGACTTCTTGCTGTACGGGACTATGGCCGCGGTGGTGTTCGGGCCGCTGTTCTTCCCCGGCTCGAATCCCGCGTTGAGCACCATCGCCTCGTTCGGCACCCTCGCCGCCGGGTATGTCGCACGTCCGCTCGGCGGCGTGATCTTCGGCCATTTCGGCGATCGCGTGGGCCGCAAGTCGATGTTGCTGATCACCATGCTGATGATGGGTATCGCCAGCGCGGCGATCGGCCTGCTGCCGACCTATCACACCATCGGCGTCGCGGCGCCGATCCTGCTGGTGCTGCTGCGCGTGGTGCAAGGGGTGGCCGTCGGCGGGGAATGGGGTGGCGCCGCGCTGATGGTCGTCGAGCATGCCGACGCGCGCAATCGCGGTCGATGGGCTGGAATCATGCAGCTGGGAACGCCCCTCGGTTTCCTGCTGTCGACCGGGGCGGTCGCCGCGGTGACCCAGCTTCCCGAACCACAGTTCTCGACCTGGGGGTGGCGGGTGCCGTTCCTGCTGAGCGCGGCCCTGCTCGTGCTCGGGATGTATGTGCGGCTGCGGGTCGCCGAGAGCCCGGTTTTCGCCGCCGCCGCGCCACCGCGTGACTCGATTCCCGCGGCGCAGGTGCTGCGTCGCCCACGCCTGCTCGTCCCCGCCGTGTTCGCCGGTCTCGCACCGTTCGCGCTGACCGCCCTGACCAGTTCGCACATCATCGCCTACGCGACCGGCATCGGCTACGCGGTCGGCGAGGTGATGCGATCGCTGCTGCTGGTGGTCGTCGTCTCGATCGTCGCCATTCCCGCGAGCGCGGCCCTGTCGGATCGGTTGGGCAGGCGGCGAACGATGATGACGGGCGCGATCGGGGCCGTCGTCTACGCCTTCCCCCTGTACAGCCTGATCAACAGCGATTCGTGGTGGATCATGACGGGCGCGCTGATGTTCGCGCAGCTGCTGCAGAACCTGATGTACGCGCCGCTGACCCCGATGCTGTCGGAAATGTTCCCCACCGGTGTGCGATACACCGGTGTGTCCATCGCCTATCAGACCGCGGCGCTCGTCGGCGCGGGCTTCACCCCGCTGATCGCGAGCAGCCTGCTTGTCGCCTTCGACGGGTCGAGCGTCGCGCTGAGCGGGATCATCGTTGTCACCGCAGCCCTGAGCCTGGCGGCCCTGGTCGCTACGGTGGAGGTGACGGGCCGGGATCTGCGTGTCGACGCCGACGACCGCCCACAGTCGTAGGCCAGGAGGTCATCGCTATGCGGGGAATCAACCACATCGTCTTGTTCGTCGCGGAGCTGGAGCGCAGCATCGCCTTCTACGAAAACGTCCTCGGCTTCGAGCGACTTGCCGAGGGATTCCCGGGCGGCGCCTTCCTGCGCCACCCCGGCTCGGCCAACGATCACGATCTCGGGCTGTTCCAGGCCAGGCGGCCCGCGGCGGGACCGCCGGGATCGGTCGGGCTCTACCACGTCGCCTGGGAGGTCGACACCTTGCGCGAGCTCGCCGATATCCGCGAGCGCCTGCTCGCGGCGAACGCACTGACCGGGGCGAGCGACCACGGGTCGACCAAAGCGCTCTACGCGCGCGACCCCGACGGCATCGAGTTCGAGGTGTGCTGGCTGGTGCCCGACGAACACGTCGAGGACGCCCTCGCACCCGGAACCTCGTTGACCGCGCCCTTGGACCTCGACGCCCAGATCGCGCGGTACGGCGCCGACACACCGGGCGGTCTCCGTACCGACCCGCGGGTATGGGCACGCATCGCGGCACGGCGGTGAATGCCTCCAGTCGATGCGCCCCGGCGGTCGAAGCGATCAGTTCGCGGCGGTTCGTCGAATCACTTGCAGCCGTTGCCTGATCGGCGGATGTGTGTCGAGCCATCGGGCGCGGGCCGCGAGCAGTGCGGATGTGTGAGCTGTCTCGTGCGGCAGCCACCTGCGGAGCGCGCCGTGGAGTTCGCGGCCGTACCCGAGGTGAACAGCCATTCGGTCGGCGGCGAACTCTCCGCGCCGTGCGCGCGCCGCAGCGGTCAGGGGTTCCAGGACGAGTAGTGCGATCAGCACCGCGACGGCGGGCTCGCCGGTTCGTGGTGTGAGAAAGAATGCCACGGCCGCCAGGAGTGCCGTCGCGATCGCCGCTCGCGCGAGACATCGGAGAGTGCCGGGACCACGTGCCGCGCGGGCCGGGACCGCGCCGATACCCCTGATCACGCGGGCGGGGACCGAGAACCAGGCGTCGAGCAGTCGCACACGTGGATCGAGCAAGAGATGGTGGCTGAGTTCGTGGGCGAGCACTGCGGCCAGCTGCCGTGGGCGAAGCGATTCGATCGCCCAGCTCGTCACCGCGACCATGCGCGCGGGCGCGGCGAACGCGTTGAACGTGGCCGACTGCTGCACCCACAGCGAGTACGGCCAGCCGTCCACCCCCGCCTTCCGGGTGACCTCGGCCCAAGCGGTCGCGAGAATATCGGGCTCCGATCCGACGGGCTTGCGGAATCCATAGGCCGCCGCCGCTCGGCCCCGATTCGGATGGAACCACAGTGCGCTGGCCATGCCGCAGCCGAACCCGGTCCACAACACGAGCATGATGATCGCCGCCCACCGGCCGAAGCCGACGATCACGACGTAGACCAGGACACCGTTGAGCGCCACGCTCGGCAGCGTCAATGCGAGTCCACCGGCCGTTTCCCGAATCCTCCCCACCTGCCGAAGTTTACGGCTACCCACCGACATCTTTGCTGGTGAGACGAACCACCATCGCTTGCCGGCCGATAGCCGGCGTGCCATGGTGGAAGTGAGCCCGGTGATCGGGCTTCCGGACGAGGGGTGCCGTACCCGGAGTGCGACAAGACGGCCCGAGGAGGGCTGCGATGTCGTGGATTCTGCTTGTCGTGTCGGGATTCCTGGAAGCTGTGTGGGCGACCGCCCTGGGCAAATCCGAAGGCTTCACCCGGCTCGTGCCGTCGGTGCTGTTCTTCGTCGCTCTGCTGGCGAGTATGGCCGGATTGGCGATCGCGATGCGCGAACTTCCGGTAGGTACCGCATACGCGGTCTGGGTGGGTATCGGCGCGGTCCTCACCGTCGCCTTCGCCATGGCCACCGGTGAAGAGCCGGTGACGATATTCAAGCTCCTGTTTCTCACGATGATCGTGACGGGCGTCGTCGGGCTCAAACTCGCCCACTGAATCAGACGACGTCCGTCCGGGGCGTTCGTTACTGCTCGGCTGGGGACGGTTCTGAATGGACACGTCAGCTAGCGGAAGTACGGATAGTTCTGCACCCAGTGGAATCCGCGACTGCGCAAGGTGAAGCTGTCGAGGTCCAGGCGTTCCAAGGTGACGACGAGTGGGCGGTCGTGCAGTTCCCCGCGCAGTATCAGAAGGTCGGGGGTGGGTCTCTGGGTGGACACAGTCGCGAGTGGTCCTGTCGGTCGGGCGAGTTCGAGCTGCCCGCCGGGGGAGAGTTCGGCTTCTACCGGAACGAATTCACCATCCATCCGTTGAATGGTGGCCGATCCTGGATGTTCGAAAATCAGTCGCTGCCAACGGGTTCCGTCGGTGGTGAGCGGCGGTGCGACCTGTCCGTCGACGGTGAATTCCCGCACGTCCCAGATCCCGTACAGCTCGGATTTGGGGCTACCTGCCCCGTGCTGTTCCTGCCACACCACCCAGCGGTCGTACCCGCTGGCCAGTGCGACCCAGAGTCCCAGACCCGCAACGACCCCTTTCGCGATGCGGTTGTTCCGTTCTTCGGCGAAGAGCGACGGTAGTGACAGCGGCGCGCAACCCCGCTGGTGTACGAACACATCGACGAGCCGTCGCAGGTAGGGCGCGAGCAGGACCAGGCTGATCAACATCAAGTGCGCGGCGAGCAACTTCTCCGGGATGTCGAACGTCATGTTCAGCAGGAGGATTTGCGCCGTACTGAGCAAGCACAACAGTGCACCGAGCACCGTCGTTCGGGAGAAGAACAGCAGCAGGCCCGCCACGACTTCCACAGCACCTAGCGACATCTCGTATGCGGGGGAACTGCCCACCTGCAACCACAGCACCGAGGCCGGACTCAGATCGCCGTACGGTTGCAGCAGCTGTGCTAACGACGGCCCGGGCATCTGGGTCGGGATCAGCTTCGCGAACCCGAACCCCACCATCTGCGCACCGAGGCACAACCGCAGGAACAGGAAGAACCAGGCGGTGAGCCGGGGGTATGCCGTGCGGCGATCGAATGCCGTCCACACCGCGGCGACGACCACCGCGAGGACCAGCAGACACAGCACCAGTACCCACACCGCCGCCTGATCACCGGCACCGGAATCCTTGTGCTGCACCGCGTCGACACCGAAGAACGTCCGGCCCACCCACCCGGTGACGGGGTCGGTCAGCGACATGTCCCACGGGCTCACATAACGGCGCGCCCAGCG
The DNA here is from genome assembly GCF_053605015.1 of Nocardia sp. NPDC003979. Lineage (NCBI taxonomy): Bacteria > Bacillati > Actinomycetota > Actinomycetes > Mycobacteriales > Nocardiaceae > Nocardia > Nocardia sp. NPDC003979. The sequence goes on from NZ_JBSGIJ010000009.1 coordinate 214,917, forward strand.
CCCGAGGATGCCGAGCAACGCGAACGGAATATAGGTGTTCAGCACGCAGAACAGAACGAAATAGACCACGCAGAACCGAAACGCGACGAGCGTGGCGGGCCGGGGAATGGTCACCGCTGCATCCTCGGGTCCTCGGTGGGATCGGCAAACCGTACCGGGCAGCCGTTTTCCACCGCGTCGCGGCGCAGTTCGTAATGCCAGGGTTCGTTGTCGTAGATCTGGCACAGCCCATAGGCGGCGCCGTGGGCGGACAACCACGCCGTCGCCGCACTGTGCCCGATGTCGACCGCGTCACCCGACACGTGCGCGGAGGTTTCCGCGGTAGCCACCCAGCGGGCGGCCTCGGCCTCGGACCCGTACTTGCCGACCGCCTCGTGCAGCAGCCGTGTCTGGTGTTCCGCGGACCGCCAGCCACTGGTGACCACGAATTCCACCCCCTCGCTACCCGCGTCGACGGCGGCCCGACGGAGCGCATCGAGCAATGCGGGGTCCAGATTGGCTACCGAAGGCGACTGGTCGTCGAAGACCCCCGCACCGGGCGAACCGGGGTCGCCACGGGGAATATCGATCGACAACGCGACGGAGGAGAACCGGTCCGGCGATTGGTGGACAAAGAACGCCACAGCGCCTGCTGCGGTAAGAGCGGCAACAGCAGTCGCTAGAATTCCCCGGATATTTCTCTGATTCATGCAGTCAGTCAAGACAATGCGGCGTTGCACGCACGTATGCGATTTTCGATACGCCGACGATATGTTCCCGGTGGAAGAATCGAGAGCGATGCGTGTACTGATCGTCGAGGACGAACCCTATCTGGCCGAAGCAATCCGCGACGGCCTGCGCCTGGAAGCCATCGCCGCCGACATCGCGGGCGACGGCGACACGGCACTGATGCTGCTCGACATCAACACCTACGACATCGCCGTCCTCGACCGTGACATCCCCGGTCCCTCCGGCGACGAGATCGCCGAACACATCGTCGCCGCGGGCAGTGGGCTGCCGATCCTGATGCTCACCGCCGCCGACAGACTCGACGACAAGGCGACCGGTTTCGAGCTCGGCGCCGACGACTACCTCACCAAACCGTTCGACCTGCGCGAACTGGTCCTGCGCCTGCGCGCCCTCGACCGCAGGCGCGCCCACAGCCGGCCACCGGTCCGCGAGATCGCCGGGTTGCGTCTTGACCCGTTCCGTCGCGAGGTCTACCGCGACGGCCGCTACGTCGCGCTGACGCGCAAACAGTTCGCGGTGCTCGAGGTGCTCGTCGCGGCCGACGGCGGTGTGGTGAGCGCGGAGGAGCTCCTGGAACGCGCCTGGGACGAGAACGCGGACCCGTTCACCAATGCCGTCCGCATCACCGTCTCGGCGCTGCGCAAACGTCTCGGCGAACCATGGATCATCGCGACCGTTCCCGGCGTCGGCTACCGCATCAGTACAGGAGGTGACGGTGGATAGGGCACCCGGGCTGAGTGTCCGCCTCAAGCTCACCCTCAGTTACGCCGGTTTCGTCATGCTCGCGGGCACCTTGTTACTCGTCGCCGTTCTGGTGTTCTATCTGTACTACCTGCCTACCGGTTGGATCGACGCCACCGGCAACTTCTGGATCAACCGGCGGCTGCTGCTCCGCTCGTTCGCGCCGTTCATGGCCGCCGTACTGCTCTTCCTGATGGTCTTCGGCCTGGTCGGCGGCTGGTTCCTGGCCGGACGAATGCTCGCCCCGCTGACCCGGATCACCGCCGCTGCCCGGCTGGCCGCCAACGGCTCCCTGTCGCACCGCATCCGGCTCGCAGGCACCGCCGACGAATTCCGTGAACTGGCCGACACTTTCGACGCCATGCTCGCCCGGTTGGAAGCCCACGTCACCGAGAACCAGCGGTTCGCCGCCAACGCATCCCACGAACTACGCACCCCTTTGGCGATCACCCGAACCATGCTCGAGGTGGCCCGTGACGATCCCCCCGCCGACCCAGGTGACCTGATCGAACGCCTCCAGACCGTCAACAGCCGGGCCATCGATCTCACCGAAGCCTTGCTCGTGCTCAGTCGAGCCGACCAGCGGTCGTTCACCCCCGAGCCCGTCGACCTGTCCCTGCTCGCCGAAGAAGCCACCGAGACGCTGATCCCTTTCGCCGAAAAGCACGGCGTCACCCTCGAAACCGTAGGCGAGCCGACCCCCACCGTCGGCTCGCACGCCCTGCTCCTGCAGCTGACGACGAACCTCGTCCACAACGCGGTAGTCCACAACCTGCCCGGCGGCACCGCGTGGACAACCACCCGCCGCCTGCCCGATTCGGTGGTCCTCACCGTCGAGAACACGGGCGAAAACCTCACTCCGCGAACGGTTTCCACACTCGTCGAACCGTTCCAGCGTGGGTCCGAACGCATTCGCACCCACGATTCCGGCGTAGGCCTTGGACTGGCCATCGTCGACAGCATCACCCGAGCCCACGCGGGCACTCTTACTCTCACCCCGCGTCCGGGCGGTGGGTTGTGCGTGTCGGTGCACCTGCCGGCTCGTTAGATCTGCGGGAGGTCGGTCATGATGAGGGAGACCGAAATGCGCGCAGCGTGACGTCGACGAGGGAATCGGCGTATTCGGCGGTGAGCGGCCCGGACCTGTGTAGCCACCGCTGGAACAGCGGGGCGTAGAGCACCTCCAGGACCAGGTCGAGATCAGCGCCGGGGTCGAGTTGGCCTGCCCGCTGTGCGCTGCGCAAGCGGGCCTTCTTCGCTTCGTCCACCGGACGCGCGAGCTTCTCGCGGAACTGGGCAGCGAGCTCGGGGTCGTTGACGATCTCGACCTCGAGAGCACGGATCGGACGTTCGAAGTCCGGGTCAGCGAACTTTGCGGCCGTGGCCCGCATGACCACCTTCAGGTCGGCCTCGATGTCCCCGGTGTCGGGCAGCTCCACCTGCGGCCCTTCCTCTGTTGTGCTGAGGGCGAGGAACGAATCGAAGATGACGGCTCCCTTGGACGGCCACCACCGGTAGATCGTCTGCTTGCCGACCCCGGCGCGTGCCGCGATGGCCTCGATGGAGACTTTCGTGTAGCCAACCTCGGAGATCAATGCGCGGGTGGCCGCGAGGATGGCTTGGCGCGATCGCTCGCTGCGCCGCGAACTTCCCTTGGCGTCGGTCATGGGGGCACCTTATCAATCAACCGAGACGAGACGGTTCGGTTGTCAAGGAGTACGGCCAGGTCGCCCGCCGACCCGAGACTGTGCTCGGGTCGGCCGCCGCGCGTCTCAGCCGGTGAAGGATTCGGGGCCGAAGCGACCCCAGGCTACGAATGCGGCCGCGGCGAGATAGACGAAATTCAGGACGACGTATTTGTATTGCGCGTAGCGGGCATGGGTGATCATCGCGCCGATCATCAACAGCACCCAGCATGCGGCGGTGACAGGCACCATCACCGGTGCGATATCGAGCACGGCGGGCAGGATCAGTCCGGCCGCTGCGAGGATCTCCAGGACTCCCAGGGTCCTGACGAACCCGCTGCCTGCGTGTTCGGTCCATCCGCCGCCGGACTTCCTGCCGAGTTCATCGAGTTTGTCCTTGGGCATGAATGTCTTGGTGACCCCGCCGAGCAAAGCGAGGGCGGCGAGCAGGCCGGCGATGATCCAGAGTGCGAGGTTCATGGAGTTCTCCTTCGGATGAGGCGCGAGACGAGCTCGTCGTCAGCGGTCGCGCATCAGACACCGCCGGCTCTGGTGGCGTGACACCGCTGCGACGTGACGTGATCTGCCTCACTGCGGTGTCACAGCGCGCGGTTGTGCGGTGTCTCGTGCTGAACCCCGTGAACCGAAGGAGCAACCGAACACCGAGAACCCTGTCGTGGAGGCGGTGACCGGTCAGCGGTTCGACGTGGTGCTGAGCCTGGCGCCGAGCAGCCCGGAAGTCGGCAAGGTCATCGTGATTCCCTGAGAGACCGAGGAAGAGGACAACGTGGTGCACACTCCACCGAATGACGGGCGGACACCGGAACTCGCGACCGCGGCCTTTGTCGCGCACCGCAATCTGCTGTTCACCGTCGCCTACGAGATGCTCGGATCGGCCGCGGACGCCGAAGACGTGCTGCAGGAGACGTGGCTGCGCTGGAGCAAGGTCGATCTGGGGCAGGTGAGCGACCAGCGGGCCTATCTGGTGCGGATCACGACCCGGCAGTCGCTCAACCGGCTGCGCACGATCAGCCGTCGCAAAGAATCCTATGTGGGTCCCTGGCTGCCCGAGCCGCTGCTGACCGCGCCGGACGCGGCTGCCGACCTCGAACTCGCCGAGAGCTTGTCGATGGCGACGATGCTCATCCTCGAAACACTGTCACCCACCGAACGCGCGGTATTCGTGCTTCGCGAGGTGTTCGAGATCGACTACGACGATATCGCCGCCGCCGTCGGCAAGACTCCCGCCGCCGTCCGCCAGATCGCCCACCGCGCCCGCGGACACGTCGATGCCCGCCGCCCCCGAATGACGGTCTCGGCCGACGAAACCCGGGCCGCACTCGAGTCGTTTCGCCGTGCCCTCACCTCCGGTGACCCCCAAGCCCTGCTGGACGTCCTCGCCCCCGAGGTCGTCCTCGTCAGCGACGGCGGTGGGGTCAAGCGCGCGGCACTGCGGCCCGTCGCAGGCGCGGAGAACGTGGTCCGCTACATCCTCGGCGGAATCGGCAGGACCGAGGCCTCGATCGTCATCGATCCCACTCTGCTCAACGGCAGCCCGGCCCTGGTCTTCCGATTGGACGGCGAGATCGATGGAGTCATGGCGTTCCGGGTCGACAATGACCGGATCACCGGCCTCTACTTCGTCCGCAACCCACACAAGCTGACCAGGATCGAATCGGAGACCCCCTTGACCCTGCGCTGACCCGGCTCACGACGATCGTCGACCAGCCGGCCGGGTTCGCGACACCGCTTCGACCGGGGTCGGTAGCAGGCCCTCGGTGATGAAACCGTCGACATAACGCTGTAGGACAGCCCCGTCGATGTCCGGGCAACGAACACCGGATCGCGCCAGGACCGCGCGAGTGCCGGTGTCGTCGACGATCAGGGCGTCGCCGCCACCGTTGAGGTAGTTGTCGGCCACGAGTGCCGCGCGCATCAGGTCGGCATGCTGTGCGATCCGTCCGGCCAAGCGTTCGGCGGCATCGGCCACCGGCACGATGTCGATGGGAAATCCGGTGCGGCGCAGGGTATTGAGGATGTCGCCGACATTGGTCGGCGCACTGTTGACCAAATGGTAGATCTCGGTGGCGGGCTGCCGTCCGGTGGCGAGCGTGACCAAGGCGCGTGCCACGTAGTCGACCGGGGCCAACGTGACCTCGGCGGACTCGATGTCGGGCGCGACCCCGAGATGGGCGGCCGATCGGATCAGTGTCCAGAACGCGTCGTCAGCGCTGTTCGCGCCGCTGCTGATCGATCCGGCGACCAGGCCGGGCCGGTGCACGGCGACCGGCAACCCGCGTTCGGCTGCCGCGAGGACCAACTGCTCGGCCACCCATTTGGTGGCCAGATACCCATTGCGCGGTACCTGGTCGGCGGTGATCGCCGTGTGCTCGGTGACGACTCCGGTGTGGCCGACACCGACGGCCGCCGACACGGTCGACACGAAATGGAGGGCCTTCACCCTGGTATCGACAGCCAGTCGCAGGATCTCGACGGTTCCGGCGACGTTCGCCGGGCGCAGGGCGGCATAGGATTCCAGGTGATTCACGCGGGCACCGTTGTGGTAGATCACCTCGATACGCGCGGCCAGCTCGGTCCACGTGTCAGGGGCGAGCCCGAACCGCGGTGCGGCGAGGTCGCCGGGCACCGGCACGACGCGGTCGGCGAGTCCGTCGGTCTCCAGTCCGTAGCGCCGCAGGGTTGTTTCGAGACGGAGGCGCGCGTCGTCGGTGTCGTCGGCGCGGACCAGGCACCAGACGCGGGACGGGGTGCGGTCGAGCAGCTCGCGCAACAGGTGGATGCCGACGAAACCGGTGGCGCCGGTCAGGAGCACATCGTCGGCCGAGGTCGGCGGCGGCGGGAAGGCTGCGGGCACCGTGATGTTTGGATCGAGCTGGGCGTCGGCGATCAGCATGTCGGTCCACTGTCCGGCCGCCGCCGCGCCGGATTCCGCTGTCACCGCCGCCGTCACCGCACGCGGCGTCGGCGCTTCGAACAGCAGGCGCGGGTCGGCGTCGATGCCGAGCCGGGTCCGCAGCTCCGATCGGAGCGTGAAGACGAGCAGCGAGGTGCCACCGAGATCGAAGAAGCTGTCGTCGATCTCGACCGAATCTCGTTCCAGCACATCGGCGAACACCCGCGCCACCGCGAGCTCGCGCACGGTCGCCGGCTCACCGCTGTGGGCAGGCGCGTCGGACGCGGGGTCGACTTCCGGGCGTTCGGGCATGCCGAGCCCGGTCGTGCCGGACAGCTGCGCGAGGGTCACGTCGGGATGCGTGGCGACGGTCGTCAGGATATCGCGGAACCGTGCCGCGAACGCGGTGACCGTCGCTTCCTCGTAGAGGTCGGTGGCATAGCGCAGGTTGCCCGTCAGACCACCGGTGCCCGGGTCTTCACGCAGCGTGAGACTCAGGTCGAAATGTGTTGTTTCCCAAGGGAAGTCGACAACGGATATGGTCAGGCCGCCGAGGTCGAGCGAGGGCGGTGCGGGCAGGTTCTCGTAGGAGAACACGGCGTCGAACAGCGGGTGCCTGGTGTTGTCACGTGGCGGATTCACCGCTTCGACGATGTGGTCGAAGGGGACCTCGGCATTGCCCAGCGCGGCGAGCGAGACTTCCCTCGCGCGCACCACCAACGCGGTGAAGTGTTCCTGCGGATCGAGAGTCAGGCGCAACGGCAGGGTGTTCACGAACATGCCGACCAAGCGGTCGAGGGCGGGGTGTGCGCGACCCGCGACCGGGGTCCCGATCGTCACATCCGCGCTTCCGGCCAGGTCACCGAGCAGCACGGTGAACGCCGCGTACCCGGCCATGAAGGGAGTCGCGTTGTGTCGTCGGGCCAGTTCGGCAAGCGCTGTCGCGACATCGGCGTCGATCTCGAACTCGACCACCGCACCGGCCCCACCCGGCCTGCCGATGCCGGGGGCGCGGACTCGATCGGTCGGTAGCGGCGGCCGGTCGGACGCCCCGTCCAGCGCACGCACCCAGTGCGCGAGCTGACCGGCGGCGCGGGACCGCGGATCGTGCCGATCGCCGAGTCGCCGATGCTGCCACAGTGTGTAGTCGGCGTACTGCAGCGGCAACGGTTCCCACCGCGGTTGCCGTCGGGCGGCACGCGCGGTGTACGCCGCGGACAGATCGGCCACGAGCGGACCGTGCGACCAGCCGTCGGCGGCGATGTGATGTGCCACCAGCGCGAGCACGTGGTCGTCGGTGCCGATATTCCACAATGCCAATCGGATCGGCGCGTCGGTGGTGACGTCGAAGGGCACGGTGACCGTCTCCGCGAGTTCGGCGTTCAGATCGTCCCGGTCGAGGGTGCGCGCGGTCAGCGGTGCCCGGCCGAGGGCCTCGTCGACGGTGAGGATGCGGACGCGCGGCCCGGCGCTGCTGCCGGGGTACACCGTGCGCAGCACCTCGTGCCGGTCGACCACATCTCGTACCGCGGCGTCGAGCGCCGCCAGATCGAGAGATCCCCTGAGCCGCAACGCGATCGGCAGATGATAGGCCGACGACTCCGGGTACAGCTGATTGAGCAGCCACATCCGCAGCTGCGCCGGGGCAGGCGACAGGTGCTCGGGCCGGGTCAGCGGCGCCGGTGCGTCCGGGTCTTCGGCGTCGTCGAGTCGCAGTGCCAACCCCGCGACGGTCGGTGCGTCGAAGACGGTGCGGACGTCGAGGCCGAGCCGTCCCGCGAGCGCGGTGGCGGTGAGCGAGGTCCCACCCAGTTCGAAGAAGTCGCTCTCGGCCCCGGCCACTTCGATCGCGAGAACCTCGCTGAAGGCCGCTGCCACCTTCCGCTCCGAATCTGTCGCGACAGGCCGGGAACCGTGGTGACCGAACACCGGCGCGGGCAGGCGACGGGTGTCGAGTTTGCCGTTCGGAGTCAACGGCAGCGTGTCGAGCACGAGGTAGGCGCTCGGACGTAGGTACGCGGGCAGTTGCTCGGCGATGAGGAGCCGCACCTGCTCCACATCGAGTGGGCCGTCCGGCACCAGGTAAGCCACCAGATGGGTACCCCTCGAGTCCTGATGGGCAGTGACGGCGGCCCGGCCGACCCCGGGTAGGCCGGTGAGAGTGGTCTCGATCTCGCCCGGCTCGATGCGGTGCCCGCGCACCTTGATCTGGAAGTCGCTGCGGCCGTGGTAGATCAGTTCGGGCTCGGCGCCGGTGGTGAGCGTGACCAGGTCACCGGTGCGGTACACCCGCCCGCCGGGCGGCCCGAACGGATCGGCGACGAATCGGGCCGCTGTCAACGAGTGCCGACCGTGGTAGCCGCGCGCCAGGGCCGGGCCGCCGAGGTAGAGCTCGCCGATGACACCGGGTGGCACCGGGCGCAGCCGGGCGTCGAGCACCAGTGCGTGGAATCCGCGCAGCGGCGCGCCGATCGTCACCGATCGATCCGGTGTCAGTTCCGCGATGGTCGCGATGTCGGTCGCCTCGGTAGGGCCGTATCCGTTGCGCATCAACCGGTTTCGCGACCAGGCCGAAACCAGGTCGGCGCGGATCGCCTCCCCGCCGACACCGAGGACACGCAGTTCCGGCAGGGTCTCGGGATCGAGGGTCGCCAGCACCGCCGGGGTGATGATGGCGTTGGTCACCCGCTCGCGACGCATGAGCTCGGCCAGATCCGGTCCGGCCATCACGTAGCGCGGGGCCACCACCAGTGTCGCGAAACCGGCCAGCCCGCACAGGATCTCGCCGACCGCCATGTCGAAACCGGGGGAGGCGTGGTGCAGGGTCCGGGCTCCGGGCCGCAACGCGTACCGGTCGCGCCGCTCCGCCGCCAGGTTCGCGAGACCGCCGTGGGTCACCAGCACGCCCTTGGGGGCACCGGTGGAACCGGAGGTATAGATGAGGTAGGCGGGGTGCTCGGGCCGCGCGGCGACCGGCAGCAGTTCCGCGTCCGGGGTCGCATCGGGGTCGACGATGGTCCAGTGGACCGATCCGGGCAGATCCGCCGGGTGCTCGACACCGGTGACGCCGAGGACGGCACCGCAGTCGTCGAGGATGTGCGCGATGCGCTCGGCCGGGTATCCCGCGTCGATCGGTACGAAGCCCGCCCCGGTCTTGGTGATCGCCCAGACAGCTCCGACCGAGGCGGCGGAGCGTTCCATGACCATCGCGACCAAGGTCTCGGGGCCGGCACCCGCCGCCTGCAGCGCGCCGGCGAGGCGGTCGGTCCACTCGTCGAATTCCCGGTAGGTCCAACGCTTCTCACCGTAGACGACGGCGATGCCGTCCGGGTTCTCCGCGACGGCGGCGGCGATCAGCTCGCCCAGCGTGGCCGGTGGACCAGCCGTCGGCCCGCACCAGGGGACGAGCAGGCCCGCCTCGGCGCCGGTGAGGACCGGCAACCGGTCGATCGCGACATCGTCGGCGGCGGTCGCGAACTCTGTCAGGAAGCCGACGAATCGCTCCAGGTGCGCGGTGACCTCGGCCTCGGTGTATCGATGGCGGTTGGCTTCGAACTCGACCCGCAACCCGGAACCGGTCAGCGGATACACATTGAGCGCGAGGTCTTCGACCGGCCCGGTGGACAGCAGCTCGATGACGCCGCGCGCCGGGCCGAGCATCAACTCGGTGTGGAAGTTCATGATGTTGACGGCCGGTCCGAAGTTCAGCGACTCGGCTCGGCGACCACTGTCGCGGATCATGTCGGCACCGCGATAGCGCTGATGACGTAGTGCCCCGCTCAGTTCGGCACGCGCGCAGACGATGGCGGTGCCCACGGTGGCGCCCGAGCAGCGCAGCGGGACGATATTCGAAGTCATGGCACCGCATTCGCGCATCGCGGCGGTCGTGCGCGCGGCGACCGGCAGGCTCAGCGCCACCGACTCGGCGTCGGTCAGCCTGCCGAGGAACGCGGCGAATGCCGCTGTCAGCACGGGCGCGATGCCGGGGAAGCCGGCGCGCGTGCGCAGTCGCTCGACCAAGTGATGGCGGCAGCTCGGCGCGGGCGTGGATCGGGAGCGGGTCGGGAGCACCGGGTCGCGTCGCGAGAGTGACCGGGGCGGGCAGAACGGCGAGCTGCTCGCGCCAGTATTCGCGGTCGATCTCATACCGTCGCGAGCCCAGGTAACTCTGCTCCGCAGCGGCCAGAACCGCTGTCGAATCGACTGCGGCCGAAGGTAATTCGTGCCCCTCCAGCAGGGCGGTGTAACAGGTGCTCAGCAAATGCTGCATGCGGACGGCGCCGAAGCCGTCGAGCGCCAGGTGATGCGCGCGGGTGTAGAGCAGGTGATGCTCCGAGCTGAGGCGCAGGACCGTGGTCACGATGGGTGGGTCGGCGATCAGATCGAACGGCGCACACTGATCGGCCCGCATCCACGCGTGGGCTGCGGCCTCCGGGTCGGCCTCTCCACTGCAGTCGACGAGGGCGATGTGGTCGTCGATGCCATCGTCGTGCACCTGTCCCGGCTGCCCCTCGACGAGGGTGAACCGCACATAGGCACCCAGATCACGCGCGGCCGAGTGCACCGCGCGGCGATATGCCGCCACATCGAGCGGTCCGCGCAGGTCGACATACTGGCCGACCGCGAGCGGCACCGGCCCGAGCAATTGCTGAGCGAACCACACCTCTCGTTGTGCCGCGGTGAGCGGGCGGACAGCAGGGGTCGAGCGGTGGGGGATCATGGTGCCTCGGAAGCTGGGAGCGAAGGTGGGAAGTCCGCGCCCATGCCGTCGGACGGGCGCTGCGGAACCGGGAACTCAGGCGGGAAAGTCGGTGAGATACCCACCGCGAGCGAAGAATTCGGCACCGTCGTACTCGGTGCCCGTCGCGCTGCGGACACGTTTGATCACCAACGCGTGGTTGCCACCGCGGTGCGGTTCGGCTCCACACACGACCGCGCCGCCACCTTCCTGAACGATCACCCTGCCCGCGGTGCCGCCGTAACGTGCCTCGGAGACGACCGCGTCGAGAATCTCGACGCGCTCACCGCGGTAGTAGGAGTAGGCGCGCGGATACGGTGCGGACAGCGCCCGCACGAACCGTTCCGATTCGGTCGCGTCGAGGGACCAGTCGATCCGGCTGTCACGATCGGACCGCTTGTGGAAGTAGGTGCGCTCGGCCTTGTTCTGCGGTGTCCACACCGCGGTGCCGTTCTCGAGCGCCGCGAGCGCCTCGTGCACCGCCGCCGGAATCAATTCCATGCCGGCCAGGACGAGTTCGGTGCCGGTGGCGCCGGGCGGGATCGGCAGGCGCTTCTGGACCAGGATATCGCCGGTGTCGAGTTGCTCGTCCATGCGATGCACCGTCAGGCCGAATTCCTCCGCGCCGCTGATCAGCGCCCACAGCACCGGTGAGAACCCGGTGAATTTCGGTAGCAGCGAATCGTGCAGGTTCAGGGTGCCGTGGGGCGGCATGTCGTACAGCTCCGCGGGCATCCAGGTGTACCAGCTGTTGACCACGATCACGTCGGGTCGGGCACGCTTGACGAGATCGATGGTCTCGGCGTCGGCGCGTTCGGTGAGGTGCACCGGAATGCCGTGTTCGGTGGCCAGTTCCTCGACCGAGTCGTTCCAGATCGCCTTGTAGGCGGATTCCGCGGCCGGGTGGGTGACCGCAAGGACCACCTCGTGCTCCGAGTCGATCAGGGCCTGCAGGGTCTTACGACCCCAGGTTTGGAAACCGAACGACACGATGCGCATGGAACTGCCTACTTTCGTATATGTGTAGGCTTACCTTACATAGATGTCAATATGCTCGTGTGTGCGGCCGCTGCGCCGACCCGGTGCTCCTCGACGCTGCCCACGACGGACGGGGCCGCGTCGCTCGCAGGTGGAGGCAGGAATCAGATTGTCGGCCAGGCCACTTCGTCGATCGCGAGCCACGGAGCCTTCGCGACCACCGCGGGGGTCATGTCGGTGATCGCCTTGGTGCGACGATGAAAATGCGATTGGTCGACATAGCCTGCCTCGGCGGCGGCGTCCGCGGGCGAGCGCCCTGTCGCCAGGAGATGGGCGGCATGGTCGAAGCGGACCAGGTCGGACGCGTGCTTGGGTGAGATTCCGATACTGGACCGGAAGCGGGACCATAGTCGCTGGCGGGTCCAGCCGGTCTCCGCGGCAAGGGTCTCGATGCGGATCCGGCCTCGGCTGCGGACGGTCCGGTCCCAGGCATACGTGATCTCGGGTGCTACACCGGATCCGCGACGCACCCGGCTTCGCAGGAATGCGGCCACGATGGTGAACCGCTCGTGCCACGACGGCGTTGCACGGAGTCGCTCGGTCAAGCCGGTGGTTTCGTTGCCCCACAGGTCCGGCAGCGGTGTCACAGTGCCGCCGATGATGTCGGTGTCTTGGAGAACCACCGCGGCGACGACGGGGGGCATGCGGATCTGCAGGACGTCACCGACTCCTGTGCTGGTGATGCGTAGCGGGCCTGCGTGGAGACCGATGATCGCGTTCCCGACGACTTGGCACCCGAGAACGTCGTACACGACTCCGTGTTCGCTGAGGTCGAGCAGGAGTGTGATCGAAGGATGCGGGATCATGGTGATTTCCACGGCGGCATCCCCGTGGTACCGGAATCCCGCCATCTGGATTCCCGGCCTGGGCACTCGGCCCGGCACAGCGACATCGACCCGACTCCAGTCCCATCGGCTCGCTGCGTCCACGCCTTCAGGCTATCCGGAGTGAAACAGCCTGACATTTGTCCAATACGTCGTGACGGGTCGACGGCGATGCTGGCGGTATGAGCGCATCGAGTCCCCTCAAGCCACGTGAGGATACGACAATCCGCGGGTTGCACGTCGTCATCGACGGGAACCCGGCCGCACCGCCCCTGCTACTCGTGCACGGCTCGGGCGCAACCGGTTCGATGTGGGCACCCGTGGTGCCGTCGCTCGCCGCGAAGTATCGGGTGATCACGATCGACCTGCCGGGATGTGGCCGGTCGGAGTCGGCATCGACGTACGCCGTTGCGCAACAAGCGAATCGGGTGGCGAAGGTGTTGGACGATCTCGGGGTCCGGAATCTGCGGGTGGTCGGTCACTCCAGCGGCGGGTATATCGCGACGGCCCTCGTCGAGAGTCGACCCGATCTAGTCGGCGATCTGGTGCTGGTCAGCACGGGCCCGAGTCTGGCAGCGCTGCTCCCTGAGCCCGCGATCATCCGGGCACTCACCTCGCCGCCGTTCGGTCCGCTCGTGTGGGCGGTCCGCACCGATTCGATGATCCGCCGCGGACTGTCAGCGACCGCGGCGACGACGATCACGGTGCCCGACGGTGCCGTGGCCGACTTACGCGCGATGTCCTATCGAACCTTCCGTGCGATTCTCGCCGCCAACATCGACTACCTCGCCGCGCGAACCGTGCCCCAGCGCCTCATCGACGCCGGAAAGCCCCTCCTCGTGATCTTCGGAGACTCCGATCCTCGCTGGGACCCGGAGTCGGCGCACGACTACGAGGCGGTGCCGGGTGCCGAGCTGGAATACCTTCGCGGAGTAGGTCATCTAGCGATGCTCGAAGACCCCGACGCCCTCGCCCACTCGATCCTCGCCAGCGCGGAGGCGGACCGCGCCATCTGAAGGAGCGCCGCGCATCGCGGATTTCGTCGGCGCTCAGCGGGCGCGGGCGCTCCAGCGTCCGTCGTAGCGGACTTCGATCGGGTGGGCGAAGGCCGTCGAGACGTGGTCGGTGGTGATGACCTCGGTGGCCGGGCCTGCGGCGACGGTGTGGCCGTCGGCGATGAGCAGGGCGTGGGTGGTGGTGCTCGGCAGTTCCTCGAGGTGGTGGGTGACCAGGATCGAGGCGACTTCGGGGTGGGTTCGGTCGAGGCTGTCCAGGGTGGTGAGCAGTTGTTCGCGGGCGGCCAGGTCGAGGCCGGTGGACGGTTCGTCCAGGAGCAGGACCCGGGGGTTGCTGATCAGGGCCCGGGCGATGAGAGTGCGGCCGCGCTCACCTTGGGAAAGGGTGGGCCAGAGATCGTCGGCCTTGCCGGACAGGCCGAGAGTGTCGATGATCTGCTCGGCGCGCTCCAGCTCGTCGGAACTCGGTGACCAGCGCATCGGTGTGTCGATCGTGCCCGTGAGGCCGGTGAGCACGACCTCGCGCACCGAGAGGGCGTGCGGCAGCCGATGCCGCGGGTTCACATGTCCGATCGAGCGCCGCAGCCGAGCCAACTCGACCCGCCCGAACTGCTCCCCGAGCACCCGCACGGTCCCCGTCGTCGGAAAGGTGACGGCACCGCAGAATCCCAACAGCGTGCTCTTGCCTGCGCCGTTGGGCCCCAGGAGCGCCCAGTGCTCGCCGGCGCGCACCGTCAGCGAGATCCCGTTGATGATCTTCTTGCCGTCCCGGCGGAAGGTCACATCGTCCAGTTCGATCACGGGGCTGCCGGTCATGTGAAGGCCTCCTTGAGGGCGGAAAGGTGCGTGCGGCTGAATTCTGCTGCGGCAGTCGGTGTTCGATCCGCGATCGCCTGCGCGAGTTGCTCGTGTGCGTGCTGGTCGTCCTGCTCGGAGCGGACCGGGCGAAGCTCGAGCATGTCGATCATGGCCAGACGTAGGCGCGGTAGAAGGCTGTCGAAAAGCTGGGTGAGGACATCGTTGTGCGCGGCGACGACGACCGCACGATGGAAGGCCATGTCGGCATCGACGTGATCGGCGACGGGCCGACCTTCGACGCGGCGTTCCGCCAGAGTTCGCCGGATGGCCCGCAGGTCGGCGGGTGTCCGTCGTTGGGCGGCGAGGGCCGCGGCCTCCGCTTCGATGGCGATGCGGGCCTCGATCACCGCGACGATGGTGGCACCACGCAGCACCACATCCCAGTCCTCGGTCACGTCGAGCGCGGTGACGAACACGCCTGCGCCCTGCCTGCTGTCGAGCACGCCTTTGCCCGCGAGTTCGCGGATCGCCTCACGCACGGTCGACCGCCCGACCCCCAACTGGGCGGCGAGCAAGGTCTCGCCCGGTAATCGATGACCCAAGGGCCACTCGCCCGCCCGGATCCGCGCGAGCAGCAGTTCGGCCGCTTGAGCCGCCAGTGGCTGGCGCCTTACCTGGGGTGTCACCTGGTGACCTCTCTACTTGTCTGAGGAGTTGTGGTAGAAGTGTACCCATCATGACCTACACCGCGCTCCTCCTCGGCCGCCACGGCGGGGCCTGACGACCGGCCGCCCCGCCGTGGGGCTCCGTCGTGGCCGGTCTCCGTCGACTTCGGCCCTGGACGGCCGGGAAGTAGAGCAAGTCATGACCGAATTCCCCACCCTGACAACACCTTCGGGTTCTCTTGCCGATGGTGCGCCCGCATGGAACCGGCAACGTCACTCGGCGATGCCGTCGTATCGATATCGAGATGTCCACCATCGCGTGACAGTGCCTGCCGGACAACGTGACTGGCCGAGCGCACGGATCACCACCGCGCCACTGTGGGTCCCGGTCGACCTGCGCGACGGCAACCAGGCACTGGCCGAGCCGATGGACCCGGCGCGCAAACGCCGGTTCTTCGAACTCCTGGTCGCCATGGGCTACAAGGAGATCGAGGTCGGCTACCCGTCCGCGTCGCGAACCGACTTCGACTTCGTACGCCTGCTGGCCGAATGCCCCATCGCGCCGCCGGATGTGGCCTTGGTCGTGTTCACCCCGGCGCGTCGCGACCTGATCGCACGGACCGTCGAGTCGGTCCGCGGCATCACCAACGACGTGATCATCCACCTGTACACGGCCACGGCGCCGGTCTGGCGCGAGGTGGTTCTCGGCAAGAACAGGAAGCAGCTGCGCGAGTTGATCGTCACCGGCGCCCGCGATGTCCTGGAACTGGCCGGCGAGCTGCCGAATGTCCGGTTCCAGTTCTCGCCGGAAGTGTTCAACCTGACCGAACCGGATTTCGCCCTCGAGATCTGCGACGCCGTCACCGAGTTGTGGCAGGCGACCCCGCACCGCCCGGTCACGCTGAATCTGCCCGCGACCGTGGAGGTGGCCACGCCGAACGTCTACGCCGACCAGATCGAATACATGCACCGCAATCTCGCCCGGCGGGACGCGGTGATCCTGTCGGTGCACCCGCACAACGATCGGGGGACCGGTGTCGCCTGCGCCGAGCTGGCCGTCCTGGCCGGTGCCCAACGGGTGGAGGGCTGTGTCTTCGGCAATGGTGAGCGCACCGGGAACGTCGATATCGCCACCCTGGCGCTGAACCTGCACGCCCAAGGGGTCGACCCGATGATCGACTTCTCCGATATCGACGAGATCCGCCGCACCGTCGAGTACTGCACGCGTCTGCCCGTCCACGAAAGGCACCCGTACGTGGGCGATCTTGTACACACGGCGTTTTCCGGTACCCACCAGGACGCGATCGGCAAAGGCATGGCCGAGCATCGTGAGCGGGCAGCGGCCCTCGGCGTGCCCGAGCGCGAATCGGAATGGCGGGTGCCGTATCTGCCGATCGACCCCACCGATCTCGGCCGCTCCTACGATGCCGTGATCCGGGTCAACTCACAGTCCGGCAAGGGCGGCATCGCCTACCTGTTGCACACCGAATACGGTCTCGAGCTGCCGCGCCGCCTGCAGATCGACTTCGCGCAGCGGGTGCAGGAACACACCGACGACAGCGGCGCGGAAATCAACGCCGAACAGCTCCGCACCCTGTTCGAGCAGAGCTACACCGCCGCCGAGCGTCGGATCACGTTGGTACAGTGGAAGTTCCTCGACGGAACCACCGAAATCGTCCTGGACGCGCACGGCACCGAACACCACTCGACCCACGAGGCGAGCCCGGTCGATGCCCTGACCACTGCCCTCGCCGAGACAACCGTCGGCTCCATCGAGATCCTCGGCCTCACCCAGCACGCCGCCGCTGACGGCACCGCTGCGAGCTACGTCGAGTATCGAGCCGCGGGCCGAACCGGATGGGCATTCGGCCTCGACGCCTCGCCCGTCGCCGCGTCGCTCGAGGCGGTGATGAACGCAGCGAACACGGCCACATAGGAACCGGCGCGGCCAGGTTCACCGATCGGCAATGCGCGCGGCGACCGCTGGGCGCTCGCTATTCATCACCGGTTATCCGGCCTCGATAGCGTGGTGGTACTCGGAAGGAGCCGGCGTCATGGAATTCCGACATCTCGTTTCGTTTATCACCATCGCCGAAGAGTTGCATTTCGGTCGCGCAGCGCAGCGCCTCCATCTGACCCAACCAAGTCTCAGTGCCCAGCTGCAGAAGCTGGAGAAATCGCTCGGCGTCCAGCTGGTCGCCCGGAACTCCCACGAGGTCCGGCTGACCCCCGCTGGGCGCGAGTTCGAAAGCCAGGCCCGCCTGATCGTCGCTCAGCTAGACCGCGCCGCCCAGGCGGCCAAGGCCACCGCCGAGGGCAGGGCGGGCAGCCTCAGCATCGGCTACAACCTGCCCGCCAGCAGGCATGTGCTGCCGGAGGCACTCACCAGGATGACCGAACGGCACCCCGACATCGTGGTGTCGCTGTGGGAGAAGCGGACCGGCCCCCAGCTGGCCGCCCTCGCCGACGGTTCCCTCGATGTTGCCCTGGTCTACGGGCATCCCAGTACCGCCGATTTCCGCTATCGCCGCCTGCTGCACCGGGTTCCGCTCGTCGCGGTAGTCGGCCGCCGACACAGGTGGGCCGACCGGCCCGGAGTCCCGTTCGCGGAACTACAGAGTCAGGATTGCGTGCTGTTCGCCCGCGAACAGTGCCCGGCGATGTACGACACCATCCTGCGGTCGGCGGCCGAAACCAGGATCTCGCTCAATGTCACGCATTCGGCCGACGACCCCGGCGCGACCGCGCACATGGTCTCGGTGCGACCACTCGTCGGATTCGCCTCGCTGCCGCGCGCGATTTCGATGGGAATGGGTGTGCCGGGCAGTAGTTCGGTGGCGGTGAAATTGTTCGATCCGGTACCGACCCTTGATTTGCACGCCGTCTGGCGGGCCGACGAACCGAATCCCGCGGTCGCGTTGTTCCTGGAATGCGTCGAATCGGCACAACTCGATGATGTCCGCGCAATGTCGGCCTGAACCCCTCGATAGGACATGACTTTCGTGCGGTAGGAACAGCGAGTGCGGCAGCGACGGGAATGGTTGACGCCGTGAAGAATTCGATTCGTGAACACAGTGTCTGCTACCGCGAACGGATTCGTTCCGGCCGATTCGTCCAGTCTGTACGCGATTGTTTCCGACGCGGCGCGGCGTGATCCGGCCCGCCCGTCACTGTGTGCCGCCGACGGCACCCAGCTGACCACCGGCGAGCTCGACACCCGGGTCCGCGGGCTCGCCTCGGCCCTGCTCGACCGCGGGGTCGCGGCGGGGGACCGGGTGGCCGTGCTCGGCCGCACGAGCCTGGAATGGGCGCTGCTCGACTGCGCGGCCATGGCTGTCGGCGCGGTGATCGTGCCGGTGTACCCGACCTCCTCGCCGGCGCAGATCGCACACATCCTGAGCGACAGCGGAAGCCGGTTCCACGCGGCCGAGACCGCCGACGACGCGGCCCGGCTGACCGGCGCGGGCGCGAGCGGCGCGGTGTGGTCCTTCGCCGAAATCGGGTCATGGGCCGAGGGCGTCGAGCACGCCGACCTCGACGCGCGGATCGCCGCGGTGGGCGCCGCCGACCTCGCGATGATCGTCTACACCAGCGGCACGACCGGCCTGGCCAAGGGCTGCATGATCAGCCACCGCAACATGTATGTCACCGCCGCGAACACCGCGCGCCAGACCGAGGGCATCTTCGACGGCACGACCGTGCTCGCGCTGCCGCTGTCCCACGTCTTCGGCCAGACGATCCTGTTCGCCTGCCTGTACGGCGGCAGCCGCACCCATCTGCTGCCCGGCGTGCCCGACCTGGTCCCGGCGCTGGCGACGCTGCGCCCGACCTTCCTCGCGCTGATTCCGTACGCGCTGGAGAAGATTCGCAAACACGTCCGCGCGCTGCTCACCGAAGGGCAGGAGGACGCGGCCGTCGAGCGTGGCCTTACGTTGCTGGCCGAGGGCGCCGCACCCACCGCCACCGACGACGCCGTCGCGGCCGCGTTCGGCGGGCGGCTGCGCCACGTGATCTCCGGCGGCGCCTCCCTCGACGACACCACCGCGGGCTTCTACGCCGGGTTCGGCGTGGTGATCCTCAACTGCTACGGCCTCACCGAGGCGGCCACCGCGGTCACCGTGAGCGCACCGTCCACCAACCGGCTCGGCACCGTTGGCCGTCCCATCCCGGGCACCGAGGTCGGCATCGGCGCCGACGGTGAAGTCCTCGTCCGCGGCCCGCACGTCTCGCCCGGCTACTGGGGTGCGGCCGCCGACCAGCGGCCCGTCGACACCGACGGCTGGCTGCACACCGGCGACATCGGCGAACTCGACGACGGGCACCTGCGGATCACCGGGCGCAAGAAGGAGATCCTGGTGACCTCCGGCGGCAAGAACGTGGCCCCGACTCCGCTCGAGGACCGGGTGCGGCTGCATCCGCTGGTGAGCAACTGCATGGTCGTCGGTGACGGTCGCCCGTTCGTGACGGCGCTGATCACCCTCGACGCCGAGCGGTACGCGAAGTGGCGCGCCGAGCATCCCGATGCCGATCCCGCCGAGACGATCCAGGCCGCCGTGGACGAGGCGAATTCCCTGGTGTCGCGACCGGAATCCATTCGCGCATTCCGCATCATCGACGGCGATTTCACCGTCGACGCCGGCCTGCTCACCTCGTCGCTGAAATTGCGCCGGGCCGCGATCGCCGAAACCTATTCCGCCGAAATAGATCAGCTCTACATGTCGCGCGGGTAACGCGACGCGAAATTCTCCCACCGGTCCCGCCGACGATAGCCGGGACCGATCGGCCGATGAATTGCGGTGCCCCCAGTGGTTTCCGTATTCCACCGGCGACAGACTCGAAATCGGAATTCGACCACCGAAAGTGATCACATCATGTATGACGTCATCGTCGTCGGAACCCGGGTCGCGGGTTCGCCCCTGGCCATGCTGCTGGCCCGTCAGGGCCACCGCGTGCTCGCCGTGGATCGCGCGAGTTTTCCCAGCGACACCCCGTCCACGCACTACATCCACCAGGCCGGTCTCGGATTTCTGAAGTCCTGGGGTCTGCTGGACACGGTGGTGGCCACCGGCTGCCCGCCGATCCGGCACCTGAACTTCACCTACACCGACATCGAGATCCGGGGCATGGCCGATCCCTCGGCCGACGGCATCGACGCCGTCTACTGCCCGCGCCGCACCGTCCTCGACAAGATCCTGGTCGACGCGGCGGGCGAGTCCGGCGCCGAGGTGATCGAGGGCTTCACCGTCACCGGTCTGCTGCGCGACGGTGACCGGGTCGCCGGTATCCGTGGCCGCGTCGGCGAGGGTCCCGAGCAGGAATTCCGCGCGAAACTGGTCGTCGGCGCGGACGGTTCGAACTCCCTCGTCGCCAAGGAGGTCGGCGCGGCCACCTACGAGGGTTCGCCCGCGGCGTGCTTCGTCTACTACTCGTACTACGAGGGCGTGGACTGGGGCATGCACCACCGCACCGGGTTCGGTGAGCAGCAGTTCGCCTCCTGGCCGACCAATGACGGCCTGGCCCTGGTGGCGGTCATGCGCAAGCGCGACCGGTTCCGTGACTTCCGTACCGATCCCGATGCCGGCGTGCAGGAGATCGTCGAGCAGATCGACCCGGAGATCGGCGCGCGGTTGCGCGAGACCGGCAAGCGGGTCGAGCCGTTCCGGCCGATGCTCTACCCCGACAACTACCGTCGCCAGTCCTTCGGTCCCGGCTGGGCGCTGGTCGGCGACGCGGGCTACCACAAGGACCCGTTCACCGGCTGGGGCATCACCGACGCCTTCAAGTACGGCCAGCTACTGGCCGACCTGGTGCACGAAAGCCTCTCGGGCGCACGCCCGTTCGAGGAGACGCTGCCGGAGTACCAGCGTGAGCGCGACGCCCAGAGCGCCAGCACCTACGAGCTCACCCAGTCCATCTCCGAGCTCACCCTCACCCCGTACTACGACTCGGTGTTCCGGGCGGCCAGCCGCAGCGAGCACTACTCGAAGAAGTTCTTCGGGCTGATCGCCGGGCTGTACCCGCCGGACAAGTTCTTCGGTGAGGCCGAGCTCACCGCGCTCTACGAGGAAGTGGACTTCCCGGTCGCCGACCGGCACATCGTGAATACCGGGGTGTCGGCGTGATCGCGGCCGGCCTGACGGCGCTCGGAGACAGCTTCGTGGAAGGCCGCGGCGACCCCGCCGCGGCGGGTGGCTACCGCGGCTGGGTCTCGCGCCTCGGCGGTCAGCTCGGGTTGCGGCCAACCACGATTCGCAACTTCGGCACGCACGGCGCCACCACCGGCGATGTCGTCGCGAGCCAGCTCGCACCGGCGACCTCGGCGGCGCGGGCCGGCCTCTACGGCGTGGTTGTCGGCGTGAACGACCTGGTCAGCGCGTATGACGAGGCTCGTTTCGCCGACAACCTGCACACCATCTTCACCACCTTGCGGGCCGGGGAAGCCACGGTGTTCACCGCGAGCTACCCCGATATCCCCGCCCGCCTGCCCGTGCCGGACGGTTTCCGCGCCCTGCTGCGCGAGCGTTTCGCCGCCGCCAACGATGTCCTCGCCCGGGTCACCGACGACACCGGCGCCCTGCTTCTCGATATCGCCGCCAGGCCCGAATGGGCCCGGCCCGAGGTGTGGACCGCCGACGGTCTGCACCCGAGTCCGGTGGGCCACCGCCTGTTCGCCGCCGCCGCGGCCGAACTGATCGCCGCGGCCACCGCCACCACTGTCGCCGCCTGAGAGGAACCCTTTCGTGACCGTCGAACGACGCCTGGCACGCGACCCGATCGCCATTGTCGGGATGTCGGGTCTGCTGCCCAAGGCACACACCCACCGCGAGTACTGGCAGAACATCATCGACGGCGTCGACTGCACCTCCGAGGTGCCCGCGTCGCGCTGGAGCTTGGACGACTACTACGACGCCGACCGCTCGGCGCCGGACAAGACCTATTCGCGCCGTGGCGCTTTCCTGCCCGATGTCGCGTTCGATCCGCTCGAGTTCGGGCTGCCGCCGAACCAGCTCGAGGTCACCAGCACCATGCAGACCCTGAGCCTCGGGGTGGCCCGCGACCTGCTGGCCGATGCCGGCGCGACCGGTTCGCAGTGGTACGACCCCGCGCGCACCGGCGTGGTGCTCGGCACCACCGGCCCGGTGCCGCTGATGCATCCGCTGGCGGCGCGCCTGTCGACGCCGGTGCTGGCGGAGGCGGGGCGGTCGATGGGCCTGTCCGACAGCGATGTCGCGGAGATCTCGCGCCGGTTCGTCGCCGCGTTCGCGCCGTGGGAGGAGAACTCCTTCCCCGGCCTGCTCGCCAATGTGGTGGCGGGCCGGGTGGCGAACCGGCTCGGGCTCGGTGGCATGAACTGCACCGTCGACGCGGCCTGCGCGGCCTCGCTGGCCGCCATCCGCACCGCGATCGCCGAACTGCAGGACGGTCGCGCCGACATGATGATCACCGGCGGCGTCGACACCGAGAACTCGATCTTCATCTACCTGTGCTTCAGCAAGGTCGGCGCGCTCTCGCCGACCGGCCGGATCAGCCCGTTCTCCGCCGAGGCCGACGGCACCCTGCTGGGCGAGGGCATCACCATGCTCGCCCTGCGCCGCCTCGCCGACGCGCGCCGCGACGGCAACCGGATCTACGCGGTGATCCGTGGCCTCGGCTCCTCCAGCGACGGCCGCTCCAAGAGCATCTACGCGCCGCGCGCGGAGGGGCAGCGGGTCGCGCTGGACCGCGCCTACGCCGACGCGGAATGCTCACCCGCCGACGTCGAACTGATCGAGGCGCATGCCACCGGCACCGCCGTCGGCGACAAGACCGAGCTGACCGCGCTGAAAGGGCTGCTCGCCGAGGCCAGTTCGGAGACCGGTTTCGCGGCGCTCGGCAGCGTGAAGTCCCAGATCGGGCACACCAAGGGCGCCGCGGGCACGGCCGGGGTGATGAAGCTGGCGCTTGCCCTGCACCAGAAGGTGCTGCCCTCGACGATCAATGTCGACGCGCCCAACAGCGAGATCGACGCCGCCCGGACGCCCTTCTACGTGAACACCAGGACCCGCCCGTGGGTGCGCGACCCGCAGCGCCCGGTGCGCCGGGCGGCCGCCTCGGCGATGGGCTTCGGCGGCACCAACTTCCACATCGTGCTGGAGGAAGCCGACCAGACGCGCGGGCAGGTCCTGCACCGGGTGCCGCGTGCGCACCTGTGGCACGCCCCCGATGTCGCCGCGCTGATCGACGTCGTGCGCAGTACCCCCGGCTCCGACGGTGGTGACATTCCGGCCGGGCACGCCAGGATCGGCTTCGTCTCGGTCGACGAGGACACCGCCGCGGACCTGCGGACGCTCGCGGTCGACGAACTGGTCCGCGATCCCGATGCCGCGCAGTGGGACCACCCCGAGGGCGTGTACTTCCGCGCAGCCGCCGTACCGGACCCGAAGGTCGGTGTGCTGTTCGCGGGGCAGGGCAGCCAGTACGTGGACATGGGCCTGGACGCCGTGCTGAACAATCCGCCCGTCGGGGCTGCGTTCGACGAAGCCAACGCCGCGTTCGTCGGCGCCGAGCAGCGGCTGGGCGCAGTGGTGTTCCCGCCGCCCGCGTTCACCGAGCAGGCCCGGGCCGAGCAGGAATCCGCCCTGCGCCGTACCGAATTCGCACAGCCCGCCATCGGCGCGCTCGCGGCCGGGCAGTTCCGGGTGCTCACCGAATTCGGACTCAGGGCCAACGGTTACCTCGGCCACAGCTTCGGTGAGCTGACCGCGCTGTGGGCATCCGGCGCGCTGAGCACCGAGGACTTCTTCGGTCTGGCCAGGGCGCGTGGTGCGGCGATGACGGTCGCCGACGACGCGGAGGCAGGCACGATGGTGGCCGTCAACGCGGCCCGCGACGAGGTCGCCGAGGTGATCGCCGATCTGGACGATGTGTGGATCTGCAATCACAACGCGCCCGACCAGATCGTGGTCGGTGGTGGACCCGACGGCATCGCCGCCTTCACCGCGCGGAGTTCGGAGAAGGGATGGGCTACCCGGGATCTGCCGGTGGCGGCTGCGTTCCACACCCCGTATGTGGCGCACGCGGTCACCGAATTCGGTGCCGCCGTCGAGGAAGTCGACATCGTCGAGCCCGACGCGCGGGTCTATGCCGACACCGCGGGCGCGTCCTACGGCGCCGATGTCGCCGCCAACCGGGCGACCCTGACCGAGCAGCTGAGCCGGCCGGTCGAGTTCGTCGACGCGCTGCGGGCCATGCACGCCGACGGCTGCACGATCTTCGTCGAGTGCGGTCCGAAACAGGTGCTGACCTCGCTGGTGCGGCGCACCCTCGGCGAGGACGTGATCGCCTTCGCCACCGATTCCGGACCCATCGGCAACGGAGACGTGGCACTGAAGCGGGCGGCCGTCCGTCTCGCCGTCCTCGGTGTCGAGATGTCGGGCATCGATCGCTACGCCGCCCCCGCCACCGAGCCGACCACCCCGGCGGCAAACCGGATGACTGTGACCCTTTCAGCCCCCGAATACGTTCCGGCCACCCGCCGCGCCGCCTACGCCGAAGCGTTGTCGGGCGACTACCGCATCCAGCTCGCGGCCGATACTGCACCACGCTCCCTCGCCGCACCTGAACCTGCGTCCGCACTTGCTGATTCACTCACCGCGTCCCCGCGGGGCGGCTCGACCCTGCCCGATGTTCCGGCGACTGTTCCTGGTTCGGCCGTGGCGGATTCGCGTGCCGTGGTCGACGGCTGGACCGGCACTCCGTCGCACCCGATCTCCGAATCACCTGCCGTATCCGAACTTTCGCACCATCCCTTGGTGCCCCCGCTCGTGGAGGAACAGCTCGTGACTATCCCCGTCGACCCGCTCGATACCGCACTCGTCCAGCATCTGGACACGCACCGGCAGTACCTCGACGGCCAGCTCGATCTGGCCCGGGGGCTGGCGGGCGCGCTGAATACCGGTGCCATCGACGACCGCCTGCTGCGCGCCATCGAAGCCGTGAAGGATCACGGAGTCGCCATCAGCGAAAGCCACTCGCGGGCAAGCGAAGTGCTCGCCCAGCTGGCCGAGATCGAAGGGGGAGCCGCCGGTTCGCACTCGGTGACCAGTTACCGGGCGACCCCGCCCGCGGTGAACGCCCCCGCGCCGACCCAGGCCTTGACAGCGGCGCCCACACAGGCCCCGGCGAACGGCCACCTACCCGCGCCGGCCCCGCTATCCAGCGGTACCGCCCCCACGAACACCGTGCCCGGTTCGGTGACTTCCGCCGCAAGCGGCACCGCCTACCCCACGGGTCATCAGGCCGGTCAGAATTTCACCGGTGCGAGCGACACCGCACCGCTGGCAGCCGGGACTGTGCCGGTGGCCCACGAGCACGCAGCGACGTCGTCGGCAGTCGCGCAGACAGCCGCTCGCACAGCGGGTTCCGACCTCCAGAACTTCGCCGTCGATACTGAGCAGGGAGCGCCGGGGGCGCAGGCGCTGAACGGCGAAGCGATCCGCGCGGCACTGCGGGAAGTGGTCGCGGACAAGACCGGCTATCCGGTCGAGATGGTCGATCCGACAATGGATCTGGAAGCCGATCTCGGTGTCGATTCGATCAAGCGGGTGCAGGTGATCGGCGCTCTGCAGGAGCGGTTCCCGTCGCTGCCGAGCCTCGGCCCCGAGCAACTGGGTACGCTGCGCACCCTCGATCAGATCGCCGATCTGCTCGCGGCCGACGCGTCGACCGAAGCTACCGGCGGGTCTGTCGCGGCGGGTGCGGCGAGCGGCACGGCCGCGCCGACCGGTGGTTCGGCGGCTAGGGACGAGATCGCCTCAGCCGACGCGGGGTTCACACACTCCGCCGAGACCCTGCGGCAGGCGCTGCGGGAAGTGGTCGCCGACACAACCGGGTACCCGGTCGAGATGGTCGATCCGGCGATGGATCTGGAAGCGGATCTGGGCGTCGACTCGATCAAACGGGTCCAGGTGATCGGCGCATTACAGGAACGGTTCCCGACCCTGCCCAGTCTCGGACCCGAACAACTCGGCACACTGCGCTCGCTGGATCAGATCGTGGCCGAGCTGGCCGGGGGTGATGTCCACCCAAAAGCTGAAGCCGCGGCCGAAACGCCGCGGCATGTCGTCGAACTCGTCGAGCTCGCCCCGGTCGACCTCGCGGTCGAGCCGTATCGGCCCGCGGGCCGGGCGCTGGTGGTGTGCCTGGACGAGTCCGCCGAAACCGACGTGGAGGCGATCGAGGAAGCGCTGCGCGCGCTCAGCTGGACGGTGCGGCGGGTCGAACCCGGCGCCGACACCGGCGCCGCCGACCTGTGTGTGGTCGTCGCGGGTGTCGCCACCGAGTGGGCCCAGGCCGAGCGGATCCTGACCGAGACGATCCTGGTCGCCGGCCGCGTGGTGCCCGCCCTGCGCGGTGCGACCGGGCGCGCCGGGTTCGTCACGGTCACCCGGCTCGACGGTCATCTGGGCCTGCGCGGGGACGCCGACCCGGTCCACGCCCTGCTCGGCGGGCTCGGCGGTGTCGTGAAAACGCTTGCCGCCGAGGAACCCACACTGTTCTGCCGCGCGCTCGACATCGCGCCTGCGGCGACTCCGGCGCGGGTGGCGCGGATCGTGCTCGAGGAGCTATGCGACGCCGCAATCGACACCGTCGAGGTCGGCGTCGACGCCTCGGGCCTGCGTCGCACACCGGTGCCGAGCAGGCACAAGCCCGCCGTCGTCACCGAGATCGTCAGCACCGCAACGGAGTTCGGGCCGACGCTGCTCACCGAGGACGATCTGCTGCTGGTGACCGGCGGAGCCAGGGGAGTGACGGCGACCTGCGTCCTCGCGCTCGCCCGGCACAGCGCGGCGCGTTTCCTGCTGCTCGGCCGTACCACGCTCGGTGCGGAGCCCGCCTGGGCGGCCGGTGTCCCCGACACCGACCTCAAGCCCGCCGCGGTGCGCGCGCTGGCGGGAACCGGCGTGCGGCCCAAGGACATCGAGCGGGCCTGCGGCGAGATCCGTGCCGTCCGTGAGATCCGCTCGACCCTGGCGACGCTCGGCGACCGCGCCGACTACCTGGCCGTCGACGCCACCGACGCGACGGCACTCGCCGAGGTCGTCGCGCCGTGGCGCGACCGGATCACCGGTGTCGTCCACGGCGCCGGGGTGCTGGCGGACTCGATGATCCCCGACAAGACCGCCGACTCGATCGCTCGCGTGCTGCGCCCGAAGCTCGGTGGTCTGGCCGCCGTCCTCGCCGCGGTGGGCGAGCCGAAGGACCTGGTTCTGTTCACCTCGGTGGCGGGTCTGTTCGGCAATGCGGGCCAGGCGGATTACGCCGCCGCCAACGAGGCGCTGTGCCGGTTCGCGGTGAGCTGGCGGCGCAGGCATCCCGGGCACCGCGTCACCGCGATCGACTGGGGCGCGTGGGACGGCGGCATGGTGACCGCCGACCTGCGCGAGCACTTCCGGGCGCGCGGCATCCCGCTGCTGGCCCCGGCCGCGGGCGCGGCCGCCTTCACCACCCAGTTCACCGAGGACCGCAGGCCCGAGCCGATCCTGCTGGTCGGCGCCGCCACCGCCCTGTCGACCGGCGAACACGTGCCCGCCACGGTGCGGGCCCGTCGCGACATCGCGGGCTTGATCGACGAACCCGTGATCGAGGCACACCGCATCGGTGACCACATCGTGCTGCCCGCCACCTTCGGCCTCGGCGCGATGATCCACCTCGCCGAGCGAACCAGGCCGGGCCGCACCGTGGTCGGCGTCCGTGACTACCAGGTGCTCAAGGGACTCGTCTTCGATCATCCGGTCACCGCGCTGGAGATCGAGCTCGTCCCGATCGACGACCTCGACGGCCGTACGGCGGTTCGCGCCACCGTCTTCGACGGCAAGCTCGCACACTTCCGGGCGACCCTGCTGCTGGCCGCGAACCCGGACGGCGGTGCCACGCAAACGATTCCCGCCGGACCGGGCACCCCCGCGGACCGGATCTACCGGGACGCCATCCAGTTCCACGGTCCCGCGCTGCAGGGCCTGCGCGCGATCCGGGCCGAGAGCGACAGCGCGATCGTCCTGGACTGCCACCTGCCCACCGACCCCGTCGCCACAGGCGCCTACGCGGGTCACCTGCACGACCCGGTCGCCGCCGACCTGATCCTGCAGGGCCCGCCCGTCCTCGGTCACCGACTGCTCGGCACGGCCTGCCTGCCCCTGGGCGTGGGCCGCATCGACTACCACCACCCGCTCCCGACCACCGAACCGTTCGTCCTGGTGGTCGACAACCCGCGCGCGAGCAGGTTCGAAGCCCGCATCGACGCCACCGCACTGTCCACCGACGGCACAGTGTTGCAACGCTTCTCGGACGTCACCGTCCTCACGACGCCCGACCTGACGGACAAGTTCCAGACCTCGGTGAGGAAGTGGACCCGATGACAGCCCTCGACTTCGACGGCATCGCCTTCGACCCGACCGGCGCGCCCCCCGCCCAACCCGCCCTGACGGCGCCGCCGCACACCGCGCCACCCGCGCGGTCGGTGCCCGACTCCGCACCCGCCCGGTCGGTGCCCGACTCTGCAGCTGCCCGGCCTGCGCCCGACTCCGCACCTGCCCGGCCTGCGCCCGACTCCGCGAGCCGGGCGAGTGACCCCGCCTCGGTAGGGACGCCCGCCGGGCACGCGATTGTGCCCGATGGGCGCGCAGTGGAATTCACTCGGCAGACGCGGGATGGCGCCCAATCCGCAGGGGAACGTGCCACAACTGTGGGACCGCCCGCGATCGCTGAGACGAGTGAGGGGAGCGCCGCCGCACCTCGCGCCGCCATCGCCGAACTCCGCACCGGCGTCGTCACCGCCCACCGCGCCGCCCTCGCCGCGCAAGTCGCTCTACAGCGTGCGCTGTATACGCGCATAGTGGGAACACCCTTGTCCAGCAACGACATTGGCGTCCAAGCGGCGGACTCCATCGCAGTTCGGGGTGCGGCGGACTCCGCTGCTGTGGCGGGGAAGCTGCGTGCGGCGGATTCCGCTGTGGTGCCCGCCGGCGAGGGGGCATCGGTCGCGCTCCACGATGTGCCCGGTGGCGCAGCCGACGACGCAAGAATCTCCACCGCCGTTCTCGGCGGGCATCAGGCTCGGGTATTCGGTGCCGCTGTCGAGTCACCCGCGAACCGCGAGGTGTCCGCAGGCGAAACGAGCGCCGAACTACCCGACACCGGGATCGCGGACCCCATCGCGGGCGTACAACGGTCCATGGCAGGCCCCGGCGCGGTAGCGCCCGGCCACCATGGCACGGCACCGGTCGGCGCCGCGGCACCGGTCGGCGATCGAGCATCCCGCGCGTCCGTCGCCGCCGCCAGAGAAGGCGCCTTCAAGCCACTGGCTCGCACCACGCGCACCGAGTTGGACCGCGCGGCGCTCGAGTCGCTCGCCGCGGGCGCGATCGCGGAGGTGTTCGGGCCGGGTTACCGGCGCGACGGAGTCGAGGTCGCGGCGCGCCTGGCCGCCGGAGAACCGTTGGTGCTCACCGCGATCGAGGCGATCGAGCTCTACGGCGGTACGGGTGACGGCCGGGTCGTCGCCCGGTACGACGGCGCGCCCGACGTCGCCGCCCGCCAGGCCGCCGAGGTGTTCGCGCTGTTCACCGGCATGCACCTGTGCCTGTCGGGGAGCACATTGACCGCGGCGACCGAGCCACTTCGAGCGCCGAGCTCTCCTGCGCGTCCCGTGGGCCAGGGGTACTCGACCGGTTCTGCTGTCGCCGGACGCGTCGCGGCCCACAGCACCTTGGAGCTCATCGTGAGCGCCCTGGATCTCGTACCCCGTCCGCACGTCACGGGCACGGTGAGTTTCTCCGCAGGGGAGCCTGGTCTGTCCGTGGAGGTCACCGTCACCGAGGCATCCGGCGCGGGTGTCGGCCCCGGCGAGGCCGTTCCGAGCTTGCTGCTCAACGAATTCCACATGACTCACCTGGCCCGTGGCGACCAGGCGATCGCCATGGGCCCCGAGTTCGCGGAGTACACCGGCGTCCGCGCGACCCGACTGCCCACCGGCGGCCTGCTCCTGGTCGACCGGGTGCGCGAATTCGACGGTGCGCGAGGCACTCTCGACCACGCCGCCTACACCACCGAGTACGACTCGCCCGCCGACTCCTGGTACTACGCCGACACCGCCAACGAATCCATGCCGCATTTCGTGTACATGGAGACCTCACTGCAGGCGGCCCTGCTCATGGGCTACTACGCGGGACCGACGCTGACCCAGCCCGGTACAACTCTCAGCCTGCGCAATCTCGGCGGCACGGCGACGGTCCTGCGCCAGGTCGACCTGCGCGATCGCACCATCGAACAGTCCTCACGGCTGCTGTCGACGACGATCCTGCCCGGCTCCTCCCTGCAGACGTTCGACTACACGCTCAGCGTCGACGGCGAGCCGTTCTACACCGGCGAGACCATGTTCGGCTACTTCAGCGACGAGGCACTCGCCAACCAGACGGGGCTCGACGCCGGGCGCCCCGCACCGTCCTGGCTGGCCGAGAACCCGACGGCCGAGGTTCGGACGATCGACGTGGCCGCCCGCCGCGCCGACCCGACCGCGCCCCTGTGCTCGCGCCGCACGCTGGCCCTCATCGACCGGGTCGACGTGATCGACGGCGGCGGGAAACACGGTGCGGGATACCTGCATTCGCTGCGGCCCATCGACCCGACGGATTGGTTCTTCGCCCGCCACTTCCATCTCGACCCGGTCATTCCCGGTTCGCTCGGCGTCGAATCGGTGATCCACGCCGTCCAGGAATGGCTGCTGGACGCGGGTCACGCCGCGGACATGGCCGACCCGGTGTTCCGCATCCCAGCCGACATTCCCTTCAGCTGGCGCTACCGCGGCCAGTTCCTGCCCACCGACGGCACCGTGGAACTCGAAGCCCACGTCAAGGCGCTGCGTCGCGGACCACACGGGGTGACGGCGGTGGTGGACGGCTCGCTGTGGAAGCCGGGCCTGCGCATCTACGAAGTGACCGACCTGGCCGTCGAACTCGTCGATCGGAGAGCGTGATGACCACGATGCGCACCGTGGCGGTCGCCACCACCACCGAGGCCATCACGGCCCTGCTGCTCGATCTGGACTCGCCGGTCTGGATCGTCCGCGCCGGCGGACAGGTCGGCGCCACCGCCGACCGGACCGTCGCCGCGCGTGCCGAGGTGCTCGCCGCGGTCGGCCCGCTCCCGCCGGAACGCCTCGGCGACAGCGCGTTCCGGACAGCTCACGGCGTCCGTGCGGCCTACGCCGCGGGCGCGATGGCCAACGGCATCGCCTCGCCCGCCCTGGTGAAAGCCATGGCGCGGCACGGCTACCTGGCCGCCTACGGCGCCGCGGGTGTCGCACCGGCCGCGGTCGACGCGGCGCTGGGCGAGCTCGCCGCCGACCTGGGCGCACAGCCGTTCGCCTGCAACCTCATCCACAGTCCGAGCGAACCCGCGTTGGAACGTGCGATCGTCGACGCCTGTCTGCGGCACGGTGTCGGCTGCGTGGAGGCGTCCGCCTTCATGGACCTGACCGCCGAGGTCGTGCGCTATCGAGCCCTCGGCCTCCGCGTCGACCAGCGTGGCGACATCGAGATCGGGCACCGGGTGATCGCCAAGGTCTCCCGGGTCGAAGTCGCCGAACTGTTCCTGCGTCCGGCACCGGCCCGGCTGCTGCGCGAGCTCGTGGCGGCGGGCCGGATCACCGCCGAGCAGGCCCGTCTCGCCGAACAGGTGCCGATGGCCGACGACATCACCGCCGAAGCCGACTCCGGCGGCCACACCGACCGCAGGCCGCTGACGGTGCTGCTGCCGGAACTGATCACGGCCCGGGATCGCCTGGCCGCCACGGTGTCCGGCGCCGACCGCGTCCGGATCGGCGCCGCCGGTGGCCTCGGCACCCCCGACGCCGTCGCGGCCGCCTTCGGGCTCGGCGCGGCCTACGTGGTGACCGGGTCGGTCAACCAGTCGGCCGTCGAGGCGGCGCAGTGCGGTGCCACCAAGACTCTGCTGGCGCGCGCCGAGTTCGCCGACTGCGCCATGTCGCCCTCGTCGGACATGTTCGAACTCGGGGTGCAGGTGCAGGTGCTGCGCCGGGGCACGATGTTCGCGGCCCGCGCGCAGAAGCTCTACGACACCTACCGCGCCTACCCGGGGCTCGACGCGCTGCCGGCCGCGCTGCGCGCCGAGCTGGAAGCCACCCTGTTCCGCAGGCCGCTCGACGAGGTGTGGCAGGAGTGTGTCCGGTACTTCACCGAGCGCGACCCGGCCCAGCTGAGCGGGGCCGAGCGGGACCCGAAGGCCAAGATGGCGTTGGTGTTCCGCTGGTACCTCGGCCTCTCCTCGGGCTGGAGCATCCGCGGCGACGCCGACCGGGTCACCGACTACCAGATCTGGTGCGGGCCCGCGATGGGCGCCTTCAACACCTGGACGGCCGGAACCCATCTCGCCGCCCCGGAGAACCGCGCCGTCGCCGAGATCGCAGGCCAGCTCCTGTTCGGCGCCGCTTACCTCACCCGCGTCGCCCAGCTGCGCACCGCGGGTGTGCGGCTGCCCGCCGCCTGCGCCCGTTACGTCCCACGCCCGCTGGAGGACCGATGACCGTCGTCGACACCACCGCGACCACCGGCACGGCCTGGATGCTGTGCCCGGCCTGCGACACGATGATCTACCGCAAACGCTACGAGCGGGCGAGCCGGGTGTGCCCCGAATGCGACGGCCACGGCATGCTCACCGCCGACCAGCGCGTCGACCAACTCCTCGACGCCGACTCGGCCAGTCCGATCGCCACCGCGGCGACCGTCACCGACCCGCTGGGGTTCACCGACACCCGCGCCTACCCCGAACGGATCAGGCAGGCGCGCGAGAGCACCGAGCTGCCCGACGCGATCCGCTGCGTGCGCGGCACCGTCGACGGCACACCGATCGTGTTGGCGGTCATGGACTTCCGCTTCCTCGGCGGCAGTCTCGGCAGTGCCGTCGGCGAGGCGGTGACCGCGGCGGCGGAAGCGGCGCTGGCGGACCGGGCGCCGCTGGTGCTCGTGACCGCCTCCGGCGGGGCAAGGATGCAGGAGGGCATCGTCGCGCTCATGCAGATGGCCAAGACCAGCCGGGCGCTGCGCCGTCTCGACGACGCGGGCGTGCTGACCGTCTCGATCATCACCGACCCGACCTACGGTGGTGTCGCGGCGTCGTTCGCCACCGCCACCGACATCATCGTCGCCGAACCCGGTGCGCGACTGGGCTTCGCGGGGCCGCGGGTGATTCAGCAGACCATCGGCCAGACCCTCCCCGAGGGCTTCCAGACCGCGGAATTCCTGCTCGAGCACGGCATCGTCGACATCATCTGCCACCGCTGGGCGCTGCGCACCCGGCTCGCCCGCCTGGTCGCGACAACCGATCCGTCAGCGCGCCGCACCGAATCCGGTGACGCCGACGCCGTGATCACCGACCCCGCCGCTCTCACCGTCGGCGAATCCTGGGATCGCGTGCGCGCGGCCCGCAGGCTCGGCAGGCCGACCACCCTGGACTATCTCGCCGGTGCCTTCGACGATTTCGTCGAACTGCACGGCGACCGCATGTCGGCCGACTGCCCCGCCATGATCGCGGGCCTGGCCCGCCTCGACGGCCTGCCGGTCGTGGTGCTCGGCACCCAGAAGGGCCACACCGGGCCCGAACTCACCGAACGCAACTACGGGATGCCAACCCCGGCGGGCTATCGCAAGGCCATCCGGGTGCTGCGCCTGGCCGCCAAGCTCGGCAGGCCCGTCGTCACACTGGTGGACACCGCGGGCGCCTATCCCGGCATCGAGGCCGAGGAACAGGGTCAGGCGGTGGCCATCGCCGAATCACTGAAACTGCTGGCCGGACTGCCCGTGCCGGTGGTCACCGTGATCACCGGGGAAGGCGGCAGCGGCGGCGCGCTCGCGCTCGCCATGGCCGATCGAGTCCTGGTGTGCGAGAACGCCATCTACTCGGTGATCAGCCCCGAGGGCTGCGCGGCCATCCTGTGGAAGGACCCGGCCGCCGCGCCCCGTGCCGCCGCCGCCCTGCGGGTGGACGCGGCCGCGCTGCTCGAGCTCGGCATCGCCGACGCCGTCGTCCCCGAACCGGCCGGTGGCGCCGACCGCGATCCAGTCGGCGCGGCGGCGCTGCTGCGGCGGGCGGTGCGCCGATCCCTCCACGAGCTGGCGGCCTGCCCGAGCGCCGATTTGATCGCCCGGCGGCACAACCGTTTCCGCGGCTACGGCCTGGCCCGCGACCTCCCGGAGACCTCGTGGTCGGCTCCCTGATCCGCCGTCCGTTGACCGCTTTGCGACAGAGCTTGTGGAGCACCGACCAACCCGCACAACGAGATTCAGGAGCAGAACCGATGACCGAGTCCGTGACCAACGACCCTCCCGCGCGGGCCGTGAGCCCGACCGAAGCGGACCACAGCCTCGCCGTGCTCAGCCGCCACGCCATGATGGTGGGCGCCACCGGGTCCGCCCCGACCTCGGTGACGGTCGCCAACGGTCCGGTGTCCCTGCGCATCACCTGGGGCGAGCGGCCCGCGGCGGCCGCCGACGAGGGTGATCCCACGGGACAGCTGGTTCTCGTCCCGACCGAACCCGCCGACGGGGCCGCAGCCCGGGTGGACAGGGCCGCCGACAACGGTGCCGCATCGACGTTCCCGCTCACCGCCGAGACCGTCGGCGTGTTCTATCGAGCGCCGGAACCCGGTGCCTCGCCGTTCGTCGCAGTGGGCGACCCCGTCCGCGCCGGCCAGCAGGTGGGCATCATCGAGGCGATGAAGCTGATGATCCCGGTCACCGCGACCCGCGAGGGTGTGGTGGCGGAGATCCTCGTCGACAACGGTGACGCCGTGGAGCACGGCCAGGCCCTGATCGTGTTCGAGGCGCTGCGATGACCC
Source organism: Nocardia sp. NPDC003979 (assembly GCF_053605015.1). Taxonomy (NCBI): domain Bacteria; kingdom Bacillati; phylum Actinomycetota; class Actinomycetes; order Mycobacteriales; family Nocardiaceae; genus Nocardia; species Nocardia sp. NPDC003979. The sequence continues at coordinate 249,956 of NZ_JBSGIJ010000009.1, forward strand.
GCCCCTTCGGCAAGGTCCTGATCGCCAACCGCGGGGAGATCGCGGTACGGGTCATCCGTACCTGCCGCGAGCTGGGCATCGCCACCGTGGCGGTGCATTCGGCCGCGGACCGTGACTCCGCGGCGGTGCGCCTGGCCGACGAACACGTCCAGATCGGTCCGGCCCCGGCCAAACGCAGCTACCTGTCGATCCCCGCGATCATCGAGGCGGCCCGCGCCACCGGTGCCGACGCGATCCATCCCGGCTACGGATTCCTCTCGGAGGACCCGGATTTCGCCGAGGTGTGTCAGGCGGAGGGTTTCGTGTTCGTCGGCGCGCCGTCGGCGGTCATGGCCCGGCTCGGTGACAAATCGACCGCCCGTGCGCTGATGGCCGACGCGGGTCTGCCCCTGCTGCCCGGCAGCCGCGACGCCATCGACGACCCCGACGCGGCGCGCGCCCTGGCCGACGAGATCGGCTACCCGGTGATCATCAAAGCCGTCGCCGGCGGTGGTGGACGCGGGATGCGGGTCGTGCGCGACGGCGACGAGTTCGCCACGGCCTGGCAGCACACCAGGGCGGCGGCCGCCGCCGTCTTCGGCGACGGCAGGCTCTATGTCGAGCGCTATCTGGAATCGGCCAGGCACGTGGAGGTGCAGATCCTCGCCGACACCCATGGCACCGTCCGTCACCTGAGTCTGCGTGACTGTTCGCTGCAGCGCAGGCATCAGAAGCTGGTCGAGGAATCGCCGGCGCCGGGCCTGTCGCCCGAACTCGCCGAACGCATCGGCGCCGCGGCCGTCCGTGGCTGCGAGGCGGCCGGTTACGTCGGGGCTGGCACGGTGGAGTTTCTACTCGCACCCGACGGCCGGTTCTACTTCATGGAGGTCAACTGCCGCCTCCAGGTCGAGCACCCCGTCACCGAGATGGTCACCGGCGTCGACCTGGTCGCGGAGCAGCTGCGCATCGCCGCGGGCGAGCCGCTGACCCTCGGCGAGCGCGCGCCGCACGGTGTCGCCATCGAATGCCGCCTCAATGCCGAAGACCCGGAACGCGCGTTCGCGCCCGCCCCCGGCACGCTCGTCGAGTGCGCGCTCCCCGCCGGTCCCTTCGTTCGCGTGGACACGCATGTGGCGCAGGGCTATGCCGTTCCGCCACATTACGATTCGCTGCTCGCCAAGGTCATCGTCTGGGCGCCGGATCGGCCGACGGCCATCGCCCGCATGCGCCGCGCGCTCGCCGAGACCACGATCGCCGGCCCCGGCGTGGCCACCACCACCGACTTCCTGCACGACATCCTCGACCACCCCGCCTTCCGGGCCGCCACCCACGACACGGCCCTCATCGGCACCCTGAACGCTCCGGCCGCCGTGCATTGAGCATCGCCGGCCGGACGGGGCTGACCCAACCGGCCGGTGCACTGCCCGTCCATCCGACTGAATCGACTCCGGCTCACAGGTTCTCCGGTGCGGACTGGAATGCGCGTCATGACCATGCCGTCGCTGTTCCAGTCCGCGAAGTCTCGGTGACGCCCTGATCTCACTTGAGACCCGAGCGGACGAAGGCGTTCACGATGTGGCGCTGTAACACCAGGTAGAGCAGCAGGACCGGTAGGCAGGCGAGGCTGGCGAGGGCCATCATGGGACCCCACTGGTCGCCTTCGGTGCCCATGAAGCTGCGCAGACCCAGTTGGAGGACGTCGTTGGACTGGCGCAGCACCACGGCGGGCCAGAAGTATTCGTTCCAGGCGTTGATGAACAGCAGGATGCCGAGGGCGGCCAGCGCGGGGCGCAGGTTGGGGACGACCACGGTCCACAGGATGGCCCAGGAGGAGCGGCCGTCCATTTTCGCGGCCGCGATGAGCTCCTTCGGGAATGCCGACATGTGCTGGCGCAACAGCAGCACGCCCAGCGTCGAGCACAGGGTCGGCAGCACACAGCCGATGAGCGTGTTGATCAAGCCCAACTCGTTGAGCAGGATGTAGTTGGGCAGCATGGTCACCTGGAACGGCACCAGCCAGACGCCCACGAACGCCAGGTACATCAGGCGCTGCAGCGGAAAGGTGTACATGGCGAACGCGTACGAGGCGAGCAGCGCGATGAGCAACTGCCCGGCCGCGGACAGGATTGCCACGAAGAACGTGGTGGCGATCAGGCCCGCGACATCCACCTTCTGCGCCGCGTCGAGATAGTTGTCGATCGACAGCGGCCACGGCAACGGCGCGAGCGAGGTGACGTCCTCCGGCCGGCGCAGTGCCGTGGCGAACAGCCAGTAGATGGGGAATACGCACAGCAGCGCCGTGCCGGCGAGCAGCAGGTGGCTGCCCGCCGCGCGCAGACGGTCAATCATCATGGACGGCAACCTTTTCCGAAATCCAGACCAGCACTGCGGCCAGTGCACCGAAGCCGACGAACAACAGCACACCCGCCGCGGCGCTGAGCCCGGCGTCGAAGCTGTGGAACGCGTAGTCCCAGAGCAGGTAGTAGATGTTGGTCGTGGCCTGCGACGGACCGCCCTGGGTCATCGAGTCGATCAGCGGGAAGGACAGGGTGGGACTGAGCAGCACGGTGGTGAGCACCAGGAACAACAGGGTGGGGGAGAGCAGGGGCAGCGTGATCCAGCGCCGGATCTGCCCCGGTGTCGCCCCGTCGACCCGCGCGGCTTCGCTGTAGTCGCCGCTGATCCCGGCCAGTCCGGCCCAGACCACCAGCGTCGCGAAACCGAGCAGCTGCCACCCCGTGATCGCGATGATCACCGCCTGCGCGGTCGAGGCGTCGTAGACCCAGTTGTGGCCGGTGCCGAGCAGCTGGTCGACGAATCCGGTGCCCGGATGCAGCAGCCACCGCCACACCGCCGCCGCGGCGACCGGCGCGACGAGGAAAGGCGCGAACACCAGCGCCTGATAGACGGTCCTTGCCCGGCCGTGCACGCGCCGGCTCGCCAGCGCGATGAGCACCGGCAACAGCACCGTGAACGGCAGCAACCCCAGGATCAGGGTCGCGGTGCGGCCGAGGGATCCCCAGAACGCCGGAAGGTCCAGCAGCCGTTCGTAATTGGCGGTGCCGACCGGTTTCATCGGGGCCGTCGGCAGCAGGTTCCACGAATACGTGGACAGCTCGACCGCCTGCGCCAGCGGCTGATAGGTCCACACGACCAACAGGACGAGCGCGGGCGCGAGATACAGGTAGGGCGCGACGAGACGGGTCAGCGCGCGGCGGGTGACCCGGCGTGGACCCGGCGCGGCGATGCTCGGCACCGCCTGCGCCGGGTCCTGCCGGTCGTCGATGACGAACATGTCACCGCGTCCGCGCGGCGATCGCCGCCAATTGCTCGAGCACCTCGGCCTCGGGCCGGTCGTATACCGAGACCGCCGGGGTCGCCTCGATGGCCGTCGCGAGCATCGTGTCGCCGACGAGATCGATACGGCTGTACCCGAATCCGACCAGCCCACGGTGCCTGCCCACCGGCGCCATCGGATCGATCCGGTACGACAGCGCCGGACCGATCCACACCGGGATCCCCGCCACCGCCGCCGCGGCGGTCAGGTGATTGTGCCCGCACAGGATCATCCGCACGTCGGAGCCCGCGAGCACGTCGGCCAGCCGTTCGGCGTCCTCGAGCTTGAGGAAGTCGGCGGTGGCCACCGGCGAGGGAATCGGCGGATGGTGTAGCACCAGCAGGGTGCCGCGCGGGGCGGGCACCCGCAGCTGCTCGGTGAGCCAGGCCAGCTGCTCGAGTTCGAGCCTGCCTTCGTGCCGCAGCGGTGTCGTGCTGTCGAGTGCGATGACGCGCAGGCCCGCGATCTCGACGCACGAATCGTGCGGAAGGGCCGGATCAACCGAACCGGGGGCCAGGTCGAGCAGCTCCTCGCCGAAGCTCACCCGCTCGTCGTGATTGCCCATCACATAGACGATCTCGGCACCGAGCTCGGCCGCGACCGGCTCCACGGCCGCCCGCAGCCGCCGGTACGCCTCGGGTGACCCGTTGTCGGACAGGTCACCCGAGAGCACCAGGGCATCGACGTGCTGCCCGGCCGCGCGCAGCTGGGTGAGCACCCGCGCGAGGTTGGCGTCGGTGTCGACGACACCGTGGACGAGCTCACCGGCCGGACGCAGGTGGGTGTCGGTGAGCTGGACGATGGTCAGATCACTCATCATGCCGCCGGGAGGAGCTTGGCGCCCTCGGCCTGCGCCGCGGTCAGGATCGCTTGCGGATCCTTGCCCTGGAAGACGATCGCCTCGACCGCGTCCATCATGCCGTCACGCATCTGCAGATAGTTGTTGCCGGGCATGGAGACCCACGGCTCCATGGTGGCGAGCTGCGCGACGTTCGGCTTCAGCAGCGGGTTCTTCGCGGCCCAGTCCCGCAGGCCGTCGGGCTGGTCGAGCAGGCCGGTGCGCAGCGGCAGGTAGCCGATGTTCTGCGCGATCTTGATGTAGGACTCCTCGCTGGTGAGGAACTTGATCAGCTCCCACGAGGCGCGCTGCTTGGCCGGATCGTTGGACAGGATGTGCAGGCCCGCACCGGAATTGGTGGGCACAGTCGGCTTGTCGCCGAACGCGGGCATCGCCGCCGAACGCAGGTCCCACTTGTCCTTGGCACCGGTGACGAAGGTGCCCTGGATGGCGCTGGTCTCGAGGATCATGCCGATCTCACCGCGCGCGAACGCCTCGTAACCCTGCTTCTGGTTGAGCTTGGGCATGCTGCCCGAGTTCACCAGGTCCTGCGCCATCTTTGTCACCTCGACGACGGGCGCGTCGGCATAGGTGAGGGTGCGACGATCCTCGGAGATGACCCGGCCGCCGTTGGAACGCACCATCGACTGGAAGCACCAGTCCTTGGCGGTCTTGGTCAGGCAGTCGATGTACACCCCGCCCTTGCCGGTGCGGTCGGCGATCTGCGCGGCCGTGGTGGCGACCTCGGCCCAGGTGGCCGGGGGCTTGGCCGGATCGAGCCCGGCCTCGGTGAACAGCGAGGCGTTGAAATACAGCACCGGGGTGGAGAACACGAACGGCACGCCGTAGGTGTGGCCGTTCCAGTCGTCGAGAACGCGGGCGCGCGGCGCGTAGGCGTGGCGGCCGTCGAAATTGCGGGCCACCTCCTGCGTGCCGACGAGGGTGTCGAGCGGCTTGGCCTGCAGCTGGTTGATGGTGAAGTCCAGATCGGAGAAGCCGAGCTGCGCCACGTCGGGCGGGGTGCCCGCGACCATCTGGTTCTGGATGCTGGAGATGGTGTCGGTGGCCGGGTTCGGGCTGTTGCCCTGCGGCTTCTGCGCCGTCACCTTGATATTGGGGTACTTCTTGCCGAAGTCGGCGATCAGCGCGTTGAACGTGTCGGTCCAGGCACCGGCGAGACCGTAGTTGTAGGACTCGAAGGTGATCGAGACCTGCTGGTCGGGCTTCAGCTCCGGGATCTGCGCGGTCGAAGTGGTGTCCGAGGACACGGTGCCGCCCAGACCGCAGCCGCTCAGGGCGACGGCGGTGGTGAACACCACGCCCAGGACGGGCAGGGTGCGTTTCATGGTGGTTCTCCTCATCGAGTGGTGCGGGAAATCAAGGGACGGGCACAGCCGCCGCGTCCACGGCCTTCGGCGAATCCGGTTGCGGCGCAAGCCAGGTCAGCCGCAAGCCGGTGTCGGGGTCGAACAGGTGGATGTCGGCGGGATCCACGCGCAGGGTGATGTTCTCGCCTGCGGCGACCCCGGCCGGTCGCGCGGCACGCACGCACAGGCTGGTCGCGCCCGCGTCGAGATGCACCAGCTCCTCGCTGCCGAGGTTCTCGACCATGCGCACCGTCCCGCGGACGTCGTTGGCCGCGGGATCGATGCGCAGGCGCTCGGGGCGGATGCCCGCGATCACCGGGGTGGCGGCGTCGAGATCGTCGGTGATGGCGAGGGCGGCGTCGACCCCGTCGGCGGTCACCCGCAGCGCGCCCTGCGCCGCGGTGACCACGGCGGGGAACAGATTCATCGGTGGTGCGCCGAGGAATCCGGCGACGAAGGTCGAGCGGGGCTGGTCGTAGAGCTCGGCGGGCGTGCCGCACTGTTCGACCCGGCCCTCGTTGAGCAGCGCGATGCGCGAGGCCATCGTCATCGCCTCGACCTGGTCGTGGGTCACGTAGAGGAACGTCGCCCCCAACCGCTGGTGCAGCGCGATCAGTTCCGCGCGTGTCGCGCTGCGCAGTTTGGCGTCGAGATTGGACAGCGGCTCGTCCATCAGGAACGCGCCCGGATCGCGAACCATGGCCCGCGCCAACGCGACTCGCTGCCGTTGTCCACCCGAGAGCGCCACCGGGCGACGGTCCAGCAGCGCCGACAACTCCAAGGTGGCCGACACCTCCGCCACCCGCTGGGCGATCTCCGCGCGCGGCCTGCGCCTGGCCCGCAGCGGGAAGCCGATGTTCTTGGCCACCGACAGGTGCGGGTAGAGCGCGTAGCTCTGGAACACCATCGCCAGATCGCGTCGTTGCGGCGCGGCGTCGGTGACGTCGGTGCCGCCCACCAGGATCCGGCCCTCGCTCGGTTCCTCCAGTCCGGCGATCATCCGCAGGAGGGTCGATTTGCCGCAGCCGCTGGGGCCGAGCAGCACCATGAATTCGCCGTCGGCGATGTCGAGGCTCACCTCGCGCACCGCGTAGTCGGTGTCGAACTTCTTCGACACCGCCTGGATCTGCAGTCGTGCCACGTCTCTCCTCAGGCCGGCGCGGAGCCGGTGGTGATCCAGCGCGACACCTGGGTCGCGATCGCGGGCGAATCCTTCAACCAGGCGAAGTGATCGCGGTGCTCGACAGCGGAGTCCGCGTCGATGTGCCACTGGGTGACCTGTGCGGCGGGCATCCGCGACACCAGGAAGTCGACATTGGACTTCGGGCCGAGCACGTCTTCGGACAGCGAGATCGCGAGCACCGGCAGCGTCATCTCCGCCAGCAGTGAGTTGTAGCGGCGGGTGGTGCCGCGCGGACGGTAGTAGCTGGTCAGCGAGTGGATCGACCAGTCGACCATCACTCCGCCCGGCATCGGCGCCGGGATCAGCACCCCACCCGGCCAGTGCCCTTTGACGCGGGCGACCAGGCCGATCCACTGGATCTGGCTCAGCGCCTCGAACCAGCGGCGCGGACCGAACGCCCACCAGAACACGGTGCCGGTGCCGATCACGGTCACCCCGGCGACCCGCTCGGGTTCGGCGGCGGCGAACAGCAGGGCCAGCTGGCCACCCAGGCTGTGCCCGAACAGGTGCAGCGGCGCCTGCGGGAAGTGCGCCTCGATCGCGGAAACGATGGCGGGCAGGTCGATTTCGAGCATCTCGCGGTACCCGAAATCGGTGTGCTCGCCGAGCGCGGGCTCGGCCTCGCCGTGCGCGCGCAGATCGACGGTGGCCACCGAAAGCCCGGTGGCGTGCAGCGCCTTGGCCAGCGACTGGTAGTTGCGGGCCTTCATCGCCATCGCGGGCAGGATCAACACGACCGGGGCGGTGGGGTCCGCGGCGGCCAGCCGGCGCACGGTGAACCGCACACCGTCGGCGGTCTCGACCGTGCTGGTATCGGGCGTGGTCGCGGGCCCGCCACCCGTCACGGCATCGCTGGGCGTTGCGGAATTCATTGGTCGTCCGTTCCGGCGATGCGGACATCGCACACGTAGTCGAAGGTGAATTCGGCGGTGAGCACGTCGTTGTCGTCGAGCAGTTCGGCGCGCCCGGACAGGCCGAAACGGCTCGACGCGGTAGCGGCCAGGATCATGGCCAGCTCGGTGGCGTCGACGGTGGCGACCGCACGGATGCGGCCACGCGCCGGCTTCCGGTAGGCGGCGGTGCCGCCGCGCAGGACCAGCCGGTCGATGGTGTGCAGGCGGTGCGCGGCCGCGCCGACGAACGCCGCGGCGCCCGCGATGTCGGCGGCGGTGAACAGCGCGCCCGCGTGGACGGTGCCCATGTGGTTGCACATCACCGGTTCGGCGGGGATCTCCACCACCGAACGCGTGGCCGAGATCTCGGTGATCACGGTGCCGACGTGTGCGCCGAACGGAACAAGCGCCTGCGAGGCGTCGCGCAGATAGCCGAAGTCGACGGCGTCGGGGTCGAGGGCGGGGTAAGCGGCGCCGAATCCGGCGATGCTGCGGGTCATCTCGTCGTCCTCTCAGCGCGGTCCGCGCAGGACGCGCCGCGCGATCGACCAGCGCAACACCTCCGACGGACCCTCGTAGATGCGGAAAGCCCTGGCTTCCACCAGGAATCGGGCCACCAGGTAGTCCTCGCAGACGCCGAGCCCGCCGTGCAGCTGCACCGCGCGGTCGAGCACCCGCCATACCGCCTCGGAGACGAAGGTCTTGGTGATCGAAGCCTCGTGCCTGGCCTGCCCGGAGGTGGCGCCGTGCTCGTCGATCGTGGCGGCGGTGGCGCGGATCAGGCTGCGCGCGGCGGCGATGTCGATCTCGTTGTCGGCGATCAGGCCCTGGGCCATGCCGTGGTCGGCGATCGGGACCCCGAACGACTGCCTGCCGGTGATGTGCTCGGCGGCCAGCTGCTGGGCGCGCACCGCCAGTCCGAGCCAGTTCATGCAGAACACCAGCCGCGAGGGCGCCAGCCGTGCCTGCGCCAGGTCCAGGCCGCCGCCGACGGTGCCGAGGATCGCGGACTCGTCGACCTCGCAGTCGACGAACTCGACCTCGCAGTGTCCGCCCGGGGCGCTGGTGTGATCCAGCGTCGGCATCCGCCGTCCCACCCGCAGGCCGGGATTGTCCTGGTCGACCAGGAACATCGTCGGACCGTCCGTGGTCGCGGCGACACAGATGGTGAACGCGGCGCCCTGGGCGCCGGTGGTGAAGTGTTTGCGGCCGTTGATGACCCAGCCGGTGTCGGTCTCCTCGGCCACGGTCGCCAGCATCCGTGGATCGGAGCCCGCGCCGGGGGCAGGCTCGGTCATGGCGATGGCCGAGCGCACCTCGCCGGAGGCCAGTGGGGCCAGATACCGCTGCTGCTGTTCGGGGTTGGCCACCGCGGCCAGCAGGTGGATGTTGCCGTCGTCGGGAGCCCAGGCGTTGACCGCCAATGGGCCGAGCAGGCTGGCGCCCGCCGCCTCGAGCACCTCGGCCTGCGCCCTCGTGTCGAGGCCGAGGCCGCCGTAGGCGGGATCGGACAGGGGACCGAAGACACCGGCTTCCTTGGCCTTCTTCTGCAAATCGAGGCGAAGGGCGTCGTCGGTGACCCGGCCACCGACCACGACCTCGCGTTCCACCGGGATGACGTGATCTCGAACGAACTGCCTGGTCCTGTCGACCAGTTCCGACACGGGAGTCATGCCGCCAGTTTCGGGCGGCGGGCAGGTCGGAGGCCGGGGCGATAGTGAACGTCGATCGGTCCAATCGTCTCGCCATGCCCCGGCGGCGAACCGGGCGCCGCTGCACCACGGTGATCTCGACAACGATTCCGCCGAGGGGATGGGCATGACCGAAGTGAGCGTGCGGGTGATCGACCGCACCGAGGAAGCCGACGCGGTGTTCGCCCTGGTGCTCGCCGCGGTCGACGGCGGGCAGCTGCCCGCCTGGACGCCGGGCGCGCACATCGACGTGGCGGTGGGTGCCGCCGGGGTGCGCCAGTACTCACTGTGCGGTGACCCCGCCGACCGGGACCACTGGCGGATCGCGGTATTGCACGAACCCCGGGGCCGGGGCGGTTCGGCCGCACTGTTCCGGACAGCGTTGCCCGGCACCACACTGTCGGTCTCGGTGCCCCGCAACAACTTCGAGCTGGCGCCTGCCGCGCGATACACCTTCGTGGCGGGCGGGATCGGGATCACCCCGATCCTGCCGATGATCGCCGCCGCCGACCGGGCGGGCGCGGACTGGACGCTGCACTACGGGGCCCGGAGCCGCGCGCACATGGCCTTCGCCGACGTCCTCGCCGCGGACCCCCGGGTGCGCCTGGTGCCGCAGGACGAGGCCGGGTTGCTGCCGATCGCGCAGATCCTGGCCGACCGGCCGGGCGCGACCGTGTACTGCTGCGGTCCCGAACCGCTGCTGGCGGCGGTCGAGGCAGCGGGCGCGCGGGGCGGTGTCACCGTGCGTACCGAACGCTTCGTGCCACGACCGGTCGTGCCCGCGGAAGCCGACACCGCCTTCGAGATCCGCTTGGCACAGACGGGCCGAACGCTGCGAGTGGCGGCCGACCGGTCCATCGTCGACGTCCTCGAATCGGCGGGCATCGCGGTGCTCACCTCGTGTCGCGAAGGCACCTGCGGCAGTTGCGAGACCCCGGTGCTCGACGGCGAGGTGGATCATCGCGACTCGCTGCTCACCGCTGAGGAACGCGACAGCGGCGCCACGATGATGCTCTGCGTCTCCCGGGCCCGCTCCGGCGTCCTGGTGCTCGACCTGTGAGCGCGCGGAATCGGTTGTCCCCCAGAACGTGCGCGTAACGGACGCGCCCGATTCCCGTCCGGGAATGTGAGAGGAAGAAACATACGATGAGGAAATCTGCTGCGGCCGCGGCGCTGCTCGCCGCCGCGATCGGCGTCACGGCCGGTATCACCGGCTCGGCGTCGGCCCAGGCCCCCGCCCCGATCGAGTTCACTGCGCAGGAAGTGGCCGGTAAGTCCGTCATCACCACAGGTGCCGGCTCCATGGTCGTCGAGGACGGCGCGTTCAAGGTGAAGGCGCCCGACGGCACCACCGTCGCCGCCACCCCGCTGACCTTCCGGCTGGACGAGTTCGAGTTGCCCATCGTGGCCGAGATCGCGGGCAACACGGCGACACTGAGCCCGCAGCTGGATGCCTCGCAGGCCGTGTACAAGCCGGTCGCCCTGCCCTTCGAGGACAAGGCACCCTGGAAGAGCGAATACGAGCGTGAGGTCGCCGCCTGGACCAGGCTGACCACCACCATCTCCACCGGCGCCGCCATCGGCACCCTGGTCGGTGGTATCGGCGGCGCCGCGGTGGGTTGCGTGCTCGGCGGCATCGTCGGCGCCACCGTCGCCGCGGCCACCATCGTCGGCCTGTTCGGCCCGTTCCTGCCCGCCGCCGCGGTCGGCTGCATCGGCGGCATCCTCGCCGTCGGCGCGCTCGGCACCCTGGCCGGGCAGATCTTCATCACCGCGCCCGTGGCCATCGGCGCGGCGATCCAGTACTTCACCACCATCAACCAGCCGTTCAACGCACCGGCGAAGTAGGGGTGGTCGAAGACCCGGTATAGAGCGACCGGGGGACACCGACCCCGCCCGATCCTGCGATCGGGCGGGGTCTTTCGCCGTCCGGGCGTCGACGCGATCAGCGCGTCAGCACGGGCAACGCGAGCAGACCGCGGATGAGCGTGCTGGTCTGCCAGCGTGGCGTCAGGGCTGCCGGGGCCAGCCGCAGGTCGGGGTAACGGCGCTGGAGGGCGGTGACGGCGATCGTGGCCTCGAGCCGGGCCAGGGGAGCGCCGACACAGAAATGGATGCCGTGGCCGAACGCCAGGTGCCCGGTGGTATGCCCGTCGGTGGCGAGAGTGTCGGGATCGGCGAACCGTGCGGGATCGTGATTGGCGGCTGCCACCGACACGTAGACGAGTTCGCCCACCGGAATCTCGGTGCCGCCCAGGGTGACCGGCTCGGCGGTGTAGCGCACCGTGGCCATGTCGACCGGCCCGTCGAAACGCAGGAACTCCTCGATCGCGAGGGGCACCGCCGCCGGATCGGCGCACAGCGCCTGCCACTGTGCCCGGTCGCGCAGCAGCGCGTTCATGCCGTTGCCGATCAGATTGACGGTGGTCTCGTGGCCGGCGACCAGCAGCAGGAACGCCATCGACACCAGCTCCTTGTCCGTGAGCCGGTCTCCGTCGTCGTCGGCCAGTACCAGTTCCGAGAGCAGATCGTCGGCCGGGTCGGCCTGCTTGGCTCGCACCAGGTCGGTCAGATAGCCGACCATGGCGGCGCCCGCGGCCGGGCGCCCTTCGTCCTCGCCGACGACGGTGACCAGTGCGCGGGTCCACGCCTGGAAGCCCGCACGGTCGGCGAACGGCACACCGAGCAGTTCGCAGATCACGGTCACCGGTAGGGGATCGGCGAACTCTTCCATCAGATCGAACTCGTCGCGATCGGCGGTCGCGTCCAGCAGGTCCTCGGTGATCTGCTCGATCCGGGGACGCAGTCCGGCGACTTGCTTGGCGGTGAACGCCTTGTTCACCAGCTTGCGCAGGCGCGTGTGCGCCGGTGGGTCGGTGCCGAGCATGTGGCTCAGCAGCGCGCTCACATTCGGGTCCGACCGCGTTTCGCGGCGCTTCTCGTGCAGGATCGCCTCGACCTGCCCGACATCCTTGGCCAGGCGCGGATCGGCCAGCGCCGCACGGGCTTCGGCGTAGCCGATGATCACCCAGCGGATCACGTCGTCGGGGAAGCGGACCCGATGGACCGGGCCCGCGGCGCGCCAGCGCCGGTAGTGGGCGTGCGGATCGTCGAAGAAGTCGGCGCCGATGGACTCGACGCGGGGAGCAGCGGTGGTGTCGGCCATCTCACCGACGGTACCGGCGTCCGGCGAACGATTCGCCGGGTGCGCACGATCCCGATCAGGCAATCGGAGTTCGGCATGGAATGGGCTGTGGCAAACCGCAATTCACCGAACGCTGCTCGAATGAGACGGGAAAACCGTCCGCAGGGAGGAAATCATGACAAGTACCGACATGGACGTCGACGTGACCGCGCAGCGGCGGGTCGACGAATTGACCGCGGTATTCGAACGCGGACTGCAAGAAAAACTGGGTGTCGGTGATTCACTCGGAATTCGCTTGGAAAGCGCGTCGAAAGGGCGCACGCGCTACTATCTCGACCCGAATCCGGCGACCATCAACGCGATGTTCACGGTGCACGGTGGTGTCCTGGCGACCCTCATGGACACCGCCATGGGCAGCGCGGTGTTCACCGAGCTCGGCGACGGGGTCGCCTACACCACGCTGGAACTGAAGGTGAACTTCATCCGGGCCGTGACACTGGACGGAAGTAGGCTCACCTGCGACGCCACCGCCGTGCACGTCGGGCGGCGCACCGCCACCGCGGAGGGGCGCATCACCGACGCGGCGGGCAAGCTCATCGCCCACGGCACCACGACGATTCTCGTACTGGCACAGGGCAACTGACCACACGGCACCGGCCCCGCCCCGAACCGATCGGGGGCGGGGCCGGTGCCGTCGGATCAGGCCAGCGCCCGACAGCTCTCGACGAACCTGACGAGCTCGTCGATCGGCTCGGTTCGCGTGTCGACCGCGCGGTCGATCACCTTCACGAGGTGCTCGTACGCGGCGGTGTGGTCGTAGTCGGCGACTTCGGCGATGCGCAGCGCCCACCGCCAGTAGCCGCGCAGCGTGTCCGACAGCGGCATCCGGAAATGGGCGATGACGTCGCGGATCGGCGCCACCACCGCGTCACCGTCGTGGCGCAAGTACTGCGTCACCACCTCGGCCATGAAACTGAAATGCCGTGCCTCGTCGCGGGACAACCGGGTGAGCACCGCGGCGAGCACCGGATCGGTGACGACGTCGCGCAGCTGCTGGTAATACATCTGTGTCGCCTTCTCCTGCACCAGCGCGTAGGCGAAGAACTGCACGGGATGGTCGTAGGGCAGGTCGAACGGTTTGTGCCCTTCGATCGCCAATTCCGAACGCAGCGTTGACCGTTCGGCCATACCCGCGACCTCCTGGTAGCGGGCCAGTGCCCTGGCGTGGGTGTCCTCCTCGAGCGCCCACCGCACGGTGAAGTGGTAGAGCTCCCGATTGTGTTCGAAGGTCGGCAGATCCACGCTGTCGTCGACCGGGAAGTGCCGGTGGTAGACATCGAAATAGCCGGGCAGGTGATCTTCGATGAGGGTGACGAACTGGACCGCGGATCGTTGTCCCTCGGTGAGCCTGCCCGCGTCGGCGGCCGTCCAGTCGAAGGCGGTCTCGACGTCCCAGGCACGGGACGCGGGGGAGGCGGCGAGGAAGCCGTCGACCGCGGCTGTCAGCTCGGTGACGGGCAGCAACCCTGGTGTGCTGATCATGTCCTACCTGGCATTCCGGCAGACCAGCGCGTAATGCTTGGTGGTGTAACCCCAGCCCGCGTTGGCGATCTCGAGATAGTGGCGCAGCTTGGCCGCCAGGCCGGCACCGTGCGCGTCGATGCGGTCGGCGGCGGCGTCGACATTGGCGATCCAGTCCTCGATCGTGCGCCGGTAGTTCTCGGTGAGATCGTCGACCGAGATCACCGAAAAGCCCGCGTTCTCGGCGGCCGCGACCAGCTCCGAGAGTGGGCGCAGCTCACCGAAACCGAAGATGTCCTCGCGGACGAACCCAGTGCCGTCGCGGTCGTCGAACGCGGCGCGGGTGGCCGCGTTGCGGAAGCAGCTCTCCGACACGTAGAGGGTGCCACCGCGGCGCAGCACCGCCTTGGCGCGGCGGAACACCTCGTCGGGATCGGGCATGTGCACGATCGAGCCGAGCAGGGTGACGGCTTCGAAGCCACGCGCAGGCAGGTCGAGCTGCTCGAAATGCCCGACGCGGGTGCGCACCAGATCGCTCACCCCACGGGCTTCGGCCTGCGCGGCGATGTAGTCGTGCTGCCGCGGCGCCGGGCTGATTCCCACTGTGCGGCAACCCAATTCGCTCGCCATGTAGAGGATCAGCGAACCCCAGCCGCAGCCCACGTCGAGCAGCTGTTCCCCGCCGCGCAGCCCGAGCCGCTCGGCGACGAAACGCAGCTTGTTGCGCTGCGCTGTCTCCAGGGTGTCGTCGGCGGATTCGTACAGTGCCGCACTGTATTTGCGCAGCGGATCGAGGAACTCGCCGAAGATGTCGGGATCGAGATCGTAGTGCTGGTTGGTATCGGCGACGACCGTCATGCCGGTCGCCCCTCGCCCACCGAGCGCTCCACCACGGCGGTGACCTCGGCCAGGGTGGACATGCCGAAGACGTCTTCGTCCTCGAGCTCGATGTCGAAGGTGCGCTCGATGCGGGCGATCATCCGCAGCACCCGCACCGAATCGACACCGGCCATAGCGCGCAGGTCGGCGTCGGGGGTCAGCTCGGCGGCGGGTAGGCCGGTTTCGGAGATCGCGATCTCGGTGACCGTGCGCAGGATGGTGTCGGCGGAAGTGGTTGTCATGGCCGGGCTCCGTTCGGGGAGAAGGTGTTCGCCGTGGACAGGGCATGGTCGAGCAGGGCGACTTCGTCGTCGTCGAGGGTGAGCTGGTCGCGGACCGCGTGCAGATCGAAGGGCTGATAGGTGGCCGTCGACGACGCGCACACCGCGCCGTCGGCATCGAGGATCTCCGCGTGCGCGGCGATCGGCCCCGGCCCGCGCTCGGGCGGAAGCGTTGCCACGCAGCGGTATTCGTGATCGATCAGCAGGGGCGTGAGGAAACGGGTGCGCTGGGAGACAGTGAAGGCGGGTACGTTGCGCGCGAGCACGATGAGATTGCCCATCACCTCGTCGCACACCACGCCGATCAGGCCGCCGTGCACGACACCGGGATAGGACTCGAAGGTTCGGCCCAGCCGGAACCCGGCCTCCAGCACGCCGTCGGGGCGCGGGGTGAAACTCAGGCGCAACCCGGCGGCATTGTGCGGGGAGCAGCCGAAGCAGTGGTAGTCGGGGATCACCGACCACGGCACCACGACGGCATCGGCGGCCGTCATCAGGCGATGGCGTCGGCCAGCGCGCGACGCACCTTCGCGTTGCTGGACAGGTCGAGCCCGGTGATCGAGGCGAAGGTGCGGCGCACCTTGTCGTGCAGCACCTCCAGCTCGCCCTCGGCGGCGACCTGCTCGAGGAACAGCTCGAAGCCGGTGTCGATGGTCTCGTGGTCACCGAGTTCGGCGATGCCCGCCTTGAAGGTGCTCACCGGATGCTTGATCTTGGCCTCGGAGCTGTAGACGTACAGAGTCTCGAGCACCGAGGGCAGTTCCTCGGGGCGCTTCTTCAGCCGCTCGTTGGTGTAGTGGATGAATTCGCGCGCGTGCCCTGCCTCGTCGCGACTGGCGTTGAGCAGCAACTCCTTCAGCACCGGTTCGGCCACCCAGCTCGACACCGCGCGGTACACGTGGTTGACGGTGAGCTCGGAGATGATGTTGGTCGCCAAGGTTGCCGAGGGCGTGCTGCCCGGTGCGTAGGGCTCGCGCATGGCGTCGACGGCGCGGTCCTCGACGTCCTCGCCGATCGCGCCGAGCCAGGAGCGGAACGCGTAGTGGTGCTGCACTTCCTGATAGCCCCACACCACCGCGAAGGTGGAGAAGTCGTAGTCGTCGACGAATTCGTTGAGGAAGCCGTGTACCGCGGCGATCACATTGGACTCACCCATGGCCGCGCTCTTGGCGAGAGTGATGTACTCCGGACGGACCAGCGTCGGGTCGACGGCGGGCAGGTCGAGATCGCTCAGTTTCCAGTGCAGGCGTTCGTAGTGGCGAAACACGTCAAAGCTGTGCACGAGGCACTCCGTTCGATCGAAGGGGAGCCGGGCACGGCATCATCGCCGGCCGATCAGTTCGCGGGCGGCGAGGCGTTGGAGCTTGCCGCTGCTGGTACGGGGGATGCTGCGCGGCGCGACCAGGTGCACCTGGACCGCGCTGAGCCCGAGGTGGGCGGTGACGGCGGCGCGGATGGCGTCGGCGAGAGCGTCGGCCGCGGCGCCGGTACGTTCGGTCTCGGCGATCAGGGCGATCACGTCGTCGCCGTCGGGATCGACAGCGGCGGTGCACCGGCCCTTGTGGACGCCGTCGAGGTCACGGACGGCAGCCTCGACGTCCTGGGCGTAGTAGTTCACGCCGCGCACAGTGATCATGTCCTTGCAGCGGCCGGTGACGAACAGTTCGCCGCCGCGGCGGTAGCCGAGGTCGCCGGTGCGCAGCCAGCCTTCGACGAACCGGTCGGCGGCGGCCTCGGGGTCGGCGGTGAGATAGCCGTCGGTCACCGGGGCGCCCTGGATCAGGATCTCGCCGACCCGGCCGTCGGGCAGGTCGGCGCCGGTGTCGGGGTGCACGATCCGCACGGCGATCCCGTCGACTGGCCCGCCGACCGAGGCGACCGCCCGCGCACCGTCGGCGTCCCGCGCGACCACATCGGCGACCGCGGCGTCCGAGAGCAGGGCGCGGTCGACCCACTCGAACACCGGCTCGCGCAGTAGCGGTGGGAACGCGACGGCGAGGGTGGCCTCGGCCATGCCGTACACGCCGAACATCGTCGACGGCGCGAAACCGGCGGGCGCGAACCGCTCGCAGAACGCGCTGACCACCGATTCGGCGATCGGTTCGGCGCCGTTGAACGCGATCCGCCAGTGCCGCAGGTCGTAGTCGGTGACCCGCTCCGGCGAGATCGCCGCCAGCAGCGCCTCGTAGCCGAAGTTCGGCATCGCGGTGATGGTGGTCTTCGTCGCGGCGAACTCGGCGAGCCAGCGCGCCGGATCCTTGACGAACGCGATCGGCGACCACACGTGCGCCGGGATGCCACGCAGCACCGCCGACAGGGTGCCGAACAGGCCCATGTCGTGGAACAGCGGCAACCAGAACCCGCCCTGATCGTCGAGGCCGAGATCGATACCGGTGCGGATGGCGGCCAGCCCGCTCACCACATTCGCATGGGTGAGCCGCACCCCCTTGGGCAGCGCGGTGCTGCCGGAGGTGAATTGCACGATGGCCAGGTCGTCGGGGCCCGGTGTCGGCAAGATGTCTTCGTCGGCGGTGATCTCGTCGACGAGCGCGCCGGTGTCGACGAATTCGACGCCGATGTCCCCGATCAGCGGGATCATCGAGGCGAACCGGGGCGAGACCAGGACAGTGCGCATGCCCGCGGCCGCGGTGATCGCCGCCAGCTTCGTCGGGTAGGCGGCCGTCGCCCGTGCGCCGGCGGGCAGCGGCAGGGGAGTGGCGGCCCCACCCGCCGCGGCGATGCCGAACAGCGAGGTCAGGAACTCCGGCGCGTTGGGGCTGAGCACGCCGACCGGCTCGCCGCGCCCGATCCCGCGCCGCACCAACGCGGTCGCCGTCGCCTGGGCGCGTGCCTGCATCTCGGCGTTGTCCAGCTGCTCCGACACCGACCAGAACGTCGCCGTGACGCGCGGCCGTTCGGCGGCGACCCCGGCCAGCAGGGTGGTGAGCGTGTCGCTCGAACGCGAGGAATTCATGCCGGAAACGACAACAGTGCCAGCTGACATCGCGTTGAACGAATAACGAATTACGCGCGCCGATAATCACCGTCGATCGTCCAATTGCCCTGCCTGATAAAGATATTCGGCTATCGCCCGATCGGAGCGGACAATACTGCGCGAATTCGGGGCCGCCGCGCGACGACGATGAGCGGCGAAATCCCCGCACCGAAATCGCCCCTAGGAGCTGCCGGTGACTTCCGATCATGTCGCGGTCGACGACCCGACCCAGGTGCAGATCGCGGTGCTGGAGAGCGTCGCGCCGCACTGCCGCCACGACCCGTATCCCAGCTACGAAACCCTGCGCGCCGCAGGGCCGTTCGTGCCGGGCCCGCGCGAGACCCACCTGGTGCCGCGACACGCGCAGGCCCAGGCGATCCTCAGTGATCCGCGCGGGAGCCACGCCGAGGAACCGGACCTGCTGCACGGCGACAGCGAGGTGGAGCTGCCCGGCTCGTTCCTGTGGATGGAACCGCCGGACCACACCCGCCTGCGCGGCCTGGTCGGCAAGGCGTTCACCGCCCGCACCGTCGCGGGCCTGCACGAGCGCGCCGACCGGCTCGTCGACGGGCTGCTCACGGCGATGCTGGCCGAGGGCGAGACCGATGTGCTCGAGGCGCTGGCCTACCCGGTACCGCTGACCCTGATCTGCGAACTGCTCGGCGTCCCCGCCGAAGCCCACGCCCACGTGCGGGAGATCTCCGCCCACATCGCGCGCGGCCTCGACCCCGACACCCTGCTGAGCCCCGAGGAGCTGGCCGCGCGCACCGAGGCGGTGCACGCGTTCGACGCGTTCTTCGGCGACCTGGTCGCCCGGCGCCGCGCCGACCCGCGCGACGATCTGATCACCGCACTGGTGCACGCCGAGGAGGCCGGGGTCCGGCTGACCAGGACCGAACTGATCGGCACCCTGCTCATCCTTGTGGTGGCCGGGCACGAGACCACGGTCAACCTCATCGGCAACGGACTGCTCACCCTGATCCGCCATCCCGACCAGTTCCAGCGGCTGCGCGAGGACCCCGCACTGTGCGCGCCAGCCGTCGACGAGGTGCTGCGTTACGACCCGCCCGTGCACCTGACCACCCGCACCGCGCGGCACGAGATCGAGCTCGCCGGAAAGACTTTCGCCCCCGGTGACGCGGTGATCGTGCTGATCGGCTCGGCCGCCCGCGACCCCGAAGCCTTTCCCGAGGCCGACCGCTTCGACATCGGCCGCTACTTACCGGGCAAGCGCCCCGAACGGCACCTGTCGTTCGGTCTCGGCCTGCACTACTGCCTCGGCGCGCCGCTGGCCCGCCTCGAGATGCAGGCGGTATTGCGCGCCGTCGCCACCCGGGTCGAGCGGATGCACCTGCTCGCCGAACCGCCGTATCGCCCGAATGTGGTCGTGCGCGGCATGTCCGAACTGCGAATCAGCCTGGAGGGCCGATGAGTACCGCTGTCCCCGCCGACCTCACCTTCGACGCCTTCGCCCCCGACCACCGCGCCGACCCGTATCCCGCCTACGCCCGGGTCCGCACCGCCACCCCGCTGTTCCCGTACGAGCTCGGCGAGGTGCCGGTGCGCCTGGTGACCCGCTACGAGGAGTGCGCGGCGGTGCTCACCGGTGCCGACTGGGGTCACGGGTACGCGGCGGGCATCAGTCCCTTCCGGGACACCAGCGCCGCCATCCCCGGCTCTTTCGTCCGCATGGACCCGCCCGAGCACGGCCGCTACCGCAAGCTGGTGGCCAAGGCGTTCACCCCGAAGATGATCGGCGAGATGGCACCGGTCGCGGGCACGGTGGTCGACGGCCTGGTCGACGCGGCCCTCGAGCGCGGCGAACTCGACGTGCTCGAGGACCTGGCGGTTCCGCTGGCCGTCGCCATGGTCGCGGTCCGCCTGCTCGGCGCCGACGCCGCCGACGGGCCCAGCTTCCGCGCCTGGCAGTTGGCCATCGCCCGCGGCAGCGACCCCGACTCGCTGCTCGGTCCCGACGACATCAGCGCCCGCACCGACGCGGCCATCGCCTGCATGGGCCACTTCGCTCGGCTCATCGCCGAGAAGAAGCAGCGGCCCGGCACCGACCTGCTCAGCGAACTGGTCGCGGCCAGCGTGGACGGTGACTTCCTCACCGAGCCCGAGGTGATCGGGATGTCGCTGCTGCTGCTCGTGGCGGGCATGGAGACCTCGATCAACCTGATCGGCAACGGCATGCTCGCCCTGCTGCGCCATCCCGATCAGCTCGCGCTGCTGCGCGCACAGCCCGAACTGATCGGGCCCGCCATCGACGAGATGCTGCGCTACGACGCGCCCACCCAGTTCACGATCCGTGTCGCGCTGGCCGACACCCGGGTCGGCGAGCACAGCTTCCGCCGCGGCGACGGCGTCGTCGTGCTCACCGGCTCGGCCAACCGCGACGAGCGGGTCTACCACGATCCCGACACCTTCGACATCACCCGCTTCACCGGAAACCGCCCGCCGCGTAAGCATCTGGGCTTCAGCCTCGGCATCCACTACTGCGTCGGTGCGCCGCTGGCCCGCATCGAGGCCGAGGCCGCGATCCGCACCCTGCTGGACCGGGCGCCCGAGCTGGCGCTGGCCGAGCAGTCGATCGAGTACCGGCCCAGCCTGATCCACCGCGGCGTCCGCCACCTCCCGGTGACCCTGTGACCGCGCCGCGGCAGCACGCGCTCGTCATCGGCGCCGGGGTCGCCGGGCTGCTGGCGGCGCGGGTGCTCGCCGAGCGTT
This sequence comes from Nocardia sp. NPDC003979, assembly GCF_053605015.1. Taxonomy (NCBI): domain Bacteria; kingdom Bacillati; phylum Actinomycetota; class Actinomycetes; order Mycobacteriales; family Nocardiaceae; genus Nocardia; species Nocardia sp. NPDC003979. Next base: position 270,795 of record NZ_JBSGIJ010000009.1, read on the forward strand.
TCGACCGGGTCACCGTGGTGGAACGCGACGAGCTGGACGCGAAAGAGACTGTGCGCCGCGGTGTTCCGCAGGCCTGGCATCTGCATGGCCTGCTCGACCGGGGCCGCCGGATCATGGAGGAGCTGTATCCGGGCTTCACCGTGGAGGCCGTCGCCGACGGAGCGACCGTTGCCGAGGTGCTCGTCGGCACCCGCTGGTATGTCGGCGGTTCCCGGCTGGCGGCGGGCGCGACCGGACTCACCTCGCTGATCGCGACCCGGTCGCTGCTCGAAACCGTGCTGCGCAGACGCACCCTGCGGATGCGTGGCATCGAACTGCTGACCAGGACGACCGTGCAGGGCCTGATCGGCGACACACAGCGGGTGCGCGCCGTCCGGGTGACCGGCCCGGCGGGGGAGCAGACCCTGGCCGCCGATCTGATCGTCGACGCCAGCGGTCGCGGCTCACGAATCGCCCTGTGGCTCACCGCGATCGGTGCGGAGCCGCCCGACGAGGAACGCCTGGAGGTCGATCTCGGCTACGCGTCGCGGTTCTTCCGGCACCGGCCGGGTCAGCTCGACGGCCAGGCCTCGGTGATCGTGTCGACCGGCGCCGACGGGCGTGGTGGCGGCGCGGTGCGGGTGGAGGGCGACCGCTGGCACGTCACCCTCGCCGGGATGCTCGGCGATCATCCACCGACCGACGAGCAGGGTTTCCGCGCGTACGCCGCGTCGCTGTCGGCGCCCGATATCCACACCATCGTGGCCGGCTCCGACCCGCTCGGCGAACCGGTCCCGTACCGCTTCCGCACCGCCGTGCGCCGACGCTTCGATCGCCAGAGTGCCGCGCCCGCGGGGCTGCTCGTGCTCGGTGACGCCCAGTGCGCGTTCAACCCGCTCTATGCCCAGGGCATGACCGTGGCCGCGCTGCAAGCCGCCGCTCTGCGGGGCAGCCTCGACGCCGACGACCTGCCTGCCCGTTTCTACGCGGCCGCCGCCGACGCCGTCGCGGTGGCCTGGCAGTTGGCCGCCGGCTCGGATCTGCGCAATCCGGGCGTCGAGGGCAGGCGCACCCTGCGCACCCGGCTCACCGACGTCTTCGTGACAAGGGTGCAGCGCGTGGCCCACCACGATCCGCGCGTGGCCAGGACCTTCCTGCGAGTCGCCCACCTGGTCGACCCACCCGCCGCGCTCACCGCGCCGGGCACGCTGCGCCGCATCCTCCTGCCCTGACCACCCCCACGAGGAGACCGACCCATGACCTCCACGATCGACACCGACGCCGTCCAGACCGCCCTGATCCAGCTGTTCGGCCCCGACGGGCGCGCCGACCCCTACAGCCCCGCCCGCGTACTGCGCGAAGCGGGTCCGATCCACCAGACCCCGCTCGGCCACCACGTGCTCACCCGCTACGAGGACTGCGCGGCGGTGCTGTCGACCACCGCGTGGAGCCACGCCGAGGAAGCGGCGATGATGCACCCGACGGTATCGCCGGAGAACGCCCCCGAGGAACTGCCCACGTCGTTCCTGTGGATGGAGCCGCCGGACCACACCCGCCTGCGCAACCTCGTCACCAAGGGATTCACCCCGCGCATGGTGACCCGATTGCGGCCGCGGATCGAGCAGCTGTGCGAACAGCTCGTCGACGACGCCGTGGCCGCAGGCGAATTCGACCTCGTCGAGCTGATCGCCTACCCGCTGCCGTTGATCATCGCCTGCGAACTGATCGGTGTGCCGAAGGAGGCCTACGACCAGGTGCACCGCTGGTCGCAGGACCTGGCCCGCGGCTTCGATCACGACTACACGCTGCCCGAGGAATGCCTGCGGGCGCGCAGCGCGGCCTCGCGCGGGTTCATGGGCTACTTCCGTGAGCTGCTGAACGAACGCCGCGTCAGCCCGCGCGACGATCTGCTCAGCGCGCTGTCCCAGGTCGAGGATCGCGGTGACGTGCTCTCCGAGCAGGAGCTGCTCGCCACCTGCATCACCACCTTCGTCGCCGGGCACGAGACCACCGCCAATCTCATCGGCACCGGCATGCTGCGCCTGCTGCGCAACCCCGACCAGATCCAGCTGCTGCGCGACCGTCCCGAGATGCTCGCCCACGCACCCGACGAATTGCTGCGCCTCGACCCGTCGGTGCAGATCACCACGCGCGCCGCGACCCGGCCGATCACCGTCGCCGGGCACCGGTTCGAGCAAGGCGAAGGTGTTGTGGTGCTGATCAATTCGAGCAACCACGACCCCGCCGCCTTCCCCGACCCGGAGCGGCTGGATGTGACCCGCTACTCCGATCCGAAGAACCCGGCCAAGAAGCACCTGGGCTTCAGCCTCGGCATCCACTACTGCCTCGGCGCCCCGCTGGCGCTGCTCGAGATGGAGATCCTGCTCGACGTGCTGTTGCGCAAGGTCGGCTCGCTGGAACTGCGCAGCGAGAACCCGCCGTTCAAGCCGAATGTGGTCATCCGCGGCTTGGAATCGCTGCCGGTTGCGGTCACCCCGGCCTGAACGACGAGTTGGTCGGCGACTACCGGGAACCGCCACCGTTGCCCAATTTGCGGCTGAGGAGAAGGAGCAGCCGGTCCCAATGGCGTCGCAGTGCGGAGAGATCGAAGTCGTCGGTGTCGGACATGGTGAAGCCGTGGACGGTGCCGGGGTAGATCTCGGAGGTGTACTCGACGCCCGCGGCAGCCAATGCCTGGTCGAGCCGACGGAGATCCTCGGGCGTCAGATCGGTTTCGGCGTGGCCGAAGTGGACTTCGGCGGCGAGTTCGGAGAGATTGTCGAGGCCGTCGGCGCCTACGGGGGCGTGGAATGCGGCGAGGGCGGCCACCCGGCCGGGGTGGGCTACAGCGGTGCGCACCGCCAGTAGCCCGCCTATGCAATAACCCGTCACAGCAACGGGTCCGGCGCTGACCTCGGGTCGGGTGGTGAGGAACTCCAGGTAGGCGTCCGCGTCGCGCAGCGCACGTTCGGCGGTGTGTGCCTCGATCAAGGGCATCAGCTGGGCGAACAAGGCAGAGCGGGCGTCTTCGCCGATGTGTTCGGGCAGTTCGATCACCGGTGCCGGGCCGTGCCGGTAGAAGAAGTTGGGGACGAGCACGTAGTACCCGTGCCCGGCCAGTTCCTCGGCCATCTCCCGCAGCACGGGCCGCACACCGAAACCGTCCGGGTACATCAGTACGCCCGGGTACTGCTCACCAGAGTCGGGGAAGGCGGCGAACGCGTCGGCGTGGCCGTCGAGGATGGGGATCTGCAACGTCTCGGTATGCATGGATTCTCCTGTCGTGGTTGATGTGTGGAGCCTGTGATCAACACGAAGGAGGCGGAGCCCGCGCAGCGGCGCTGGATCTTCGATCGGACAACGGGCCACGGGCCCGTGCGGTGCTCAGAAGAGCACCGGGTCACCGATCCGTGTGTGGCGCAAGGCCGTCCCGGTAGTCATCGACACGAACTATAGCCCCACGGGAAACAGTCGCCGCCGCGCACCGACAGGAGCCGCTCGATCAGCGGCGTAGCAGGTCGACGACGCCGGTGGTCGACTCCTTCCCGCCGCCCTCGGCGACGCGGCGTTCCATCAGTGTCATGAAGGGCTCGAGAAGTTCCGGGCTGACGCGCTGTTCCAGGGCGGTACGTCGCAGTGTGTCGTTCGTCGTGGCCATCATCGCCAGATTCGACTCCACGTCCTGCGTGTAGTCCCCGCTCGCCAGCTGCGCGGCAGTGCCGAAGGCGTAGCCGGCCATCGCCTGCTGGTAGGCCACCATGAGTGGCGCGAATTCGACCGGTGAGATGTCCTCGCCACCGACGAGAGCGAACGCGTGTGTGGCGCCCGCGAACATGCCCCACATCGCACTGAGCAGCGCGATGTCGTACAGCGCTGCGAAGCCGGCGTCGGTGCCGACGTAGGTGACGCCGGCGGGCACCGCCAAGGCCTCGGCATGGGTCTCGTGCAGCCGCGCCGAACCGCTGTAGAAGACGTACGCACCGGGCCTCGGCGGGTGTGCTCGTGGTCAGGTTGACGACGTCGCGGCCGGTCAGATCGACGCCGTCGAGGGTCGCGCGCACCGACGCGTCGTCGAGGAGACACACCACCACGAGCGCGTTCGCGCCGACGGCTTCGGCAACGGTCGCGGCGACCGCCGCCCCCGCCGGGGCCCGCCGGGGGCTGCGGTTCCACACGGTGACGGTGTATCCCGCCGCGAGCCACGAACGGGTGAGGGCCGAGCCCATGTCGCCGAGCCCGAGGACGGTGAGCCTTTTATTTTGTTGTCGGACATGCGGTGATGATCCTCTGGCCGCTGAGCGAACGCCCCTACCGCTTCGGTGAGTTGCGCCGTGAGGTGAACGGCGTCACCGAGAAGGTTCTCACCACGCAACTGCGCGAATTGGAGGCCGACGGGATCGTCCATCGCACGGTGTACAACGAGGTCCCACCCCGCGTCGAGTACTCCCTGACCCCACTCGGCGAGCTCCTCAACAACGCACTGCTCCCCTTGGAGGCGTGGGGTCGCGAACACCTCATGGGTGAAGAGGTCGTCCGGTCCGGCTCCTGAGCCGGTTCAGGTGGTCGACGTCGGCCAGTTGCGCGGTATTCCCAGAATGGCGCCGACGCTGCGGATCGCCGACATCACCGCCCGAATATCGTCGGGTCCTTGCCCGAAAGCCTCGGTGCGGTCGTCGATGCGGAAGGGGCACAGGTAGGTGTGCGGGCGATTCGGATCCCGGCGCGGCCGCGCGATGGTGACGACTACCGGGCCCGAGGAAGTATGGACTGCGCGGGCTCCCAGCGGCGGACCGAACGCGCGGGGGTCGGCCGCACCCGCGCCTGAAGCGTTGGGCAGTAGCCGAGGTAGGGCAGGTGTTCTCGGCTGACCGGCCGCTGCTCCCTTGGGCAAGTCGACTCGGGTCGCGGTGTTTTCGACCTCCACAAGTGCGGCGTAGACGGCGGCCAACCTGTCCGGGCCCCGGACCTTGTGTTCACGGCTACCGCCGACCTGATATGTGCACAGCCAGTCGTGCGTCGATGTGTCGTGTCGTGGCTCGCCGATCTCTACGCGCACCTCCCGTTCGCCGTCCCTGACGGCAGTCACGACGATCACTTCGCCCCGTTCGTTGTTCACTGATCCTCCTGAATACGGAATGATTCCGCGTGTGGACGGCGATGCCATGGCCGGACCGCCGCCCGGACAGATCCGTATCGGGGCGGAGGTTCAGCGACTGTGCTGCTCCGGATTTCCGCGACACGGGGAAAGCGGCTCAGAGTGTGCGGCTCCCGATCGATTGCGCCAGGAACGGCCAGGAAGTACGCAGATCGTCTTCCCAGTAGCCCCACGAATGCGTACCTACCGGCCGCTCGTCCAGAGTCACCGGGATGTCCAACTCGCGCAATCGATGTGCGAGGTTCATCGTGCAGAAGTGCACCGCGGCCTCGATCGGCCCACCGAAGGCGATCTGAATCGGCAGCGGAATTCTGCCGTCCCGCACGCGCGGATCGGCCGGCGTGTCGTGGGGTGCGGCGGGAATTCCGCTCCCGGTGCTCAGGTAGATCGCGGTGCCGCGCAGCCCTTCCGCGTTGACCAGTGGATCGTTGGCGCGCCACAGCGGCCCGGTGCGTGGGCCCCACATGTTCTCGACGCTCTGCCCGCCGCCCCAGTTCTCCACCGTGATCCGCACGAATTCCTGTCCGATGGGGTCCGAGGTCTGAGCGCAGCCGCTGTAGGAGGCCACGCTGCGCCAGAACCCTGGTTTGGCGATCGCCAGATTCAGCACCGAGGTTCCGCTCATCGAAACCCCGACCAGGGTTCGGTTGCCGTCGGCGCGCAGGAAGTCCTCGATCACCGGCGGCAGCTCCTCGTTGAGGAAGGTCTGCCACTTGTTGCGCCCCAGCGCCGCATCGTCGCGCACCCAGTCTGTGTAGTAGGAGCTGGCACCACCGACCGGGATGACGACGTTGACGTCCTTGTCACGCAGGAAGCCGACGGCATCGGTTTGCGCGTCCCAGCCGCTTCCACCGGGGCCGCCTTGTGAGCCGTTGAGAAGGTACATCGTCGGCCGCGGATTCGAGGTGTCGGCAGCACGGATGACCTGCAGCGGAATCGGCCTGTTCATGGCGGGGGAGTACACCGTCACGTTGAGTTGCCGGTCGTCCACCGCGTCGGCGGACAACACCCTGGCCGGCTCGGGTGCCGCGGTCGCGGAGGTGACCGAGCCGCCGAGTGCGCCGGCGATCAGGAGGCCGACAAGGGTCGATCGCAGGGTTGCTGTACGGGTGGGACGATGTTGTCGCACTGTCGAGAACCTCTCGTGCCGGTCGCGTCCTCCGGATGAGGACATCACAGGGTGTGCCGGGGACGGATCGGCTACCCGAAACGGCCCTAGCGGAAGTTCGCGCTGCCCCCGTCCGCGGTTTGGTCGTTCGGATATCTGGTGCAAGCAGGATTGGGCGCGCCACGTCATCGCTTCGGCGCCACTGTTCATCGCGTTGATCCCAGGTCGGTGTCTGCGGCTGTAAACCTTTGTGTGCGAACGACTTCGGGGTATCGGTGCGGCGTGCGACACTGGCACGGAGGTAGAGATCGGTGCGCGAGACCGGTCTGATGAATCCGCGAGGCCGGTCTGTCGGGGAGGTCGTTGTGTTGCTGTTGGTCGACCCGGATTCGGAGTTGTCGTCCGCCGAGGAGCGTTTCGCCGACTGGGTCGCGTGGAGTCCAGCCCAGGCCGGTGTGGTGTTGCTCGACGTCAACGTTCCGTACCGCGGTCAAAGCCGTCGGCTCGACGCACTGATCTTCACCCGTCAGCGGTGTATCGCGGTTGAGATCAAGGGATTCCGCAGCGTGCAGCACGGGACGTTGATCATTCCGCCGAACGGGCCGTGGGTGATGGACGACGGTGAGGTCGCCGACATCTCCGGCAACGGCTACAACCACGACCCCGTCAGCCAGGTCCGCGAGAACTCCTCGGCGGTGAAGAACTGGGCCACCAGCGCGACCCGGCGGCCATGCTTCGTCTGGGGCCTGGTCGTGGTGATGCTGCTCCCCGGCCAGG
>NZ_JBSGIJ010000010.1:0-275704 GCF_053605015.1 Nocardia sp. NPDC003979
AAGGTCTGCTCGGTGAAGGGCTCCACCCCGGCCCAGAACATCGAGAAGAACTACCCGCAGGCCCAGCTGCAGACCTACGACACGTACTCGCTGTGTATCGAGGCGATGCGCGGCGGTGCCATCGACGCGGTCACGACCGACAACGTGATCCTGGCCGGTTACGCGGCCCAGTCACCGGGCACCTTCAAGCTGGTGAACAAGACCTTCACCACCGAGAAATACGGCATCGGTGTGCAGAAGGGCGATGCCGAGCTTCGCGGCAAGGTCAACGACGCGATCGAGGCGATGATCGCCGACGGTTCGTGGAAGGCCGCCCAGGAGAAGAATTTCGCCGGGACCGGCTTCGCGGTGCCTGCGCCCCCGACCGTCGAACGGAACTGACGCCGTGTTCGACCTGATCTCGAGGTACGACAACCAAATCCTCGACGCGTTCCGGGTAACAATCGAACTCACCTTCTACTCCGCTGTCGGCGCGCTCGTCGTCGGCACCCTCGTCGCCGGAATGCGCGTCTCCCCCGTTCCCGTCGCCCGCTGGGTCGGCGCGGCATATGTGTCGGTATTCCGCAACAGCCCGCTCACCCTGATCATCGTGTTCACCTCGCTCGGTCTCTACACCACCCTCGGCTGGGAGCTGGCCGGTGACGACCTGCGCGAGAACAACTTTCGCTGGGCGATCGTCGGGCTCAGCGCCTACACCGCGGCCTTCGTCTGCGAGTCGCTGCGCTCGGGCATCAACACCGTCGCCCTCGGGCAATCCGAAGCAGGTCGCTCGCTCGGCTTCGGATTCGCACAGAACCTGCGCTTGGTCGTGCTTCCCCAGGCTTTCCGGGCCGTTATCGCGCCACTGGGCAGCGTGCTGATCGCACTCACCAAGAATTCAACGGTCGCCTCCGTCATCGGCGTGGCCGAGGCCGCCTACCTGATGGGCGCGATGAACGAGAACGAAGCCGCTGTCCTGGCGGTCGGCGCGATCTTCGCGCTCGGTTTCGTGGTACTCACTTTGCCGACCGGGCTCGTATTTGGCTGGCTGGCACGACGATACGAGGTCAAACGATGAGCGACGCTTCGGTTCTCTTCGACGCTCCCGGCCCGCACGCGCGACTGCGGCACCACCTCTACACCGTGCTGGTCGTCATCTCGGTCGTAGCGGCAGGCTGGTGGCTCTTCGCCGCCTTCGCCGAGAAAGACCAGTTCACCGCCGTCAAATGGAAACCGTTTCTCGAGGCCGAGATCTGGGAAACCTACCTGCTGCCCGGCCTGCAGGGCACGCTCACCGCAGCGATCATCTCCATCATCGGCTCGCTCGTGTTCGGCATGATCTTCGGCATCCTTCGCCTGTCCGACCACGCATGGGTGCGGTGGGTGGCAGGCACGATCGTCGAGTTCGCCCGGGCCATTCCGGTCCTGATCCTGATGATCTTCCTGTTCGCTGCCTTCGGCGACTACAACCTGTTCCCCTCCGAGCAGCTCGCCCTCGCAGCGGTGGTCATCGCGTTGATCATCTACAACTCCGCGGTCATCGCTGAAATCGTGCGGGCAGGCATCACGTCACTGCCCCGAGGCCAAACCGAAGCCGCCGTGGCAGTGGGGCTGCGCAAGAACCAGCTGATGCGGCTGATCCTGCTCCCCCAGGCCGTCACCGCCATGCTCCCGGCCCTGGTCTCGCAGATGGTCGTCGTGCTCAAGGACACCGCCCTCGGCTACCAGATCACCTACGTGGAACTGGTCCGCTCCGGCCAGCAAGAAGGCGCGGCACTACAGAACACGATCCCCGTACTGATCATCGTCGCGCTGATCATGATCTCGCTCAACATGGCACTGAGCTCCCTGGCCACTGCCCTCGAGAAGCGGTTGCGCTCGCGCAAGAAGAGTGGTCGTGCGGTGCTGGCCGCCGACTCGGTCCTCACCGACGCCGCACCGGGCGTCGACATCACCATGAAATGACAGCCACTCCGAGGATCGCCACGTTGCCGAGCGATGCTGCCACGTTCCCCCCGAACATGGCAGCCGAACTCACCTGAAACCGATACCTCGGCATCGCACACATTCCGACATGCCGACAGCGGTACAAATGATCTCGAGAAGAGGCCTCGCCCAGGGTTCTCGGTGCGGGGCCTCTTCGAAAGTACTGCTACCAGGTAACTTTCGATCAGGCGACTTTCGATCTACCAGCGAGCCGTTCCGCGCCTGACTACTGGAACAGGCCGATCAGGCAACGGTCAGGACACGGTGGTCATTCGTGATCTGCCGAACGGAAGAGGATTCACAACGAGGCAACTACCCCGGTCCGCGCCGACGATACAGGCAGGCCATCTGTGCAGATGTCTCTGCTGGTCGGAGCGAGCTGTTCGTGCTGCAGTCCTCAAAGAAACTGCTCCCGAACTTATCGGTGCGACCATGGATCGGTCCGGCCGAGCACACCGGCCCCACAAGACCGCGCCGAATCACGCCAATATGAGCGTCAAAGGGGCGATGCGAATGCGCTGGTGAACAGCGCCGTATGGACGATGCCAGGACGCTGATCGAGTGACCGTTTCTGTGACCGTTTTGAGCGTGATACGCCGGTATCCGAGGTGATCGCCGCTGACGACGGAGGCCCCGCATCGGATTCTCCGATGCGGGGCCTCGAACGAAAAGTGCTGCTACGAGCTACTTTTCAATCACTCGCCATCACTACTTCTGCGCAGCCTTGAACTCACGACGACGCCGGTGCAGGATCGGCTCGGTGTAGCCGTTGGGCTGCTTGGTGCCTTCCAGGACCAGTTCCTTGGCGGCCTGGAACGCGATGGAGTCGTCGAAGTTCGGCGCCATCGGGCGGTAGTTCTTGTCGCCCGAGTTCTGGCGGTCGACGACGGGGGCCATGCGCTCGAGGCTGGCGATCACGTCGGCTTCGGAGACGATGCCGTGGCGCAGCCAGTTGGCGACCAACTGGCTCGAGATGCGCAGGGTGGCACGGTCTTCCATCAGGCCGATGTCGTTGATGTCGGGAACCTTGGAGCAGCCGACACCGTGGTCGATCCAGCGCACGACGTAGCCCAAGATGCCCTGGGAGTTGTTGTCGAGCTCCTGGCGCTTCTCCTCGTCGGACCAGTCGGTGGACTGGGCCAGCGGGATCTCCAGGATCTGGTCGACCGTGGCGCGGGGGCCGCCCTTGGCGATCTCGGACTGCCGCTTGAACACGTCCACCTGGTGGTAGTGGGTGGCGTGCAGGGTGGCAGCGGTCGGCGAGGGCACCCACGCGGTGTTGGCGCCTGCCTTGGGGTGGCCGATCTTCTGCTCGAGCATGCCTGCCATCAGGTCGGGCATGGCCCACATGCCCTTGCCGATCTGCGCCTTGCCGGGCAGGCCCTTGGCCAGGCCGGTGTCGACGTTCCAGTCCTCGTAGGAGGTGATCCAGGTCTGGGTCTTCATCTCGGCCTTGCGGACCATCGGCCCGGCCTCCATGGAGGTGTGGATCTCGTCGCCGGTGCGGTCCAGGAAGCCGGTGTTGATGAACACCACGCGGTCCTTGGCGGCCTCGATCGACGCGGCGAGGTTGACCGTGGTGCGGCGCTCCTCGTCCATGATGCCGACCTTGAGGGTGTTGCGGGTCAGGCCGAGGACGTCCTCGATGCGGCCGAACAGTTCGTTGGTGAACGCGGCCTCGTCGGGGCCGTGCATCTTCGGCTTCACGATGTAGACCGAGCCGGTGCGGGTGTTGGCCAGCTCGGCGGTGCCGTTGAGCGAGTGCACGGCGATCAGCGAGGTGATCAGGCCGTCCATGATGCCCTCGGGCACCTCGTTGCCCTCGGCGTCGATGATGGCGTCGGAGGTCATCAGGTGGCCGACGTTGCGCACGAACAGCAGCGAACGACCGTGCAGCACCAGCTCGGAACCGTCGAGCGCGGTGAACACGCGGTCGGGGTTCATGGTGCGGGTGAAGGTCTTGCCGTTCTTGGTGACCTCCTCGGCGAGGGTGCCCTTCATCAGACCGAGCCAGTTGCGGTAGCAGACGACCTTGTCGTCGGCGTCGACCGCGGCGACCGAGTCCTCGAAGTCCATGATCGTGGTGAGCGCCGACTCGAGCACGATGTCCTTGACACCGGCGGTGTCGGTGGAGCCGATGGGCGAATTCGGATCGATCTGGATCTCGATGTGCAGACCGTTGTGCTTGAGCAGCACTGAGGTGGGGGCCTCGGGGTCACCGAGGTAGCCGACCAGCTGGGAGGGATCGGCCAGGCCGATGTCGGTGCCGTCTTCCAGGCCGACCTCGAGCTCGCCGTCGACGATCTTGTAGTACGACGAACCGATGTGCGAACCGGTGATCAGGGTGACGGCGTCGTCGAGGAAGTTGCGGCCCCATTCGATGACCTTGTCGCCGCGCACGCGGTTGTAGCCGGTGCCCTTCTCGGCGCCGTTGGCCTCGGAGATGGCGTCGGTGCCGTAGAGCGCGTCGTAGAGCGAACCCCAGCGCGCGTTGGCGGCGTTGATCGCGAAACGCGCGTTCATCACCGGAACCACCAGCTGCGGGCCGGCGGTGGTGGCGATCTCGGCGTCGACGTTGCCGGTGCCGATCTGGAACGGCGCGGGTTCGGGGCGTAGGTACCCGATCTCGGTGAGGAACTGCTTGTAGGCGCCCTTGTCGTAGTTCGCGCCGGGGCTCTCCTGGTGCCAGGCGTCGAGCTTGCCCTGGATCTCGTCGCGTTCGGCCAGCAGGGCACGGTTGCGCGGGGCGAGGTCGTTGATGACCTGTTCGGCGCCTGCCCAGAACGCGGCGGAATCTACGCCGGTACCGGGAAGCGCCTCGTTCTCGATGAAATCGTGGAGAACGCTCGCCACCTGGAGCCCGCCGACCTGAATCCGCTCTGTCATCTACTGCCTCACTTCGGTTGAAAACCGGCTGGAAAAAGTCGATGTCATGTTACCCGTGGGTACATGCGACATCGCGTGTGGGTGGAACGCCCGGCGGGCGTCACGCATTCCGCCACGCCGAATCGTCGGGGGCCGACGGCTGGGCGTGGCGAACCACCTCTCGATTGTAGGTTCCCCCCTCGCGACCCTCGCGCACGCTCGAACACGAGCGCAGCAACCACCGGATGTCCACGAAAGGACGAGGTGGACGAACTAGCCTTCGTCGCATGGGCGCCCCCAGCAATCCCGGCGACAACAGCACACCTGTCGGGGCGACGCAGGTGCCGTTGCACCCGGTGGCCGACAAGCGTTCGGTGAACAAGCCCGTGTTCCTCACCGCCGCGGGGCTCGTGCTGGCTTTCGCGGTCTGGGCGCTGGCCTCACCGGAGAGCGCCGAAAGCGTCGTCGGCGAGGTGAAGACCTTCATCTCCACCTGGTTCGGCTGGTGGTATTTCGTGCTCGCCACCGTGATCCTCGGGCTCGTCGTGTTCCTCGGCGCGGGCCGCTACGGTCGGTACCGCCTGGGTCCGGAGGAGTCGCGCCCGGAGTACAGCCTGTTCTCCTGGACGTCGATGCTGTTCGCGGCGGGTATCGGCATCGACCTGATGTTCTTCTCCGTGGCCGAACCGGTCTACAACTACCTGCACCCGCCGGAGGGGCCGGCCCAGACCGATCACACCGCCCGCGAAGCGGTCACCTGGACGATCTTCCATTACGGCATCACCGGGTGGGCGATGTACGCGCTGATGGGCGGGGCGCTGGCGTACTTCGCGTTCCGGCACAACCTACCGCTGACGATCCGCGCCGCCCTCTACCCGATCTTCGGCAAACGCGTGCACGGGCGCTGGGGTGACGCCATCGATGTGGCCGCGGTGCTCGGCACCATCTTCGGAATCGCCACCTCGCTCGGCATCGGCATCGTCCAGCTCAACTACGGTCTGCACGAACTGTTCGGCGTCCCGCAGGGCAAGGCGGCCCAGATCGGTTTGATCGCGTTGTCGGTGGCCATCACCACCATCTCCGCGACCACCGGGGTCGACAAGGGCATCCGGCGCTTGTCCGAACTCAACGTCATCATGGCCATCGCCCTGCTGATCTACATCCTGGTGGCCGGTCGCACGTCGTTCCTGCTCAACGGGCTCACCCAGAACGCGGGCGACTACCTGTCGACATTCCTGGACCGCACGCTGAACACCTTTGCCTGGGAACGCAATCCGGAGACGGCGAATCAGCCGTCGACGTGGCTGGACAGCTGGACGCTGTTCTTCTGGGCGTGGTGGGTGGCATGGGCGCCGTTCGTCGGGCTGTTCCTGGCACGTATCTCGCGCGGGCGCACCCTGCGCCAGTTCATCTTCGGTGTGCTCGTCGTGCCGTTCAGCTTCACCCTGCTGTGGATCTCGGTGTTCGGCAACAGCGCGTTGCAGGTGGCGCGCGATGATCAGCAGTTCGCCGAACAGACCGCGGCCCGAGCCGAACTGGGCTTCTACTCCCTGCTCGAGCGGTACCCCGGCGCCACCTTCCTGCTCGGTATAGCCACCATCACCGGGCTGCTGTTCTACGTGACCAGCGCCGATTCCGGTTCGCTCGTGATGGGCAATTTCACCTCGAAACTGCCCGACCCGATGGCGGATTGCGCGCGTGGCACGCGGATCTTCTGGTCGGCCGCGATCGGCCTGCTCACGCTGTCGATGCTGTTCGCGGGGGCGAGCGGCTCGATCATCACCCTGCAGAACGCGACGATCATCATGGGCCTGCCGTTCTCGTTCGTGCTGGCTCTGATCGGGATCGCCATGCTGCGCGCGGTGCGCAACGAGTCGTTCAAGATCGACAGCTACCGGGCGGCGCTGCCCAATGCCATCGCGGCCGGGCGCGGACCGAGTGAGCACGGCAGCTGGCGGCGCAGGCTGCTGGCCACCGTCCACTACCCCGGCCCGGCCTCGACCCGGAAGTTCTTGAACAACACCGTGATTCCGGCCATGCGTGAGGTTTCCGAGGAGCTGGCCAGGATGGGGCTCACCGCGCACATCGACGAATCGGGCACCCACGAGGGGCTGCCGTATCCGCGGCTGATCGTCGATCAGGGCACCGAGACCGGGTTCGAATACGGTGTGTGGCCGGTCTCGGCGCCCGCGCCGTCGTACGCGGTGCTGGCCCAGCGCTCCGGTGACCGCTATTTCCGCTGCGAGGTGTATCTGGCCGAGGGCTCGCAGGGGTACGCCCTCAACGGGTACAGCCGTGAGCAGGTGATCGGCGACATCCTCGACCAGTACGAACGTCATCTCGGTTATCTCTACCTGCGCCGCTCCGCCACCGATCACCACGAACCCGAAGCCGTCGACACCGACGAATCGTGAAGGGACAACCATGAGCCAGACCCTCTATATCGATGGCACCTGGCGCGCGGCCGCGTCCGGTCTGACCCGCGAGATCCGCTGTCCGGCGGACGATTCCGTGGTCGGCACCGTCGCCGAGGCGGGCGCGGAGGACACCGAGGCCGCGATCGCCGCCGCCCGGCGCGCCTTCGACGACGGACCATGGCGCACCACCACGGCCGGTGAACGTGGCGATCTGCTGCTCGACATCGCCGACGCGATCGAGGGCAGACGCGAACAGTTCGTGGGCGCCGAGACTTTGGACACGGGCAAACGGCCCTACGAATCCGAGATCGACATGACCGATATCGAGAACTGCTTCCGGTACTTCGGCAAGCTCGCCGCCGAGGACGCGGGCCGGGTGGTCGACGCGGGCAGCGCCGACATCGATTCGCGCATCGTCTACGAACCGGTCGGGGTGTGCGGGCTCATCACGCCGTGGAACTATCCGCTGCTGCAGGCCGCCTGGAAGGTGGCACCGGCGCTGGCCGCGGGCAACACCTTCGTCCTCAAGCCCGCCGAACTCACCCCGCACACCGCGATCCTGCTGATGACCGTCCTCGACGACCTCGGGGTGCCGCCGGGCGTGGCCAATCTCGTCCTCGGCGCCGGTCCGACCGCGGGCGCTCCGCTGTCGGCCCATCCGGACGTGGACCTCGTCTCGTTCACCGGCGGACTGTCCACGGGCCGCGTCATCGCCCGCGAGGCGGCTGCGACGGTGAAGAAGGTGGCCCTCGAGCTGGGCGGCAAGAACCCGAACATCATCTTCGCCGATGCCTGTGACACCGACGAGCGCCTCCGCGCCTGTGTCGACAACGCCCTCAACGCGGCGTTCCTGCACTCCGGCCAGGTGTGTTCGGCCGGGGCGCGGTTGGTGATCGAGGAGTCGGCGCACGACCGGTTCGTCGACGAACTCGTCCGCCGTGCCCGCCAGATCCGCCTCGGCCTGCCGTTCGCCGACGGCACCGAGACGGGTCCGCTGATCTCCTCGGCGCATCGCGACAAGGTGCACGCCTACGTGGAGCAGGCCCGGGCGGACGGGGCCGATGTCCGTACCGGCGGTACCTTCGCCGTCGGTGACCAGGGCTCGGGCAATCTCGACAACGGCTGGTTCTATCTGCCGACCGTCATCGACCGGGCGAACCGCACGATGGCCTGTGTGCACGACGAGGCGTTCGGCCCGACGGTCACGGTGGAGACGTTCACGACCGAGGAAGAGGCGATCTCCATCGCCAACGACACCGAATACGGCCTGGCGGGCGCGGTGTGGTCCAGCGATTCGGCGCGGGCGCGGCGGGTGGCGGCCCGGGTGCGCGCGGGCACGGTGTGGGTCAACGACTTCGGGCCGTATCTGCCACAGGCGGAGTGGGGCGGGTTCGGCCGGTCCGGTGTCGGCCGTGAACTCGGTCCCTCCGGGTTGCACGAGTATCGCGAGGCCAAGCACGTGTACGAGAACCTCCGGCCGGGGGTCACCGGCTGGTTCGAGCTGCGGGAGGACCAGCGGTGAATTCCTACGACTACGTGATCGTCGGCGCCGGTTCGGCGGGCGCTGCGGTGGCCGCTCGCCTCTCGGAGGATCCGTCGGTGACGGTGTGCTTGCTCGAGGCGGGTCCGTCCGATGTCGACGATCCGGCGATCCTTCGCCTGGATCGCTGGATGGAACTGCTGGAATCCGGCTACGACTGGGACTACCCGATCGAGCCGCAGGAGAACGGCAATTCGTTCATGCGCCATGCCAGGGCCAAGGTGCTCGGTGGCTGTTCGTCGCACAACAGCTGCATCGCGTTCTGGGCGCCGCGCGAAGACCTGGACAGCTGGGAACGCGAGCACGGGGCCACCGGTTGGGGCGCGGACTCGGTGTACCGGCTCTACAGCCGGATCGAAACCAACGATGCTCCCGGCGAGCACCACGGTCGCAGCGGGCCGGTGAACATCATGACGGTGCCACCGAACGACCCCTGCGGTGTGGCGGTGCTCGACGCCTGCGCGGAGGTCGGGATTCCGCGTGCGGAGTTCAATGCCGATCGCACGGTTGTCAACGGCGCCAACTTCTTCCAGATCAACAGCCGCACCGACGGCACCCGTTCCTCGTCGTCGGTGAGCTACCTGCACCCGATTCTGGACCGGCCGAATCTCACCATCCGGACGGGTGCGTGGGCCAAGCGGATCCTCATCGAGGACGGGCGCGCGGTCGGTGTGGAGTACACCGACAACGCCTTCGGCCGCGCGACCCGAGTCGCCGCCGAGCGGGAGGTGATCGTCTCGGCCGGGGCCATCGACTCGCCGAAGCTGCTGATGCTCTCGGGTATAGGTCCGGCGGATCACCTGCGCGAGAACGGAATCGACGTCGTGGTCGACTCCCCCGGCGTCGGTGCGCACCTACAGGACCACCCCGAGGGGGTGATCGGGTTCGAGACGAAACAGCCGATGGTGCGCAGTTCGACGCAATGGTGGGAGGCGGGCATCTTCACCACCACCGTCGACGGGCTCGACCGGCCCGACCTGATGATGCACTACGGCAGCGTCCCCTTCGACATGCATACGCTGCGCCAGGGTTACCCGACGGCCGAGAACACCTTCTGCCTCACTCCCAATGTCACCCACGCCCGCTCGCGCGGCACCGTGCGGTTGCGCTCGCGCGACTTCCGCGACAAGCCTCGAGTGGACCCGCGCTACTTCACCGATGCCGAGGGCCACGACATGCGGGTGATGATCGCGGGCCTGCGCAAGGCTCGCGAGATCGCTTCCGCCCCAGTGCTTTCGGAGTGGATCGAGCAAGAGCTGTACCCGGGCCCACAAGTTCAGACCGATGCCGAACTGGCCGACTACATCCGCCGTACCCACAACACCGTCTACCACCCGGTCGGCACCGTGCGGATGGGCGCACCCGACGACCCGATGAGCCCGCTCGACCCCGAACTGCGGGTGAAGGGTGTCGCGGGCCTGCGCGTGGCCGACGCCTCGGTGTTCCCGGCCCACACCACGGTGAACCCGAATATCACCGTCATGCTGGTCGGCGAGCGGTGCGCAGAACTGGTGGCTGCCGACCGGAAGTAGTTCACCCGCAGTCCACTCGCCGCACTTCGGTGGTGGCGGCGGTGACGACCGCGCCTGCCCGATCGCGCGGGCGTAGTTCGGCGAGTGGCCGGCCGTCGCGGTCCACGAGCCTCGAGCGGGGCTCGTCGTCGGCGAAGGCATGACTCTCCCCCCACTGCCGCAGCGCGACGACGACGGTGAACAGGTCCCGCCCCGCCGGCGTCAACTCGTAGACGTACCGTTTGCCGCTCGCGGTCGCGCTGGTGCCGAGGATGCCGTCGTCGACGAGTCGGCGGAGGCGGTCGGCGAGGATGTTGCGCGCGATCCCGAGCCGCTGCCGCAACTCGGTGAACGACGCCGGCCCTTCCATGGCGTCCCGCACGATGAGCAGACTCCACCGATCACCCACCAGGTCGACAGTTCGCGCCACCGGGCAGGTGGCATCGGTCCATTCGCGGTCGACACGGACCGTCGGAGCCATGGGCCACCTCCAAATAGGTTGCAATTCGAAACCATTATTGCCTACCGTTGATTTGGTTTCATTTTGCTACTCTTTGGAGGTCCGGTGGGTACACGACTGACGCGAGCACAACTGGTGATGCTGGCGGCGGTGTGCGCCGCGGCGGTCTCCACGATCTACGCGATCCAGCCGGTTCTCGCCGTGGCGGGTGCCGAATTGGGGCTGTCGCCGCAGTCGTCGGGCGTCCTGATCGCCGCCGGGCAGATCGGGTATTTCGCCGGGCTGATTCTGCTGGTCCCGCTCGGTGACCTGGTGAACCGCCGTCGGCTCATCGGCGGCATGCTCGCGCTCACCTCGGTCGGGGCCGCGATCACCGCCGTCGCGCCCACCGGTGTCGTCGCGGTCGGCGGGCTCGCGGTCGCCGGGGTGTTCGCGGTCGTCGTCCAGGTGACCGTGGCGTACGTCGCTGCTGTTTCCGTGCCCGGTGAACGGGGCCGCAATATCGGCGCCGTCACCTCCGGTGTGGTGATCGGCATCCTCGGCGTCCGTGTCGTCGCGGGTCTGCTGGGTGACACGCTCAGCTGGCGGGCGGCCTATGCTGCGCTCGCGGTGCTCTGCGCGACGCTCGCCGTCCTCACCCGGAAGGTTTTGAGTCCGGACGTCAGAGCCCGCGACGATCGGTACACCCAGGTGCTGCGGTCCACGGGACGGCTGGTGACCGCGGACCGGCTGTTTCTGAGCCGGGGCTCGATCACCTTCTTCGTCTTCGCGTCCTTCGGATCGTTGTGGAGCGGCCTCGCGCTGCCCCTCGCCGCGCATCCCTGGTCGTTGGGCACGACCGAGATCGGGCTGTTCGGGTTGTTCGGTCTCGCGGGCGCCCTCGGCGCGGGCCGGGCCGGGCGGTGGGCCGATGCCGGTCACGCGCAGCGGGTCACCGGCTCGGCCCTGCTGGTGCTGGCCGTGTCCTGGTTGTTCATCGCGCGGACCGGGACAGCGATACTGCTCGTCGGCATCGTTCTGCTCGATTTCGCCGTCCAGGCTGTGCACGTGAGCAGTCAGCATGTGCTGACCACCGCACATCCCGACCGCGCGGGCAGCGTCATCGGTGCCTACATGGCCTTCTACGCACTGGGCTCCGCGCTCGGCGCGGTCACCACGACCTGGGCTTACACCGTGTGGGGATGGTGGGCGTCCTGCCTGTTCGGCGCGCTCTACGCCCTGGCCGGGTTCGCCGTGTGGGCGGCGGCCCAGCTCGCACGCGTCGGCAGCACAGCCACGCCGGAATCACCCTGGGCACCGGTGGGATGCGCTGTCGCCGACCGAAAATAAATGAACCGACATTCCGGACACAATGTGTCACCATGATTCTCACGACGGTGTATCGCGTCAGGCGAGACCGGCAGAGCACGTAGAGAGGAGGAGACGACCATGAAACCAGCTGTACGACAGCATGATTCGAAGCCCGGATATCAGAGCACCGGACATCGCAGCGCCGAGATGCGCGAAGCCGGTCGTCTCCCCATCGCGCACTGAGCGCTCCCCACCTCTCCCTTCCGCTCGCTTCTTCGAAACATGGTGATTCCGATGATGATTCGTCATGCCGTCGTCCCGACGGCTCCCGCCGCCGACAACTGGATACACAGCCGCGTGCTGGTGCTCAACGCCAGCTACGAGGCGCTCGACGAAATCACCGCCGATCGGGCGGTGACACTGCTGCTCAGCGGTGCCGCCGAATCCGTCATCGACCGGGTGCCGCGTTTCCCGATCCGCTCGCAGCGGCTCGAGGTGGCGTTGCCGGAGACGATTCGGTTGCTGCGCTACGTGTACCTGGCGCATGTGCGACCGATCGGCGAGGACAGCCGCGCCACCCTGGCCGGTGTGCTGCGCCGCGACAAGCACCGCTGCGGCTACTGCGCGAACTGGGCGGCCACCGTCGACCACATTCGCCCGCGCAGCCGGGGCGGCCCCAACACCTGGGGCAACCTCGTGGCCTGCTGCGCACCCTGCAATACGACCAAGGCCGACCGCACCCCCGAAGAGGCGGGGATGCGGTTGCTGTGGGAGCCCAAGGCACCCGACCCCCTCGCCAGCACACAGCGCCGGATCTGGAAGGAGTACGCGCCGTGACCACCGCATTGACCGACCTGCTCACCCTGTCCGATTCCGGGCGGTGGCATCGCGCCGCCTGCCGGGGCGACCCCAACCACGAGGCGTGGTTTCCGTACCCGTCGCAGGATTTCGACTACGCCCGCCGCATCTGCGCCGGTTGCCCGTTGCTCGCGGGGTGCACCGAGTACGCGGCGCGCACCGGCCAGTCCGGGGTGTGGGGTGGTCGTGAATACGACCGCGGCCGCGTGATCCGCGAATGACCGACCGGGGGCCGGGCGTCGACCACGACGCCCGGCCTCCGGCTGTGAGCTGCGACGATGCGCCGGGGGATGCGCGGTGCGCCGCCCCGGCAACGAGTCCTTAAACTTGCCGCGTGGGTACACATCGCAGCGGGACCAGATCTCGACGTATCAGCAAAGGTCCGGTTATCGCGGCATCGGTGCTCGTGCTCGTACTCGTGGCCGTGTTCGCCTGGTTCCAGCTGCGCGATCGTGCCGCCGAATCCGATGTGGCCGCGGCGGCGGAATGTGTGGAGGGGCCCGCCGCCCTCGATGTCACCGTCGACCCGGCCGTGGCCGGTCCGGTGCGCGCGGCCGCGGAACGGTTCAACGCGACAAAGCCGCGCGTGCGTGACCACTGCGCGCGCGTCGAGGTGACGGCCCGGCCGTCGGCGGCGCTCGTCGGCGCGCTGGCCGACACCAGCACCTGGGAACCGGGCCTCGGTCCGAAGCCCGGGCTGTGGATCGCCGACTCGAGTCGTTCGATCGAGCTGGTCCGGGTGCCCGGTCTGATCGAGGGCACCCCGGCGTCCATCGCGACGAGCCCCATCGTGCTCGCGGTGCCCGATCCGCTGCGCCAGGCACTCGAGCAGCACCAGATCACCTGGGCCGACCTGCCCCGATTGCAGCAGGGCTCGCTCGACGAGATCGGCTTGAACGGCTGGGGTGGACTGCGGATGGCGCTGCCCCCGGGTGACGCGACCACCGCGGCCGCCGCCGCGATCGGGTCGGCGGTGTCGGGCACCGAACCGCTCACCGAGCAGGCCGCCGCATCCGGGCAGGTGGTGGCCGCCATTTCCGGTCTGGCCGCCGCTGCCGAGAAACCCGCCGACCTGACCACGGCGATGGCCGCGATCAGCGCGGATCCGGCCGCGAACGATATCCACGCGGTGGCCGCTACCGCTCAGCAACTGGGGACCGGTGGGCTCACCGCGTTCCGTCCGGCGGTCACCGCGCCGCTGGCCGACTATCCGGCGGCGGTGCTGTCGGGTCCGTGGGTCGACAAGATCCAGAACCTCATCGCCTCGCGCTTCATCGATTTCCTGCGGGCTCCCGAGCAGGCGGCCGCTTTCGCCGCCGACGGTTTCGGCCCGGCCATCGGTTCGGCGCCCGCCAATCCGGGGAAGGCGGCGCTCGAGAAGGTGCGCGCCACCATCGACAACCCGGTGCTCGGCGTGAATGCCACTGTGCTGCTCGATGTTTCGTCGTCCATGGGCACCACCGACGGCTCGATGACTCGCCTCGCCACGTCGGGCGCCGCGCTCGCCTCGACCCTGCAGGTGATGCCGCCCGACTTCGGGCTCGGCCTGTGGACGTTCGGCAAGAACCTCGACGGAACCAACCCCTACCAGGTGAACGTGGCCACCGGTCTGCTCACCGACAGCCAGCGCAATGCCGTGGGATCGGCGGTCACCTCACTGAAGCCGAGCACGGTGAGTACCGACCAGGCGTATCCGAGTCTGCTCGCCGCCTACCGGGCGGCGGTGGCGAACTACTCCCCCGGCCGCACCAATTCGATTCTGCTCATCACCGACGGACCGGACGACGATTCCTCGCTGACCGGCGCCGACCTGCTCGCCCAGATCGCGGCGGCCAACCAGTCCGGCAAGCCGGTGCGGGTGGACATCATCGTGGTCGGCGGCGAAGGCACCCAGACCTTGCAGGAGTTGTCCGCACAGACGGGCGGCACCTACACCCGGATGCCGACCAGCAACGATCTCGGCTTCGGAACGGCCGTGGTCAAGGCGCTGACCACTCCGTAGTCAGTCGCCCCAGACGGCCCGTAAAGGGTCGAGCGCCTCGTCCACATAGGCGGCGACGGGGAGGTCGCCGCCGTCGAGGAACCACTGTTCGAGCGCGGCGAGGTAGCCGAAGATGAGCGCGTTGGTCGCCACCGTGGCCTGCGCCTGGGTGAAGCGGCCGGTCGAGGCGAGCAGCGGTGACAGCCGCTGGCTGGTGCGGTCGGCCGAGGCGTAGGCGGCGCGCCGAACCGAGGGTTCGGTGAAGTGATAGCGCAGGCTGCGCCGCCACGGGCCGGGTTCGGAGCCCGATTCGTTCGTGCCCGTGTCGTATTCACGGACCGACCGGATGAGGCTGCCGATCGGATCGTGCGGGTCGACGACCTTCGCCAGCTGTTCGTCGCTGAGGTTGTCGAACTCGTCGGCGACGATGATGCCCTCCTTGGTGCCGAAGAGCCGGTAGACCGTCGAGGGCGAGACCTCGGCCGCGGCGGCGATCTCCTCGATGGTGACCGCGGCGAAGCCCTTCGCGTCGAACAGGTCGAGGGCGCGTTCCTGAACGGTGTGCATGGCGTTGAGCCGCCAGCGTTCGCGTAGTCCAGCCATGCGGCCAGGTTATCAGCAAGCCACTATCTGGTGACTGTCACTCTCATTCAGACATTGACTGTCTGCAATGACGCTCGTACAGTCACTGCCTACAGACAGTGACTTTCTGAATTGAGTGTGCGATGACGATGACAATCGAACGTCCCGAGGCGGAGTCGGTGACGCATTCCCCGCCGCCGACTCTTGCGACATCGGTCCGCCCCCACGTCCCCGGCTTCGCCGTAGTGATGATCGCGCAGGTCATCGGCTCACTGGCCGGACTGGCGCCGCTGCTCGCGGTGGTCGAGGTCGGCCGGGTGCTGTTGTCGGCCGGGCCGGTCGATCGCGACCGGGTGTGGCTCGCGGTGGCGATCGGTGCGATCGGTCTGCTGGTGCGGCTGGTGTTCACCGGTACAGCGGCAGGACTCGGCCATGTGCTCGACGGCCGGGTACAGCTGGCGTTTCGGCGGCAGCTCGCCGCACAGCTGGGACGCGTGCCGATCGGCTGGTTCTCGGGGCGCCGGACCGGCGAGCTGGCCAAAGTGGTCGGCGACGACGTGAGCGCGGTGCATCCGGTGCTCGCGCACGCGCCCGGTGAGCTGGTGTCGGCGTTCGTGGTGCCGCTGGTGTCGCTGGCGTATCTGTGCACGGTGGACTGGCGGCTCACGCTCATCACGCTCGTCTCGGTCCTGCTCGCACTGTTGCACGTGCCGCTGCTCCTGCTGCCGGCGAGGGAACGCGAACAGCGGGAGTTCGACGCCGCGATGGGTCGCATCGCCGATGCGGTGGTGGAGTTCGTGCAGGGCATCGCGGTGGTCAAGGCCTTCGGCGGTGGCGATCGGGCGCATCGGCGATTCCGCACGGCCGCAGACGAATTCGCCGATACGTTCCTGCGTTTCGTTCGCGGTCTCGCTCCGGTGGCGGCCGGGATGCAGCTGGCGTTGTCGCCGCCGTTCGTGCTGCTGGTGATTCTGAGCGGCGGCACCTTCCTGCTCACCCGTGGCGAGCTGGCCGCCGCCGATCTGCTGCCGTTCCTGCTGCTCGGGCTCGGCCTGACCGCGCCGGTCGCGGCGCTGCAACACGGTTTCGACGATCTGCAGGCGGCCGGCCACGCGATCGGCCGGATCAACCAGGTCCTCGCCGTGCGGCCACTGCCCGAACCGGCGCGACCCGTGGCTCCGCGCGGGCACAGGGTCGAGTTGCGGGACGTGCGCTTCGGCTACGACGACCGGGAGGTGCTGCGCGGTATCGATCTGGTGCTCGAGCCGGGTACCGTCACCGCGCTGATCGGTCCGTCGGGCAGCGGCAAATCGACACTGGCGCAACTACTTCTGCGATTCTTCGACCCGAGTCACGGCAGCGTCGTCCTCGGTGGTGCCGATCTGCGCGACATCGGCAGCGATCGGCTCTACCGGTCGGTGTCGTTCGTCTTCCAGGATGTGCGACTGCTGCGCGCCTCGGTGGCCGATAATATCGCGCTCGCGGTGCCACACGCCGACCGCGAGCGGGTGATCGAGGCAGCCCGGCTGGCCGGAATCCACGAACGGATCCTCGACCTGCCGCACGGGTACGACACCGTTCTCGGCGAACAGGCCGGGCTGTCCGGAGGTGAGGCACAACGGCTTTCGCTCGCCCGTGCCCTATTGGCCGACACCCCGGTACTGGTGCTCGACGAGGCGACCGCCTTCGCCGACCCACAGACCGAGCGGGCATGGCGGCGAGCCATGGCGAACCTGCGCGGTGACCGCACGGTGCTCGTCATCGCCCACCGACACGAAACCATCGCCGACGCCGACACCGTCGTCCTGCTGCGGGACGGCGTGATCATCGAGCGCGGCGCACCCACCCGGCTGCTGGCCGAGGGCGGCGCGTTCGCCGCGTTCTGGCGGGCCGAACAAGGAAGCGACCTGTCATGATCCGCACACTGTTACGAGTGCTCGGTCGTCAGTACGCGGGTCCGGTTCGCCGGACCGTGGTGTTGATGAGTGTCACCGCCGTGCTCGAAGGGTTGTCCTACCTGCTGCTCGTTCCCGTGTTGCGTGAGCTGTTCGGCAGCGAACCCGCGCGGGCCTGGCCGTGGCTGATCGGGTTCGGGGGCGCGGTCGCGGCGTACGCCGTGCTGCGTTATGTCAGCGATCTGTCGGGATTCCGGTCGGGCACCACGCTGCTGCGCGGGACCTATCACCGCATCGGCGACCACCTCGCGCGGTTGCCGGTCGGGTGGTTCGGGCCCGACCGGGTCGGTGAGGTGTCGGTGCTGGCCAGCCGGGGTGTGCTCGAGGCGATGGGCGTGATCGCGCACCTGCTCAGCCCGTTCATCACCGCGACACTGACGCCGGCGACCATCGTGGTGGTGATCGCGGTCTTCGATTGGCGGCTCGGGCTGGCCGCGCTGATCGCCGTCCCCCTGGTGGCCGCAGTGCAGATCCGGGCGAGCCGTGCGCTGGCCGCCGTCGATGCCGAACGCCACGCCCGAGACCACGAGGCGGCGGGCCGCGTCATCGAATACCTGCGGGCCCAGCCGGTGCTGCGCGCGGGTGGCCGAAGCACCGAGCGGTTCGGTCTGCTCGATGATGCGCTGCAGGAGCTGCAGCGGGCCACTCATCGCTCGGTGCGAACCGCGCTGCCGGGGATGGTCGGTCTCACGCTCGTCGTCCAGACCATGTTCACCGTGGTGCTCGCGCTCGGGGCCTACCTCGCGCTCGGCGGCCGAATCGGCGCCGCCGAGCTGCTGGCGATCCTGGTGCTCGCCGCCCGTTGCGCCGAACCGTTGTTGTCACTGGCCGATCTGGGTGGCAAGCTGCGCAGCGCGCACTCCCAGCTCACCCGCCTGGACGAACTGCTGAGTACCGAACCGCTTCCCGAGCCACGCGATCCGATCCGACCGCTCCGCCACGATCTCGAGTTCGATGCCGTCGGCTTCGCGCGCGACGGTCACACCGTGCTGGACGGGCTGACGTTCCAGGTGCCGCAGGGTCAGCGGTTCGCGATCGTCGGGCCCTCCGGCGCCGGGAAATCCACGGTGCTCCAATTGCTCGCCCGATTCCACGATGTCGACGCGGGCGCGGTGCGCATCGGCGGTGTCGACGTGCGCGACATCGACACCGCGACTCTGATGTCGTCCATCGCCATCGTCTTCCAGGAGGTGTACCTGTTCGACGGCACGATCGAGGACAACATCCGCCTCGGCCGCCCCGATGCCACCGACACCGAGGTGCGGGCGGCGGCGACCGCGGCCGGGCTGGACGAGGTGGTCGACCGTTGGCCCGGCGGCTGGGCGGCCGCCGTCGGCGAGGGCGGCGCGCTGCTGTCCGGCGGTGAGCGCCAACGTGTTTCGATCGCCCGCGCCCTCCTGAAGGACGCACCCATCGTGCTGCTCGACGAAGTCACCTCGGCCCTCGACCCCGCCAACGAAGCAGCCGTCCACCGGGGCATCGAACGCCTGATGGCCGGGCGAACCGTCATCGTCGTCGCCCACCGCCTGCGCACAGTCCGAACCGCCGACCGCGTCCTCTTCCTCGACAAGGGTCGCGTAGTAGAGGAGGGCACCCACCCCGAACTCATCGAAACGGGCGGGCGCTACGCGGAGTTCGTCGAAATCACCGACGCCACGGTCGCGACGAATTGATCATCGCGGGGACACCCCGCGTCCTGTGACAAGGAGTGTCCCCGCGCGTCATCTATGGTGCGACCTCGACCAGCGCACCGGATTCCATGGCCACCCAGAGGTGGCCGGTGGAATCCACCGTGAGTCCGTGCGGTTCGGCGCCGGGAAGGGTGAGGTGGTCGATCTTGCCGTCGGTGTCGATCCGGCCGAGGTTTCCGCTGGCCCATTCGGTGAACCAGAGCGCACCGTCGGGCCCCGTGACGATTGCGTGCGGGCGTGAATCACGGTCTGGCAGAGCGTATTCGGTGACGGTGCCCGCGTGGTCGATCCGGCCGATCGCGCCGACGCCGATCTCGGTGAACCACACCGCACCATCGGGGCCTGCGGCGATGCCGACCGGTGCCGCCGAAGGGGTGGGCAGGGGGTGCAGTGTCACCGCGAGGTCGGTGTCGATGCGGCCGATCGCATTGCCCTGGTTCACCGTGAACCAGACCGCACCGTCGGAGCCCGCGGTGATCATCGACGGCATTCCGTCGACCGCGACCCCCTCGATCCCACCGTCGCCCGCGATCCGGCCGACCCGACCTGCCTGCAATTCGGTGAACCACATCCCGCCGGGCCCAGCGCAGACACCGTAGGGCCCGTCCATCGTCAGACTGCTCACCGCGCCGTCGAGGGTGATCCGGCCCAGCCGGCCACCGTGGAACTCGGTGAACCACAAGGCGTTATCGTCCCCCGCCACGATCACCGTGGGCTGTCCGCCGACGGGGTCGAGAGCGAAGGTCTCGACCTGCCCCTTGGCATACCGCCCGATGGCGCTCTGGGTCACCAAGGTGAACCACAACGCACCGTCGGGTCCGATGGTCACCCCGTACGGTGCTCCGGCTACCTCGATCTCGCGCACTATCTCGCCGATACTCAACGATTCGATCCCCTCCTGGTCATGGGAACATCCCGCCCCATCCGCCACCGTACCGACCGTCGCCACGCCGGGCAGCCCACCGGGTGCCCGAATTCCGGGCCGTGAACGAATCCGGGCCCCGCCGAACAGCATCGGCGGGGCCCGAATCAGCGGGAATCAGTCCTGGTACGCGTCGAGCGGCGGGCAGGAGCAGACGAGATTGCGGTCGCCGAACGCGCCATCGATGCGGCGCACGGCAGGCCAGATCTTCGGCCGGGCGTGTCCCACACCGCGCGGGTAGACGGCGGTTTCACGGCTGTAGGGGTGGTCCCACTCGCCGACGAGGCAGGCCGCGGTGTGCGGTGCGCCGCGCAGCGGGTTGTCGGTGACGGGCCAGACGCCTGCGGCGACCTGGTCGATCTCGCCGCGGATGGCGATCATGGCGTCGATGAAGGCGTCGAGTTCCTCGAGATTCTCGCTCTCGGTCGGCTCCACCATGAGCGTGCCCGCCACCGGGAAACTCATGGTCGGTGCGTGGAAACCGTAGTCCGCCAGGCGCTTTGCCACATCGTCGACGGTGACACCGGTCTGCTTGGTGATCTCGCGCAGATCCAGGATGCACTCGTGGGCGACCATCCCGTTCTCGCCGGTGTAGAGCACCGGGAAGTAAGCGTCGAGACGGCGGGCGATGTAGTTGGCCGACGCGATGGCCGTCAACGTGGCCGAGCGCAAGCCATCGGCACCCATCATCCGGATGTAGGCCCAGGTGATCGGGAGAATCGAGGCCGAACCGTAGTTGGCGGCCGACACCGCGTGCGAACCGTTCTCGAGCGGATCACCCGGCAGGTACTGCGCCAGGTGCGAGCGCACCGCCACCGGGCCCACGCCCGGACCGCCACCACCGTGCGGGATGCAGAAGGTCTTGTGCAGGTTCAGGTGGCTCACGTCGCCGCCGAACCGGCCCGGACGGGCAAGTCCGACAAGGGCATTCAGGTTCGCACCGTCCACGTACACCTGGCCGCCCGCGTCGTGCACCAGCGCGCACAGCTCGGCGACCTCGTGCTCGTACACGCCGTGGGTGGACGGATAGGTGATCATGATGCAGGCCAGCCGCTCGGCGTGGTCGGCGATCTTGGCGCGCAGGTCGTCGAGGTCGATGTCGCCGTTCTCCCGGCACTTCACCACCTCGACCCGCATACCGACCATGGCCGCCGAGGCGGCGTTGGTGCCGTGCGCGCTCGACGGGATCAGGCACGTGTCGCGGTGGTCGTCGCCACGGTCCAGGTGGTAGCGGCGGATGGCGAGCAGTCCCGCGTACTCACCCTGGCTACCGGCGTTGGGCTGCAGGCTCACCGCGTCGTAGCCGGTGATCTCGCACAGCCACTGCTCGAGGTCGGCGACGAGCTTGCGGATGCCCGGCGAGTCCTCGGTGGGGGCGAAGGGGTGCAGCCGGGCGAAACCGGGCCAGGTGATGGCCTCCATCTCGGCGGTCGCGTTGAGCTTCATGGTGCACGAACCGAGCGGAATCATGCTGCGGTCCAGGGCGATGTCCTTGTCCGAGAGCGAACGCAGGTAGCGCAGCATGGCGGTCTCGGTGTGGTGGCGGGTGAACGCCGGGTGCGTCAGGTACTCCGAGGTGCGGGTCTCGATGCCGACCGGTTCGGCGCCCGCGCCGGACTCGGGAGTCAGTGCGGTGCCGAAGGATTCGACGACGGCGGCGACATGGGCTTCGGTGGTCGCTTCGTCGCAGGCGATGGAGACGTGGTCGGCGTCGACCAGTCGCAGGTTGATCCCTTTCGACTTCGCCTTGGCGACAACGGCTTCCGCGCCACCGGGCACGTGCGCGAGCACCGTGTCGAAGAAGGCGCCGTGCACCACCGCACCGCCGAGACCGGTCGCGACGGCGGCGGCGTGCTCGTGCACCCGGCGCGCGATGGCCCGCAGTCCGTTGGCACCGTGGTAGCTCGCGTACATGGCGGCGACGATGGCCAGCAGCACCTGGGCGGTACAGATGTTGGAGGTGGCCTTCTCGCGGCGGATGTGCTGCTCACGCGTCTGCAACGCCAGGCGGTAGGCCGGGGCGCCGTCGGCGTCGACCGACACACCGACCAGGCGGCCCGGCAGCTGACGGGCGAACGCGGTGCGAACGGCGAGGTACCCGGCGTGCGGGCCGCCGAAGCCCATGGGCACACCGAAACGCTGGGTGGTCCCGAAGCACACGTCGGCGCCCTGTTCGCCGGGCGGGGTGATCAGGGTCATCGCCAGCAGGTCGGCACCGGCGGCGACCAGCGCGCCACGTTCGTGGGCGGCGGCGAACACCTCGGTCCAGTCGACGATGCGGCCCGACGCGCCGGGGGTCTGCACGATCACGCCGAAGAAGTCGCCCTCGGGCAGCACCCCGGTGGACAGGTCGGCCTCGACGAGTTCGATGCCCAACGGCTCGGCGCGGGTGCCGATGATGGTCTTGGTCTGCGGGAACAGGTCGGTGTCGAGCAGCAGCCGGTTCGACTTGGACTTGCCGGCGCGGCGCAGCAACGTCATCGCCTCGGCGGCGGCGGTCGCCTCGTCGAGCATCGACGCGTTGGCCACGTCCATGCCGGTCAGGTCCGACACCATGGTCTGGAAATTGAGCAGCGCCTCGAGCCTGCCCTGGCTGATCTCGGGCTGGTACGGGGTGTAGGCGGTGTACCAGGCGGGGTTCTCGAGCAGGTTGCGCACCAGCACGGGCGGGGTGAGCGTGTCGTAGTAGCCGAGCCCGATCATCGAGGTGGCGACGGTGTTGGCCTGGGCCAGGCCGGCCAGCTCGGCGAGTACCTCGTGTTCGCTCGCGGGCGCGGGCAGCGCGGCGAGGCCGGACTCGTCGAGGATGGTGGCGGGCAACGCCGTGGTCGCGAGCGCGTCGACGGACTCGACGCCGATGGTCGCGAGGATCCGGGCGAGTTCGTCGGAATCGGGTCCGATGTGGCGGTCGGCGAACGAACGGGTCACGGCAGCTCCAGGTCGGGCGGGTCGGCCTCGTGGCCGACGGGTACCAGCCCTCCCCCTCTGTCTGTGCGCCTGAGAGATTCGGTAGCCGGTCGGAACCGTGCCCCTTTCCCCGTGGGCGGGCAGCCGGATGCCACCGCTTTCCAGAGGCGTCGAATCACCGCGCGGTCCCTGTTGCCTGAGAGATTGACGGGGAGGTGCTGCTCCTTCGGCGCCCGGACTCTTGCGATCCCAGGACTCTCCCGCACGGCGGCGACGCACCTCCGAGTCTAGAGGCAGCAAACCCCCGGTCGCGCCACCAGGGGCCCGCCGGGGGTGTAGTGCTCGTCACTCCCCCACCGGGACGGGGAGACGTTTCGATCCCCCTGCGCGCAACCGGTGAATCCGGCGGCCCGCTGCGCGATCGTGTCGGCATGACTTCCTCCACCGCGTCCGCGATCACAGATTCCGAGCTCGATGCCGTCTTCGCCCCGATCTTCGACCGGATCGCCGCCGGTGCGGTGGCCAGGGAGGTCGACCGGCGATTGCCGTTCGACGAGGTCTCCTGGCTGAAGGAGGCCCGGTTCGGTGCCCTGCGGGTACCGGTCGAGTTCGGCGGCTACGGTGCGAGCGTGCGTCAGCTGTTCCGGCTGCTCATCGACCTGGCGGCCGCCGAATCGAACCTGCCGCAGGCGCTGCGGGTGCACTGGTCGTTCGTGGAGGATCAGCGGCTGGCCGAGCCCGGTCCGCAGCGGGAGCGGTGGTTGCGGGCGGTGGCCGCGGGGACGCTGGTCGGTAACGCGATCACCGAACCCGGGGTGGGCGCCGTCGACCGGTATCGCACCCGGCTGGCCGAGGACGGCGACCGGCTGCTCCTGAACGGGGTGAAGTACTACAGCACCGGTTCGCTGTTCGCCGATCACATCCTGGTAGCCGCCGATCGTGACGGTGAGCGCCTCGGTGTGCTGGTCGACGCGAACGCCGAGGGGGTGGTGCAGCACGACGACTGGGACGGTTTCGGGCAGCGGCTCACCGCCAGCGGCACCACCGAGTTCACCGATGTCGTGGTGGCGCCCGATCGCGTCCTCGGGCCCGGCTACGGTGTCGCGGGTCCCACCTACGGCACCGCCTACCTGCAATTGGTGCAGCTCGCGGTGCTCGCCGGGATCGCCGCCCGCGCCGAGCGCGACGCCAGGGAATGGGTGAGCGCACGCACCCGCACCTACACGCACGCCTCGGCCGACCTGCCGCGCGAGGACCCCCTCGTCCAGCAGGTGATCGGAAAGTTGTCGGCGGCGGCATTCACCGCGCGCGCGACCGTCCTGGCCGTCGCGGACATCCTCGACCGGGTCCTCGACGCCGGGGCGAAGGACCCCCGGGATCTCGCCGCCGCCGAATTGGCCGCCGCGCAAGCACAACTCGCGGTGATCGATATCGTCCTGGCCGCCACGACACAGCTGTTCGAGCTCGGTGGCGCGTCCATTGTGTCCGAACAGCTGCGCCTGGACCGGCACTGGCGCAATGCGCGCACCGTCTCCGTGCACAATCCGGCGATCTTCAAAGCCCGCGCGGTCGGTGACCACCTGCTCAACGGCACCGAGTTGCCGTTCGGTTGGAGCGCAGGCGAGCGCCGCACGGAGGTGACGCGATGAGCAGGCCGATCCGCTTCAACGCGTTCGACATGAACTGCGTGGCCCACCAGTCACCGGGACTGTGGCGTCATCCGCAGGACCAGTCCCACCGCTACTCCGATATCGGGTACTGGACCAAGCTGGCGAAACTCCTGGAACGCGGACGGTTCGACGGCATCTTCATCGCCGATGTCCTCGGCACCTACGACGTGTACGGCGGCGACGACACCGCCGCACTACGCCAAGGGGCGCAAACACCCGTCGCCGACCCGCTGCTGCTGGTGTCGGCGATGGCGGCGGTGACCGAGCATCTGGGCTTCGGCATCACCACCGGCACCGGGTTCGAGCATCCGTTTCCGTTCGCGCGCCGCTTGTCGACCCTCGACCACCTCACGCGCGGGCGCCTCGGCTGGAATGTGGTGACGGGCTATCTGCCTTCGGCGGCAAGGAATTTCGGTGACGCCGATCAGCTCGATCACGACGAACGCTACGACCGGGCCGACGAGTACCTCGAGGTGCTTTACAAGCTCTGGGAGGGCTCGTGGGAGGACGACGCGGTGATCCGCGATGCCGATCGCGGCATCTACACCGACCCGGCGAAGGTGCACCACATCGGTCACTATGGCAAGCACTACACCGTGCCCGGAATCCACGTGTCGGAGCCGTCACCGCAGCGCACGCCGGTGATCTATCAGGCGGGCGCCTCGCCGCGCGGAGTACAGTTCGCGGCCGAGAACGCCGAGGCGATCTTCATCGCAGGCCCTTCCAAACGCGTACTGGCCCAGACCGTTTCGAGGGTTCGCGACGCCTTGGAGGCGGCGGGGCGCGGGCGGTACGAGGCCAGGATCTACGCGCTGGCCACCATCATCACCGACGAGACGGACGAGGCGGCACGGGCCAAAAACGAGGAATACCTGTCCTATGCGAGCGTCGAGGGCGGGCTGGTGTTCATGTCGGGCTGGATGGGAATCGACCTGTCGCGATACGACCTCGACGATCCGATCGGTGAGGTACACAGCAACGCCATCCAGTCCGCGGTGGCGGCATTCCAGGAATTCGACGACGACGGCCGCGAATGGACGGTGCGCGACATCGGGCGCTGGGCCGGTATCGGCGGCATGGGGCCGGTGTTCACCGGTTCCGGCGAAACCGTCGCCGACCTGCTGCAGGAGTGGGTCGCCGACACCGATCTCGACGGGTTCAACCTCGCCTACGCCATCACCCCGGGCACGTTCGAGGACATCGTGGACCATGTCGTTCCGGTGTTGAGCGAACGCGGTGTGTACCGCACCGAATACGAGCCGGGGACCTTGCGCAACGCCCTCTTCGGGGCCGGCGATCGGCTACCCGAGCACCATCGTGGTGCCGGATATCGCGTCGGTGGTACGCGGTCCACCGTGCTACCGCACGCGGTGTCACGGCCGGGGTCGGTGAACGAACCGGCGGGCGCGTAGGAATGAATTCGCGCTGATCGCAACACTCTTCATCGGGTGCAGGTCAGCGCAGTATTCCGGTATGACATCGCAGACTCCCGCTTCCCGCTCCACTCGTTCGGCCGCGGTAATCGGCGCCGGCCAAACCGGCGTCACTGCGGCGCTAGGACTACTCGACGCCGGTTTCACCGTCACCCTCTACAGCGACCGAGATCAACGCGCACTGCGCGACGAGGTGCCCGCCACCGGCACCGCCCTCGAATTCGGCGAAACCCAGCAGGCCGAAGCCGCGCTCGGGCTCGACAGCTACACCGGCCGCGCACCCCGCCACACCGGACTCAGTGTCCGCATCGCCGGACCGGAGAACGCCGAACTGATCGCCTTCGACGGCACTTTCGACGGGTATGTCGGGGTCGCGGTCGACACCCGCCTCAAGGCCGACGAACGACTCACCGCCTTCCGTGCGCGCGGCGGCGAGTTCGTCGTCGACAACGTCACCCCGCAGTCACTGGACGCGATCGCCGCCGCCAACGACCTCACCCTGGTCGCCACCGGTCGCGGCGGATTGTCCGACCTCTTCCCGATCGACACCACCCGCACCGTCTACGACAAGCCGCAACGCTCGCTGCTCACCGTCACCGTGACCGGCCTCGGCTACGACTCCGGCGTGTTCGCCCACCGCGGCCCGGCCGGCGGTGCGCACAGCTTGTTCTCCATCCTGGCCGAGCAGGGCGAAGCGTGGTGGGGCCCGTACCTGCACAAGGATGTGGGTCCGAGCTGGGCCTTCCTCGGGTGGGCGCGTCCCGGTAGCGACTGGGAGACCCGATTCGCCGCGGCCGATTCCGCCGAATCGGCGTTGCGCATCGTGAAGGACCTCTACCGCGATTACATCGACTGGGATCTGCCGGAGGTCCAGGCCACCCAGGTGATCGCCGAAGACCCGCACTCCTGGCTCAAGGGCGCGGTACGGCCGGTCGTGCGGGCGGGTGTGGGACGCACCGAGGGTGGCCACCCGGTCGCCGCCCTCGGCGATACCGCGGTCGCCTACGACCCGGTCGCCGGGCAGGGCGCCCAGAGCGGGCTGGTCCAGGCACAGCGCCTGGTCGCGGCCGCCGCGGTGCATGAGGGGCCCTTCGACGAGCAGTGGATCGGCGAGCAGTACGCAGCGTTCCTGGCCGCCCGCAGCGATGCCGCTGCCAAGGTGACCCGGCTGTTCCTCAGCGACCCCGAGTTCGCCGACATCGGCGGTCAGTTCTTCGCCACCGCCGCCGTCGACCCGCGCTTCGCCTCGGCGCTGGTCGGGCTGCTGCACCGGCCGCAGCCGTTCCTCGCCATCGACACCCCCGAGGACGCCGCCGCCTACATCACCCAGGTCACCGGTGTGGACGCGGGCGAGTTGCTGGCGAAGTTCGCACCGGCGGGCCGCTTCGCACGATCGACGTTCGCACCGGTCGCCGTCGGATAGCGACAGCCAACCCACTCCCGCACCAACCTCTGGAGCAGCTATGACAACCGAGCGGATCACCGATCAGATCCAGTTCGCCTACTGGGTGCCGAATGTGAGCGGTGGCCTCGTCACCAGCGATATCGAACAGCGCACCAGCTGGGATTACGAGTACAACAAGAAGCTCGCGCAGACCGCCGAACGCAACGGCTTCGACTACGCCCTCTCGCAGGTGCGTTACACCGCCTCCTACGGTGCCGAATTCCAGCACGAATCCACGTCCTTCAGCCTGGCACTGTTGCTTGCCACCGAACGGCTGAAGGTGATCGCCGCCATTCATCCCGGGCTGTGGCATCCGGCGGTGCTCGCGAAATTCGGCGGGACCGCCGACCACCTCTCGAACGGCCGGTTCGCGATCAATGTGGTGTCAGGGTGGTTCGCGGGCGAATTCCAGGCCCTCGGCGAGCCGTGGCTCGAGCACGACGAACGGTATCGGCGCAGCGGCGAATTCCTCGAGGTGATCCGCAAGATCTGGACCGAGGACGAGGTGAACTACGGTGGCGACTTCTACCGCATTCGCGATTTCACCTTGAAGCCGAAACCGCTGAACACCCCGGAGCGACCCAATCCCGAACTGTTCCAGGGCGGCAATTCTACGGCGGCCCGGCGCAACGGCGGCCGCTACGCCGACTGGTATTTCTCCAACGGCAAGGACTTCGACGGTGTCACCGAACAGCTCGACGACCTGCGAGCCGTCGCCCGGGAAAACGACCGCGAGGTGAAATTCGGGCTCAACGGTTTCATCATCGCCCGCGACACCGAGAAGGAAGCGCGCGATACGTTGCGCGAGATCATCGAGAAGGCGAACAAGCCCGCGGTCGAGGGTTTCCGTGACGCGGTGCAGCAGGCGGGTGCGTCCACCAGCGACCGCAAGGGTATGTGGGCGGATTCGTCGTTCGCCGATCTCGTGCAGTACAACGACGGATTCCGCACGCAGCTGATCGGCACACCCGAGCAGGTGGCCGAGCGGATCGTCGCCTATCGCGATCTCGGGGTGGACCTGATTCTCGGCGGATTCCTGCATTTCCAGGAGGACATCGAGTACTTCGGGGCGAAGGTGCTGCCGTTGGTTCGTGAACTCGAGGCGGCCCGGGTTCCCGCGACGGTGGTCGGCTGATGACCGCGGCCACCGCCCAGCTCATCACCTCCGCCGACCAGGCCGTGACCGTCGCGGCCGAACTCGCCCGCGAGTTCGCACCCGGCGCCGCCACACGTGATCGCGACCGCGAGTTGCCCTACGCGCAGCTGGATCGGCTGGCGTCCTCGGGTCTGCTCGCGATCACGGTTCCCGCCGAATTCGGTGGGGCCGATCTGGCGCCGAGCGTGGTCACGGAAGTGGTGCGGCTGCTGGCGGTGGCCGATCCGAACATCGCGCAGATCCCGCACAGTCATTTCGTCTATCTGAATCTGTTACGCCTGGCCGGCACGGACGGACAGCGTCGCGAATACTTTCGAGCGGTGCTCGGCGGTGCGCGCATCGCCAATGCCCAATCCGAACGCGGTGGCCGGACCATCACCGATATTTCGACCACGCTGCGTCCGGTGGACGACGAATTCCGGATCGACGGCACGAAATTCTATTGCACCGGCTCGTTGTTCGCTGATCTGCTCGCCGTGCTGGCCCGGCTCGACGATCCGGACGCACGCAGCGGCCTGCCCGCGGGCGAATACATCGCCTACCTACCGGCCCGAACGCCGGGCGTCCGGATCGTGGACGACTGGAACGGCCTCGGTCAGCGCACGACCGGCAGCGGCACCGTCGAGTTGGACGGTGTGCGGGTGCGCGCCGGGCAGCTCGTTCCCCGGGCGAAGGCCCTCGCCGGACCCACCGCCTACGGCGCGTACGCCCAGCTCCTGCACGCCGCGATAGATACGGGGATCGCACGCGGAGCTCTCACCGCCGCAACAGAATTCGTGCGTGAACACGCCCGGCCGTGGTTCGAGGCCGGCGTCGACCGTGCCATCGACGACCCGTTGCTGATCCAGCGGTTCGGCGAGTTGGCGGTGACGGTGGCGACGGCCGAAGCGACCCTGACCGCTGCGGCGACCGCCGTCGATTCGGCGATCCGGGCACCGCGCACCGGCGAACAGTCCGCGGCCGGTCAGGCGTCCCTCGCCGTCGCGACGGCCAAGATCGTCGCCGACCGCGCGGCCGTGAACGTGTCGAGCGCCCTGTTCGAGGTGAGCGGAACCCGCAGTGCCGCAGCGGATCTCAACCTGCATCATTTCTGGCGCAACGCGAGGACGCACACACTGCACGACCCGGTCCGCTGGAAATACCATCACCTCGGCCGTGCCCTACTCCACGGCACTCCGCCGCCCGCCCACGGCACCTTCTGACTGCTCGGCCGACGGCTGACCGACACCCCGCACACGTGATCGCGCGTACACGGAGTTCGCCGCGTACGCGCGAGACACCGCGCTAACCCGTCTTTCGGTTTTCCCTGGCCTTGCGCCGGTAGGACAGTTCGTCCTCTGGGCGGTCGGTAATGGCGGTGGCTCGTTCGGCGGGGAAGTCGGCGATGGCGCCGGTCAGTTCCCGCATGGCGCCGCTGACCGCGATTCCGAAGACGCCCTGCCCGCCCTGCAGTAAATCGACGACTTCCTCGGGTGAGGTGCATTCGTACACCGAGGTGCCGTCGGAGAACAGGGTGATCCCGGCCAGATCGCCCACGCCACGACTGCGCAGGTGATCGACGGCGATCCGGATGTTCTGTAAAGAGATGCCCGCGTCCAGCAGGCGCTTCACGATCTTGAGGACAAGGATGTCCTTGAACGAGTACAGCCGCTGGCTCCCCGACCCGGCCGCGCCACGGATCGACGGAACAACCAACCCGGTCCGCGCCCAGTAGTCGAGCTGACGGTAGGTGATTCCCGCGACCTGACACGCGCTCGGCACCCGGTAACCGACCAGATCATCCGGAACCGAGTCGTCCGGGAACAAGCCAGGCTGCACTACATCCTGCGTTTGCTCTTCCACTGACCGCTCCTTGCTCTGCCGACGTTCTCGAGTACCGGAGTCACGACGGATGTTGCCCGACTTTCGAGGTTACTCCTGTCATTGTCGGACCCATACGGTCATCGGACCAAGCACCGTGAGCGGCGATTCCCTCGACCTCTACTTCAGGGTCAGGAAATAGTCCGGCCCTAGCTGTCGGTCGCCTTGAAATCGTCGGGAGACACCGAGTCGAGGAACTCCTTGAACTTCTCGACCTCGTCCTCGCGCTCGTCGGGCATCACCAGCCCGGCCTCGGCCAGCACCGGCTCCTCGGCGTAGATCGGGCATCCCACACGCAACGCGATGGCTACCGAGTCCGACGGTCTGGCCGAGACCCGCAGGTCGCCGTCGAAGACCAGATCGGCGTAGAAGGTGCCCTCCTGCAGATCGACGATCCGCACTTCCTTGAGGGTGTGTCCGAGTTCGGTGATGAGAATCTTGATCAGATCGTGGGTGAGCGGACGGATGGGGGTGACCCCTTCCTGCTCGAGCACGATCGCGGTGGCCTCGGCCTGCCCGATCCAGATCGGCAGATACCGCTCGCCCGCCGCCTCCCGCAGCAGCAACACGGGCTGGTTCTGTGGCTGCTCGACACGGATGCCGATAACGCGCATCTCACTCATGCTGTCACACTCCCATACTCGCCGCCGACGGCACGACCGCTGCCCCGCCCGGTATCACGAGTCTAGGCGAATCCGGCCACCCGGCGCTCGCGCGCGTCAGCTACCCAACGCGTTGCGCACTGCGGCTTTCACCAGTGCCGCATGCAGGTTCAGTGACAACGCCGCCAATTCGCGAACTGTTTCCTCGGCGCGGGCCCGCGCGTCGGCGTCGCGGCTCTTCGCGATCGGTGCGGCGATCTGGGCGACCAGCGCCGCCTCGCGGTCGGCGGCCAGCTTGAACGCACGCAGATGCCGTGCCTCCAAACCGAATTCGGCCATCGCCTTGGCCGCGCGCGCCAGCCTCACCGCATCGGACTCGAAGAACCCACCCGCACCGGGGACGATGAGTCCGGCCCGGAGCAGGTCGTCGAGAAAACGCTCCTCGATGCCCGCCTTGGCGAGCAGATCGGCGCGGGTGAGCCGCACCGCGACATCGAAACGTAATTCTTCGGGCGTGATCTCCCCCGGAACGACACCGAGGCGGCGCGGCGCGGCGGGCGCGTCGTCCTCGGTGTACTCCTTGACGCCACGCAGGGAGTGCGCGCGAGCTCGCGCCTCACGCACACCCAACGTCGCAGCACCGCTGTCGATCGCTTCCAACTGCTCCTTGATCACCTTCAACGGCAGGTACTGATCGCGCTGTGCGGTGAGCACGAAACGCAGCCGTTCGTAGTCGGCCACCGAGAACCGCCGGTATCCCGACGGTGTCCGTTCCGGCCGGATCAGGCCCTCCGATTCGAGGAACCTGATCTTGGAGATGGTGATGTCGGGAAAATCTGGTCGCAGCAGGTCGAGCACGGAGCCGATCGACATCCCTCCGCGCGCCCACTGCGCCGCCCCGGTCACAGCACTGCGCCCTTCGCGAGCACCAGCACCGGACGGGTCATCGCGAACCCGCGCCCGTCGACGACTCGGTGGCCTGCGCGCGCGGGCCCGTCAGGAAGACCAGCCGGAACTTGCCGATCTGGACTTCGTCGCCGTTCTGCAGCTCCGAGGAGTCCACCGGCTCCCGGTTGACGTAGGTGCCGTTGAGGCTGCCCACATCCACCACCTGGAACGAGTCGTCGTCCTGCCGGAACTCGGCGTGCCGACGGCTGACGGTGACGTCGTCGAGAAAGATGTCACTGTCGGGGTGGCGACCGGCCGACGTGGTCGGCTGGTCGAGCAGAAAGCGCGAACCCGCGTTCGGGCCTCGCTTGACCACCAGGAGGGCGGCACCGACCGGCAGGCCCTCGACGCCCTGCACCGGCTGTTCGCCGGCCGGCTCTCCGGAGCGCGACGAATCGACCTCGTTGAGGAAATCCGCGCGGAAGACCGATGTCGTCTCGGCCGCGGTCTCCCCGTAACCCGGGTCCCTGTTCTCGCTCACCGTTTCTCTCCTCCTCGAACCTGATTATCCATGCAAGCAGGTGCTGTCTTCGGCATTGACCGTACCCTGCCGGGGCGTGCCCGTGCAG
Organism: Nocardia sp. NPDC003979; assembly: GCF_053605015.1. Taxonomy (NCBI): domain Bacteria; kingdom Bacillati; phylum Actinomycetota; class Actinomycetes; order Mycobacteriales; family Nocardiaceae; genus Nocardia; species Nocardia sp. NPDC003979. The sequence continues at coordinate 32,627 of NZ_JBSGIJ010000010.1, forward strand.
GGAGAACTGTGAAGGCTGCGTCAGCCCCCGATAACTCCTTGATAACCCGCCGCATCCAGCAGTTCGGCGAGCGCCGCGTCCAGGCTCGCCGCGTCGTCGAAGGCGAGCTCGAACAACCAGCCCGCCTCGTAGGGGTCGCTGTTGAGCGTCTCCGGGGCCTGGACCAGATCCTCGTTCACCGCAACGACTTTGCCGCTGAGCGGGGCGTAGATGTCGGACACGCTCTTGGTCGATTCGACCTCGGCGATGCTCTCGCCCGCCGTGACGTCGGCGTCGGCGTCGGGCAGTTGGACGAACACCACGTCACCGAGCTGTGACTGGGCGTAGTCGGTGATACCGACACGGACCGCTGTCGGGCTGGTCCGCCGCACCCATTCGTGCTCTTCGGTGTAGTGCAGATCCTCAGGGGTCCGGGTCACAGGACGTCCTTTCGTCGTGAACGTTGCACGCAACAGTAACGGCTAGCTCCCTCGGTGCGGCACAGGCGGTATCGATCGTGCGACCGCGACCGCCAGACCCGCGTAGAGCACCCCGGTCCACACGTACAGTGCGGTGCCCCAGATCAACAGTGCCCAACCGAAGGCCCAGCCGAAACCCGCGCCCACCCAGTCCATTTCCCCGGTGAGCAGCCACGGCAGACCCGACATCAGCGCGAAGGTCGCCGCTTTGCCCAGGTAGATCACTTCCGGCGCGGGCAGCTCACGCCGTTTGTACACCGACAGGGTCACGGTGAGAACAAGGTCGCGAGCGATCAAGATCACTGCCAGCCACCACGGAATCAGGCCGCGCAGGACGAAGGCGGCCAGTGTCGTCAGCAGATACAAACGGTCGACGAACGGGTCGAGCAGGGCGCCCAGGCGCGAGGACTGATCGAGCAGCCTGGCCAGTTTGCCGTCCAAGAAATCGGTGAAGCCGCTGGCGATCAGCAGGGCGAAGGCCCAGCCGTCGGCGTGCTCGACCAGCATCAACCACAGGAAGACGGGGATGCCGATGAGGCGGAGCACGCTCAGGGCGTTGGGCACGGTCAGGATGCGGTCGCTGAACACGCCACCGCCGTCGGTGTCGCTCGTGCCAGGCGTTCCCGATTCGGTTGCCACGCCCCTGCTTACCGCACCGACCCCCCGACGCGCCATCCGGCCACGCCGAAACCCGCACCCATTTCGCGGCAGGTTATCGGTCGTGGCGCTGTCCGGCCGCCGAAGCGCTAACCTCGACAGTCGTGTCCGACAGTGGTATCGATCTGCGCTCCTCCGTCTCCCCCGAGCAGGCCCGCGCCCGTGGCCGTGCCGCCGCCGCGAAGGTGCCGGTGACCGAGCGCGATCGCCCGGCCGAGAGCCCCGACCGACCGGGGGTGCTCGAGTTCGTCGAGGCCAGCAATCAGGGCAGACTAGAACACCTGATCCCGTTGCGCATCGGCAGGATGGCGGCCTCGCCGTTCAGCTTCTTCCGCGGCGCGGCGGGCCTGATGGCCGCCGATCTCGCGGCCGGTCCGGACAGCGGTCTGCCCGCCCAGATCTGTGGCGACGCGCACGCCGCCAACTTCGGCCTCTACGGCACCCAGCGGGGCGAGATCGTGATGGATATCAACGATTTCGACGAGACGATTCTCGGGCCGTGGGAATGGGATCTCGAACGCCTCGCCGCGAGCCTCGTCCTGGCCGGACGCGAGAGCGGTGCCGACGCCGACGACTGCCTGCGCGCGGCCCGCGACGCCGCGGCCTCCTATCGCCGGACCGTCGCCGGCCTCGCCGAACTGCCGTTCCTGCAGTCCTGGACCGATCTGCACGACGAGTCGATTCTCACCAAGGCCAAGGCCCAGGACCTGCACGACGACTTCAAGAAGGCCGCCAAGAAGGCGCGCAAGAACACCAGCGCGAAAGTGGTCGCAAAACTCACCGAGCACATCGACGATCACGAGACCGGCATCCGCAAGCACTGCTTCATCAGCGATCCGCCGGTCCTCACCCCGGTCGACGAGCAGGTCCGCGAGGCGGTGATCGACGGGCTGGAACGCTACGCGGGCACCATCCGGGAGTCGCGGCGCACGCTGCTGTCGCGGTTCGCGGTCTCCGATGTCGCGTTCCGGGTCGTGGGCACCGGCAGCGTGGGGCTGCACAGCTACGTGGTGCTGCTGCACGGCAACGACGGCGAGTCGCTGGTGCTGCAGGCCAAACAGGCGAGGCCGTCCGCGCTCGCGCCGTTCCTTCCGGCGACCACGCACCGGCACGAGGGTGAGCGCATCGTCGCCGGGGCGCGCAGCGTGCAGTCCGACACCGACATCCTGCTCGGCTGGACGACCATCGAGTTCGACACGCCGCTGCCGTTCATCGTGCGCCAGTTCCGCAACTTCAAGGGCGCCATCGACCCGGCCGGGTTGTCGGCCGACGATCTCGACGACTACGGCAGGCTGGCGGGTGCCCTGCTGGCGCGGGCGCACGCGCGCTCGCTCGATCCGCGCACGCTGGCCGGGTACCTGGACGGCGACGGTCCCGACGACGACCGCTTCGAGGAGGCCGTGGCACGCTTCGCGGTGCGCTACGCCGACCGCACCGAAGCCGATCACGCGCAGCTCGTCGCCGCGGTCGAGGCGGGCAAGCTCGCCGCCGAGCCCAGCTGAGCCGCGCGGCGCCGACCACGCACCGGCCGCATCCTGACCGGCATCGGCTCGCCGGCGAGCTACGATGTACGCCAACGGTTCTCGGCTTGCGGCGCCACCGACCAAGAAGGGCGGACCTCCATGCTCGTGCGCGTGCAGAATGCGGCAGGCACCGATGCCGAGCGGGCTCTGATCAATTGGCTGCGCACCTGGAAGGACCCGTCGAGTCCGCACGGTGTCGCCACCATCAACTGCAGCCTGTTCCACAACGATCGGCTGCACCAGTTCGACGCGGTGGTGTGGACGCCGACCAGCTGTGTGGTGATCGAGGCCGAAACGTTCACCGCCACCCAGCACGGTGTCCTCGAGATCCCGCTCAACGGCCCGTGGATGGTCTCCGGTGAACTCGCGCAGTTCGCCGGTGGTGAGAAGTCGACGCCGCTGGAACGCTCCAGGGAGCACACCTTCGCGCTGCAGGACTACCTCGCCGCGCGTGGGCTCGGGCAGCGTGCGGTGCACGGTCTCGGCTTGATCGTGCCGCAGCCCGGCGCCGATATCGACATCCATCAGGGTTGGCACGACCCGAGTTTCGATGTGGTCGTCACCGACGATCCCTACCGGCTCGAACAGTACTTCGAGGTGCTCGCCGAGAAGGAACACAACCGGTGGACGGCCAACGACATCGCCATCGCGTTCCGTGGCCTCGGCATCCTGCCGTACCTGCCCGCCCCGCAGGATCTGCTCAACGAGGGATTCCTGGGGCCGATCGATGTGACGCTGTGGCACGGTGGGCCCACCCAAGCCCAGGCCGAGGCGTACGCGGAGGAGCAGGCACGGCTCGAGCAGGAGGCGCAGTCGCGGCGCGGTCTCGTCGCACCCTGGTACAGCCCGTGGAAGCTGTATCCCCGGGTCGGTGGTGATCTGGATTTCGGGCGCGCGTTCCTGCGGATCACCCTCGCCGTCGGCATGATCATCGCGATCGTGTGGGTGCTGTGGTTCGTGGTCACCGCCGTGCTCACCTACGGGCCTGCCTGAACCGAACGCTATCGTCGGGGCCGTGATCCACCCCGGCCAGGCATTTCGCACTACCGTCCTCGCAGCCTGCGCGAGCGTCACCGCCCTGATCCCGCTGACGTTTCCGGCCGACGACGGGGCGACCGATATCGACCGGGCGATCGCCGAACCGGTGCGGCGTTCGGTCTCCCCCGAGTGGGGCTCGATTCTGGTGTCGCCGAGCAACGGCGCGACCGTGCTGATCGGGTTGCTGGGGTTTTGCTGCTGGTTCCTGGTGCGGCGCCAGTGGTGGCGCGCGGCGACGATGCTCGTCGTCCCGGAGGTCGCGGTGACGATCAATACGTTGTTGTTGAAACCTTTGTGGGACAGGCAGTTACACGACTATCTGGCCTACCCGAGCGGCCACACCGTCCACTTGGTCGCAGTCACAACGACATTCGCGTGTCTGGTGACGAGCGCTCGGGCGCGGCTGGTGGTGGTCGCGCTCACCGCGCTGATGCTCGTCCCAGTCACCCTGGGGATGATCGAGCGGGGCTACCACCACGCCACCGATGTCTTCGGTGGCGCGGCGGCAGCGGTCACCCTCGCCGTGGCGGGGGTGTGGGCTGTCAGCTGCGGTCGAAAACGCTGGCGTCGTGCAGCATCTCGGCCCGCAGCATCGACTCCGGCACACCCATCGCCTCCACCAGCGTGAGAGCGTCGGGACGCAGCCGGTCGACGAGCTCGTTCACCCCGCGGCGAACCGCCTTGGCCCGTTCCACCGACATGAACCGGTGCATGATGTACCACGACAGGTTTTCCTCCAGCGAGGAATACACGTAGAGGTCGCAGACGGTTTCGGCCAGGGCCCTGGCATCGGGATCCTCGATGGTGGCGATCCCGTCGACGAACTCCTCGAGTACCAGCCGGTCGATGTGGGCGGTGCCTGCGGCGAGGATGTGGTCCTGGGCGTTGTTGAACGCCTCGAACGGACCGGTGTCCTCGGCGCGGGCCCGCAACCGGTGCGCGGCGGTGCGCAGCAGGTAGTCCTCACGGTCGGCGAACAACTGCAGCTGCACGTCGCGCTTGGACAGGTCGCCCTCGTCGACCGATTCGTCGTTGCGGTCGCGCAGCGTCTGAATCAGTTGGCGCACACCGGTATTGCGGCGAACCACATCGCCGGCCATCGTCGCGGCGAAGCGCACCCAGCCGAGTGCGTCCAGGTCGCGGACCTCGTCGGCGTAGGCGGTGAGCAGTTCCTTGGCGACCAGCTGGGTGAGGACCACATTGTCGCCCTCGAAGGTGGTGAACACGTCGGTGTCGGCCTTGAGCGTCACGAGACGATTCTCGGTGAGATACCCGGCGCCGCCGCAGGCTTCGCGGCATTCCTGGATGGCGCGCGTGGCGTGCCGGGTCTGGGCGACCTTCAGACCCGCGGCGCGCTTCTCCAGCGAACGCTGCGCACCTGGCTCGATCTCGGCGCCACGCTGGACGAGGTCCATCCGGCGCACCAGGTCGTTCTGCGCGAAGGCCAGCGCGAACGACTTCGCGACCAACGGCAGCAGCCTGCGCTGGTGGCTGCGGTAGTCCAGCAGCAGGGTTTCCGCACCGGTGTCGGGGTCGGCGAACTGACGCCGGGCCAGGGCGTAGCGCACCGCGATGCTCAGCGCCACGCGCGCACCCGCCGCGGCGGCGCCACCGACGCTCACCCGTCCGCGCACCAGCGTGCCGAGCGTCGTGAAGAAGCGCCTGCTCGGGTTCTCGATCTCGGAGGTGTAGGTGCCGTCCGGCGCGACATCGGCATAGCGGTTGAGCAGGTTCTCGCGCGGGATGCGCACGTTGTCGAACACGATGCGACCGTTGTCGACACCGGGCAGACCACCCTTGCGGCCGTCGTCGGAGGTGGTGACACCGGGCAGGTCGGCGCCGTTCTCGTCGCGGATGGGCACCAGGAAGCAGTGCACGCCCTGGTTCTTGCCCTCGGTGACGAGCTGGGCGAACACCGCCGCCATGCGGGCGTGCTCGGCGGCGCCACCGATGTAGTCCTTGCGCGCCGATGGGGTCGGTGTGTTGACCACGAATTCCTGAGTGGCCGGGTCATAGGTGGCCGTGGTCTCGAGAACCGCGACATCGCTGCCGTGCCCGGACTCGGTCATCGCGAAACAGCCGAGCAGGTCGAGAGAGATGAGCCGCTTGATGTAGTCGCGGTGCCGCTCGGTGCCGAGGTTTTCCACGGCGCCGCCGAACAGGCCCCACTGGACGCCGGATTTCACCCACAGCGAGAGGTCGGCGTAGGCCAGCATCTCGAGACCGGTGACCGCGCCGCCGGGATCGCCGGTGCCACCGTTCTCGGGGCGGAACCCGCGCTCGGGGTAACCCATTTCCGCGATGACGCGCATCTGTTCGAGCACCCGTGCGCGGGCGTCCTTCAGATCGAGATCGGGATCGCCGGTGAAGCGGTCGTCCGCGAGCTGGGTGCGTGCCTGTTCCCTGACCGCGCGCCACGGTCCGTCCAGCGCTGCGCGGAGGTGTTCTGCCGTCGTCGATGTGCCGGTAGCCATGCCTTCGACCATAGCCCGGTCGGCGACGTACCGGCGGCGGCGAAACTCCCTCGCACACCCTCTTGTGGACCGATTGAACACTCGTTTAGTATATTGAACATGTGTTTAACCAACAGCCCGTTTCGCAAGGATCCCCCACCGACCTGAGCACGGCCGCGCGCATCCGTGACGCCGCGATCGACCTGTTCGGAGAGCAGGGATTCGGTGTCGGCGTGCGTGCCATCGCCACTGCCGCCGGGGTGTCACCGGGCTTGGTCAATCACCACTTCGGGTCCAAGGACGGCCTGCGCGCGGCGTGCGACGAACGAGTGATCGAGATCATCCGCGACGAGAAGTTGCGGGCCATCCGCGCCACCGGTCCGACCGGGATGCTCGACGCGTTGGCCGAGATCGAGATCTACGCACCCCTGGTGGCCTACATGCTGCGCAGCTTCCAGGCCGGCGGACCACTCGCCGAGTCGCTGCTCGAGCACATGATCGACGACGCCGTGCAGTACACCCAGACCGCCGTCGACGAAGGCCGCATCAAACCGAGCCACGATCCCGTGGCCCGTGCCCGCTATCTGGTGCTCTGCCATGTCGGAGCCATGAACCTCTATCTGCAGATGCGTAGTCAGCGCGAGGGAAAACTCAACTACCGCAAGGCGATTCGCGAGCTGTCCACCGAACTCACCTTCCCGGCCGTCGAGCTCTACACCCAGGGCATGCTGACCGACCCGTCTCTGCTCGACTCTCTCCTCGAGGAGTAGCAATGCCGTCCCCCTCCCAGCAGGTCGTCGAAACCCGGGACCTGCGCAAAACTTTCGGTCGCTTCACCGCTCTCGACGGGCTCGACCTACAGGTCGGTCCTGGTGAGATCCACGGGTTCCTCGGACCCAACGGTGCGGGCAAGTCCACCACCATCCGCATTCTGCTCGGCGTGCTCCGGGCGACCGGCGGTTCCGCGCAGTTGTTCGGCCGTGACCCGTGGGCCGACGCGGTGTCGCTGCACGAGCGGATCGCCTATGTGCCAGGCGATGTCACGCTGTGGCCGTCGCTGTCGGGCGGGGAAACCATCGACCTGCTCGCCCGCATGCGCGGTGGCCTCGACCAGGCGCGCCGCGCCGAACTGATCGAGCGCTTCGAACTCGACCCGACCAAGAAGGCACGCACCTATTCCAAGGGCAACCGGCAGAAGGTGGCGCTGGTGTCGGCCTTCTCCGCCGAGGCCGACCTGCTCATCCTCGACGAACCGACCTCGGGCCTTGATCCGTTGATGGAGCAGGTCTTTCAGGAATGTGTGCGGGACGCCGCCGCGCGCGGCGCGACGGTGCTGCTGTCGAGCCACATCCTCTCGGAGGTGGAACACCTGTGCGACCGGGTGACCATCATCCGCGCGGGCCGAACCGTCGAATCCGGTTCGCTGCGCGAACTACGTCACCTGAGCCGCACCGCGATCACGGCCGAATTGATCGGCGAACCAGGCGATCTGAGCACGCTACCCGGTGTCGACGACGTGGAACGTGACGGTTCGACCCTGCGCTGCCAGGTCGACGCCGACAATCTGGGCGCGCTCATCCGGGTACTCGGTGACGCGGGCGTCCGGAGCCTGACCAGCACTCCCCCGACGCTGGAGGACCTGTTCCTGCGCCACTACCACGTCGATCAGCCCGAGAAGGTGCGCGCATGAGCACGCTCACCGCCACCGGTCGCTTCACCGGAACATCCCGCACCGCAGACGAATTCACCGGCACAGGGCAGATGCTGCGGCTCGCGCTACGCCGTGACCGGGTGGTCGCCCCACTGTGGGCACTGCTGATCGGGCTGATGCCGGCGATCCAAGTGGTGTCGATCAAAGATCTCTACTCCACCCAGGAACAGCTCGACAGTTTCGCCACGACGACGGCCGCCAGCCCGGCATTGGTCGCGATGTACGGCCCGGTGTTCAGTTCGGCTCTCGGATCGATCGGCACCTGGAAGGCCGGGGCCATGTACGCGCTCATCGCGATCGCGGCCGTGCTCACCGTGATCCGGCATACCCGGGTCGAGGAGGAGACCGGGCGCGCGGAACTGGTCGGCGCGACGAGCATCGGCCGGTTCGCCGGCCTCACCGGCGCGCTCCTGCTCACCTACGGCGCGTCGGTGATCGCCGGAATCGCCTGTGCGGCTTCGCTGCTCGCGACGGATCTGCCCCTCGCCGGGTCGGTCGCGTTCGGTGCGGCCCTCGCCGGGTCCGGTGTCGTCTGGGGCGCGGTGGCCGCGGTCGCCGCGCAGCTGAGCACGGGTGCCAGGATCGCGCGTGGCATCGCCCTGGGATCTCTGGGTGCGGCGTTCGCGGTGCGTGCCGTCGGTGACGCGGGAAACGGTGTGCTGTCGTGGTTTTCGCCGGTGGGCTGGTGCCTGCAGATCCGGCCCTTCGCTCAGGAACGGTGGTGGGTGCTCGTGCCGCTGCTCGTCCTCGGTGCCGGTGCGACACTGCTGGCCTACCAACTGCTACGCACCCGCGACCTCGGCGCGGGCCTGCTGGCAGACCGGCCGGGCCCGGCTACGGCAGGCACCTCGCTGTCGGGACCGTTCGGGCTGGCCTGGCGGCTGCAGCGTGGGTCGCTGCTCGCCTGGACGACCGGTTTCGCCCTCTACGGCCTGCTCATCGGCGGTGCGGTGACGGGCATCGGCGACATGCTCGACGGCAGCGAATCGCTGCGTGATGTCATCACCTCCCTCGGCGGTTCGGACGATCTGGAGAAGTCGTTCATCGCCTACGCCATCGCGATGCTCGCGGCCGCCGCGTCGGCCTACTCGGTGTCGGCCGTGCTGCGACTGCACGAGGAGGAGAACACCGGTCGCACCGAAAGCGTGCTGGCGGCCGCTGTCGGCCGGATCCGGTACGCGGGCAGCCATCTGCTGTTCGCCCTCGGTGGCCCGGCGGTGGGCCTGCTGACCGCCGGACTGGCGATCGGTGTGGTCTGGGGTGCCACCGGTGGCGACCCGGGAAGCAAGATCGGCCAGGCGCTCGCCGCGGCGGCCGTGCAGCTGCCCGCCGTGTGGGTGGTCACCGCCGTCGCGGTGCTGCTCGTCGGCGCCCTGCCCCGGTTCGCGCCGCTGAGCTGGGGTGTGTTGAGCGCGATGGTCGTGGGTTTCCTGCTCGGCTCACTGGGCAGCTTCCCGCAGTGGGTGCTCGATCTCGTGCCGTTCGTGCATCCGCCGAAGCTGCCGGGTGCGGAGTTCACCGCCACCCCGATCACCTGGTTGCTCGCGGTCGCGGGAACCGGCATCGCGGTGGGCTTGTTCGCCTACCGTCGCCGCGATCTGCGCTGAAACGGACTGGGCCGGTGCGTGTTCGGCGCACCGGCTCAGTACGCGCCCTCGCCCCGGGTGACCACCCCGATGGTTCGGGCGATGAGGGCGACATCCAGCACCATCGACCAGTTCTCCACGTACGACAGGTCCAGGCGCACTGAATCCTCCGGTGACAGGTCCGAGCGTCCACTCACCTGCCACAGCCCGGTGAGCCCCGGCTTCACCAGCAGCCGCCTGCGCATCTCGCCGTCGTAGGTGTCGACCTCACGCTGCACCTGCGGCCTCGGCCCGACCACGCTCATCTCACCGCGCAGCACATTGAAGAACTGGGGCAGCTCGTCGAGACTGTATTTGCGCAGGAAGCGGCCGACCGGCGTCACCCGTGGATCGTCTTTGACCTTGAAGAACACCGGGTTTCCGCCGTGCTCGGCGATGAGCTCGTCGACAGCGGTGTCGGCATCGGGGCGCATACTGCGGAACTTGATCATCCGGAACGGCACGCCGTCGCGGCCGATCCGCTCCGACAGGTAGAACACCGGGCCGGGGCTGCTCAGCTTCACCGCCAGCGCGATGGCGAGCAGCACCGGAGCGCTGAGCAGTACCACCATGGCCGCGAAGCAGAAGTCGAACAGCGCCTTCCGAGTGGACTTGGCCCGCCCGTAGCGCGGGCGGTCGATGTGCAGCATCGGCATCCCGGCCACCAGCCGGTGATTGAGGCGCACACCGGCGATGTCCACGACACCCGGTGCCACGATCAGGTCGACACCGAGCGGGTCGAGTTCCCATGCCATGCGCCGCAATTCGGCCGGGCCCAGATGGTCGGTCGCCGCCACGGCCACCGAGCCCGCCCCGCTGCGGCGCACGGCGTCGAGTACGGAGCGGTCGTCACCGAGAACCGATGCGCCGCCGAGGGTTTCGACCCGCTCCCCCGACCCGGTCGGTACGCACACCCCGACCACCCGGTACCCGGAGGCCGGGTCGTCGGTGAACGCCGTAGCCATGGCGTGGGCGGCTTCGGGCGAGCCGACGACGAGCACCGCCGTGTGGCAGCGACCTTCGGCCCGCAGGCTACGCAGCTGCCTGCGCCAGGCCAGTCGCCCGACGATCAGGCCGAACAGCCCGGCGGGCAGGGCGATGGCCAGGTAGCCACGGGCGAATTCGATGCGGAACAGCAGCGCCAGGATGGCGAGGACACCGAACAGGCGCAGGCTCGCCGAAACCAGCCTGCGGAATTCCTCGCTGCCGGTGCCGATCACCTGGGGTGCGCGGGTGCCGTACCCGTGCAAGAGCGCGAGCCAGCCGAGCGCGAGGGCGAGCGACACCGCGGAGTAGCCGATGTCGTACGGCAAGGGCCAGGCCAGCGTCGAGTCGACGGGTCCGTCGAACCGCAGCACCTGCGCGGTAGCGACGGCACCGACGACAGCGACGGCATCGGTGACGGCCAGGCGCCGCACGAACGCGGTCTGCCAGCTTTCCCGCCGCAAGTCGTGCACCGCGTGCACGCCGGTGACGGCATCCATCTCGCCACTACTGGTGAGCTCGTAGCTCATGAACCGACACACCTCCCCTATCGGGAGTCGAACCCTTCCGATCGCCGGCGACCAGAACGCGACCATTGCGATGGCCGCTACGCCCCTCGATTCGAAACCCGTGGGACGATCGTTACACATCGCCGAAATTCCTCCACATCGAAGCGCAAGCGCCACAACGCGATCCAGAGATTAGCCCAGCAGTACGCGCAGCGGTGGACGAGATGACAGAAAGTCCATGGCATTTCGATATGAAGGCAGGAAAACCGATTTCTCGAGTGGGTGACATCACATCCATCGAAGGAACGGTCGCCTTCGCCGGAAATTAGCCGATCGCGGTTTCACCGGCCTGATCCCCGATATGGGCACCGCGGTGTTTCCCAGGTCGCAACATTTTCCGGCGGCTATGGCCTGGGCCGCACTGTAACGTCTCGTGCCGCAGGACCGAAGTCCGGCATGTCCGGCATCGGCCGCGACAATTCTCGCGTCTGATGAAGGTGGACCCGTTGCAATGTCGGCTGTGTGATTCCGGGCAGCTCACGAGCGTGCTCGACCTGGGCGCCACCCCGGCGTGTGAGAGCTTCCTCGACAGCGAGCGGCTCGAATCACCCGAGATGACCTATCCGCTGCATCTGCGGCTGTGTGAACAATGCCTGCTGTTGCAGATCCCGGCCCTGATCACCCCCGAGGACACCTTCACCGAATACGCCTATTTCTCGTCGTTCTCCGACAGCTGGGTGCGCCATGCCGAGGACTTCGTCGACACCGCGGTGCGGCGCCTGGGGCTCGGTGCCGAATCGTTCGTCGTCGAGGTGGCGAGCAACGACGGGTATCTGCTGCGGCACGCGGTGGCGCGCGGTATCCCGTGCCTCGGCATCGAGCCGTCGGTCAATGTCGGTGCCGCGGCCCGCGCGGTCGGTGTGCCGACGGAAACCACGTTCCTGCACGAGGATTCGGCCGCGCGGGTGCGGGCCGAGCACGGACCGGCCGATCTGGTCGTCGCCAACAACGTCTACGCCCACATCCCCGATCTGCGCGGCTTCACCCGCGCGCTGCGCACCCTGCTCAGCGACGACGGCTGGCTCAGCATCGAGGTGCACCACGCGCTGAACCTGGTGCGCCACGGCCAGTTCGACACCATCTATCACGAGCATTTCCAGTACTACACCGTGCATTCGGCGCAGCGCGCGCTCGCGGTGGGCGGCCTGACGATCGTGGACGTGGAGTTGCTCGACACCCACGGCGGTTCGCTGCGGCTGTGGGCGCGCCCGGACGCCGTCGCCGAGCCGGGTCCGCGGGTCGCCGAGGTGCTCGACCTCGAACGCGAAGCCGGGCTGCACACCCCCGTCGGATATCTGGACCTGGCGCCGCGCGCGGAGGCGGTGCGCCAGGAGCTGCTGCGCTTCCTGCTCGACTGCCGTGCGCAGGGCAAGCGGGTCGTCGGCTACGGTGCTCCCGGCAAGGGCAACACCCTGCTCAACTACTGCGGCATCCGACCCGACCTGCTCGAATACACCGTCGACCGCAACCCCTACAAACACGGGCGCTACACCCCTGGCACCCGCATCCCGATCCATCCGCCGGAGCGCATCGACGCGGACCGGCCCGACGTGGTCCTCGTGCTGCCCTGGAATCTCGAAACCGAGATCAGCGCACAGCTGCGCCACGTGGGCGAATGGGGCGGCGAACTGGTCTACCCGCTGCCGGTGCTGCACCGCGGCGAGCTGGAAACGAAAGTGAATCGATGAAGGTCGTGTTGTTCTGCGGCGGGTACGGCATGCGCATGCGCGGCGGGTCCGACGACATCGTGCCCAAGCCGATGCAGCTGGTCGGTCCCCGACCGCTGCTGTGGCACGTGATGCGGTACTACGCGCACTTCGGGCACAAGGAGTTCATCCTGTGCCTCGGCTACGGCGCCGAACACATCAAGAACTTCTTCCTGACCTACCAGGAGACGGCATCCAACGACTTCGTCATCCGCGACGGAAAGGTCGAACTGCTCGGCACCGATATCAGCGATTGGTCGATCACCTTCGTCGACACCGGGGTGGAGTCGGCGATCGGTGAGCGGTTGCGCCGGGTGCGCGAGCATCTCGACGGTGACGAGTTCTTCCTGGCCAATTACGCCGACGTGCTCACCGACGCACCGCTCGACACCATGATCGAGCGTTTCCACGCCTCGGGGGCGGCGGCGTCGATGATGGTCGTTCCCCCGCAGTCGTCGTTCCACTGTGTGGACATCACCGACAGCGGCGAGGTGAAGGACATCATGCCGGTGGCGCGGATGCCGCTGTGGGAGAACGGCGGATTCTTCGTGCTCAGCCAGGAGATCTTCGATCTGCTGCCGCCCGGGGGCGACCTGGTGGCCGACGCGTGCGGCACGCTGGCCGGGCAGGGTCGCCTCTTCGGATATCGGCACCTGGGTTTCTGGAAGCCCGCCGACACGTTCAAGGAGCGCGCCGAACTCGACGACGCCTACCGCAACGGTTCGCGGCCGTGGATGGTGTGGGAGTCGGCGTGATCGGTATGTTCACTCGTCCGCCGAAGCGGATCGCGGTGCTCGGCGCGCATTGTGACGACATCGCCATCGGCATGGGTGCCACCCTGCTCGCGCTCACCGCCGCCGACCCGGAGGTCGAGGTGCGGGCATTGGTGCTCTCCGGTGGCGGCACCGCACGCGAGGACGAGGAACGCGCGGCCCTCACGGCGTTCTGTTCCGGGACGAAACCCCAGCTCGAGGTGCTCGACGTGCCGGACGGGCGCGCGCCCGCGCACTGGGACCGGATCAAGGACGCGCTCGCCGCGTTCCGCCGCGGCGGTGAACCGGAGGTGGTGTTCGCGCCGCATCGTGGTGACGCCCACCAGGATCACCGGTTGCTCGCCGAGTTGGTGCCCACCGAGTTCCGTGACCACCTGATCCTCGGCTACGAGATCCTCAAGTGGGAGACCGACACTCCGACGCCGACGCTGTACCACCCGATGGATGCCGAACTGCTGCACCGCAAGTCGCGGTTGCTGCACGAGCACTATCCGTCGCAGACGGGCCGGGACTGGTTCGACGAACAGGCCTTCCTCGGATTGGCCCGGATGCGTGGCGTGCAGTGTCACGCGCCGTATGCCGAGGCGTTCGTACTCGACAAAGCGATCATCAGATGGGAACAGACGTGAACATGCGGGTACTTGTCACCGGGCATCAGGGGTACCTCGGCACGGTGATGGTTCCGCTGCTGCAGGCGGCGGGCCACGAGGTCACGGGTCTGGACATCGGTTACTTCGCCGAGTGTGTGCTCGGCGAATTCGCCGGTGACCCGGCGGGTCTCGCCGTGGATCTGCGGGAGGTGACGGTCGAGCAGTTGCGCGGGTTCGACGCGGTGATCCACCTGGCGGCCCTGTCCAACGATCCGCTGGGCGCGCTGGCGCCCGAGATCACCTACGACATCAACCATTACGCCTCGGTCCGGTTGGCACGACTGGCCAAGGAAGCAGGGGTGCGCCGGTTCCTGTACGCCTCCACGTGTTCGGTGTACGGCGCGGCGGGCGAGGAATTGGTCACCGAACAGGCGCCGCTGCGCCCGATCACGCCCTACGCCGAGAGCAAGGTGCGGGTCGAAGACGATGTGGTGGCGCTGGCCGACGACGACTTCGTGCCGGTATTCCTGCGCAACGCAACGGCTTTCGGGTTCTCGCCCCGACTGCGTGCCGATATCGTGCTCAACAACCTGGTCGGGTACGCGGTGCTCACCGGCGAGGTGAAGGTCCTCTCCGACGGCACACCGTGGCGTCCGCTGGTGCACGCCGCGGATATCGCGACCGCGTTCGCGATGTGCCTGACCGCGCCGGCAGCCGATGTCTCGTGCCGCGCGTTCAATATCGGCACCGAGGTCAACAACCTCACCGTCGCCGAGATCGCGGGGGCCGTGGTGGACGCGGTGCCTGGTTCGCGGTTGGTGATCACCGGTGAGAGCGGTGCCGATCCGCGCTCGTACCGGGTCGACTTCTCGGCCGCGCGCGAAGTTCTCGGTTTCGAGGCGATGTGGACGGTGCCCGCAGGTGCCGAGGAGCTGTTCACCGAGTACACGACGCGGGGACTCACGTCCGAGGCGTTCTTCCAGCGTTTCACCCGGCTGCCGCACCTGCGTGGGCTGTGCGAGGCGGGTGTGCTCGACGACCGGTTGCGCCGGATCAGTGCGCGGGCGTCAGCGTAGCGCGCAGCCGCGCCCAGCTGCCCGCGCGCGCGTCGCGGTCGGATACCACGGTCACCGGCAGCGGCCAGTCGATGTCGAGGTCGGGGTCGTCGTAGGCGACCCCGAGGTCTTCGGCGGGGTCGTGTGGGCGGTCGATGCGGTAGCACACGTCGGCGACCTCGGTGAGTGCCTGGAAGCCGTGCAGGAAGCCCGGCGGTACGTACAGGTGGTGGAACAGTTCGTCGTCGAGGCGGAAGGCTTGCCGCGCACCGAAGGTGGGCGAAGCGGGGCGGATGTCGACGAGCACGTCGTGCACCGCGCCGTGCGCGCAACGCACCAGTTTGGCTTCGCCACGACCGCCGCGCCCGTGCATACCCCTGATCACTCCGCGCTTCGACCGCGACTGCGAGTCCTGGACGAATCGTGCTGCAGCGCCGTCGATTCCGAGGTGGGCATCGAATTCTTCGGCGTCGAAGGTGCGGGTGAACAGGCCGCGGTCGTCGCGGAACGGCTCGGGGACGAGCACAACCACATCGGCCAGTTCGGTCTTTTCGATACGCACGAGGACATCCTGCCATGACCCGCCGCTGCCGAGGTTGCGGTGACACCGCGCTGCGCACCCTGCTCGACCTGGGCACGGTGCCCGCCGCCGACCACTTCCCACCTCGCGATTCCCCAATGCGGCCGACCGAGTCCGGGCATCCGCTGCGGATGGACCGGTGCGCGGCGTGCGGGCTGGCCCAGCTCGCCGACGACGACACCGTCACCGCCGAACCGCGTGGGATCGAGCCGCAGGCGCTGCGCGATCAGGCGGCCGACGCGATCGACCGGGTGCGTGCGTCCGGTCTGCTCGCAGGCGCGACCGTGACCGAGTTCGGCAGTCCGCACGGCGGTACCTGGTTGCCGCTTCCCGGTTTCACCGAAGCCACCGGTCCCGCCGACATAGTCCTCGACTGTTTCGGCATCATGCACGAACCCGACCAGCGTGCCGCCTTCGCCGCCCGTGCCGCCGCGACCGCACCCGGGGGCGTGCTGCTCGTGCAGTTCCACTCGCTGGCCGCGATCGTGGCGCAGGGGCAGTGGAATGCGTTGCGGCACGGCCACTTCGCCTACTACTCCCTCGCCTCCCTGCGTACCCTTCTCGCCGCGGCGGGGATGAGCGTCGTGACGGCATGGGAGTTCGACCTCTACGGCGGCACGGTGCTGGTCGCCGCGCGTCACGGTTCACATCCCGCCGACCGGGCGGTCGAGCAGCTGCTGGCAGCCGAGGAGGAGGTGCTGGCGGCGGCCGGCGGACTGCAGCAGGTGGTGGATCGCCACGTCGGCGCTCTCCACGATTGGCTGGAAGACTGTGCCGCCCAGGGTCTTCGGACCTTCGCCTACGGTGCTGCCTCCCGCGCTGTCGCTCTCCTGGCGATGGCGGGCGCGCACCGGGAACTCCTCGCCGGAGTGGCCGACGCCTCGCCCGGCAAACAGGGCCGACGCATGCCAGGAACAGACGTCCCCATCATCTCCCCCACCGATCTGGTGGCGGCCGAGCCCGACGCTGTCCTGCTCACGCTCCCCGACCTCCTCCGCGAAGTCCGAACTTCCCTCCCGCAACTCGACGGCCGTTGGTTCGTCGACGATCCCCTCCGCCCGCGAAAGGTCGACCAGTAGCCGTTTCCCGCAACTCGTCGTCCCCTCTCCGCACGACCCGCCGGAACCCACGCCGAGCGCTCACGGCTGATGGTGCCCACCCATCGAAGGACGGCCGGTACGCCAGGACCCACCCGACGTCCGACCTGCGGGCCGACTCACCGAGGGTTCATGGTGAGTCCGGTGCTGCCGACGTCGAGTTCCCGGCCGGTGTCGACATCGCTCGGTCCCCGTCGCCGACCACCGTGTCGAACATGTGCGGGCGGGTCCGGGTGCGGTTGTGCCGGGTGGCGATCTTCGCGAGTCCCGCTTCGCGGAGCCGAGCGCGCAGTGCGTGGTCCTCGGTGACCCGGCTCAGCGCCTCGCGCAGGGCGTGTGGGTCGTCGGGGCGGACGCATACCGCGACGTCGGTGCTCACATTGCCGCCGTGGTCGGTCGCGACCACGGGGACGCCCACGCTCATCGCCTCGAGCACGACCAGCGGTCCCGCTTCGGGGAGGACGCTGGCCGAAACGAGGACGTCCCAGCCTCGGATGGTCGGCAGTGGGTCGACGTGGCCGAGGAAGCGCACACGGCCGGCGAGGTCGGGCCGCGCCGCGCGGTCGCGCAGGCACGCCAGGTACGGTTCGTCGCCGGGCAGGGCCGTTCCCGCGATCTCGACGCACACGCCGGGCAGTGCCGCGACGGCTTCCAGCAGCACGTGGTGGCCCTTCCACTCGGTGATCACTCCGAGGATGCCGACCACGGGGTGCGAGCGATCCAGCACGGGTGCGGGCTCGACCGGCCACGGCACCCCGAGCCAGGCCACCTCGGTCTCGATCCCGAGCGCGCGCACCGGGGCCGCCGCCCGTTCGGATACCGCGACGGCCCGTGCCAGCGCCATCCGACCGATCCGCGCCACCGCGAATTGTCTTGTGCTGGCGAGAATGTCGTGCACCAACCAGACCGTGTCACGGCGCCGGGGCACCGACATCGCCACGGCGGGCAGGGCCATCGTCGAGTTCACCACCAGCCGCGCCCGGCCACCGCGCGAGGCCTTTCGCAACGCGGCGGCGGCGAGCACCCAGTGCCGCAGCATCACCAGTGCGGCCGCGAACCGCGCACCGCCCTGCTGACCCGACAAGCCGAGTTCCGGGATCGGCACATGTCCCACCGAGCCGGGCAGCCGTTCGCTGAGCGCGCCGACCGGGCACGCCACCCGCACCCGGTACCCGCGCGCCACCGCCAGCTCGATCAGATCGAGCATCACCTTCTCCGCACCCGAGGCCTGTGCGCTGTGGGCGACGAACAGCAGGTCCCGATCAGCGCCCGGCACGCAGCACCTCCGCGTGGTTGCGCACCACGGTCACCGCCGGTTTCTCGGAGTAGTCGCGGCGCAGCAGACCGAAGTTGTCCTCGAGGTCGTGCGGGTCGGCACCCGCGTCGACCAGCGAGTAGACGAACACGGGTCCGATATCGTGGATGGCGGCGACCATGCCCAGTCCCTGATCGATGATCTGGGCCTGCACGTCTTCGCTCACGGCGCGCGCACCGGAACCGGTCGGCGCACCGAACTCGGTGGGCCACAGCTGCATCGTGGTGTCGTGGTTGGCGTCCATGATGCGCCGGATCCGCATGAGGTTGCCGAAGGCGTTGTACCAGCTCTGCGATTCCGGCAGTTCGGGATACGAGTACGGGTGCACGGCGACGGCGTCGAAGTCGGGAGCGGCGCCGATGGCGTAGAGCGCTTCGACGAAGGTGGCGGGGGCGATGTCGCGGCCGTCGTCGGCGGCGGGCGCCAGACCGCCGACGATGATCTGCCCGTGCGGCTGGCGAGCGCGCACCGCGAGCGCGGCTTGCCGCAGCAGGTGGGCGTAGGTGGCGACATCGGGCTTCGGCGCGAAGAAGGCGGTCACATTGGGTTCGTTCCAGACCTCCCAGTGTGCGATCTGGTCGCGATAGTGATCCACGGCGTCACCGACGAACCGCCCGAACAACACCGGTTGCGGCGCGGTCTTGCTGCCGCCGTCACCGCCGTGCGGGCCGGCCCAGGCGGGCGCGTAGGTCAGGATAGCCAGCACCGAAAGGTTGTGGGCGCGTGCGGCCCGCACGGCGCGGTCGGTGGCCGACCAATCCTGTTCGCCGCGAACGGGTTCGATGACCGACCAGTCGATGTCGATCCGCACCCAGGTGGCGCCGGTCTGCGCCACGATGCCCATCTGCCGGTCCAGTTCCGCGGCGTCGAGCTGCAGCCAGGTGTGTCCGCCCGAGATGCCGAGACCGCCGCGCACCACCGGTTCAGTGCTCGCCGTCGGCTCCGGTGCGCACCCGAGGACTGTCGCCATGACGACCACGGCGGTCAGTCCCGCCCGAGCGATTCGCCACAGTGTCATCGGTTTCCGGTCCTCGCAAGCTTCGTATGGTCAATCCCTCGGTCCTTCGCATGATGCTTCCGGCGATGAGAACGTATATCAGGCAGGCCAGGCAGCAGGTGAGAATCCACGGGGGCGCCCAGTGCCGTTGGGCCAGGCTCGCGGCGACGACGACGGCGACGGCGACTCCGGTGAGCGCGGCCACTGTCGCGACCGGGAGCAGCCGCCGCAGCCGTACCGTCGCGAGCACCGCGATCCACACCGCGATCAGCAGCACCACCTGCGCGATCAACCCGGCGATCGCGGCGCCCTCGTACGACATCCGGTCGATCAACGGCCACGCGACGCCCAGGTTCACCGCGAGCGCCAGCCCGGCGATCCACGGGATCAGGGTGTTGCGTCCGGTCGCCATGAGCGCGACCAGGCCGAGGTTCGCGACCGCACCGAGCAGGCCTGCCGCCACCTGGATCCGGCCCGCGTCGGCCGCCTCGACGAAGTTCTCGCCGAACAGCAACCCGATCACCTGGCCTGCGACCGGCCAGAAGGCCACGAGGGCGAGCAGACCCAGGGCGATCAGCGCGACGTTCGCCTGCCGGAAGTAGCGCCGGAAGCGGGGCGGGTCGTCGGGCCACAGCGCGATCAGCAGGGTCGTCAGTGGCGCGACGACCGAGACGGCGGCGGTGTCGAGCAGGTCGGCGAATTTCATGCCGACGGCGAACAGGCCGACGGCCTCGAAGCTGTCGGCGTGCCCGAGCAACAGCAGCCCGACCTTCTGCAACATGATGATGAGCGCCAGACCGATGCTCAGCGGCAGTGCCTCGCGCAACATCGGTCCCCACCAGCGCAACTCGATGCGCCGCGCCGGAACGGGCCCGCCGAGGCCGCGTGTCACCGCGACGATCTTCACCGCGACCGCGACGACTTCGTAGGCGATGGCAGGCACCACGACCCACAGCAGCGTCGGCGCCCACAGCACCGCGGCGACCGTGAGCGCCAATTGGACGCAGCGCGCGAGGGATTCGGCGGCGGCGACCAGGGTCAGGCGCATCGTCGACTGGAACAGGATGGTCAGCGCGTGGCTCGGGGTGGCGATCACCACCACCAGCCCGGCGAGCGCGGTGGCCGCGACAACCGGTGTGGGACACCGCATCACGAGGACGTAGCCGATGGCGAGTCCGTAGCCGACCAGGCCGAGGACGGTGCGCAGCACGATGAACGAGGCGGCCACCTCGGAGGCCTCGGTGGGATCGCCGTGCACGAGTTTGCCGATGACCGCCCGCCCGACACCCAGGTCGGTGACGATCGCCAGCATGCCGAGCAGCCCGAAAACGAAGGAGAAGTAGCCCCATTCGACCGTCGGCAACGACCGTGCGATGAGGGTGGTGCCGAGCAGGCCGAGCGCGGCGGCGAAGATCCGGGCGGCCAGCATGGCGGCGGTGTTGTTGGCCGCCGCGCGACCCGATTGCGCGCGGCGCCTGCCCTCGGCCTGCTCGTCGATGGCGGCAGTCTGCTCGCTCACGGCAGCAGTCCCGCCGTGCGATAGGCGGTGACGGTCGCCTCGGCGGTGGTCTGCCAGCTCAGTTTCGTCATCGCGACCAGGCCACGGTCGCGCAGTTCCCGATTGGCGGCCTCGTCGTGCAGCAGCGGACGCATCGCCCGGACCCACGCCTCGGGGTTCGTGCCCTCGACCAGGACCGCACCGTCACCGCAGACCTGCGGTAGCGCGCCGACCGCGCTGGCGACGACCGCGCCACCGCAGGCCATGGCCTCCACCGGCGGCAGACCGAAGCCCTCGTATTCCGAGCAGTAGGCCACCACGGTCGCTGCCGCGTAGAGGGCGGGCAGGTCGGCGAGGTCCACGTAGCCGAGCCCGATCGCCGAGGCCGGAGCCTGCGGGCCGTCGGATCCGGCGCCCGCCAGCACGAGCGGGATGTCGAGATCGCCCGTCACCTGCGCCAGCATCGCGACCTGTTTGCGTGGTTCGACGGTGCCGACCTGCAGCACGAAGCGTGACGGCAGCGCGTACCGGGCGCGCACCCGCTCCACGGCGGTCTCGTCGGGCACCGTGGCCCAGGCGGCCGGGGCGAGCGGGACGACGACCGCCTCGCGTCCGAAGCGGTCCGCGATGCGCTCGGCGGTGAATTCGGAGACGGCGATGAGCAGGTCGGCGCGGGTCAGCGACATCCGCAGCAGCAGTTGCTCGCCGCGGGCCCGGTAGCGGCTGAACGCCCACGGCACGTCGAACACCGACAGGTCGTGCACAGTGCTGACCGTGGCCCTCGGACCGGTGAGCGGGATGTCGACATCGAGTCCGTGGAACACATCGACGCCGCGCTGCGGGGCGATGCCGTGCCAGGCCCGGCGCGCCCCCGCCGCGACCGGTCGCGTCACCGGGGCGATGCCCTCGGGCAGCACGGGCGCGGCATCGGCCTGGACCAGCGCCGACAGCGCGGTTCCCGGCATCAGCCCGACCATCCTCGCCAGCAGCTCGCGCTGGTAGGTGGCGACACCCGCACCGTTCGGCCGGAACGCCAGCGCCCCGAAACACACTGCGCTACTGGAGGATTCATTCATGACGGCACCTGTTCGGGGACAGAGTTCGGCGCGGCGGACACCGGCTCGGGTCGGCGCTGCGTGACGGCACACCCGACGACCGCGGCGAGCAGCCAGAAATAGAAGTCGGTCGGGAAGATCTCGAAGTAGCTGGACGCCACCGCCGCTACCGCGCTGGCGAGCACCGACGCCGCGACACCCAGCGCCAGGGCCGAGTCCGGTCCGCGCAGTGCCCGGGCACCACGGAACGCGAGCAGGAAGATCGCGACCAGGATGGCGCAGAACAGCCACACCCCGATCGGCCCGAGCTCGATGAGCAGCTTCACGTAGTAGTTGTCGGGTTGATAGGGACGCCCGTAGATCTGGACTTCACCGGTGGCGTACGGCATCTCCCCCGCCATCGGCCCGAGTTCCTCGACGAGCAGCCGCGCCGCGGCCGCACCGGTGGAACCGAGTCCGTCACCGAAGGGATGACTGCCCACGGTGCGCATCACGGTGTTCCAGCCGGTGCTGCGGTCGGCCAGGCTCGACGAGGAGAACAGCGAACTGCTGGCCTGCGACGACACCGCGATCCCGCCGACGACGACCACCGCGACGGACCCGAGGATCACCGGCATCAGCTGACGGCGATACCGCACGACCGCCAGCAGCAACGCTCCGACGAGCAAACCGGCCAGCGCCGCCCGCACCACGCTTGCCGCGGCGCCGAGCACCAGGATCGGGGTGGCCATCAGGAACATCCGATTGCGCGCGCGCCGGGGATCGGCCAGCGCCACCGAACCACCCACCAGCAAGACCGTCACCAGGTAGAAGGCATAGGGGAACGGTTGATTGAACGTGCTGAAGGAGCGGAGCAGACCACCGGCGAAGCGGATCGTCTCGTTGTACTCGTAGCCCATCTTCGCCAGCCCGGCACCGCCGATCACCTGCTGGGCCAGGCCGAACAACGCGATACCGACCGATTCGACCATCATGATCGTCACCAGCAGGTCGCGGTCGCGGGGGGTGAAGGGCCGCAGGTAGAGGATCAGCGGGATCACGACGAAGTAGAAGAACGTGATCTTGATGGCGAACAGCCCGAGCGTTCCGGCCGTGACGAACGCCGACACCACACCGAACACACACAGCGCGGCACCGAAGGGCACCCACGGCAGCGTCGGACGCGGCTCGGTCTGCCGGTGCGGCACGAACAGTGCCACGGCCAGCGTCAGACACAGCAGCGCCTCTTTCCAGCCCGCCACCTGCATCCAGCCCGGAGCGATCTCGAGCAGACCGTTGAACGGGACGAGCGCCGCGACCAGCAGCACCCCGCGCTGGGGCCGGAAGCGAATCCAGCGCAGGAATACCCAGCCCACCGGGACGGCGGCCAGGTACAGCAGCGAGCTCATCGCGCCTCAGCCCCGCCCGGCCAGCTGCCTGGCCCGCGCGCCGAGGCGGACCAGCGCCTGCCGGACCACGGTGGCATCGCCGGCGAGCACGTCGACCGGACGCACCAGATCGCGGTATTCGCGGCGCGCGTGATGGTTGAAGCGCACCACGTCGGAGAACTTGCTCAGCGTCGAGGTGGTGGAGGAAT
The DNA here is from genome assembly GCF_053605015.1 of Nocardia sp. NPDC003979. Taxonomy (NCBI): domain Bacteria; kingdom Bacillati; phylum Actinomycetota; class Actinomycetes; order Mycobacteriales; family Nocardiaceae; genus Nocardia; species Nocardia sp. NPDC003979. The sequence goes on from NZ_JBSGIJ010000010.1 coordinate 55,887, forward strand.
GGTTGAAGATCGACGCCCGGTTCACCGCGAGCGGGCGGTTGTGGCCGTAGAACCCGCCGTGCGCACACAGCCGGGCGATCAGGTCGATGTCCATGGCGTAGAAGAAATCGGTACGGAAGCCGCCGGTCGCCTCGAACTCGCGGCGGCGGAACAGGAATGCGGCGGTGGGACACAGGTCGTCGGGCAGTCTGCGCACGAAGGTGCGTACCGCCGCTCGCGAGGACTTGCGCCCGATCAGCCCGGCCAGCCCTCGAGCTCTGGCCAGGACGGTGCCGTCGTCGTCGATGATGTCGAATTTCGCGCCCGCGACGGCGATTCGCGGGTCGCGCAACGTCTCCACCTGGGCCGACAGGCAATCCGGGGTGATGAGGTCGTCGGCGCAGACCAGTTTCACCAGCTCGCCACCGGCCAGGCTCATCACCCGGTTCCAGTTCTGGGTCATCGGGAGCACGGTGTCGTTGCTGTGGAGCTGGATCCGCTCGTCGTCGATGGACCGGACCAGTTCACCGGTGCCGTCGGTGCTGGCGTTGTCGAGGACGACTATCTCGAAATCCCCGAATTCCTGGGCACGGATCGAATCGATGGTCTCGGTGATGGTGCGCGCCGCGTTGAATGCCGGGACACAGACCGATACAGGCACCCCCACCACAGCACATCCTCCAAGACATTCAGCAGGCCCGCGTCGCGCGTCGGGTGCCCGTTTGCGTGCACAGTACCCGCCGAGCAATCGACATTCACATCGAGACGACGGGCGATAATGTTTCACGATTCCCAGTACGGGTACTCATGATGCTCGCCACAGCGCTCAGAGTTCGCTAGACAGTGGAACCCCAGCTAACATCGCTGCACAAGATCGGCGAAATGTGGGGACAGCGTGAGCGAGACCGACCCGGCGGACACGGGCGCCGACTCCCCGGCCATGTCCGGGGTGAACATTGCCGACCATCTGCGCAAGCTGCTGCGCGCCTTGCCGATCGCCCTGGTCGTCGCCGCGATCGTCGGTGGGGTGGTGTGGGTGGTGCGCGACGGCAGTCCGCGCACCTACGAAGCGAGCCTGACCGCGCAGATCTCGCAGCAGTCGATCGGTGCGGTCTTCAACGAACTCACCCAGCCCTACATCGTGCTCGTCACCGAGAGCCGGGTGCTTTCGGATGTGGTGAAGAACGGGCTCGCGCCGTCGGAACAGGATCTGCGGCCACGGGTTTCGGCCATGACCGGTCCCGCGCCCTCGCTGTTGATCATCAAGGCGCAGGCGGGGTCGCCCGAGCAGGCCGAGAAGCTGGTCTTCGCGGTGCAGCAGTCCCTGGACAGTGTCGCCTCGCAGATGCGCACCGAGGCCATCGCCCGTTCGGCGGCCGACCTCGAGACGCATCGGCGCGCGGTGGAGGACACCTTCACCAAGCGCCTCGCCGACGACCCGCTGCGCCCCGAACTGAGCTTCGACGCCAGGGATGTGGCCCGCGAGATGGAATTCCGGCAGGTGCTCGGCATGCCGCGCCTGACGGTCGTGGCGAACCCCCGCTCGGAACTCGTCGCCCCGCATCCGGTGCAGGAAGGCCTGTTCGCGGCGCTGGCCACATTGATCATCGTCGCGGAGTCGGTGGTGCTCGCTCGTGGCGCGATCGCCCGGCGTGGTGGTCTCCGTCGCGGCGGGGCGAAGCCGGATCCGGCGAAACAGGCCTCGCCGACCCCGGATCCGAAGAAGCCGGAACCCGTCGAGTCTCAGCCCGTCACGCCGACACCACCGGCGCGCACCGACACCGCGACCGTGCCGCAGGTGACGAGCAGCGCGAGTGTCCACTACGACCCCGAGACGACGGTGCTGCCTCGGCAGTGGCCGGTGCGGGCGGCACCGGTGCCGAAGTCGCCCGGTCCGCGCGAGAACTGAGGCGCAGTGTCGCGCACGACCACCGAGGCGCCGACCGCGATGTCGAGCCCGATCTTCGGCCCGATCCGCCACGGCGACAGCCTCGTTCGCCTGCGCCCGCCGCGACTGTCGGACTTCGACCGGTGGCGTGAGATCAGGTTGCGTGACCGGGCATGGATCGAACCGCACTGGGGCACCTCACCGCTGAGCTGGGAGCAGCGGCACACGCCACGGATCTGGGCGCGCGAGTGCCTCGTGGCTTTGGCCGATATGCGGGCCGGTCGCCGGTTCGTCGGCGTGATCGAGGTCGACGGGCGGTTCGCGGGGCAGATCGAGTACACGATCATCGACGCCGACTCGGCGACGGCGGAGGCGAGCGCCTGGATCGATGCCGGTGCGGCCGGCCGTGGGCTGATCGGCCGGGCGCTGCTGTTGCTGTGCGACTACATGTTCCGCGTGCACGGTGTGGCGCGGGTGCTCGCTCCGGTGTCCGTCGACAACGACCCGGCGCTGCGCTGTCTGCGGGGACTGGGCTTCCGGCACGAGGCGACGATGGTCCGGGCCTACGACGCGGGTGGTGCGCGTAAGGACCACACGCTGTGGGCACTGACACCCGCCGATCTGGCCGCCGCGCAGCTGCCGCCGCTCGTTCATGCCGATCCAGCGGACATTCCTGTCGTGGAGTCGAGAACCTCCAGGCCGACCTACCCGTCGAGCACCGCACCGGGCGCAGGCTCGGTGAATCGCGGCGTACCGCGCGCGGTGGTCGCGCTGGCCGCTCTGCGATGGTCGGTGTGGTCGGTGCGGGAGAAGCTGCGGCTCTACCGTCCCGCCGCCCCGGTTTCGCTGATCGTCCCCGAGGGTCCGAAAACGGTGGTGCACACCCTGACTCGCAAGGACAGGGCGCAGTGGAGTCGGGTGGGACGCACAAGGGTGACGGCGACGAGCTCGTTCCCCCGGTCCCGGCAGGAGTGCCTCGGCACCGAGGAAGACTCCTCGGCCGGACAAAACCGATCCAAGAGCCGCGCCCGGTGGTATCGCACGCTGTGGCACAACCGATTCGGCCTCCGATCATCGAGTGGACTGCTCCTCGTACTCGACGTGAACGGTGTCTACGCAGGCGAATTCCACCTGTACGATTCACCGCTGCCGTGCCAGGCCACCGGTCTCTACACCTGGGTCGATCCACTCCGGGTCGAACCCGAACTGTGGGCGGCGGCCCTGCGCTCGGTCGTCGAGCACGCTTTCGCGGAGCTGGGTGTGCGGCGGATGGCGGCCGAGATTCCCGTCGGCGACACCGTCACCGCCGCGGTGGTCGCCGCCGCCGGTTTCGCCCACGAGGGGCTGCTGAAGGCCCATCGCGGGCCGAGCGGACTGTGTGCCGATCACGATCTCTGGGGGCTCACCTGATGCGCGACTTCACCCGCAGCACCGAAATCCAGGCGCGTCTGCACGACCTCGTCCCCGGCGGAGCGCATACCTATGCCCGCGGCGCCGACCAGTACCCCGAGTCGATGGCACCGGTCCTGGTGCGCGGCAAGGGTGCTCGCGTCTGGGATGCCGACGGCAACGAGTTCGTGGAATACGGGATGGGATTGCGGTCGGTCACCCTCGGCCACGGATACGAACCGGTCCTGCGGGCGGCCACCGAGGCCGCCGCCGACGGCATGAGCTTCTCCCGCCCCACCGAACTGGAACTGCTTGCCGCACAGGACTTCCTGGACCTGGTCCCGGGCGCCGACATGGTGAAGTTCGCCAAGAACGGCTCCGACGCCACCACGGCGGCCGTTCGGCTCGCCCGCGCGGTCACCGGACGCACCGCCGTCGCGGTCTGCGCACAGCCGTTCTTCTCCGTCGACGACTGGTTCATCGGCACCACCGACATGTCCGCAGGCATCCCCGCCGTCGACACCGTGACATTCCCCTACAACGATCTCGACGCGCTCGCGGCGGTCCTGGCGGGCGGCACGGTGGCGGCGGTCTTCCTCGAGGCGGCGACCGCGCTGGCCGAGCCGTTACCCGGATATCTGGAAGGCGTTCGCGCACTGTGTGATCGGCACGGGACGCTGCTGGTGTTCGACGAGATGATCACCGGCTTCCGGTGGTCGGCAGGCGGCGCCCAGGCGGTCTACGGGGTGACACCCGATCTGTCGTGCTGGGGCAAGGCGATGGGCAACGGATTCCCGCTGTCCGCACTCGCGGGCAAACGCGAGTACATGGAACTCGGTGGCCTGCGCACCGATCGCGACCGGGTGTTCCTGTTGTCCACCACCCACGGCCCCGAGACCGCCTCGCTCGCGGCGTTCCGCGCCGTGGTGTACGCCTACCGCACCGAGGACCCGATCGCCCGCATGGAAGAGGCGGGCCGGGCCCTCGCCGACGGTGTGAACGCCGTCGCCGCCGACCACGGCATCACCGACCACCTCCAGGTGCGCGGGCGCCCGTCGTGCCTGATCTTCCGCACCCTCGACGCCGAAGGCCTGCCGTCGCAAGCCTTTCGGACCCTGTTCCTGCAGGAACTGCTCGAGCACGGCGTGCTCGGACAGTCATTCGTCACCTCCGCCGCCCACGACGCCGAGGCCGTCACCGACACGATCTCCGCGTGCGCCAGGGCAGCCGAGATATACCGCCGCGCCATCGCGCGCGGCTCCGTCGACGGGCTGCTGCGTGGCCGCCCGGTCGCGCCCGCGCTGCGCCGCACCGCCGCACCCCGCCGGATCGAAACGAGAACCTCCCCATGACCCGTGTCGCCATCGTCCACGAACGATTCACCGAATTCGGGGGCTCGGAGGCCGTGGTCGGCGAGTTCGTCGAAACCTGGCCCGATGCCGAGGTATTCGCGCCCATCGTGGCGCCCGGCGGGCTGCGCGAGCCGGTGCGCGCCGTGCACGACACCTGGCTCAGCCGCGCCCACACCGTCACCGGCGGCAGGCACGCTCCCCTGCTACCGCTGGTGCCGCGGGCATTGCGGCGCATGCCGCTTCGCGACTTCGACGTGGTCGTGGTGAGCCACCACGCCTTCGCCACTCAGGCCGCGCTCGCCACCGACGCACCCGTGGTCGCCTATGTGCACAGCCCGGCACGGTGGGCGTGGGATCGGGAATTCCGCGCCCAGGAAGCGGGCGGCCGGTTGGGTCAGCTCGCGCTCGGTGCGCTCGGAACCCTCGCTCGCCGTGGCGAATTGCGCGCCGCACCCCGCCTCACCCATGTGGTCGCCAACTCGCATGCCGTCGCCGACCGGGTACGGGACTGGTGGGGTCTGCCCGCCTCCGTCGTGAATCCGCCGGTGCAGGTCGCCCGCTTCACGCCCGATCCCGGGGTCGCGCGGGAGGACTTCTTCCTGTGCGCGGGCAGGCTCGTGCCCTACAAGCGCGCGGACCTGGCGATCCGGGCTGCGCAGCGCGCGGGCGTACGGCTCATCGTCCTGGGCGAAGGACGGTTCCGGGACCAACTCGAAGAGCTCGCCGGGCCGGAGACCACGTTCCTCGGCGCCACCTCCGCCGACGTCCTGCAGGACATGTACCGGCGCTGCCGGGCGCTGCTGATGCCGGGCATCGAGGACTTCGGCATCGTCCCCGTGGAGGCCATGGCCTGTGGCACGCCGGTGCTCGCGGTCGGTGCGGGTGGCTCGCTCGACACAGTGCGACCCGGCGTGACCGGCGAATACGTGCCGCCGGGCCACGACGACGCGGTCGTCGCCGCCCTCGCCGAACGGATGCGCGACTTCGATTCGGGCAACTACGATTCCGCGAAGATCCGCGCACACGCCGACAGCTTCGCCCCCGACAAATTCCGCGCCAGGATGGCCGACACCGTCGCGGGAGCACTCGCCGCGCACCGTTAGCGAGAAGTTGCCCGAAACTCGGAGTTACGGAAATCAGCTGTCACACATACCCTTTGACCTGCGACGACGGGTGACAATTCCCACACGGTGACAGACACCCCGTCGCTTGCCCCCTTTGTTACCGACGAGTACGGTTAGCCCCACCCGGACGACGACGTTCCCGGGTTCTCGTGATCCCCACATCCACCGCCGCATGCCGGATCACTTTTGCGCACACCGTGTTTCGAGACATTTTCAGGAGGGGCGATGGTTTCCTACATCGTGACGGGCGGTACCGGTTTTCTCGGTCGGCGAGTGGTACGTGAGCTGCTCGCCGCCGACCCGGCCGCGATCGTGCACGTGCTGGTGCGCGCCGAGTCGCTGGCCAAGTTCACCGCGCTCAACGCGCAGCACCCCGACGGCGATCGCGTGTTCGCCCTGGTCGGCGACCTGACCGCCGAGGGACTCGGCTTGGGCGACGAGCCGCCGCGCGCCGACCATGTGCTGCACCTCGGCGCGGTCTACGACATGACCGCCGACGAGGAATCCGCCCACGCGGCCAATGTGAACGGCACCCGCGCGGTGATCGAGCTGGCCCGCAGGCTCGGTGCGGTCCTGCACCACGTGTCCTCGGTGGCGGTGGCAGGCGATCATCACGGCAAGTTCTTCGAGGAGGATTTCGACCTCGGCCAGAACCTCACCTCGCCCTATCACCGCACCAAGTTCGCGGCCGAGAAGCTGGTCCGCGAGGCCGGCGACGTGCGGTGGCGGGTGTATCGCCCCGCGATCGTCGTCGGTGATTCGCGTACCGGCGAGATGGACAAGATCGACGGCCCGTACTACTTCTTCCCGGCGATCGCGGCACTGTCGGACCTGCCCGCCGAGCTGCCGCTGCCGCTGCCCGATCTGGGTGCCACCAATGTGGTTCCGGTCGACTACGTGGCCGAGGCGATGGTCCGCCTGGTGCGCCGCCCGGGGCTGGACGGGCGCACATTCCACCTGGTCAACCCGCAGCCGCAGCCGTTCGGTGAGATCTACCGCGCGCTGGCGAGCGCGGCGGGCGGGCCGACCGGGATCGGGACCGTGCCGGGCAGTGCGTTCGCGCTGCGTGGGCTCGGTCAGGTGCCCGGCGCACACGCGGTGCGCGACTTCCTGTTCGAGCAGGCGGGCATCCCCGCGGAGGTGGCGCCGCATGTCGGTTTCACCGCCGAGTTCGTTTCGGACTCCACGCGGGCGCTGCTGCCCGGGCTCGCGGTGCCCGCCTTCGAGACCTACGCCGCCCGGCTGTGGGAATTCTGGCGGGCCAACCTCGATCCGCAGCGCGGCCGTGTCGAGTCCGGGGCGCATCCGCTCTCGGGCCGCACGGTGCTCATCACCGGCGCGTCGTCGGGCATCGGCCTGGCCACCGCGCATGCTGTCGCGCGTCGTGGCGCGGTGGTGCTGATGGTGGCGCGCGGCGTCGAAGATCTCACTGCCGCTGCGGAATCCATTCGTGCCGACGGCGGGTCGGCTTTCGCCTACCCGTGCGACATCACCGATGCCACGGCCGTCGGCGCGCTGGTGCAGACGGTGCTCGCCGAGCACGGCCACGTCGACTACCTGGTGAACAACGCGGGCCGTTCGATCCGGCGCTCGGTGGCCAATTCGGTGGACCGCATGCACGATTTCGAGCGGACCATGGCGGTGAACTACTTCGGTGCGGTGCGGCTCATCCTCGCACTGCTGCCGTCGATGCGCGAACGCCACTTCGGCCACATCGTGAACATCTCCTCGATCGCGGTGCAGACCAAGGTGCCGCGCTTCGCCGCGTACGCCGCGAGCAAGTCGGCGCTGGACAATTTCAGTGACATCGCCGCGGTCGAAAACCGTGACGCCGGAATCACTTTCACCTCCATCCGGATGCCACTGGTGCGCACCCCGATGATCGCGCCGACCGAGATCTACCGGGCGCTGCCGCTGCCGGATCCGGAGCGGGCGGCGGGCATCGTGGTCCGTGCCCTGCTCGAACGCCCCGACCGCATCGACACGCCTGTCGGCACGTTCTCGCAGGCGGTCGAGATGTTGCTGCCGTCGCTGAAACGGACCATCATGCACACCGGGTACCGCCTCTTCGGTGAATCGACCGCAGCGCAGGGCAAGCAGGAACCGGTCATCGCGGAACCCGCCGAGACGGCCGAGCCGTCGCGTGGACCCCTCACGGTCCTCGGCCCGGTCCTCGCCCCGCTGATGGTGGTTCCGAGTCCGGCCGCGCGGATGAGCCGAATGCTGCCCGGCGTCCACTGGTGATCCGAGTCCCGGTCACGACACTCGCTTTGTCGGGGGGTGTCGTGACCGGGTCGGGTCATCCCACCGCTGCTGATGGCCTGGCCCACGTCATGTGGGGCGGGATAACCCCGGTGATCAGGGCAGCTGACGGCAGACCCACTCGGCCAGCGTCGTCGGCGTGGTGGTGAGCAGGGTTCGGGGGTCCTCCGGGATGTAGTCAGTGCTGAGACCCGCTGCCATTCCGGCGATTCCGTCGATCTGGCCGTCACCGAGCCCCGCCGATCGCAGGGCGTTGCGGAACTCCCGGTCGGAGAGCTGGATCGGGGTGACGTCGCAACCGAGTTGTGCGCCGAGGATCTCGGCCACGCGCGCGAAGGTGAGATCCTCGGGTCCGTGGACCGCCTGGACGACGCGGCCCGACCAGTCGTCGGACAGCAAGCGCACCGCGGCGACCTCGCCGATATCGCGCGGATCGACCCACGGCATGGCGTGGTCCAGTGGCCAGGGCGTGGACAGGGTGCCCGCCCGGATCTCGTCGAGTTGGGGCAGCAGGTTCGTGAAGAAGTACCCGCATCGCAGATGCAGCACATCGGCACCGGTGGCGTCGAGTAGCTCCTCGGTGCGTGCGAGTCCGTCGATCTCTCCTGCGCCGGAACGTTTCTCGGCTCCCCCACTGCTGAGGAACACCGTCTTCTCGATGCTGTTCTCGACTACGGCCCGCGCCGCGGAGGCACCCATCAGCGCGTAGCCGGCCACCGGATCACCGTCCACCAGCGCGGGCGGGTCGACCCAGAACAACCGATCGGCGCCCTCGGTGGCCCGCACCACGGCGTCCGCGTCCCCCTGGTCGACCTGTACCACGTCGACCAGTTCCCGAACGCCATCATCGAGCCGGCCCGGGTGCCGCATCAGCACCCGCGGCCGAACTCCCGCCTGCACCAACAGCCGCACCACCCGCGACCCCACGTGTCCGGTGGGCGTGGTGACCACGATCCTCTTCGTTCGATTTCCCATAACCGCACGATAGAAGCCATCGCGGTCACTTTCCGTCCGCGAATGCCGGTGTCACCACGTGCGCAGGACCGACGCCTTGGGACCGGCTACCAGGCTCCGCTCCGGCACGTCGTCCCCGACCACCGCGCCGGCCGCGATCACCGAGTCGCGCCCGATACTGACGCCGGGCAGAATTGTCGCCCCGGCGCCGATCCAGACATTGTCGGATACATCGATCGGTGCGCCGGTGAGAAACCGGCGCCGTTCCTCGGGGTCGACCGGGTGTCCCATGGTGATGAAGGTGGCCTTGGGGCCGATCATCACACCGGATCCCAGCCGGATCCCCGCGTAGTCGAGGAACGTGCACCCCTGGTTGACGAAGACCCGCTCCCCGATGTCGAGACCGAGTCCGTGGTCGGTGTAGAAGGGCGGGTAGATCGTGAGCTTCGGGGGCAGCGGACGCCCGAGGATCTGCTCGAGCAGTTCCGCCTTTCCCGTTTCGTCGTCGAAGGGCAGTGCGTTGAGCCGGGACGTCATCGCGGTCACCGCGAGCACCCGCTCGTGCATGGCCCGGAACTCCTCGCCAAGCACCCGTTCGCCCCGCTCCAGCAGCTCGGGATCGTGGATCAGCATCATGTTCTCGCTCGCCATCTCCCGATTCTGGACTACCGGTCGCCGACCCCGGCGGGCGACTTCACAGCCGGGCGTTCACCTGTCCCGCCGCGTCGGCGAAGGCCCATTCGTAGGTGCCGTGGGCGGCGGGAAAGATGCCGCCCGCGCATACCGGATCGCCTGCGGCGCAGTAGTTCTGCGTGCGATCCGCGTACCACGGGTGGACCGTTCCGCCGACGAGGCGGAGTGGGTCGCCGAACAGCAGCACCGCGAGGACACGGTGGGACAGCTCGGGCGGGAGAGTCCACATCCCTGGGAGGGCCAGTGCGGCAGGGGAACCCAGCACACCGTGGGTGACCACCGCGCCCTGCGAATAGCCGACCAGGATGAACCGCTGGTCCGGGCAGGCCGCCGAGCGGGCGACGAGATGACCTGTCATGGCGCGGGTTCCGTCGCTCACCGAGGACGGCACCAGCAGATCGGCGGGGTATTCCACGCGGTGCGCACTGGTGTCCACCGCCAGATGCTCGCGCAGGACCGCGTAGAGCGGGTCCCCGACGGCGGCCCCTAGATATCCGGGCTCCGTTGTGCCACGGGCGATTACGACGTCCACTGCGGCACAACCCTGTGCCCACGCCGTAGGTCCGGGCGATATCGCCGAACCGATTCCCGTGGCGAGAAGCCACACCGACAGCATTGTCGCTGTGCGCTTCCAACCGATACGCATTACCTTCCGATAGGCCATGGGGACCACCTGCTCACGCCGTTGTGAGGATTAGAGAACCGAGCAGTTACCGTCTGCCTCAACGGCATTCGGTGTGCTCAGAGGTGGAATACCCGGTCATCGGCATCGGCACGGCATGCGTTGCGCATCCCTTGCGCCACGGTTGCGTCTCGGATCGCCTGCGGCACAGGACCGCCCGAGGGATTTACTTCTTCTTGGACTTCTTTTTGTACTTCGGCTTGTCGTTGTCGGGTTCCCACTCGTAGCCGGGGGTGTTCTTCTCGCAGTAGGAGTCGGCCACGTGCACATCGCCGAGGTCGCGTTCGCACCAGCGTGACTTGCCGCAGGAGGTGGCGCCGAGGGACGCCAGCACGGCGAGGGCGAGCACGGCGGCGCCCGCGCGGATCCGGACCTTCATGGTTTCTCGAGCCTTTCTTCGGTGAACATCGCTGGTCAGGTGAATTCCAGGACTCCCCCCGGTCACCGTCGCAGCAATGCTAGCTTTCCTACATGTCGAGCGCAGCGCCCCAGCCCACCGATGATTTCTCCCCCGACGCGATCGTGGTCGGCTCCGGGCTCGCGGGCCTGGTCGCCACCCACGAGCTGGTGCTGGCCGGACGCAAGGTGCTCGTGGTCGATCAGGAGAACCGCGCCAATCTGGGTGGGCAGGCGTTCTGGTCGCTGGGTGGGCTGTTCCTGGTCGGCACCCCCGAGCAGCGCCGCCTCGGCATCAAGGATTCCTACGACCTCGCCCTGCAGGACTGGATGGGGTCGGCCGGTTTCGATCGCCTCGACGGCGAGGACAGCATGGCCGTGGAGTGGGCGCGCGCCTACGTGCGCTTCGCGACCGACGAGAAGCGGGACTACCTGCACGCCTTGGGTTTACGCATCACACCGATCGTCGGCTGGGCCGAACGCGGCGGCTCCCTCGCCGACGGTCACGGCAATTCGGTTCCCCGTTTCCACCTCACCTGGGGTACCGGTCCGGAGGTCCTGCGGGTGTTCCTCGAGCCCGTGCTGGCCGGTGAGGCCAAGGGCCTGGTGCGGTTCGCGTTCCGCCACCGGGTCGACGAGCTGGTGGTCACCGACGGTGCGGTCACCGGGGTGCGCGGCAGCGTGCTCGCGCCAAGCGACACCGAGCGTGGTGTCGCCTCGAACCGGGACGTGGTCGGCGACTTCGAGTTCCAGGCGCCTGCGGTGCTGGTGAGCACGGGCGGTATCGGGCACGCGCACGACATCATCCGGCGCAACTGGCCGACCGAGCGCCTCGGCCCGTGCCCGGAGACGATGATCTCGGGCGTACCGGCCTACGTCGACGGGCGGATGCTCGGCATCTCCGAGAGCGCGGGCGCGGCGCTGGTGAACCGTGATCGCATGTGGCACTACACCGAGGGCATCAACAACTGGGATCCGGTGTGGCCCGATCACGCCATCCGCATCCTGCCCGGTCCGTCGCCGCTGTGGTTCGACGCGAACGGCCGACGCATGCCCGCACCGTGCTTCCCCGGCTTCGACACCAATGCCACGATGCGCCAGATCCTGTCGACCGGCTACGACTACTCCTGGTTCGTGCTGAACCAGACCATCATCGAGAAGGAGTTCGCCCTCTCCGGCTCGGAGCAGAACCCCGACATCACCGGCAAGGACTGGAAGCTCACGCTGCGCAGCCGCCTCGCCAAGGGCGCACCGGGTCCGGTCGAGGCGTTCAAGCAGCACGGTGTGGACTTCGTGGTCGCCGACTCGCTCCCCGCCCTGGTGGACGGCATGAACGAGATCGCGCGCGGACCGAAGCTCGATGCCGCCGAACTGGAACGGCAGATCGTCGCTCGCGATCGCGAGGTGACCAACCCCTTCACCAAGGACGCGCAGATCGCGGCGATCACCGCCGCCCGCAAGTACATCGGTGACAAGTTGCAGCGGGTGGTCACCCCGCATCGCATCCTGGATCCGGCCCACGGCCCGCTCATCGCGGTGCGGCTCAATGTGCTGACCCGCAAGACGTTGGGCGGCTTGCAGACCGACCTCGACTCACAGGTGCTGCGCCCGGACGGCTCGGTATTCGACGGCCTGTACGCCGCCGGTGAGGTCGCCGGGTTCGGCGGCGGCGGCGTGCACGGGTACAACGCGCTCGAGGGCACGTTCCTCGGCGGCTGCATCTTCTCCGGCCGCGCCGCGGGCCGGGCGATGGCGCGCCGGAGTTAGTCAGCCGCGCCCGTGCCGGGGTGTCAGCGCGCGCGATGCCTCGTTGGCGACCTCGGCGAGGGCGCGCGCCAGCCGGGCGGTGTCGAGGGCAGCGCGGTCGCCGTTCACAGTGCCCGACAACGAGATCGCGGCTACCGCCACCCCTCGGCCACGGATCGGCACCGCGACACAGCCGACGCCGGGCAGCGATTCCTCGGTGTCGACGGCCACGCCCTGACGGTGCCGGATGCGGGCCAGTTCTCGGTGCAGTTCCACCCGGTCGATGATGGTGCGGGCCGTGCGGGCGACGGTGTTGCCGCGCAGCGAAGCCTCGGCGATACCGGGTTCGAGGGTGGCCAGCAGCGCTTTGCCGAGGGCCGTGCAGTGGGCCGGTAACCGGCCGCCGATCCGGGTGGGGATCGCCACCTGCCCGCGCCTGCCCGCGCGATCCAGGAACAGCACCTCGCGGCCGTCGAGCACGGCGAGGTGCCCGACCAGGCCGGTGCGCTGGCTGAGGTCGTAGAGCAGCGGGCCGACCACTTCACGCAGTTCGTTGTGTTCGGCGGCGAGTCCGCCGAGTTCGAGCACCCGCAGCCCGAGGCGGTAACCGCCGGGAGTGTGTGCGAGCCAACGCAATCGGATCATCTGATCGAGGATGCGATGCACCGTCGACCTGGGCAGGCCGGTGCGCTCGGCCAGGCCGAGCAGGGTGAGGGTCGGGGTGGTCGCGTCGAAGGCGTCGAGGATGAGTGTCATCCGCTCGATCATCGACGTGGGCGGTGTCCCGGCCGACCGGGCCGATCCGGTCCACAGTTCCTCCGTCGCCGGTTCGGTCACGATGTCGACCGTCATAGATCCAACCTCCACAGTGTGTAGCGAATACAGCCTAGAGCTGTCCGTGCCGCCGACGCACCATTTCGCTGGACCGAGCGGTACACCCCGGCCGAATTCGCTAGCGGCGGGCCTCTTCGAGGCGGGCGGCGCGCTCGACGAGGAGCTCGGCGGGGCCGGTCGGTGGGCTGCTACGCCGCCAGATGGCCCGGAACTTGCGGGTGAGGCGGGTGGCATCGGTCGAGGACACCTCGACCAGGGCGCCGGTGGCCAGATCGGGTGCGGCGATCAGGCGGCTCAGCACCGCCGGGGCCATCCCGGTTCGCGCGGCGGCGACGATGGCCGCGGCCGAGCCGAGTTCGGCGGCCGGGCCCGCCGGTGCGCCCTCGCTGCTGAGCAGGTCCCAGACGGTGTCGCGGGTGCCGGAGCCGGGTTCACGCCAGAGCAGGGCGGTGTGGGCGAGCTCGGCGAGCGTCACGGGGGTCTTCCGGCGCGCCCACGGGTGGTCCCGCGCCACGACGACGACCAGTTCGTCGGAGCCGAGCACCCGGCTGCCGAGCCCGGCCGGCGGGTGTGGGCCCTCGACGAAACCCACATCGGCGGCGCCGCCGCGGACCAGGGCGGCGACCTGGGTGGAATTCTCCACGTCCAGGGCGACGACGACTTCGGGATGGTCGGTGCGCAAGGCCGCCAGCCAATGCGGAATGCGATGATCGGCAATGGTTTTCGATGCGGCGATCCGCAGGCGCGTGGCCTGGGCGGCACGCAGCCGGTCGATGTCGTCGACGAGGTCGCGCACGGCCGCGAGCACCGGCCGCGCGTGTTCGACGACGGCGAGGCCCGCGTCGGTGAGTTCGGATCCGGTCGGCCCGCGGTCGAGCAGTTTGACCCGCATTCGGCGTTCGAGGGCGCTGATGCGCATGCTCGCGGCGGGCTGGGTGATGCCGTGCCGGCGCGCGGCGGCGCCGAGACTACCCAGCTCGGCGACCGACACGAGCAGATCGAGGACGTCGAGGTCGGGGGTTCCCGGTGGCAGCATCACGCACCGGTCGCCGGTGTGCGGCGCAGGTTCTTCGCGACCCCGTAGAGCGCGATCACCGGTTTGAGCGGCATCCACTCCCCGAATCGGTAGTCGCGCCCGCGTACCAGGCGGGTAGCGAGCTCGGGGCTCTGCTCGGCGAGGTAGCGGCGTGCGACGGCGGCGTGCGTCGGCAGGGAGACGATCTTGATCCGATCGACGTCCTTCAGGAACGGGAGGGCGAAGGCGATGTTCTCCCAGGTGGACCGGCTGTTCTCCTCGAGCACCAGCTCACCGGTGTACCCGCGTTCGCGCGCGTAGCGGGCCAGCAGCGATGCCTCGGTGTCGGGCCCCGCGCAGGCACCGCCGCACAGGACCAGCCGCGATTCGCTCGCTCCTGGGTCGCGGGAACGCAGACCCGCCCGTACTCGCCATCGGTTCATGGCGTTGGCGCTGCGACCGGCATTGCGGTATCCGAGCACGACCACCGCTTCGGATCCGCCGGTGTCGGGGCGCGTCTCGGTTCGGGACGCACGCCAGTTCACCCACTCGCCCCACAGCATGGCGCCGAGGGCGGCGGCGGCGATCCGGCTTCGTGTGCGCACCTCTCCAGCAAACCACGATGATCTCCGCCGGGCGCCGAACAGGCACCTGACCTCGGGTTTCAGCACCAGCCGGTGAGCGCCATCAGCGCCAGACTCGAGGTGCCGAGCACCACGCCGATGGCGCCGCCGAGGAGCAGCGGACGTGGACCCGCGGACCGCAGGCGCTCCAGGCTCAGGGACGTGCCGATGGCGGCCAGGACGGCGGTGATCAACCAGCCGCTCGTCACCGCGAGTGGCTCGGTGAGAGCCGAGGGCAGGATGCCGGTGGCGGCGACGATGGACGCCGCAACGAACATCACGACGAACAGCGGGAAGCTTTCGCGCAGGGAGCCGGGGGATGTGCCCGTTCGCTCGGCCATCCGTCGGCGCCCCAGATGCAGGCCGAGGCAGAGCGGGACGATGGCCAGACTGCGGACCAGCTTCACCACGACGGCGAACTGCGCGGCGCCCGCCCCGAACACCACCCCGGCGGCGAGCACCGAGGAGGTGTCGTTGATGGCGGTGCCCGCCCAGAGGCCGAACGCCTGCGGCGACATCCCGATCGCCCGGCCCAGCGGTGGATAGACGAGTACCGCAACGACATTGAAGACGAAGATGGTACCGAGCGCATATGCCACCCGTTGCCGATCGGGGCGGAGCACCGCCGTCGCGGCCGCGATGGCGGAGGCACCGCAGATGGTCGACCCGGCGGCGATCAGAGTCGCCGACTCACGGTCCACAGCGAGCATCCGCCCGACGACGAACGCGGCGACGGCACCGGCGGCGAGTGTGCCGACCAGCACGACAGCGGTCTCGCGCCCCACACCGAGCACCGAACCCATCGGCAGACCGAGACCGAGCAGCACGATGGCCCACCCGAGCGTCCGCTGCCTGGCCACGTCGAGGCCCGGCTCGAACCTCGCACTCCCCCGGCGCCGCAACCACATTCCGGTCAGCGCGCCGGCGATCAGGGCCACCACCGGCGCTCCGGCCATCGGCAGCGCCTCACCCACCGGGGTGGCGACGGCGGCCAGCAGCAGTGCCAGTGCCAGGCCCGGCGCGACAGTTCCTACGCGATTCACCTCCCCACCATCGCCGGGCCGCGCGTCCCCGGGTAGATCCCGATCCACGACGAGCACATAAGCGTGGCTTATGCCGCGACACGGCTGCGCCCGCGTGCTTGGACGAGTGGCCCGTGGGTAAGGCGGAGGCAGAATCGAGCCGGCATGGAGTGCCGCCGAAGACAGGAGGATGTTGTGAGAGCTGGTTACCGGATCGTCACCGCCGCGGCCGTCGCGGGTGCCTTCGCCCTGAGCTCGGCCGCGGTGGCGAACGCCGAGGAACCCGAAGCGCCGAAGACCCCGCTGGTCCAGTACATCGAGTCCTGGCCACCTGCCCCGGAGAACTGCAACCGGGTGTGGGATCCCATCGAGGACGCGGTCGAAGACTCTGTCCCACCCCAGTACGAGGCCGAGTTCGAGGCATTCGACGACTGGTGCGAGGGCGACGAGGACTGACGGGAGGGTCGCCGCGGATTCGTCACCGCGGCGACCTTTCCGCCGTCACCCGTCGTCGAAATCCGGTTCGGCGGTGAGTAGTTCGTCGGCTCGGGCGAGAGCCGCGTCGAGGTCGTCGGTGACGCTGTCGAGCAGGGACATGCCGTCGAGCATGTCGGTGAGTTCGGCGCGCAGGGCGTCGATTTCGGCCAGCGCGGGGTCGACGGTCGTCCAGGCGACGGTGTCGGACCACCAGGTGTCGCGCTGGATCCAGGACCAGACGACATCGCGCACCAGCACCGCGTCGGTGGTGAACAGGTGGCGGTGGTCGGTGGCCGCGATGTGCTCGATCTCGTAGGTGCCGTCGGGCAGGTAGCGGGCCTGGATGTGGTCCGGCCCCCGGGTGAGCAGCAGGAAGGGGTGGTCGGAGGCCGGGTTCACGGCATCGGCGCCGGGGCGGGCGGGGTCGACGGCGCGGGGCGCACCCGCACCGTCACCGACGTGGACCACGACCTCGGGCAGGTCGACATGCTCGGCACCCATCCGGCCAGTGTGCCGGACGCTGCCCCTCGACCCGTGACCGGCATCGTCGCGGTAATCGGACTGCGGGATCGGACGACGACGACTAGCCTCGCACCCATGACCTGGCAGGCGCCCGAACTCGTGCCGACCCGCACCCTGGTCGGCGCCGACGAACGCCCGATGTTGCAGTCCTGGTTGGACTTCCATCGTCAGACGTTGCTCAACAAATGCGGCGGGCTCGACGCCGCGCAGCTGGCGAAACGTTCGGTTCCGCCGTCGAACCTGTCGCTGCTCGGGTTGGTTCGTCATCTCACCGAGGTCGAACGCGGCTGGTTCCGGGTGTCGGCCGCCGGTGAGGACATCGGCCCGGTGTACGCGTCCGAACTCGAACCCGACGCCGACTTCGACGACCTGGATTCGCGTCCGGCACCGGAGGTCTTCGACCTGTTCCACGCCGAAGTCGCCGCCTGCGACGCCGCCGTCGCCGACCTCTCCCTCGATCATGTGTTCCAGGTGCCGTGGCGTTCCGACGGCTACACGCTGCGCTGGGTGTATCTGCACATGATCGAGGAGTACGCCCGCCACAACGGGCACGCCGACCTGCTGCGCGAACGCATCGACGGTGTGACCGGCAGTTTCTGATCAGCCGGTGATCACGTCGGCGGTGAGCTGATCGAGACCGTCGAGCACCACCTGGGCCTGGGCGAGCGCCTCGGCCGAGGCCGGGAACTCCGGGCGCGGCACCGCGATCACCCGCATCCCCGCGGCGTGCGCGGATCGCAGGCCGTTGGTCGAATCCTCCACCGCCGTACAGTTCTTCGGGTCGACTCCCAACCGCTGCGCGACCGTGAGGTACACATCGGGCGCGGGCTTGCCGCGACCTACCTCCTCGGTGGACAGCACGACCGCGAAACTCTCCATCAGCCCCGCCTTCTCCAGAACGAGCGCGATCAGGGGGGCAGGAGAAGAACTGGCGAGCCCGAGCTTCCAGGAATCCGCGCAGCGGCGAACGGCGTCGACGGCGCCGGGCAGCAGCGGCAGGCGCTGGGCGTACTCGTCGGCCATCAGATCGATGACGTCGGCGGCGACCTTGTCGGCCGGCTGGGCGACACCGAGGTCGTCGGCCAGATACGACGACCACTCCACGGTGGACATGCCCATCATGCGCTGCTGCGAATCCGGTTGCCAGCGACCACCATTGACGGTGACGTAGTCTTTGCGAACCTTTTCCCAGACGGGCTCGGAGTCGATCAGCACACCGTCCATGTCGAACACAACCGCCGCGATACTCATGCCAAGCCTCTCGCCGTCGATGATGATCGGCATCGAGCCTAACCGACCGGCGGCGGTCCCCCGCGCGAACGCCCAGCTCGGAAACGATAACGTGTTGCATATGGACGAGAAGAACGTCGGCGACTCGCGGCCCGACCAGACGCATCACGAGGGCGGCTTCCGGCCGATGGCCGAGCTCATCGAAGCGCGCGCGAGCGAGAGCGACACCCTGATCGGCGGACCGCACTACGGCGAGTTCATCGAGCAGGTGCGCGAGCTGATGGACCGCGCGCGACTGGCGAACCCGTCCGACGAGCTGGCCAAGGAGACGATCGTCGCGCTCGAGCAGCTCAATGCCCGCCTGGACGAGGCCGTGGTCGACGAGTGGTCCTCGCCGAGCTGGACGCGCACCGATCTACCCGCGCGCGGCAATATCACCCTGCCGCCGTACACGGTGGTCAGCGGTGACCGCGACGGTGTGACCGCGAAGGTCACCTTCCGCACCTTCCACCTGGGCGGCAACCAGGCCGCGCACGGCGGGCACATCTCGCTCGCCTTCGACGACATCCTCGGCATGACCGCCGCCCTGGCCACCGCTGCGGTGACCCGCACGGCCTCGCTCACCGTCGACTACCGGTCGGTCACCCCGCTCAACCGTGAACTCACCGTGCGCGCCCATGCCGAACGGCGCGACGGCCGCAAGGTGTACCTGAAGGCGACCATGCACGACGGTGACCGTCTCTGCGCCGAGGCCAACGGCCTGTTCATCGTGCTCAAGCCGGGCCAGCCCTGACATTACGATCGGCCTGATTCCAAAGCCGTCCTCGTGGCGCCGGGTGGCGCAATACCCGTAGCGGGCCGGGTTCGCGCAGGTCGCGCGACCCACCACCCGGCGGAAACAGATCAGCACGATTTCGTGCCGTTCCGCGTGCCGCGGGCACCGGCGTAATCGCCACTATCGTCGCTGTTCATGCAGGTCAGCGAGAGAACAGGCACGAAAGAGCCGGGGCACGACCGGCGCGCCGATCGGGCTCGTCGCGTCGCCGACGTGGTGCGCCACCAGATCCTGTCGGGTGCGCTCGACGGCACGGTGCCCGGCGAGCAGGAGTTGGCCGCCGAACACGGAGCCTCCCGCAATGCCGTCCGCGCGGCGCTGGCGCTGCTGCGCGACGAGGGACTCATCGACCGTGCCCCGAAGGTGGGCACCCGGGTGGCGGCCCGCAAGTTCGACCACGGACTCGACGTACTGCTCGGTTTGCAGGAAACCCTCGCCGAGCACGGCACAGTGCGCAACGAAGTGCGCGTGGCGGGCACTGTCACCGCGCCGCCCGCCGTGGCCCGCAGGCTCGGGCTCACACCGGGCGAGCAGGTGGTCTACATCGAGCGGTTGCGGTTCCTCGCCGACCTGCCGCTGAGCCTGGACCTGACCTACCTCGTCCCGGACATCGGCGCCGAGGTGCTGGCCCATGATCTCGCGAACACCGACGTGTTCGTCCTGCTCGAACAGATCACCGGCCGCTCGCTCGGTGACGCGGAGATCGCCCTCGAGGCGGTGGCCGCCGACCCGCACACCGCCGTCACCCTCGACGCCCCGGCCGGTGCGCCGCTGCTGATGCTCGAGCGGCTCACCCGCCTCGACGACGGCAGACCCGTCGATCTCGAGTACATCCGCATGCGCGGCGATCGAATCACCATGCGCGGCAGCCTCGTGCGCAGCGCACCCGAATGGAAGGTCCGTTAGATGGCCCTCGTGCCCCAGCGCGCCGACGTCCCCGTGACGATCGACGAATCCCTGTGCATCACCGGCTGCACGTTGTGCGTCGACATGTGCCCGCTCGATTCCCTTGCCATTCACGAGGATTCGGGCAAGGCGTACATGCATGTCGACGAGTGCTGGTACTGCGGCCCTTGCGCCGCGCGCTGCCCCACCGGCGCCGTCACCGTCAACATGCCCTACCTGCTCCGCTGAACCCGGGAACCCCACGCATGAAGATCACTCGCTTGCTGCCCGTCGCCCTTGCCGTCGCCCTCGCCGCGGCCGGGTGCTCGCTCGAAAGTTCGACGGCCGCACCGGCCGGCACCGTCAAGGTCGTCATCGGCTATCAGTCCAAGACCATCAACACCGTCACCGCGGGCACGCTGCTGCGCGCGCAGGGTTACCTGGAACAGCGCCTGCAGCGCATCACCGATGCGGGTGGTGCGAAGTACCAGGTGGAGTGGCAGGACTACGACACCGGTGCGCCGATCACCGCCCAGATGGTGGCGGAGAAGATCGATATCGGGTCGATGGGTGACTACCCGTTGCTGATCAACGGTTCACGCACCCAGGCCGCCGAGCGTTCCCGCACCGAGCTGGTGTCGATCACCGGCTACAACCCCAAGGGTGCGCTGAACATGGTTGTGGTGCCGCAGGATTCACCCGCGCGGTCGCTGACCGACCTGGCCGGGCAGAAGATCTCGGCCAGTGTGGGTTCGGCGGGTCACGGCACTCTGGTGCAGGCGTTGAGCCGGGCGGGAATCGATCCGGCGAAGGGTGTGGAGGTGCTCAACCAGCAACCCCAGGTCGGGGCGACGGCACTGGAATCGCATCAGGTGAGCGCGCTGTCGCAGTTCGTGGCCTGGCCGGGTCTGCTGGTGCAGCAGAACAAGGCCAAGCTGCTCTACGACGGTGCCGAACTGAATGTGCCGACCTTCCACGGGGTGGTGGCCCGGCGGGCGTATGCGGCCGAGCATCCCGAGGTGCTGCAGGCATTCCTGGCCGCACAGCTGGACGCGACCGCCTTCCTCAACGAAAAGCCTTTCGAGGCGGCCGATCTCGTCGCGAAGGGGTCCGGGCTGCCGCAGGAGGTCGTGTACCTCTACAACGGGCCCGGCGGCACGAGCTTCGACACCACTCTCAAGACGAAGCTGATCGATGCGTTCAAAGGCGATGTGAACTACCTGAAGTCGATCGGTGACTTCGCCGACCTCGATATCGATGCGTTCGTCGAGGACGGGCCGCTGCGGCAGGCGTTCGCCGAGACCGGCCGCGATTACGACGCGACCCTGGCCGAGTCGACCAACCCCAGCAAGGTCACCGGCACCGACCCGGTGTGCGCTGTGCCAGTGACCGATCCGGCCCTGGCCGGTGAGGTGTGGGTCGAGGGCGCCGACAAACCGCAGCCCGCCGCGAATCCCGACTGCCTGCTGCGGGCGGTGCAGGCCGCCGAGGCACAGGGCAAGACCGTCCGCGCGGCCTACGTTCCCGATGCGGAACTCGGCACCCGCTGGTTCGCGGACAAGGCGATCTGGTTGCGTGACGGCACCCGATACCTGCCGTTCACCACCCAGGCCGCAGTCGACCGGTACCGGGGCACCCACCCGGCGGCCATCACTGTCACCTACGACCAGGCCGTCGCGGAGGTTCGCGGATGACCCCCACCGCCCGCTCGGACCAGCCGCCGGCACTCGGTCCCGACGCGCCCCCCACTCGAGCGCCCACCGATTCCCGAACACCCGGCGACACAACGGCTCCCGGCTCGACTGCTACCCGAACCGGCCAACCGTCCGTCGCCGAAAAGAACACAGATACCACCGCTTCCGAGGTCTCCGGCTCGCATGCATCGCTCGCCGACGCACTGTCCCTCAACGGAACGGACGCATCCGGCGCCCCAGAGTCGTCCAGGTGGGTGTCCCGGTCGATTCGGGTCAGTTCGGTGGTGGCGGCGATCGGGCTGTGGCAACTGCTCACTGCCGGCGATGTGCGATTCGGGCTGCGGTTCGACACCCTGCCCACGGTGACCGAGATCGTCGCCGAATTCGGGGAGCACCTGGGCAGCGGACAGTACTACCTGGACGTGGCTCAGTCGCTGATCCGGATCGTCACCGGGTTCGGGCTGGCCGCGGTCGTCGGGGTGCTGGCGGGTATCGGCCTCGGCCGGTCGCGGTTGCTGGCCGATGTGTTCGGTCCGCTGGCCGAACTGGTGCGGCCGATTCCGGCGATCGCGCTGGTCCCGGTGGCGATCCTGCTGTTCCCCAGCGACGAGTCGGGCATCGTTTTCATCACCTTCACCGCGTCGCTGTTCCCCGTGCTGGTGAGCACCCGGCACGCGACGCGCGCGCTGCCGACCATCTGGGAGGACGCCGTCCGCACCCTCGGTGCGTCGCGGCGCGAAGTACTCACCAGGGTGGTGGTGCCCGGGATCCTGCCCGGGGTGTTCAGCGGGTTGTCGGTGGGCATGGGGGTGGCCTGGATCTGCCTCATCTCCGCGGAGATGATCTCCGGTCGCCTCGGGATCGGCTACCGCACCTGGCAGTCCTACACCATCGTGGACTACCCGGCCGTGTTCGTCGGCATGATCACCATCGGCGTGCTCGGCTTCCTCACCTCCGGAATCGTCGAACTGGCCGGTCGGCGGGCCACTCGCTGGCTGCCGAGAGAGGTCGTCTCATGACCATCGCCACCGCCGTCTCGACCGGCATGCGCCTCGATCTGGAATCGGTGCGCGTCGGCTACGGCACCAGAACCGTTGTCCGCGAACTGGATCTGTCGATCGGCGCCGGGGAGATCCTCGTCCTGGTCGGCAAGTCCGGCTGCGGCAAGTCCACCCTGTTGCGTGCGATCGCCGGACTGCGCGAGCCGAGCGGGGGGACGATCCGGGCCGACGGTGATGTCGTCACCCGGCCGTCGGCGGATCGGGCGCTGGTCTTCCAAGACGACGCGCTGCTGCCGTGGCGCACGGCTCGCGCCAATGTCGAACTGGCCCTGCGTCTTCGCGGTGTCGCGCGAGCGGAGCGCCGGGAACAGGCACTGCGTTGGCTCGGCGAAGTCGGGCTCACCGGATACGCCGACTATCTGCCTCGCGATCTGTCGGGCGGGATGCGCCAACGTGTGCAACTCGCCCGCAGCCTGGCCGGTTCGCCGCGCGCGGTGCTCATGGACGAGCCCTTCGGCGCGCTGGACAGCCAGACCCGCGCCGAGATGCAGCGCCTGCTCGTGGAAACCTGGCGCGCACACCCCACCACGATCGTTTTCGTCACCCACGACCTCGACGAAGCGCTACGCCTCGGCGACCGGATCGCCGTGCTCGGCGCCGGCACGCTGCGCGCGGTCGTCGAGGTTCCCGACCCGCGCGAACCGGTCGACCGAACCGCGCTGAGGTCCCGAATCCTGGAGTCGCTGTGAACATTCCCGATCTGGACGACCGCGTCCGCCTCGACTGCGATGTGCTCGTGATCGGTGGCGGAACGGCGGGCACGATGGCCGCGCTCACCGCCGCCGAGGCCGGTGCGAACGTGCTGCTGCTCGAGAAGGCGCATGTGCGCCACTCCGGTGCGCTGGCCATGGGGATGGACGGCGTGAACAACGCCGTCATCCCCGGCAAGGCCGAACCGGAGGACTACGTCGCCGAGATCACCCGCGCCAACGACGGCATCGTCGACCAGCGCACCGTGTACCAAACGGCGACAAGAGGTTTCGCCATGGTGCAGCGTCTCGAACGCTACGGGGTGAAGTTCGAGAAGGACGAGTACGGCGAGTACGCGGTGCGCCGGGTGCACCGCTCTGGCTCGTATGTGCTGCCGATGCCCGAGGGCAAGGACGTGAAGAAGGCCCTGTACCGGGTGCTGCGTCAGCGCACGATGCGCGAGCGGATCCGGATCGAGAACCGGCTCATGCCGGTGCGGGTCCTCACGGCGAACGGGCGGGCGGTCGGCGCGGCCGCATTGAACACGCGCACCGGCGAATTCGTCGAGGTCGCGGCCAAGGCGGTGATCCTGGCGACGGGTCCGTGCGGCAGGCTCGGGCTGCCTGCCTCGGGTTACCTCTACGGCACCTACGAGAATCCGACCAACGCCGGCGACGGGTACTCGATGGCCTATCACGCCGGCGCCGAGCTCTCGGGCATCGAGTGCTTCCAGATCAACCCGCTGATCAAGGACTACAACGGCCCGGCCTGCGCGTATGTGGCCAACCCGTTCGGCGGTTATCAGGTCAATGCCGAGGGTGAGCGGTTCGTGGATTCGGACTACTGGTCGGGCCAGATGATGGCCGAGGTGAAGCAGGAGATCGAATCCGCGCGCGGCCCCATCTATCTCAAGGTGTCGCATCTGCCCGACGAGACGTTGTCCACCCTCGAATCGATCCTGCACACGACCGAACGCCCCACTCGCGGAACGTTCCACGCCAACCGCGGTCACGACTACCGCACCCACGACATCGAGATGCACATCTCCGAAATCGGTTTGTGCAGTGGGCATTCGGCCTCGGGCGTGTGGGTGGACGAGAACGCGCGCACCACGGTTCCCGGACTGTACGCGGCCGGTGACCTGGCGTGCGTGCCGCACAACTACATGATCGGCGCGTTCGTCTACGGCGACCTCGCGGGTGCGCACGCGGCGTCGACGCTGAC
The DNA here is from genome assembly GCF_053605015.1 of Nocardia sp. NPDC003979. Taxonomy (NCBI): domain Bacteria; kingdom Bacillati; phylum Actinomycetota; class Actinomycetes; order Mycobacteriales; family Nocardiaceae; genus Nocardia; species Nocardia sp. NPDC003979. The sequence goes on from NZ_JBSGIJ010000010.1 coordinate 80,464, forward strand.
CGAGGTCGAGGCGCCGGGTTCGCTGCCCGCCGATCAGCTCGCCGAGGCACACGAGCTGATCTACCGTCCGCTGCGGCAGCCCGAGGGTCCGCCCCAAACCCAGGTCGAGTACAAGCTGCGCCGGTTCGTGAACGATTATGTGGCGCCGCCGAAGACGGCGGCGAAACTGTCTATCGCGGTGGAGACCTTCGAGCGGATGCGCGCCGAGGTCGACGGGATCGGCGCGACCACACCGCACGAGCTGATGCGCGCGGTGGAGGTCCAGTTCATCCGCGACTGCGCCGAGATGGCCTCGCGCAGTTCGCTGACGCGCACCGAATCGCGGTGGGGGCTCTACCACGATCGCGCCGACCTACCCGACCGCGACGACGAGTCGTGGAATTTCCACCTGAATCTGCGCAAGACCGCCGACGGCGAGATGGAGTTCGTCAAGCGGTCGGTGGCGCCCTATCTGGTGCCGGTGCCCGGCCTGGACGATGTGCCGTCGGCCGAGCCGATCGTCGAGGTGATCGCCCAGCCGGAGCTGGTCGGCACCCGGGCACCGCAGCGGGAGGCACCGGTGCGCGAGGTTGCCGCGCCGGTGTCGCCGTCCTCGCCACGACTGGTCACGTTGCTCGCACTGGATTCACCTGCGGTCGAGGATATTTCGAGCTACTTGAACGATGCCGATCCGGTGGTTCGGGTAGCGGCGCTGTCGGTGTTGACCGAGAACACCCCCGAGGGATTCGCCGACGAACTGGTGCGTGCCCTCGGTGACGAGGCCGCCTCGGTGCGCCGTGCGGCCACCGAAAGCCTGCGCGAACTGGTGGAGGTCCTGCCCGGGCCCGGCGAACTGGCCTGGCATCTCAGCTCCCCCGACCCGCTGGTGCGTGCCACCGTAGTCGATCTGCTGCGCGCACTGCGAGCAGGGACGGCCACGGAATTCCGTGTCGCACTGGGCGATACGGATCATCGGGTGCGGATCGAGGCGGTGCGTGCGCTGGTCTCGCTCGACGACGACGCCGCGGTCGCCTCGATCGCAGGCGATGCCAACCGGGAGGTGCGCATCGCCGTCGCCCAGGGGCTTGCCTCGATCGGGGCGGGCGGTCACGAGGTGATCCGCACCCTGGTCGCCGACCCTGACCCGCTGGTCCGCGCCGCCGCGCTCACCGCCTACGCCGCCCTCGGCACCGACGACATCACCGGTCTCGTCGCCGCACTGCGCGATTCCGCCTGGCAGGTTCGAGTCGGCGCCGCGAAAGGCCTGGCGGGTGCGAGCCCGGAGGTGGCGGTCGAACCGCTACGTGCGGCCGTGTCCGACCGCCATCTCGACGTCCGCAAGGCAGCGGTCCTGTCCCTATCCACCTGGTTGGACAGCCCTACCGCACTCGACGCCCTCGAATCCGCGGTAACCGACCCCGACGCCGACGTCCGCGCCTACGCCCGCCGGGCGGTCACCGCCGCAGGCCGCACACCCGCCACCGACCCCCTCCCGGCCGATGCGGTCGCCTGACAACCCGTTCGCCCCTGAAGAAGGGCGAGAAATGCTGGCGCAAAAGCATATTGGTCGGAATGCGGCGGCGAGAGTAGTCGCTTGCGCGATGGTGATGTCCGGTGCGGTCAGGTCATCGGGGCGCAGCCGTACGGCGCCCCGGGCGTTCCGTACTTCACCATCCACGCCGGAGGCAGCCTGTGGGGTGGTTATACGACGACGGTCACCCTGAACTGGGCGAACCACACCACCGGCGCTTCCGGCTCTGCTCGGGAACCTCGGAAATCGTCTAGGACTGGATGTGGCCTCCCGGTCTCCCGAGGCCGCACCCTTCATATCGGCGACCACTGAACGGCTCCGGCTCACCGGGTGCCGCAATTGCGTGGTGTCGGGCGTGAAGTTTCGGAATGATTGCACCATGGCCTCTCTGGTGCAGCACGTCGCGATCGATTGTGCGGACGCCTATGCGCTTTCGCTCTTCTGGAGCAGTGTCACCGGCAGCCCGACACACCCGGAGGACGGGCCGGGCGCCGAGGAGACTCAAGTCCTGCTCGCAGAGGGCCCGGTACTCCATTTCAACCAGGTACCCGAGACCAAGACGATCGAAAACAGAATCCATCTGTGCCTGCGCCCCGAAACCTCCCGTGATCAGGAGGTAGACCGCCTGCTCGGCATCGGCGCCACTTTCGTCGCCGATCACCGGAATCCCGACGGTTCGGGCTGGGTGATCCTCGCCGACCCCGAAGGCAACGAGTTCTGCGTGCTGCGCAGTGATTCCGACCGTCCCGACCTCTAGGCGCGCGTCGGCCATCGTTCAGCCGTGCTCATTCCCCAGCTTGACCTTTCGCTGCGCCCACGCTCGGCGCGGACCGTGCCCCTGGACACTCGACCACACACCACACGGCCACGATTGATCCCAATGCCGCGCTTGTGCGGTGTCCCCGTGGCGGCTACGGCTGCCGGCAGGGCATCGGCTCCTCAGAGCGCGTCCCAATGCCACGGCCTGGCGACCTCGCCTCGCAGGCACGCCAGACGGTGCCGCACCTGGTTGGCTGCGTTCTCGCTGCTCGATGACCGAGACAGGGCGAAGACAACCCACCGCAGCTCTTGAATGTCGGCAAGCAGCCGGAAGGCCGGGTCGGTAGTGACGTCAGCACCATACGCATCCACGAACGATCGGTAGTCGCCTTCTGACAAGCGGTCGAAGTCGGTGCGGTCAGCAGCTACCTGAATGAGGTCCCATGCGGGGCGGCCCAACGAAACACGGTCCAAATCAACAACTATCGGGACACCGTCGAGCGGAACAACGACGTTGCCCTGCCAGGCATCGCCATGAATCACTCTGCGCTGCATCGGCTCGCCGAGAGCCAGATACCTGCTGGACAAAGTGTCGAGGTGTTCCAGAAGCCATGCACGGTCGTTCTTCCCGAGCTCATCTGCAGACGTGATGACTCCATGCAGGCCGGCGAGTGGCTGGTGCTCCGGCAGTGTAAAAGTCGTCGGTGGCGCGAGTGCGTGCAGTCGGCGAAGCACGGTTGCGAGTTCAGTCGTGCTCGCCGCGCGATGGTCCGGAATACGCACCCACCAGGTCACCGGACGATCGTTCACCACCGAAATCGGATTCGCCACGTCAGCGACTCGAACCGTGGGCAAGCCAGATGCGTTCAACCACTGGGAGATACGCAACTCCCGCATAGCCGAGTCCGCCGACCCCACCTTGCCGACCCGACCGACGAGGTCGTCGACCACGAAGATGCTGTTCGACCCGGCTCGTACGAGTTCCGCGTGCGTCGGATCGACGCCGCTTCTAGCCGCCGCCTGCTCGAGAATGGCACGCGCGCCCCGCTCGGCAGCTTCGGATCTGTTCATTTCGCTCGCCTACGTGGTGCTGTGGCGGCGATCATCGCTCGCAACTCGCCGACGTCAGTGATGCGACGGTGAGTACTTGCCACAGCCGCCAGCCCACGAAGTTCGGTTGCGATTCGCGCCGACCTCAGCGTCCGACTGTGCTCTACCGCTTCGCATCCGAGCGCCGCCGCCTCGCGCGGGTCTCCGAGCTTCATCGTCAACGCAGCCAGTCGGATCTCTGAGAAGGTGCGCGACCTCAGGTAGTCGGAGCCATGCATGTCGATGGCGTAGCGAAGCCTAGGTGCGGCGACGTCGATCGAGTCGAGCGCCTCGGCTGCGAGCGCAAGTGCTTTCCCTGTGCTTCCGAGATGTTCGGCAGTGTCGTAGAAGCACATCCACGGTGGGTCGCTGTCGGGGGTCCGAGCTGCGAAGAGCTCGTCCGCGCGGGCAACCTCACCTACCACCTCACCGCTACGGCCCAAGGCCGCAAAGTACTGTGCGCGCATGGCACTCAGCATCGCCCGAACGGTGAAGGCTGAACCGCCCCGGGGTTGATGCGCACCCGGTTATCTGACTCCGGCGGGTTGCTGGGTCAGGTCGGCATAGTAGTCGGCTTCGTACTCGATCGGCGGTTTGCGAGCGAGGCGGTGCATCAACCGGGACTGGTTGAACCAGGAAACCCAGTCCGCGGTGAGGAGTTCGACATCGGCAATCCGATGCAGCGGGCCACGCCGGAACGGGGAATCGTCACGGATTGCCTCAGTCTTATAGAGCCCGATCGTGGTCTCGGCAAGGGCGTTGTCATAGGCATCGCCCACGGAGCCAATCGATGGCCTCAAACCTGAAAGTGCTAGTGTCTCAACGCGTTTCACCGCCGTGTATTGCGATCCCGCGTCGGAATGATGTATCGCGTCGGTCACCGGACGACCTTGGCCGGCGCGAAGCGCGACCGCAGCGCGGATCGCTGATTCCACGAACGTGGTGCGCTTGCTCGCCGCGCATTCCCAGCCCACGATCGTGCCGGCGTAGGCATCGATGACGAACGCGGTATAGACGAACACGCCGGTGACCAAGCGGACGTAGGTGAAGTCCGCGACGAACAACATGTTCGGTGCAGGCACCCGGAACTGCCGATCGACCAGGTCAGGCGCTCGATAGGCGGCCGGGGCGGGTTCGGTGGTGCGGACCTTCTTGCGCCGCACGACCCCTTTCCACCCGTTCACGCGCATCAACCGCTCGACCGTGCACCGGGCTACCGGTATGCCCTGGCGTTGCAGGTGAGCCCACATCTTCTCGGCCCCGTACAACGACTCGGCGGCCCGCCGACCGTGCTTGTCGGGTTCATAGATCCCGGCGAGGATCTCGGTCACCGCGGTGTCCCACATCGTCCGCTTCGACGGCGCCCGCTTCTGCCAGGCAAAGAACGTTCTCGGGGCGATCTCGGCGCCGTGCGCGCTCAGCACACGGCAGATCGGAGCGACCCCGAACCGAGCCCGATGCTCGGCGATGAACTTGCAGACTATCGCTGTCGCGGGTCGCTCTCCCGCGCGAAGAAAGTTGTTGCGGCTTCGAGGATTTCGATCGTTTGTTCCAACTCGGCTATCTTGCGTTTCTGCTCCCTGATCACCTTCGCCGACTCGGTCGAGACACCCTCGGCGGCGCCGGTATCGACTGCCGCCTGGCGGATCCATTTCCTCAGCGTCTCCGGGGTCATCCCGAGTCGAGACGCGACCGCTGTGATCGCGGCCCACTCGCTGTCGTAATCGTCACGGTGCTCAACGACCAGCCGGACAGCCTTGGCTTTGGTCGCTTCGTCGTACTTCGCTGGCATGGTCTGCTCATCTTCCTCAAGAAGGGATGTGAGCACCAAACCCGGGGCGGTTCAGTAGGAGTACGGGCGTTGCGCGGCACAGTGTGAACGGCGCAAGCGAACCGCCGTGAGGGTCGGACAAGCCCGTATCTGCAAGATAGAGGCCATGGGATTCACACAGCCGCGTAGGGCATCACGTTCGCTTCACCTCACGCGGGTCGGGGGCTTGACGCTGGGCGCGCTCGTCTTGGCCATGGGGGTGAGCTCGTGTGGTGGGACCGTGACCGGGCAAGCCGAGCCCACCGTCGGCGTGGCCGATCCGAAGCTCGACACGACCACGACGCAACTGCCGACCGTCGGCGACTGCACCAGGATCGATGAGTTCGTCCATCACGGACCGATCAACGTGATGGACTGCGCCGACCCACAAGTAAACAAGCAGGTCAAGGTGCTCGAGATCGCCTCCGGCGAAGAGGGCAGGAATGTTGTATGCGAGGACAAAGAGATTCGGCTCATCATCACCGGCCTCAAGGACGGTTCCCTCACCGTCGCACACGGATGCGCAGGCCCGCACCTAACGGTAGGCCGCTGCTATGTGCCGATGATGACCATCTACTCCCACGACGCCACCTGCACCGAACCCACCTCGTTCCGACTGGACCGCACGCTGTCAGGGGTCAACAACGTAGCCGCGTGTGACCCACCGTTGGCCGCCGACGACTACGCCGGACAGATCGACTACATCCCTGCCAAGATCAACAACTTCATCGACAAGCGCACCGGCATCGCATACTGCTTCCGACAGAAGTAGCCTCACCGCCCCGCCCACCACGCGGCGTCTGTCTAGGCACCCTCCCGGTGCAATGGCTCGGCGCGTGCCAAGAGGCGGTCTGCGATGTGCGCCGCTCCTTCAGAATCATCGATAGAGCCTGTCGCCCGCCGACTCGTCCTCGGCCAGTATCAGCGGCGGCATCCGGTACCGGAAGCGAGCCGGTACACCCGTAGCAGATGCCCAGTTCGCGCGTGTTCCCGTCTCCGTTGTGCCCCGCCGTGGGCACATCGGAGACGGGAACACGATAGGATCGGCACCGGCGAACCGGGATCGCTAGATCGTGTAAGAACCCGTGATGACCAGGCGTTTTCCGGTTGCCCATGTTTTGCGTGTCCTGCCGAGGAATCGAACCTGCCACGCTGGTTCAGAGCCTTGGCCGCGTGCTTCAACGAAAGGCGACCGCTGACGTGAGCGGTGCTTCGCCGATGGGGGCGGGTCAGGAGCCAGCATCGGTAGGCTGGCCCGATGAACTCACCTACCGGCGCACTGGTGACAATTGCCGACGATCTGGACTCGGTGACGACCGTCGGGTACGAGGACGATCCGGCCGACGCCGGGTCCACCCGTGCCGATGTCGAGGCGTTGTGGGCCTCGGTGCGGGACTGGTATTCGATGGGCACCACGCCGGCCATTCAGGTGTGTCTGCGCCGCAACGGGAAGATCGTGCTGAACCGGACCATCGGGCACGGGTGGGGCAACGCACCTACCGACGGGCCCGATGCGGAGAAGATCCTCGCCACCCCGGAGACACCGTTCTGCGGGTTCTCCACCGCGAAAGGTGTTGCCGCGACGGTGATGTCGATCCTGATCGAGCAGGGTGCGTTCGCGGCGAACGATCCTGTGTGCGACTACATCCCGGAATTCGCCTCGCATCGCAAGGGCGCAATCACCATCGGTGATGTGCTGTCGCATTCGGCGGGCATCCCGTTCATCACCCCGCCCTACCAGGGGGCACAGCTGGCGATCGACGAAGACCTCGCGGTCGAGGCGCTCATCGCACTGCGGCCCAGTTGGCCACCGGGGCGCTTCCGCGTCTATCACGCGCTGACGAGCGGGCTCATCCAGCGGCTGCTCGTGCAGCGGGCGACCGGGAAGCGGATGCGCGAGCACTTGGCCGAGCAGGTCCTCACGCCACTGGGCTTCCGCTGGAACAACTTCGGGGTCGACCCGGCCGACGTCGACAAGGTGGTGCCGAGCGTCAAGACTGGTCCCCCGCCTTCGCGGCTGATGCTGTTCCTGACGAACAAGGCGGTCGGCGGGCGCATGGACAAGGCGTCCAAGGCGACCAACGACGCCTTCCTCACCGCCGAACTGCCGTCGGGCAACCTGGTGACCACCGCCGAGGAGTTGTCCCGATTCTACGAAATCCTCGCGCGGGGTGGCGAATTGGACGGGATCAGGATCCTCGAACCCGACACCGTGCGCACGGCGATCAGCCCGGCGGACCGCATGCCCGGTGCCGCGGGCCGGGTGAGCCGCGCCGGTTTCGAACTGGGCGCGCGGCGATCGAAGTTCGGCCCCGACACCGAATTCCATTTCGGGCGAAGCGGTTTGACGACCCAGTACGGCTGGGCCGACCCCATCCGCGGCCTGTCCGGGGCAATCCTCACCAGCGGCAAAGCCTCGACCGACGCGAAGCGACCGTGGCAACTGGTCGCCCAGGTGTCGCGAACCCTGCGTCCGCTCGGCCCCAGCGAGCAGCTCTTCCGTCCGTGAATCAGAAGAAGGTGCCGCTGAAAGGCTGTGTGGGCGTGGCGAACAGGGCGTCGGCGGCGTCCACGGAGCCGGGGCGGTGCTCGACGACGCGGCCCGCGAGGGCCAGTTGCGCCCACGTCGACCCGCCGAGGTAGACCGCGCCGAGGGTGGCGACATCGACGCTCACGTCGGGTGCGTCGTCCACGCGGGTGACCGCGTCGGCTGCGACCCGGTACCTGCCCGTATTGGCGGACAGGATCGCGTCGTCGACCTCGATGATCACCGGCGGCGCCTCCCGATAGGTACGACGGGCCAGCGCCGCAGCCACATCGACCAGCCGCAACCAGGTCTCGTCTCGCACGGCAGCGACCTGGACCGCGCGTTCGTCGGCGAACAGCTGCCGCAGCGGCGCATCGACCGGGGCGAAGGCAATGGTCACCTTGTCGACCAGATCGACGGTGAGCAGGTGCCGGATCAACCCGATGTAGGCCTGCGGGGTGGTCGCCACCAGGTCGTCGACCACGATCACCCGTTCGGGACTTGTGAACCAGCTCGCGGTGTCGACGGGGTGGTAGCGGGCGAAACCGTCCTCGGCACCGGCGGGGCCGTGCGTCACGGTGTACAGCGGCGGAGTCGCGCCGAGTTCGCGCCGTGTCCACCAGTACTCGGGGCGGGCGATCGCACCGGTCCAGGAGACGTCGGCGGTGGCGTAGATCTGCGGGAACAGTTTCCAGGCCTGACCAGGCTCGACGAACCGCACCGGCCCGGAGCCGGGCACGGTGTCACGCAGGCGAGCACGGGAGCGACGGATGTCGAAGGTCGCGAAGGAACTGGCCACTCCGTACCCGAAGCGTTCGTAGATGGAACCCTCCGACGCGCGCAGGGTGGCGACGACTTCACCGCGGTCGGCGATGTCGTGGAGCTGGGTGCGCAGCAGGCTGGTGAGCACGCCGCGGCGCGTATGGGTCGGCAGGACACCGACATGGGTGACGGCGGCGTGCGGCACCCGCGTGCCGCCCGGCACGACCAGCCAGCTCGTATAGGACTCGGCGGTGCCGACCAACTGCCCGTCGATGCGGGCGCCGAGCGTGCGTCCGGGTTCGGACAGGTGGTCGCTGTCGGGCGGGGAAGGTGGCAGGCCGACCATCGCCGCGCGGAACACCGCACTCGCCGCATGGAGATCTTCGTCGGTGTGCAGGGTGGCTACGTGAACACTCACTCCACCACTGTGCCCGATGGGGGCGGGCGGATCAGGCTCCGATGACCGCGTTCATGATGGTGCCCGCGCTGGTGGCGACCGCGCCGCCCGCCATCGCGCTGGCGATCATCTTGGGTGACTGCAGGCCGCCGCCGTTCCACTTCTCCCAGGCGAAGCGGCCGCCGCCGTAGGTGATGGCGGTGACGCCGGACAGCAGGATCATCCAGGTGAAGTACCGGCCGAGCTGCAGCACCTTGTCGGCCATGGGCGGCGCCTCCGGCGTCGGGTTGCCCACCTGCGCGAGAACGATGCCATAGGTGTCGTGTACAGCGGCCAGGATCATGCTCACGATCGTTGCTCCTTCGTCGGTTGTTCGTTGTGACGCCGATGTCGAGAACGCGTGACGCGGTAGAGCCAGATCTATTGAATATTCAACCTCAGGCGGGTCGGGTGGCGTGCGCGACACTCCGCAGGCCACCTCCGCGCCCTGACATGGGTATTGAACCGGCGTGCCCGTTTCAAACGGCACGAATTCGCGTCACGGGAATTCGAGACCGACCTGTGCCGCGATGACCGCGGCCTGCACGCGTGACTGCACGCCGAGCTTGCTCAGCACCCGCGAGACGTGCGTTTTCACCGTCGCCTCACCGATCCGCAGGCGGGTGCCGATCTGCATATTGGACAGGCCGGCGCCGAGACCGGCCAGCACCTGCCGTTCGCGGTCGGTGAGGGCCGAGAGGTCGGGTGGGGCGGACTCCTCGGCACGTGGGAGGGCGGCGATCACGGCACGGGTCACCTTGGGGTCGAGCACCGCGTCACCGTCGGCCACCGCCCGGACGGCGCGGACCAGGTCGTCGCCGCCCACCGATTTCAGCAGGAATCCGCTCGCGCCTGCCGACAGCGCGCCGAGCACGTAGTCGTCGATGGCGAAGGTGGTGAGGACCAGGACTTTCGCGCTGGTCTCCGCGACGACAGCCGCCGTGGCCGCCAAGCCGTCGACGCGGGGCATGCGCACGTCCATCAGGACGACGTCGGGGCTCAGCGCCTTGGCCTGGCGGACGGCCGCGGCGCCGTCGGCCGCTTCACCGACCACCCGCACCTCCCCGGTGGCCTCGAGCAGCATCTTCAGGCCCGCGCGGATCGCGGCGTGATCGTCGGCCACCAGCACGGTCACCGTCATCTGGCCTCCAGGGGAATCCGGACCCGAACATGCCATCGGCCGTCGCGGGCGCCCGCCGTCGCGGTGCCGTCCATCGATTCGGCGCGAAACATCATGTTGCGCAATCCGTTTCCGTGGCCTGTCGCCACCTCGGAACCGAGGGGATTGCTCGCCTCGACCACCAACCCGGCGCCCTCCCGGCGCAGTTCGATGTCCAAGGGTGCGCCCGGTGCGTGTTTGGTCGCGTTGGTGATGGTCTCGCCGAGGATCCGGGTGACCACGGCCTCGATCGCCAGCGGCATCGACAGGTCGTCGGGTCGTCGCAGCGTCACCGACCCGCCCGCCGCCTCGGCCGCCTCGATCAGGCCGTCCAGCGAGGCCAGCCGGGTCGTGACGGCGCTGTCGTCGGGCCCGGTGAGCAGTTCGATCGTGGTCCGCATCTCCTCCATGGCGGCCAGGCTGCTCGACCGGATCGTTTGCAGGACACCGATATTGCCCGGGTCGCGCTGCGCGACCTCGGCGAGGATGGCGACGGCCGAGACGTGACCGGCGACCGCGTCGTGCAGATCGCGGGCCAGGCGCCTGCGCTCCTCCCCGATGGCGGCGGACCGTTCGGCGTCGCGCGCGGCGAGTTCGGCGCGACCGGCGTCGCGTTCGGCGTCGACCATCCGCCGGGAGGCACGCACGGCCCGGCCGTAGCCGAGGGGCGACCAGGTGAGCGCGACCCCGATCAGACCGGCGTAGAGCGCGGCCCGCACCCCGAGCAGGGCCAGGGCGAGCAGCGCCCCACCGACGGTCACCAGGAACGCGAACCAGCCGACCACCACCGACAGCCGGGCCGACCCGGTGCTCACCGCCAGGAAGATCACGTCGGTCAGCGCGATCCACAGCGGCAGCGAGGGCCCATAGACGAAGTCGCCCGCCAGCAACACGATCATCAGGCCGAACGCGAGCGCGGGCCTGCGCTGCGCGGTGAGCTGGATGGCGAGGGCGGCTAACAGCAGTGCCAGTTTCGCTGCGGGCGGGTAGAGATCGCGGTCGACGACGATGGACCAGCCACCGACCCCCCACAGCAGCAATCCGACGAGGAAGACCCCGACGGCCGCCGAGGTGGCGCTGTCGAACGCCTCCACGAGCCGGTCCATGGGCGCGCGGACGGTGGGCATCTGCTCATTCCAGCACATCGGGCGGTACAAGACGTCCCCCGAAGGACGGACCCGCCCGCGACCGGAAGCCGGATGTGCCCACCACATCCGGTTCGGCACCCTGAACGCATGAACGAACTGACGAACCCGGTACTGCTGACGATCGCGGGGTGCGAAATCGGCTTCTGGGTGCTGGTGGTGGGCGGGTTGGCCCTGCGCTACCTGCTGCGGTTGCGGCGCGCCAGCACCGTCACCCTTGCGCTGGTTCCCGCGCTGGACGTGGTGCTGGTGGTCGCGGTCGCGATCGACCTGCACCGGGGCGGCGAAGTGACGTTCGCGCACCGGATCGCCGGCATCTACCTCGGGTGCACGGTGATGTTCGGGCCGCGCATGATCCGGTGGCTGGACGAGCGCTTCGCCCACCGATTCGCCGGCGGACCCGCGCCCGTCCGGGTGCCGAAATACGGGCCGGAACGCACCCGCAAGGAGTGGGCGGACTTCGCCCGCTGGCTCGGCGCGGCCGCCATCGCGGGCGCCCTCACCCTGGCGCTGAGCTACACGGTGGCCGACGCCGAGCAGCGCGAACAGCTGATGGGGATCTTCGGTTCGCTCGGTGTGATCACGGTGATCTGGTTGCTCACCGGACCGGTGTGGGTGACGGGGTCACGGCGAAGTTGATCCGGGGCGAACCGTTGCCGACCGGCACCGCGCATATCGGCGACGGCGAATCGCCGGCCACTTGTCGAGACCTGCGTCGAGAGCGGACTGCGATCGCATCCGATGCCCCTGGGCGCCCGAATCGGCCGCCCAGGGGCATCGGATACGGAGGTTCAGACCGTGGTGGTGGCCTGTTCGCCGATCAGCTCCCCGATCCACGGGAGCACCGCCGAGCGCACCTCGACAGCACGCGGGAGCAGCCCGTTCGTGGCGAGGAGGTCGGCGGCGCGCTGCTGTTCGTCGAGAAAGTCCTCGTTCACGGGGTGCACGCCGAACGGGCGCCCGCGCAGCGCCGCTTCCCAGGCGTCGAGATCGGCGGGGATCCCGTGGCGCAGCGCGTCGTCGACGAAATACTGTGCCGCGGCCCGCGGGTTCTCGACGATCCAGGCGTCGGATTCGCGCAGTGCCGCGAGCACCGCCTCCACGGTGTCGGGATCGCCTTCGGGCAGGTCGCGGCGGGTGAACCACAGGGACGGATGGCTGAAGACCGAGGCGGTATCGACCAGCGTGGTGAGTTCGGTGGCGGCCTCGATCTCATGCAGACCCGGGTAGGTGCCGACCCAGGCGTCGAGCTCACCGGCCAGCAGTGCCGCTCCGCCGTCGCGCACGTCCACGTCGATCGGTTCGACATCCGCCCAGGTCAGACCGACCTTGTCGAGGGCGAACAGCAGCAGCGTGGTCTGCCACGAACCGTGCGCGATGCCGACCCGCTTGCCCCGCAGATCGGCGGCGGAGGTGATGCCGCTCGCGGTGGTCGCGACCAGCCTGCCGTTCTCCACGCGCGGTCCCGAGATGCCGAGGTAGACGATGTCGCGGCCGTTGGCGAGCGCGGTGAGCGGTGGGGTGAAGCCGGTGCCGATGATGTCGTAGCCGCCCTCGGTGAACAGCCAGTCCGAATGTTCGCCGGGCAGTGCGGTTTTCGGATCGACCCGCGCGGGCCGGGGCAGTTCACGAAGGTCGACCCATTCGACCTCGGGTAGCAGCCGTTCGAGAATGCCGCGGTGGCGCAGGACGAACAGCGAGTTGTTGTGTGGGAAGTAGCCGACCCGGATGCTCATCGCGCGTCTCCGATCAGGCCGAGGCGGCGGGCTTCGTCGGCCAGCCCGCTGCGCTGCCACTGCACCGCCAGGTTCGACGGATCGAATTCGACCGAACCGCCGAGGGTTTCGGCGATCGCCTGGTACTGCGCACCCTCTTCGAGCAGCACCACGAATTTCGCCAGTTCCAGCAGACCGGCACGGCCGATCACATTGGCCCCGCCGTTCGCCTCGAAAATGGCTGCCAGGTGTGGGTCGGTCTCGAGCTTGCTCAGGATGAAGTCGCCCGCGCCGATGGTGCGGTCGATGTGCGGCGGGATCTCGCGCGACAGGGTGAGCCGCTGGGAGGCGGCGTAGCGGATGGGCAGGGTGCGGTGGGTCTGGGCCCAGCCGCCCAGCCAAGGCGTGTGGATGTGCACGACCGAGGTGATCTCCGGGTGCGCGCGGAAGACCTTCGCGTAGCCGGTGACGAATCCGGCGGAGCCCTTGCCGGACAGCACTTCTCCGTCGAAGGTTGCCACGACGGGTTCGACCGTGCGGTCGGTGGCCCAGGGGCCGGGTTCGTTGAGGGCGACGGCGATCTCGGTACCCGGCACGCGCTCGACGAAGTTGACGGTGCCGTTGCCGGTGACGGTTCCGGTCTCCCGGAAGACCCGGAACGCGGTCGCGGCGTCGCGGGTGGCCGCCGCGACGAAGGCTGTCACGGTCTCCGGCAACAGGGTTTCGGTGGTGGTCATGGGCACTCCTGTGGGTTATCGGGCCGTCGCGAGGACGGTGTCGGTGGGCGGGGCGGTGAGCCGGGAGCGGCCGAGCAGCGGCAGTACTTCCTCACCGACCCGGTAGGCCTCTTCCAGGTGCGGGTTGCCCGCGAGGATGAAGGCGTCGACGCCGAGGTCGATCAGTTCGTCGAGCCGCTGGGCGACCTGTTCGTAGCTGCCGACCAGGCCGAACGCCGGACCGCCCCGGATCAGGCTGAAACCGCACCAGACGTTGGGCTGGACTTCCAGATCGCGGTAGCCGGTGATGTTCTCGGGCACCCAGCCCTTGATCCGGGCGGCGCCGACCGAGTCGCCCTGGGCCGCACGGTTGGCGGCGTCGCGATCGACGAAAGCCCAGCCCTGCTCGATCTCGGCCCACGCGGCTTCCTCGGTGTGGCGGGCGACGATGTCGATACGGACGGCGAACTTCGGTGTGCGTCCGGTGGTTTCGGCGTTGCGCCGCACACCGTCGAATTTGGCGCGCAGGTCGGCGTAGGGCTCGAGCCAGGACAGGTAGTAGTCGGCGTGGCGACCCGCGGCGGCCACGGCGGCGCCCGACGAACCGGAGAAGTACACCTCCGGGAAGGGCTGACCGGCCAGCCCGGGTGGCAGTGCGGCGCCTTCGGTGCGGAAGAAGCGGCCGTCGTGATCGCAGGGCTCACCATCCCAGACGCCGCGCAGCACGTCGAGGAACTCGCTCGTGCGCGCATAGCGGTCGTCATGGGAAACCTTGTCACCCCACCACAATTGGGCCGGACCGCCACCACCGCTGATGATGTTGTAGACCAGCCGCCCGCCCGTGGCGCGTTGCAGGCTCGCCGACATGCGCGCCGCCTGCACCGGGTGCAGGAAGCCGGGCTGGAAGGCGACCATGAAGCGATAGGTGGTGGTCTCGGCGGCCAGCGCGGCGGCGAAGGCCCACGGGTCGTCGGTCACCGGGAACGACGGCAGCAACCCACCCAGGAAGCCCGCCGATTCCGTGGCCTTGGCGACCGCGGCGACGTGATCGAGGTAGGTGTAGTCGTCGAGCGCGCCGTTCCGTACGGCCGGGGCGATATTGCCCGGACCGTAACCGCCCGCGTTGCCCCGGTTGTAGCGGCGTGGGGTCCGCAGCGAAGCGTGGTCGCCTTCCATGCCGATGCGCCAGTAGACATCGATGGTCATGCGGTGACCTCCTGAGCGAGGGTGCGGGCGGTCGGGTCGGCGAGGAACAGCAGGTGTTCGCCCGCGCGGTGGATTTCCTCGACAGCGGGGTGGCCCGACAGCACGAAGGTCCGCACGCCTGCGGCGGCGTAATCCGAAAGGTGTTGCGCTACCTGCGCGTAGCTGCCGACGAGGCCGATGCGCTGGTCGTAGCCGAACGCCTGGAACCCGGACCAGCGTCCGTCACCGAGGGTGTGGTCGGCGACGTTGTCGGGTCGGTCGAGTTCGGCCCACTGCCGATGCACCCTGGCCCAGGCTTCGTCCTCGGTCTCCCTGGCGATGATCGGCAACTCGAGGCCGACTCGCACGCGGCGCCCGGCCGCGGCGGCCCGCTCCCCCAACTCGGTGACCGCACCGGTGATGCCGTCTTCCTGTTCGGCGAACAGGTGGACATCGCCGTGCGCGGCGGAGAGCGCCAGCGCGGCGGGCGTGGTCCCACTCAGATGCACCACCGGAAACGGCAGGCCGGACAGGATGCCACGGAAGCCACCGTCGACCACGTCGTAATAGCGACCCGCGTAATCGAAACCGGTGCCCGCGAATCCCGCAGCACCGACCTCGTTCTCGTTCCAGACTCCGCGCGCCACGGTGAGGAACTCCGCGGCACGGTCGTAGCGCTCGTCACCGGTGACCCGGTCGCCCCGCGTGCGCGCCTCGGCTTCATCGGTGTCGACGGCCAACCGCCAGTTCAGCCGCCCTGCCGAGTGCCGCTGCAGGGTCGCCGACAGCTTGGCCGCGTACACCGGGGTGCCGAACGCGGGCTGGAATTCGACCGTCACCCGCGTGTGGCGGGTGGCGCGCAGGGCCGCGGCCGCCACGATCCAGGATTCCTCGCCGAGCGGGTCGTAGGGTGCGAGCACGCCGTCGAAGCCGGTGAGTTCGGCGGCGTCGACGATCTGGGCGAGGTCGTCGAACGGGCCGAAGCGACCCGGCCGCAGATCGGTGGTCTCGACAACGGGGTTCGGCGGTCCGAACCCACCGCGGCCACGCAGCGCCGGATCGGCGCGTCGTCCGTCACCACGGCTGGGCAGCCGCCACAGGAAATCGGTCATGCCGGCACCCGCTCGGCAGCGACGATCTCACGCGCACGGGCCAACGGCTCAGGAGCGACCCAGGATTCGAGATCGAAATCGGCGGCCAGGAAGCCGTGGGTGTAGAGGAACTGCTTCTGCACACCGAGCAGTTCGACCCGTTCGTCGGTGAGCGAGGGATGCAGGCCGCGGTGGAACTCGGCGCCGTAGGCAGCGACGACACCGGCCGGGCCGGACAGCGTTTCGCGCTGGAGCACCGCGCGGACACCGTCGAGGTCACCGGCGGCCCAGTCGGCGGCGCGCAGGCTCTGCGCGAGGAAGCCGACGACGACCTCGGGCCGGGACTCGAGCAGGTCGGCGTGGACCGTGATCGGGCGCGGGGTGCCGTTGTTGACCCGCAGACGCTTGGTAGCCGAGGCATCGAGGTCGACCGCCACGCGTAGGCCGTGCTCGGCCGCCACCTCCTTGGCACGAGCGCCCTTGACATAGATCGCGTCGACCCTGCCGTCGAGGAGTTCGTCCACACCCCAGGTCGTCGAGCGACGAGCACTCTGGATCTCGGTGCGCACCTGCGGGTCTGGCTCGACCGCCAGCTCGACGACGCGCACATCGGCCAGGGTCAGCCCGGCCGGGCGCAGGGCGTTGGCGAATCCGTGCAGCGCCATCGCTCGCGGGAAGCTGCGGGCCTGGTCCTGTGCCCAGGCGGGGACGCCGATGCGCAGCCCGGCGAGCCCGGCGGCATCGGTGACCGGCGAATCGGGGCCGACCAGGATCGCCTGGGACTCGTCGATCCAGGTGAGACCGATCAGACGGGTCGGTGAACCCTGTGCGCGTGCGGCCAGGGCGGGCACGTTCCCGCCCTCGCGGATCAGGCCGGACAGATCGTGCAGGAAGTGGTGCCCGGCGAGTTCGGGGCCCGCGTCCTGCAGCACGCCGAACTCGAGGCCCGCGTTCGCGGCGGTCTCACCGAGCCAGCCGAGGCTGTGCGCGAGCCCGCTCGCGGTGGGCACGGGGCAGCGGGTGTACCACAGGGTTTCGGTCATGACAGGCTCCTTGCATGTGGTCCGACACCGAGTTGGGCGAGGAATCGCGTTCGGTAGCCGAGGGTTTCGGGTGCCGCGTGATCGCGCGGGTGGGGTAGGTCGACGGTCTCGTCCACGGCGAAACGGCCGCGGTCGAGGATGATCACCCGGTCGGCGAGCCGGATCGCCTCGTCGACGTCGTGGGTGACCATGAGTACGGCGGGCCGGTGGCGGGCGACGAGATCGCCGACCAGGTCCTGCATGCGCAGCCGGGTCAGCGCGTCGAGTGCCGCGAACGGCTCGTCGAGCAGCAGCAGTTCCGGTTCACGCACCAGGGCCCTGGCCAGGGCGGCACGCTGCGCCTCGCCACCGGACAAGGTGGCGGGCCACTGTCCCGCCTTGCCGTCGAGGTGCACTTCGGTCAACGCGCGCAGGCCCGCTTCGCGCTGTGCCTTGCCGCGCCGCAAACCGACGATCACGTTGGCCAGCACTCGCTTCGACGGGATCAGGCGCGGTTCCTGGTAGACGGTCGTGCGGCGCGGCGGTACGAGCACCTCACCGGAGTCCGGTGTTTCGAGCCCGGTGAGCAGGCGCAGCAGGGTGGTCTTGCCGGTGCCGCTCGGGCCGAGCAGCACCACGAACTCGCCGCGGCGGATGGTGAGGTCCACGCCGTCGAGCACGGTCTTGTCGCCGAAGGCCTTGCGTAGACCGGTGATCGACACCGCCACCGGGTCCGCCGCTACCTCGACCGGGGCGGCTGCTGTTGTCGTCATCGGATCGCCACCTGCTTGCGCCAGGGCATCGCGTACCGTTCCGCGAGCCGTACGAGTGCGTCGAACACCAGACCGAGCAGCGCGTAGAGGACCACGCACAGCACCATGTAGTCGGTGCGGTTGTATTCCTGGGCCAGCGTCACCAGGTAGCCGACGCCCTGCTGGGTGCCGACCTGTTCGGCGGCGATCAGCGCGGTGATGCTGATCGATAAGCACACCCGCAGCGCCATCAGGATGCCGGGCAGCGCGGCGGGCACGATCACTTCGACGACGAGCCGGGTTCCGGTGAGGCCGAAACTGCGTGCCGCCTCGACCATCTTCCGGTCGACATTGCGCACGCCCAGGTAGGTGTAGGCGTACATCGGGGCGGTGGTCGCCACCGCGATCAGCAGCACCTTGTAGAGCTCGTCGATGCCGAACCAGGCGATGAACAACGGAACCAAAGCCAGGAACGGCACCGCACGCACGATCTGCATGGTCGAGTCGACCAGTTCCTCGCCGAGGGCGGACAACCCCGACAGCAGGCCGAGCACCAGTCCGACGCCGACCCCGATCGCCACCCCGGCGGCCGCGCGGCCGAACGAGGCGAGGGCGAAGTCGAGCAGTTGACCGCTGCCTGCCAGCTCGACCAGCGCGGACCAGACGGCGCCGGGTCCGGCGATCACCCGCGGCGAGACGGCACCGCTTGCCGAGCCTGCCCACCAGGCGAGCACGATGAGGACGGGTAGCAGCGCGCGCAGACCGAGCGACAACCAGCGTGGCCGCTCCCGGGTGCGCCGGACACGGGGCGCGGCAAGGAGGAGGGTGCTCACCTCACTTGTCCTTCAGCGCGGCGAGCTGTTCGGGGGTCAGCTTGGATTTCAGGTCGTAGAAGATGTCGGCGGCGGTGATACGGCGGGCGATGACGCCGTTGTCGGCGAAGGTGTTGACCACATCGGCCAGGTCGGCGGCATCGGAGTCGACGGGCAGCCGGGGCACGGAGGCTTGCGCACCCACCCGGACGGCGTCTGCCAGCCGCTCGCCCGTGAGCGCGCGTGGACCGGACTTGTCGAAGACGTTCTCGAAGTCGGCCGGTGCGGCCTTCTGCTTCGCGGTGAGACCTTGCAGCACTTCCAGATACTTCGCGGCCACATCGGGGCGCTCGTCGAGGATCTCGGTGCGGAACACCACCACGGAGTTGTCCTTGGAGCCGATCTGCTTCTCGGTGGTGATCTCCACCGCGCCCGCGGCCTTGGCCTCCTGGTACGGCACGAGGAACGACGCCCACGCGTCGACCTTGCCGGTCGCGAACGCCGAGGCGGCGTCCTTCTGCTGCAGCGGGACCCGGGTGACCTGATCGGCCGGAATACCGGCCTGGGCAAGGGCTTTGAGCGTGATGTACTCGCCCTTGCCTGCCGGGTTCACCGCGATCCGCTTCCCCGCGAGGCCGGCCACCGAGGTCACCCCGGACTCCGGTCGGACGACGATTCCGCTCTGATCCTGACCCGCCGGGTCGGCGACCGCGACGATCTTCACGCCGACGTCCTTGGACAGCGCGCCGACCACGGGGCTGAAGGCCGCGCCGGACACGTCGAGTTCGCCGGTGTTGAACAGCTTCAGCATGGAGCTGAAACCCGGTGTGGTGCTGACCCATTGGATCTTGGCGCCCAGCGGTGCGAGGGCCGCGTCGAAGGTGCCGTCGCGTTTGCCGACGGCCAGCGGGCCGCTGTTGCCCGGGTCGGTGACCTTGAGGATGTAGGGGGTGTCTGCCCCCTGTTCCGGCGTCGAGCCGGAGCCACATGCCGCGACGAGGGCGACGACGGGGGCGATCGCGAGGGCGATCCGCGAGAAGGCCGACAGCCTGCGGGACATTCGGGGCTCCTGTTCGGGACGGGGTCGATGCCCTCGGAGCGTATGAGCGCGCATCGTGCGGAACGAGGTATGCCTTTCCGTGGATCGGAAAGCTTGACAGGAAGGCATCCGCAGATTTATGGCGATTGCCCGGTCGCTGCACCGCAACGCTTTCCACATAGCGGAATACATCGACAGGCTTGCCCACATACCTGTGTTACCTTCGGTTCGTGGAGACCTCCAGC
This sequence comes from Nocardia sp. NPDC003979, assembly GCF_053605015.1. NCBI lineage: Bacteria > Bacillati > Actinomycetota > Actinomycetes > Mycobacteriales > Nocardiaceae > Nocardia > Nocardia sp. NPDC003979. The sequence goes on from NZ_JBSGIJ010000010.1 coordinate 100,238, forward strand.
GTGCAGACCGTCACCCGAGCCCTGTCTGTACTCGACTGCTTCCGCGGTGGCGAGGAACGCGGTGTCTCGGAAGTCGCACGCGCACAAGGGCTCGCGGTGAGCACCACGCACCGGTTGCTCGGCGCGCTGGTGCAAGCGGGCTTCCTGGAGAAGGACACCGAGTCCAGCCGGTATCGCATGGGCGGTGCCCTGGCCGAGTACGGCCAGATCGCCTACCGCCAGCACAAGATCTACCTCGCCGAGCCCTGCCTCGAGCAGCTCGCCGCCACCACCGGTGCGACCGGCTCGGTGGCCACCCGCCACGGAATCCACGCCGTCCTGCTCGGCACCAGCCGGTGGCGCGAGAGCGATGGACACAAATTGCAGGGTGTCCGGCTGCCGCTGCACGCCAGCGCGCTCGGCAAAGCGCTGCTCGCCTGGTCCGACGTCGATGACGACGAGTTGCGTTCGCTGCCCTACGAAGAAGGCACCGAGCGGTCCGTGACCGGGCCCGAAGAACTGCGCGCCGAACTCGTCACCACCCGCGAGCGCGGCTACGCGTTCAACGACCGCGAACTCGATCCCGGATTCCGCACCATCGGCCTGCCGATCCTCGACCCCGAGGGGCGGTGCCGATTCGCGCTCGGCCTGCGCGGACCCGTCACGCTGATGATCGACGAACGGGTGCCGTTCTTCGTCGAGTTGGCCAAGGTCACCGCGGCCGAGATCGCCGCCAAGTTCGCGGCGGCCTGACCCACCGGCCCGCCCGGCACGGAAATCTCCGCGCGCGAACGTGGGCGCGCCGGATACCGTGGACCGACTGGTTAGTCGAGGAAAGGACCGCAGTGGCGACCGATACGGCGGACACGGCTGTCGGGTTGCGATCCGAACGGGGTGCGGTACTCGCCTCGCTCATGCTCTCGACCTCGCTGATCGCGCTGGACTCCACGATCATCGCCACGGCGGTGCTCACCATCACCGATTCGCTCGGTGGGTTCGCGATGTTCCCGTGGTTGTTCTCGATCTACCTGCTGGCGCAGGCGGTCACGGTGCCGATCTACGGCAAGCTGGCCGACATGGTGGGCCGTAAGCCGGTGATCCTGTTCGGGATCGTGGTGTTCGCCGTCGGCTCGCTGCTGTGTGGTCTGGCGTCGAATATGCTGGCGCTCATCGTTTTTCGTGCCATCCAGGGAATCGGCGCCGGTGCGATCCAGCCGATGACGATGGTCATCGCGAGCGACCTCTACAACCTGACCGAACGGGCCAGGGTTCAGGGCTATATGGCGGGTGTGTGGGCCGGGTCGGCGGTGCTCGGGCCGCTGCTGGGCGGACTGCTCTCCGATCACGCGGACTGGCGGTGGATCTTCCTGATCAACCTGCCGCTGTGTGCGGTCGCGGCATGGATGTTGGTGCGGCACTTCGCCGAATCGGCGCCGCGCAGCCGTCAGCGGATCGACTACCTCGGCGCGGGGCTGCTCACGCTCGGCGCGGGGGCGCTGATCCTGGCGCTGCTCGAAGGTGGGCAGGCGTGGGCGTGGGATTCACCGGTGTCGATCGGCCTGTTCGTGGGCAGCACGGTGGTTCTCGCGGTGTTCGCCGTCGTCGAGTTGCGGGTCCCCAATCCGGTGCTGCCGCTGTGGGTTTTCACGCGCCGGATCGTGATCGCCAGCAGTACGGTGTCGCTGCTCGTCGGCGCGGTGGTGCTCGGATTGACCTCCTACGTCCCGACTTTCGCCCAGGGTGTCCTCGGCACCACCGCCCTGATCGCCGGGCTCGCCGTCGGCGGGCTCACCCTCGGCTGGCCGCTGGCGGCGACACTGTCGGGCAGGTTGTACCTGCGCTGGGGATTCCGCATCGCCGGTCTGCTCGGCAGCACGCTTGCCGTCATCGGTTGCGCGACAACACTGTTCATCGATGCCGAAACCAGCCCGTGGCAGATCGCGGGTTCGTGCTTCCTGATCGGCGGTGGCATGGGCCTGGTCGCCTCGCCCACCCTGATCGCGGCGCAGAACAGCGCACCCTGGCAGGAGCGGGGTGTGGTGACCTCGGCCAATATGTTCGCCCGATCTTTCGGCAGCGCGCTCGGTGTCGCCGTGTTCGGTGCCATCGTCAACACCGGCATCACCGACCCCGACCACCCCACCCCCACCGAACTCGCCTCCGGCATCCACCTGGTGTTCGCCGCCATCCTCGCCATGGCGGTGATCATGTTCGCGGCGGCCGCCACCATGCCCGGACGGACACCCGCCGACTGACGGCCGCCCAAGCGGCAACCGACATCCGGTCACACCCGGACCGATGGCTGCCCGCGCCGAGGCGTCATCGGTGTCGCTCATGCGCCGGTTGTACGGGCACCGCCGATACCAGGGTGTCCGGTCGACGCCCACCGCGGCCGCCGCGAGCGTCGGTTCGTAGTCGCGGTCAAGCGGATCGTTGCTCGGTGTGGCGCACCACCTCGACTCGCTCCTGCGCCCCGAATTCGACGACGCGGCGGATGCGCGAGTTCGCGACGGGTGCGAGGTCGACGGTGACCGGCGCGCCCGCTCCCGCGCGAGTGATCGCGATGATGCGGTCCTGGAGGTACCCGTCGGGAACCTGCACCCTGATGATGTCGCCCACCGCCAGCGCCTCCGCGGCGACCTCACCACCGCCGCCCACCGCGGCGAACTCACCGCACCGAGTCGGTCCGGTGCTCGCGCCGAGCCCGCGTTCGGCGATGGTCCACCACACCGACTCGCGGGCGTCACCCGGCCCGGACGACGCCGCGGCGTCGCCAGCGGCACGCGCCTGCCGGTGCGGCCGGGTCGTCTCGGCGAGGTCTCCGACGCTGGGCAGCGCCGCGGTGCCTGGGTCCGAATGCGCCGACCGATGCGACCGGTCCGCCGGTGCGGGCGCGGGCGCGGGTGCGGGTACGGGTACGGGTGCGGGTGTGGGTGCGCCATGGTTACGCAGGACCGTCGTGTCGCCGTATGTATACGGGCTGTCGATGTCCTGTCCGGTTGCCGGTCCACTATGTCGAGCCGAGGCGGTGAGGCGCTGGTGCCAGGCGAGGATGCGGTCGCGTTCGGCTTCGGCGGCCGCGCGGGTCTCGTGCAGGGAGATGTGGCGGCGGGTCGGGGCGTTGCGGGGGTGGGTCGTGCCCGCGGCGCCGTCGACAACCAGGATCCAGCGGGCGCCGACGGCACGGTCGCGGCGAGCCGAAACCCGTTCGGCCAGTGCGTGTCCCGGGGTGGCACCGAGTCGGTCGGCGGCTTCCTCGATGCTCTCGACGAGGCCGAGTGAGCGCAGCAACTCGGCGGCCGAGAGTTCCGAGGTGTCGAGTTCCTGGGCGAGCGCGGGCATGGGTGTCTTGCGGCGCCAACCGATCCGGGCACAGTGTTCGTGGCGGGTGAACCACAAGCGGCTGCCGGAGCGGCGGTGCTGGTCGATCACCACGGCCCACCAGTCCCATTCGGGTTCGGCGACCAGGCGCGTTCGCACCCACCGTTCACGCTCGGCCGTGGATATCCGGTCCTCGGGTGGCACGAAGTTGCGGAGTGCGGTGCGTACCGCCGATTCCGTGCGCCCGAGCGTTCGCGCGGTGCGGGCCAGATCGACACCGGCCCGTAGGTCGTCGGCGAGGATCCGGTATTCCGATTCGCGCCAGGTGGTTCCGTGCCTGCGTGGCGGCCGCAGATCGCCGCGATAGTCGTCACTCATGTCGTGCCCCCGTTCTCGCACCGCCCGGCAACACTCGCCGGGCCAGTTGTGTGACACTTCGACGATACCGATGGGGTATGACAGAAAACGCTTGTCTGCCAGCGGCTTTCCAGCAAACCGGAGTCAGTGGGTGTGCGCTGCTCCCTTGCGGCCGAAGGTGTAGTAGCCCAGGCACACCAGCGCGGCCCACACGGCACCGACGACCAGCGCGGTGCGACCACCGTCGGTCCACAGCAGCAGGATCACGACCAGGCCGAGGAAACCGAGAGCCGCCCAGGTGGTCACGGGCGCGCCGGGCAGGCGGTAGTCGCTGCCGGGCAGCTCACCCGCGCGCACCTTGGCGCGATACTTCAAGTGGCACACCAGGATCACGCTCCACACCACGATGATGCCGACGGTGCTCACCGAGGTGATGTAGGCGAAGGCCTTGTCCGGCGAGATCACGTTCACCACCACACCGATCACCATCGCCGCCGCCGAGGCGCAGATACCGGCGAACGGCACCGACTGCTTGCTCAGTTTCGCGAACCCGCCGGGCGCCTCGTCGCGCAACGCGAGGCTGCGCAGCATCCGGCCGGTCGAGTAGATGCCGGAGTTGCACGACGACAGTGCCGCGGTGAGCAGCACGAAGTTGATGATGCCCGCGGCGGCGGGGATGCCGATCTGCTCGAACACCTCCACGAACGGGCTGCGCCCGGCATGGAAGCTGCGCCAGCTCGCCACCGACATGATGACCACGAGCGCGCCGATATAGAACAGGCCGATGCGGAAGGGCAGGGTGTTGATCGCCTTGCGCAGGGTGGTCTTCGGATCGCGGGCCTCCCCCGCCGTCACGCCGACCAATTCGACACCGACATAGGCGAACACGACGATCTGCAACACCAGCAGGGTCTGCCCGAAGCCGTGGGGGAACACCCCGCCGTCGGCCCACAGGTTCGTCACCGTCGGATCGGCGGCGTGCCCGAACCCGAACACCAGCACACCGATGCCGATCAGGATCATCGCCAGGATCGCGGTCACCTTGATCGCCGAGAACCAGAACTCGCCCTCACCGAAGATCCGCACCGAGATCAGGTTGGCGGTGAACAGCACCGCAAGCACCACCAGCGCGGTCACCCACTGCGGAATGTCGAACCAGTACTGCACGTAGTGCCCGGCGACGGTGATCTCGGCCATGCAGGTCGACACCCACACCGCCCAGTAGGACCACCCCGTGGCGAATCCGGCGAACCGGCCGAGGAACTCGTGCGCGTACTCGGCGAAGCTGCCCGAGACCGGACGGTAGGTGAGCAGCTCACCGAGCGCGCGCATGATGACGAAGATCGCCAGTCCGGCGGCGAGGTAGGCCAGGATCAGCGAGGGGCCCGCCTGTTCGATCGCCGCGCCGGAGCCGTAGAACAGGCCGGTGCCGATGGCGCCGCCGATGGCGATCATCTGGATCGTGCGCGGATTGAGCCCGCGCGCGTAGCCCTCCTCCGACGCAGCGGTGCGGGTCTCGGTCGGCGCGGCGGTGGGTAGGCCGGGACCGTCAGCGGACATGGCGGGATCCTTCCTTCGTGTCGAACAGTCCTGCACGCTACCGCGCGGCAACCGTGCCGCCGATCACCCCTACCGCTCGCCGGAAATACCGGAGCCGCCGCGCCGGTTGGCCTACTGAGGGGATTTCACGCGAAGGAGACTCATGAGCCCGGTCACGTTGTCGGTTCTCGATCTGGCACCGGTGCAGGCCGACGCGACGGCAGGCGAGGCCCTGCAGGCGACGACCCGCTTCGCCCGGCGCGCCGAGGAGCTGGGGATGCGCCGCTTCTGGGTGGCCGAGCACCACAACATGCCCGGCATCGCCAGTTCGGCGCCCGCCGTGGTGCTGGCGCATCTCGCCGCGTCGACCTCGCGCATCCGGGTCGGCTCGGGTGGCGTGATGCTGCCCAACCACGCTCCGCTGGTCGTCGCCGAACAGTTCGGCACCCTCGAAGCATTGCATCCGGGCCGTATCGACCTCGGTATCGGTCGTGCGCCCGGCACCGATCCGGCTACCGCTCGCGCGCTGCGCAGGCACGCCGAAGGTCTCGGCGCCGAATCGTTTCCCCGTGAGCTGACCGCTCTGATGGGCTATTTCGGTGGCACCGATGCGGACGGCATCGTCGCCACCCCTGGTCGTGGTACACAGCCCGAAATGTGGTTGCTCGGCTCGAGCGGGTACAGCGCGCAGGTCGCGGCCGTGCTGGGGTTGCCGTTCGCGTTCGCGCACCACTTCGCCGGCGAGAACACCGCCGCCGCGCTCGCGCTCTACCGGGACAACTTCCGGCCCTCGGCGATCCTGGCCGAGCCGTACAGCATGGTCGCGGTCTCGGCGATCTGCGCCGACACCGACGCCGAGGCCGACCGCCTCGCCGCACCACGCGACCTGGCCTTCGTCAACCTGCGCGCCGGCCGCCCGCAGGCACTGGCCACCCCCGAGCAGGCCGAGGGGTTCCCCGGTAGTGATGCCGAACGCCACTTCGCCGCACAGCGCAAGGCCGGTCAATTGCAGGGGTCGCCGGAGACGGTGCGTGCCCAGGCTGCCCAGCTCATCGAGGACACCCGGCCCGACGAACTGATGCTCACCACCCTCGTCTACGACATCGACACCCGCATCCGTTCCCTCGAACTCACCGCCGAGGCGATCAACGGCTGATCCGCCTCAGCGGAGCCGGAATCCCATGGCCGCCAAGGACTCCCGGAGTCGGTGGCGACCGTTGAGCGAGGCCTCGGAGCCGAGGCGGGCCAGTACCCGCTCGGTCCAGGAGAACGGGAGGCCCTGGTCGCCGTAGACCGCGCCGATCCGCTGCTCGTAGTCGGCGACCGGTCCGCGCTGACGCGGTAGGTCGTAGGTCTCCTGGTGCAGCACGGCCGCCTGCGGCAGTCGCGGCTTCACCCGTGTGCCCTCCGTCGGGTCGGGGTGGCCGACCACCAGCCCGAAGATGGGGAACACGTGGGCGGGCAGGTTCAGTTCCGCCGCGACCCGCTCGGGGTCGTTGCGCAACGCACCGATGTAGACGGTGCCGAGCCCGAGCGATTCGGCGGCGACCACGGCATTCTGGGCGGCGAGCGCGGCATCGACCACGCCAACGTAGCTGGATTCCAGATAGTCGGCGCCGTCGAGGGGCGCGCGGTGGTCGTCGGCGAGCTGACGCAACCGCGCGAAGTCGGCGGTCCAGACCAGCAGTACCGGCGCCTGCTCGATGTGTGCCTGACCGCCCGCGACCGCCGCCAGCCGGGCTCGCCGTGCCGGATCACGGACCTCGATCACACTCCAGGCCTGCAGGTTCGACGAGGTCGGAGCCGACTGGGCCGCCGAGATCAGCAGGCGGATCGTCGCCGGTGTCACCGGGTCGGGCAGGTAGCGCCGGACCGATTTGTGTTCGTGCAACACCTGCAGCACAGAGTTCCACTGCGCGGGAACGGCAGCGTCCGGGTCCGCGTAGCGCTGCTGGACAGGATGGGGAGCGGTCTGCGTCATGGCCCCATCGTCGGTCACCACGGTGGGCGCCGTCTGCGATAACTCTCACCGTGAATCCAACGTCGTCGTCGATACACTCGACCATGGGGAGCTCGCCGCCCGGCGGGACCGGAAAGTGCGTCATGGCCAAGGTGTTCGACCGGATCGACGACAAGTTACGGGCGTTCATCGCCGACCAGCCGATGTACTTCGTGGGAACCGCGCCCTCCTCCGGCGGCCATATCAATGTGTCCCCCAAGGGATATCGCGACACCTTCGCCGTCCTCGACGACCACACCGTCGCCTACCTCGATCTGTTCGGCAGCGGCTCGGAGACGATCGCGCACCTGCGCGACAACGGCCGCATCACCGTGATGTTCTGCTCGTTCTCCCGCGTCGCCCGTATCCTGCGCCTACTCGGCACCGGGCGGGTCGTGCGGCCCGACTCCCCCGAATTCGACACGCTGCGTGCGCGATTCGGCACCGAGCATCCCGGTATCCGCGCGGTGATCGTGGTCTCGGTCGACCGCATCGCCGATTCGTGCGGCTGGTCGGTGCCGAGGATGGACCTGGTCGAGGAGCGCTCCATTCTGGACGAGGCCCACACCCGGCGCACCGACGAAGATTTCGCGCGGCGCATCGCGGGCGACAACTCCGCCAGCATCGACGGCCTGCCCGCGCTGGAACCCGACCATCCCCTGCCCTCCACCGTCCGGGCTACCCGCGAGAGCGCGAGATGAAGCGCCGCAACAGTTCCCGCGGCACCGGCACCGATTCACGCCGACCCAGTTCGACCAGCATGTCCGCCTCGCTCGGATCGAAATAGCCCGCGTGCCGGTAGGCCTCGATCCGCACGGACAGCCCGGTGCCGTCGAGTTCAGGATGGAACTGGGTGGCGTAGACATTGCGCCCCACCCGGATCATCTGCACGGGGCAACCCTCGGAACCGGCGAGCAGCACCGCGCCCGGCGGCGCGCCCTGGCAGGCCTCTTTGTGACCGACGAAGGCACGGAACGAACGCGGGATGCCGGTGAGCAAGGGGTCGGCGGCGCCGTCGGCCACCACGACTGTCGTCGCGCCGACAGCTTCGCCGTAGCGGTCGGGGCCGACCTCCCCGCCGAGCACGTCGGCCAGGATGCCCAGGCCGTAGCAGGCACCGAAGTACGGGAAATCCCGGTCGACGATCTCGGTGAGCAGCGCGCGCAGCGGCGGTTCGAACCGCCGCTGGTAGTCGTACTTGTCCTGTTCGGGCGCGCTCACGTTGCTCGGCCCGCCGCCGACGATCACGGCGCAGAAGTCGTCCAGGTCGACCTCGGGCATCCCCCGATCCATCTCGATGCGCACCACCTCGTCGTCGGTGAGTTCGGCGGCGCGCAGCAGCGCGGCGTACTCGTCGTCGGACGCGGCACGTTCGGGGCGGAGCTGAAGCAACAGGCAGGGCTTGGTCATCGTCGAGCCATCCCTCCGCAGTCTCATCGGGTCGGCTATCGACGATACTGCGCACGTCACGGCACCGCGCTCACCCCGACGGCCGATTCGGAAAGACTGCCCAGGTAAAGGTTGCCCTGGTGCTCGACCACCGAGGTGACCATCGCGAAGTCGTCGCCAGGGCGTTGCAGGTCGTGCACGACCGTGCCGTCGAGGTTGAGCGCGATCACCCACGCGGAGCGGGCGGGCGCCGGTCGGAGCCACTCGGGCAGCGCCCAGGTCAGGCGTCGGAAGATGCCGGGCAGTGCCAGCATCCGGTCCAGCAGCGGGTTGCGTGGTGCCACCATCCCGATCCAGATCAGGCCGTCGCTGCCGAGGAGCATGTTGTCCGGCGAGCCGGGCAGGTTCTCGACGAGACGGTCGACGGTGCCCGCGCGGGGACCCGAGAGCCAGTACCTCGTGATCCGGTAGGCGCCGGTCTCGGCGACCAGCACACAGGACCGGTCCGGCGCCAGCACCACCCCGTTGGCGAATTGCAGCCCGTCGATCAGCACCTCCACCTGCCCCGCCGGATCGCGGCGGACCAGCCGGCCGCTGCCGGAATGCTCGAGGATGTCACCCATCCACTGCTCGAACGGCCAGCGCCGCGACGAAATCGAGAAGTAGACAGTGCCGTCGTCGTCGCGCACCACATTGCTGGGGAAGATGATGCGTTCCCCGTCCACTTCGGTGATCACCGGTTCGAGTTCGGCACCGGCCTCGGTCAGTCGGAGTACGCCGTGGCCCGCGACGCAGATCAGCAGCGAACCGTCGGCGTCCGCGTGCATTCCCAGCGGCCTGCCCGCCGCGTGTGCGATCTTCTCGACGGTGCCCTCGGCCGGATCGACGCGCCAGATGGCTCCGTCCTCGGTGCCGGTGACCACATGTCCGTCGGCCGTCAGCACGACATCCTCGGGCCCCTGCCCGGGCAGCGGTATCAACCGAACCTCAGGCAGCGCGGGGTTGCTCTGAGTCTGTGCGGCCCGGGCGGTGGCGCGGGGCGGAGTCCATCGGTGCGGTCGCATCTGCATGCCCTTTGCTACCACGCCCGGCCGGGGTTTGTTACCCGGAAAGCATTGCGCCAACACAGTATCGGCGCATCATGCGCTGACCGGGCCGTGAGCGTGGCGAATCGCGGCTACAGTGCGGCGGTGGACACCGGATCGGTCAGCTCTTCGTTCGAACGTTTACTCGCACCGCAACCCGCGCCGCCGTGGTGGCTGGTGCTCGTCACCGCAGCGCTGGCGCTGATCCTGGTCGGGTATCGGCCGCTGTGGCGGATCACCCGGGCCGCCGTCACCGTGGCGCACGAGGGTGGGCACGCGCTGTTCGCGCTGCTCACCGGGCGCAGATTGCACGCCATCACGCTGCACACCGACACCTCGGGTCTCACGGTGTCCAGTGGCAAACCCACCGGTCCCGGCATGATCCTCACCGCGATGGCCGGATATCCGGCGCCCGCGCTGCTCGGCGTCGGCTACGCGGCGCTGCTGGGTTCCGGCCGGGTGTCGGTGATGTTGTGGGCCACCCTGGCCATGCTGATCGCGGTGCTGGTGAAGGTGCGCAATGTGTACGGTCTGGTGACCGTCCTCGTGCTCGGCGCACTGGTGTTCGGGGTGTCCTGGTACGGCAGCGACCTGCTCCAGGCCGCGTTCGCGTATCTGGCCGCGTGGTTCCTGCTGGCCGCCGCCGTCCGTCCCGTGCTCGAGCTGCAGCGCGGCAGGCGCAGACAACCCGGGCGCGCCGATTCCGATGCCGATCAGCTGGCCCGTCTCACGCATCTGCCCGCGCTGCTGTGGGTGGCGTTCTTCGCGCTGGTCTGTCTGGCGGCGGCCGTGATCGGCGGGTGGTTGATGCTCGCGCCCGTCGAGCAGCTGCATCCGCTGTTTCAGCGGTGATCGGCTCTCCATTTCTCGACCGCCTCGGTGACGAGCACCCCCGGCGGTTGTAGCGCGTTGAGGGCGACACCGGCTTCGTCCTGCTCGAGTGGTTCGAGCGTGGCCAGTTGCGAGTCGAGCAGGATGGTCGGCATGAAGTGGCCGAGGCGACCGGTCATCCGGCGCATCAGTTCCACCCGGGTGGCGGCCAGATGCACGAAGTAGGTGTCGGGCGCCTTGGCTCGCAGGCGGTCGCGGTACACCCGGCGCAGCGCCGAACAGCTGGCCACCCCGCCCGTCTCGCTGTGCTCGTGCAGCCAGGTGGCGACCGTGTCGAGCCACGGCCACCGGTCCTCGTCGGTGAGCGGGATCCCGGCCGCCATCTTCTCGATATTGGCCAGCGGGTGGAAGTCGTCGCCCTCGGCGTAGGGCACGTCGAGGCGGTCGGCGAGCAGGGCCCCGACGGTCGTCTTGCCGCACCCGGAGACGCCCATGACGACAATGACAGGTTCTCCCACCGTATCCTCCTCCGCCGAGCCGTAGCCCCTACAGCCTCACACACCCGCGCGCGTCTCGGGCACGATGGTGATCATGGACCTCCGCATCTTCACCGAACCGCAGCAGGGCGCCGACTACGACACGCTGCTCGCCGTGGCGCGCGCCGCCGAGGATCTCGACTTCGACGCCTTCTTCCGCTCCGACCACTATCTGGCCATGGGCGATGCCGACGGCCTGCCCGGTCCCACCGACGCCTGGATCACCCTGGCGGGTCTGGCCCGCGACACCTCCCGCATCCGCCTGGGCACCCTGGTCACCGCCGCGACGTTCCGGCTGCCCGGGCCGCTGGCCATCCAGGTGGCCCAGGTCGACCAGATGTCGGGTGGCCGGGTGGAACTCGGGCTCGGCAGCGGCTGGTTCGCCGCCGAGCACGCCGCCTACGGAATCCCGTTCCCCGACAACAGGTTCGGCCTGCTCGAAGAACAGCTCGCGATCGTCACGGGCCTGTGGTCGACCAAGCTCGGCGATACCTTCTCCTTCGACGGCGAGCACTACCAGCTCACCGACTCCCCCGCCCTGCCGAAACCGGTGCAGGATCCGGTGCCGGTGGTGATCGGCGGCAACGGCAAGGTCCGCACCCCCCGCCTGGCCGCCCGCTACGCCACCGAATTCAATATGCCCTTCGCCTCGGTGGACGACAGCTCGGCCCAGTTCGACCGGGTCCGCGCCGCCGTGCGCGCGGCCGGGCGCACCGACGAACTGGTGTATTCCAACGCGCTCGTGGCCTGCGTCGGGCGCACCGACGCCGAGGTGGCGCGCCGGGCCGCGGCGATCGGGCGTGAGGTCGACGAGCTGAAGACCAACGGGCTGGCCGGCTCGCCCGCCGAGGTGGTGGACAAGATCGCCCGCTACCGCGAGATCCGTGCGAGCCGGATCTACCTGCAGATCCTCGACCTGGCCGATCTCGACCACCTCGAACTCATTGCCGCCGAGGTGAAATCCCAGCTCTGAGCTCGACTCACGGGATCGGCTTGTCGGTGGGCAGGTTGACGAAGCTCGGTGCCGCCGGGTCGAGGCGCACCTGCTGCGGTTCCAGCCCGGAGGCGTCGAGCATCGGGCGGAACGGCAGCGCCTTGGGCGCGTTGCCCGCGTACACGTCGATCCGCACACGATGCCCCGGTGCGAGCACGGCCTGGGTCGGGATGACAGCGATGTCGATCTCGGTCGGCGCACCGGGGACCACGGGCAGCAACCGGTCGAGGGTGAGGGGGTTGAACGGTGCGGTGAGGTCCCCGTTCACCGACCGCGCGCTGCGCCGTTCGTCGATGGCCCGCATGGAGGCGGTGAGCTGACCGGTGGTGAGCACGGTGGAGGTGCCGTCGGGAGCGACATCGTTGACGGTGACATTCCAGAATCCGTCACTGCCGGTGTGCACCGTGTTGAGCCGCACATTGATCGGGCCCGAGATCACCGTCTCCTCGGCGACCGGTGCGCTGGTGAAGGTGAGCGCGTTGCGCTCGGCGATACGCGAGTCCTTGGCGCACGCGTCGAGCGCGGCGGTCATCCCGGCCGAACCCTGCGCCGCGTCCCGCGAGCAGATGGTGCTCAAACCTGGTGCCACCGTGAGGTTTTCGACCGCGCCGGGGCCTGTGGGACGCAGTGAGCCGTCGTGCAGGCTGTCCTCGGTGGACCCGCTCGCCTCCGCCGACAGATATACCCGCCGATGGGTGACACCCGGCTGCGGCCACTCGCGCAGCGTAACCCAGCCGCCGCCCTGCTGTTTCACCGTCACCGGGCCGAACGCCTCGACACCGCTGTCGATGTCCTTGAGCCACTTGTCGAACCAGGCGCGCTGCAACACGTCCAGCCGCGGCGGCGCCCCCGGAACACCGGTTCCCGCACCGGGATTGGCGTGATAGGTGTCGCCGACGACCAGCTGCTTGCGGCCCGGGGGCAGCGGGAGCTGTTCGTAGAGTTTGGTCGCGCTGTTGGCGAAGATGTCGTGCCAGCCGCCGTAGACGAACGTCGGCACGTTCACCTTCTCCGGGTGACCCATGATCGCCTCGCGAAACGCCGAGGTCTCGTCGAGCGCGCCGTCGAGGGCGGGCGGCATGTCCTCGAGCGAGGGGGTGAGCAGCGCCTGGGCGAGCAGGTCGAAATTTGTCGTCGGGTCGGCGATGCGATCGTTGAACCAGGTCCAGTCGAAGGTGCCCTGGATCATCGACGCCACGTCGGGCACGAGTTTGAGCTGGTTGACCGAATTGAGCCACAGCGGAAGGAATGTCGTGCCGACGCCACCGCCGGGGGCGACCACGTCACGCATCAGATCGCTGCCGGGTTCCACCGGGAAGATGGCCTGCAGCGCGGCGGGCGCGTCTTCGGCGGCCCGCAGCTGGTTGATGCCCGAGTACGAACCGCCGCTCATGCCGATGCGGCCGTTGGACCACGGCTGGGCGGCCGCCCACTCGATCACCTCGCGGGTGTCGAGCTGTTCGCGGGCGCCGAGGGTGTCCCATTTGCCCTGCGACTGACCGGTTCCGCGCACGTCGGCGACCACCACGGTGTAGCCGCTACCGATGAGTTTGCGGTCGACGCCGAGCATGGTCTGGATCATGCCGCCGTCCAGTGCCTGCATCAGATCGCCGAAACCGCTGATGGGTGTGCTCGACAGGTTCAGGCGGCGCACGATGTCGACGGCGGTCGACTGCAGGCCGGGGGTGGCGGCGGCCTGCTCGATCAGGCCGGTCATGAGTTTGGAGTAGGGCGTGAGGCTCACGATCGTGGGCAGCGGCTTCTGCTCGATCACCCCTGCCGCGTCGGCGGGGCGGTACACGTCGGCCTTGAGGACCACGCCGTCGCTCATGGTGATATGCACGCCGCGCTCGACGCGCACTTCCGGATAGGTGCCCGGCGCGTCGTGCTGGGCGGTCCAGCGCACGCCGGGCACGTCGCCGCCCGGCCTGCCCGACACCTGGCCTGCCCCGCAGGCGAGCACCGCTGTGATCGCGAGAATCGCCGTCAGCACACGGACGAGCCCACGTTCGGAACCTCTCAACGTCATCGAGTCGCTCCCGACCGGTTCGTTCATCGTTGACCTAGCCACCGCAGATCGGCGCCGAAACTGTAACAGTGGTAACGACTTGCGGCGGGCAGCGCCGGACCGCTCGGAGGGTCGCAGTGAACAGGTATCGTTCCAGTTCAGGGCGTTATCCTCGGCGACGGACGTGTCGGTGGGCAGTGGTTGACTTGGCGCGTGCCGACCGACCCGGCCGGTGTCATTCATCGACGAGGAGGACGTTCGACAATGCCGACACGTGACGAACCATGGCCCCAGGGCACGCCGTGCTGGGTCGACTGTCAGGTCGACGATCCGGCCGCCGCCCGCACGTTCTACAGCGCGCTCTTCGGTTGGGACATCGAGGACGCGGGCGCGGGTGGGTATCTCATGGCGATGCTCGACGGTAGACCCGCGGCGGGCATCGGACCCAAACCCGACGACATGCGGCAGATGCCGTCGGTGTGGACCACCTATTTCGCGGCCGAACGGGCCGACGAGATCGCCGAGCGCGTCACGAAGGCCGGTGGTCAGGTGTTCATGCCGCCGTTCGACGCTCTCGACGTGGGGCGGATGTTCGTCGCCGCCGACCCGACCGGCGGCGCCTTCGGCGTCTGGGAAGCCAAGCGCCACATCGGTGCCGGGGTGTTCAACCAGCACGGCGCCTACTGCTGGAACGAGCTGCACACCCCCGGCTACGACCAGGCACACGAGTTCTACACCAGCGTGTTCGGCTGGAACTACACCGAGATCGGTGACGGGGTGAACTTCACCTACTCCACCTTCTCGCTGCCCGGCGACAAGCACGAGGTCGGTGGAATCATGGACGCCTCGTCGCTCGGCAATCCGCCGTACTGGCTCACCTGGATCCAGGTCGACGACGCCGACGGCACCCTGAACAAGGCGACCGAACTGGGCGCGAAGGTGATCATGGGGCCCGACGACAGTCCGTTCGGGCGCATGGGAATCCTGCAGGCACCCCAGGGCGAGGTGCTCGGTGTGATCGACCCCGCCAAGGCCGTCGGGGAGGTTCCGACGGGAGCGTGACGACACGCTCGGCGTGGCGCGGGGCGGTTCGTCGCGCCGAGCCGGCATTTCAGGAGTGGTCGCGCGGTGGGCGGGCGGCGAGCTGGATTTCCAGGAGCAAGCGGTCGTCGGGGTCGGTGAGGTCGATGCCGAGGATGGATTCCACGCGGCGCAGGCGGTAGCGCAAGGTGTTCGGGTGCACGCGCAGGGCGGCGGCCGCCGCGCTCACTTCGCCGTGGGCGCGCAGATAGGTGCGGATCGAGTCGCGCAGGTCGGCACCGTGGTCGCGGTCGTAGGCGTCGAGAGCGGCCAGGCGCGGGTCGTGCAGGTGAGGGTGGTCGCGGATCAACTCGATGATCTCGGTGAGCAGCACCGCCGTTCTCGCCTCGGCCAGGGTGGTCACGCGACTGCCCTCGGCGGTGGCGGCGGGGCTGTCCAGCACGCGGTCGACCTCGGCGCGGGCTCCGGCGACGGCCGTCAGCCCGGCAACCGGCGCGGCCACCGCGGCGCGGGCCACCAGCTCACGTGTCTGCTCGAGCTGCGCGACCAGCTCACGCACCCACGACCCGACGCCGTGCTCGGAGTGATAGGAGGGCAGCAACACATACACCCGCTCACCGATCGCCTCGGTGACCGAGTCGCCACGAAAAGCACTGGCGTGCAACCGGATCAGGCCGCTCGACGCGGCGAGTTCGGCAGCCGGACCGAGCGCGGCGAATCCGATCACGGCGGCGGGACCCGCTTCGGGCAGACGTAGGGCGGCCGCCACCGACGGCACGTCCACTCCTTCGCCGTGCGCGCCGAACAGCCTGCGCACCAGCACAGCCTCGGTCGACGGTGCGTCGAGTGCCCGCGCGATGATGCGCGCCGCGACCGCCGAAGCACCGCGCAGCACCTGCGCGGCGTCGGGCCGCAGCGGTCGGTCGCCCTCCTGCAACCAGATCGTGCCGAGCATCCGGTCCTCGGCGCCGACCGTGGCACGCCGGATACCGACGACCAGGCGGCGGCGGATCCCGAGTTCTGGGTGGTCGGGGATGTCGACCACCTCGTCGGTGCGGCGCACCCGGTCGAACACGCCCCACTCGCGCAGGATCCGCAGGTAGTCGGACGGGCCCTCACGGCCGAGGATCGAACGGATGCGCAATTGGTCGGCGGCGGCGTCGGAGGCCGAATAGGCGAGCACGTGGGAGTGCGGGTCCTCGATGCTCACCATGCCGCCGGTTTCGGTCGCCACCACTTGGGCCAGTCCGAACAGGTCCGTATCGGGGGCGAGCAGGTCGGGTTCGCCGGCCTCGGTCCGGCCACCGGGCGCGCGGGTGAGCATGCGGCGGACCAGCCCGAACACCTGGTCCCACCGGGCATGCCGGTGCACCTGCACCAGCGCGATCCCCGCCGCATGGGCGGCCGCACGCACTGTGGGCGAGTCGTCGGCGCGCTTGGTCATCAACAGTCGCGGCCACTGCGCGAGCGGGCGGGCGACGACACCGCGCAGCCACCGTACGGTCTGTTCGGAATCGACGCCGACCAGCAGATACACCTGTGCCAACGCACCGTCGGCCTCGAGGTGTTCGGCCAGGTCGGCGGGCTCGGCGAGGGCGACCGAGCGTAGGACCACCTGCTCCCCCGCCGGTGCGTCGACCAGCGTGGCCACGGTGTGGTCGAGCGCGCCGAGCAGCTCGGCCAGGGTCGTCTCCATCCGCACGCTCCATTGTCCGATCGGACCAAAGAGAGGGCATAAGTTCGTCCGATCAGCTGATTATGACCGATGACGATCGGTGTTGACTACGTCACATCCCGCTACCGCCGTACGACGCAGGAGAGGCACTCATGGACGCCATCGCGACCACCCCGCCGCCGGTGAACGAGCCTGTCGGAACCTTCGCGCCGGGCACGCGCGAACGCACCCGGTTGCAGACCGCACTCAGCGAACTGGCCGCCGCCTCGACCGAGATCTGCCACGTGATCGGCGGTCGACACCTACGCGGCGGCGGACCGGTGTTCGAGGTCGTCCAACCGCACCGCCACAGCGCCGTACTCGGCACCCTGCACGACGCGACCGCCGGCGAGGCCGCCGCTGCCGTCGAAGCCGCCACCGAGGCCGCACCCGCATGGCGGGCGATGTCGTTCGACGACCGCGCCTCGGTGTTCCTGCGCGCGGCCGATCTGCTCGCCGGTCCCTGGCGCGAGAAGATCTGTGCGGCAACGATGCTCGGTCAGTCCAAGTCGCCGTATCAGGCCGAGATCGACGCACCGTGCGAACTGGTCGACTTCTGGCGGTTCAATGTGTCGTTCGCGCGCAAGATCATCGCCGAACAGCCGCTGTCCTCGCGCGGCGTGTGGAACCGCATGCAGTACCGCTCGCTCGAGGGCTTCGTCTACGCGGTGACCCCGTTCAACTTCACCGCCATCGCGGGCAATCTGCCGACCGCGCCCGCACTGATGGGCAACACCGTGGTGTGGAAGCCGGCGCGTTCGCAAGCGGTGGCCGCGTACCTGACGATGTGCCTGCTCGAGGAGGCGGGTCTGCCGCCCGGTGTCATCAATCTCGTGCACGGCGCCGGACCCGAGGTCTCGGAGGTGGTGCTGCCCGATCGACGCCTGGCCGGTGTGCATTTCACCGGGTCCACCGCCACCTTCCAGCATCTGTGGCGGGAAGTGGCGACGAACCTGGACCGCTATCGCACCTATCCCCGGCTGGTCGGCGAGACCGGCGGCAAGGATTTCGTGCTCGCCCATCCGTCGGCGGATCCGGCGGTGCTCACCACCGCGCTGCTGCGTGGCGCGTTCGACTACCAGGGCCAGAAGTGCTCGGCCGCCTCGCGGGCGTATGTGCCGCGCTCGGTGTGGTCGGCGATGTCGGAGGATCTGATCGAGAAGACGGCGTCGCTGCGCTACGGCGATGTCACCGATTTCACGAATTTCGGTGGGGCGCTGATCGATCGGCGCGCCTTCGACCGCAATACCGCAGCGCTCGAGCGGGCCAAGGCCACCCAGGGGATCACCGTGGTCGCGGGCGGGCACAGCGACGACAGCGTCGGCTGGTTCGTGGAACCGACGGTGGTGGTCGGTGACGACCCGGGCGACGAGATCTTCCGCACCGAGTACTTCGGTCCGATCCTCGCGGTGCATGTCTACGACGACTCGACACCCTCGGGTTTCGAGGAGGCCATGAATCTGGTCGACGCGGGCGCCTACGGCCTCACCGGCTCGATCATCGCCCAGGACCGCGCCGCCATCGCCGCCGCCACCGAGCGGCTCACCTTCTCGGCGGGCAACTTCTACATCAACGACAAGCCCTCGGGTGCGGTCGTCGGCCAGCAACCCTTCGGCGGCGGACGGGCCTCGGGCACCAACGACAAGGCGGGCTCGGCCCAGAACCTGCTGCGCTGGACCTCCGCGCGCACGATCAAGGAGACCTTCACCCCACCCACCGAGCACGGTTACCCCCACCAGGAATCGGAGGCCAACTGATGTCGGCACTTCTGCGCTCGGCACTGCTCGCAGCGGCGCGCTCGGCACCACTGGAACGCGCGGTCACCCGGCTGCCGGTGAGCCGTGATGTGGTGTCACGGTTCGTCGCGGGAACCACCACCGACCAGGTGGTGTCTACCGCCGAAACCTTGCTCCGCTCAGGGCGTTTCATCAGTATCGACTACCTCGGTGAGGACACCACCGACCTGACGCAGGCCCAAGCGACGGTCGAGCAGTACCGCGTTCTCATCGCCGCGCTGGGGCGCTTGCCCCAGGCCGAGACCACGTCGGGAGCCGTTCGGCCGCTGGAGGTCTCGGTCAAATTGTCGGCGCTCGGACAGGCCCTGCCGCGCGACGGACACGCGATCGCCCGCGAGCACGCCCACCAGATCTGCACCGCCGCCGAGGCGGCCGGACTGTGGGTGACCGTCGATGCCGAAGACCACACGACCACCGATTCGACCCTCGCGATCGTCCGCGAGCTGCGCGAGGACTTCCCGTGGCTCGGCACTGTTCTGCAGGCCTACCTGCGCCGCACCGAGGAGGACTGCCGTGCGCTGGCGGGGCCGCAATCGCGGATCAGGCTGTGCAAGGGTGCCTACGACGAACCGGAATCGGTGGCCTTCCGCGACCGTGCCGAGGTCGATGCCTCCTATCTGCGCTGCCTTGGCGTGCTCGCCGCCGGGCAGGGTTATCCGATGATCGCCTCCCACGACCCCGCGATCATCGCCGCCGCCGGTGCGGCCGTCGCGGCGGCCCGGCGCAAGTGCGAGGAGTACGAGTACCAGATGCTGTACGGCATCCGCGACGACGAACAGCAGCGACTCACCGCCGAGGGCAACCACGTTCGCGTGTACATCCCCTACGGCGACCAGTGGTACGGCTATTTCATGCGCAGGCTGGCCGAACGACCCGCCAATCTCGCCTTCTTCCTGCGGGCACTGGCAGGCGGACGCGGGTAACGAGCCGCTCTCCATTCGGGCACTACCACTGAACAATATTCATTCTCGGGGTCGGGAACGGCGACGCGGCGGTGTACTGATCACGCGGCCAGGCCGCCGACGGAAGGAACAGCGATGTCTTTCGCAGAGTTGCGCGCCCAGATGCTGCGCCGTAAACCACTCGTCGAGGTAGAAGACGAGATTCCCGGCGACGAACGCCTCGCCAAATCACTCGGGCTGTGGCAGCTCACCGCCATCGGTGTCGGCGGCATCATCGGCGCCGGTATCTTCACCCTCGCCGGATCGGTCGCCCACTCGGTGACCGGGCCCGCGGTGCTGATCTCGTTCCTGATCGCCGGTGTCGCCAGCGCGGCCGCCGCGCTGTGCTATGCCGAATTCGCGGGCATGGTGCCCAAAGCGGGCTCGGCCTACACCTACGGGTATGTCTCGCTCGGTGAGCTCGCCGGCTGGTTCATCGGCTGGGACCTGCTGCTCGAGTACATCGCGGTCGCCGCCGTCGTCGCCATCGGGGTGTCGGGGTATTTCGGGTTCCTGCTCGATCAGGTCGGCCTGACGCTACCCGAGTGGATGCTCGGCGCACCCGATACCGGTGACGGCCGGGTGATCGACCTGTTCGCGGTGCTGTTCTGCCTCGGCACCGCCTGGGTGCTCTCGCGCGGGATCGGCAGCGTCGGCCGGTTCGAGACCGTCGCCGTCGGCATCAAGGTGGCGCTGGTCGTGCTCATCGTGGTGCTCGGCGTGTTCCACATCGACAGCGCCAACTACGACCCGTACTTCCCCTACGGCGCGGGCGCGGTGTGGACGGGCGCGGCGACGGTGTTCTTCGCGGTGTTCGGTTACGACGCCATGAGCACCGCCGCCGAGGAATCCATCGACGGGCGCAAACACCTGCCCAAGGCGATCATCTACTCCCTCGCCATCGCGATGGTGCTCTACGTGCTGTGCACGCTGGTACTCACCGGCATGCAGAAGTACACCGAGATCAGCCCGACCAGCGGGTTCTCCACCGCCTTCGAATCGGTCGGGATGCCGGGGGTCGCCAATATCATCGCCGTCGGCGCGATCGTCGGCATCATCACCGTCGTGCTCACCTTCATGCTCGGTGTCACCCGCGTGTGGTTCGCGATGAGCCGAGACGGGCTGCTGCCCATCTGGTTCGCCAAGACCCACCCCACCCGCAAGGTGCCGACCAGGGTCACCTGGATCGTCGGCATCGGCGCGGCGATCCTGGCCGGTGTGCTGCCGATCAACACCGTCGCCGAGCTCACCAATATCGGCATCCTGATGGCGTTCATCGTGGTCTGTGTGGCCGTGATCGTGTTGCGGCGCACCAGGCCCGACGCGCCGCGCTCGTTCCGGCTGCCGTTGATGCCGGTGATCCCGCTGATCGGGATCGGCTTCTCGGCGTACCTGATCTGGTCGCTGCCGTGGGAGACCTGGGTGCGTTTCGCGGGCTGGTTGCTCGTCGGCCTCGTGGTGTATTTCGCCTACTCGCGCAAACATTCGCTGCTGAACCGGCCCGCACCGGAGAAGATCACCTAGCCCCACCGGGGCGGGCGCCGCGCGATCACTCGCTCAGCGCCTGCTCCGGCCGGACGAGCATCCACTTGAGGATCTTGCCGGTCTCCCCACGCGGCAGCGCGTTGATGAAGGTGACATCGCGCGGCACCGAGAACCGGCTCAGGCGGTGACGGATATAGGTGCGGATCATGTCCGGATCCAGGCCCGCCCCTTCCCGTTTCACCACGAACGCGGCCAGGCGCTGCCCGAACTCGCGATCGGGGACACCGACCACGGCCACCTCGGTGATCTGCGGCAGGTGGGCCAGCGCCTCCTCCACCGGTCGCGGGAAGACGTTCTCGCCGCCGGAGATGATCATCTCGTCGTCGCGGCCCGCCACGAACAGCCTGCCCGAGGCGTCGAGATAGCCCAGGTCGCCGGTGTCGAGCATGCCGTCGGCCTCCTCCGGCGGTGCGGCGTTGACGTATCCGTCGAAGAGCATGTGGTTGGCGACGAAGATGTGCCCGACCGCGCCGACCGGCACCGGGCGCAGATCGGGACCGAGCACCCCCACGCGGGTGCCCAGCGGCGGGCGGCCCGCCGTGGTCGGCGAGACCCGCAGGTCGGCAGGGGTGGCGACACTGGCCCAGGACACCTCGGTGGAGCCGTACACGTTGTAGAGCACGTCGCCGTAGGTGTCGAGGAACCGCAGCACGGTGGCACCGGCCAGCGGCGCACCGCAGCTGATCACATGCCGCAGACTCGACAGGTCGAAACTCGCGCGGACGTCGTCGGGGACGTCGAGGAGGCGTTCGACCATGGTCGGCACCACGATCAGGGTGGTGATGCGGTGTTCGCCGATCGAGCGAAGGCACTCGACCGCGTCGAAGCCGTCGGTGAGTACGACGGTGGCGCGCAGTGCGGTGCTGAGCTGCAGCCCGGCCAACCCCCAGGTGTGGAACAGCGGCGCGGGCACCAGCACCACTTCCTCCACGCGCAGCGGAATCCGCGACAGCAGGGCGGCGATGGTGCCGAAGCCCTTGGCGTGCGGGCGGCGGGCGCCCTTGGGTGAGCCGCTGGTTCCCGAGGTGAGCACGATCAGCCTGCCGGGATGAGCGGGCACGGGGAAGTCCTCGACCCCCGCGGCGATCAGGCCGTCGATGGTCGCGCGCTGCGGATCGGGCGGGTTGGCGTCGGTGGTGAAACGCGGTATCTCGCTGTGCAGGTAGCGGATCAGCGTCTCGAGTTCCCCGTCGACGAACACCGCGCTGAGGCGATGACGCTGCACGATCTCCTCGATGCGCCGCCCGGAAAGTCCCGCGTTGAGCAGCGCGACGTCGACGCCGAGTTTGCCCGCGGCGACCATGGTCTCGACCATGCCCGCGTGGTTGCGGGCCAGCAACCCGATCGCGTCACCGGCGCGCATGCCGAGTTCGTACATGGCACCGGCCAGGGCATCGGATCGCGTGTCGATCTCGCGGTAGGTCCGGGTGCCGAACCGATCGAGCACCGCGGCCCGGTCCGGGGAGTGCGCGGCACCGGCGGCGTAACCGCCCGCCAGGTTGAAGCCCCACTTCGACAGGGAGCGAAGCTGTTTGAGGATCGACACCGGTTCCGGACGCATCAGACCGGTGGCCGCGATGGAACGCGCCACCCCGGCGTTGCGGCGCAGCGGCGAGCGTTCGGCGTTGACGACCACCGACGACCTGGTCCCCGCGATCACGTCCGCGGTGCGGCGCAGACCCGCCTTCACCCAGTCGGTGACCACCGAGTTGCTGCGCTGCTCGAGCATCGGATGCACCCGGGCGGCGGCGAACAGCGTGATGTCGAGGCGGGTGCGCTGCTGGTCGCCACGCAGCCGCACCGAGGCGAAGCTGCCGAGCGCGGGGCTGCGCAGTTCGAAGCTCTCGTACCAGCGGCCGATGCCGAGGACGAACTCATGGGTGTGGATGCCCGTGTCCACCGAGCCGACCCGGACCTGCCACACCACCGCTCCGTCGGGGTGATCGATCCGCTCGCAGGCGCCGATCCCGGTGAACATGCGTGGATAACTCTGCGGATCGAGCAGGACATCCCAGAGGGCTTGCCTGGCGATGGTGAAATCCGCGCTGACATCGATGACGTCGGTGACCAAACTCCGTGCTCTTCCCAACAACCGGGCACGACGGTCGATCCCGCCGTGCGGGTCGTCACGCTACCGTCGAGCGCCGTCCCAGAACCAAGAATCAGACAAATCCGGTGGTATCGGGCGGTTTCCACCGGATTTTGGTCGGTCCGCCATCGGCTCGACGACGCGGATGTGAAACTGCCCAATGGCTTGCACAGCACCGGAGGATGCCGAAGTATTGCTGGAAGCACGGTCCCGATCTACAGGAGTCGCCGCTGGCTGCGGCACGACGAGCGAAGAGGTGCGGACATGACAGCGAGCTGGCCCGGTTCGAGCGATCCCTTCGACGACATCTTCCAGCGCTTTTTCGGTTCCGGGATGTCGGCGAAACCGCCGGTGCAACGCATCGACCTGAGCCGTCTGATGACCGACGACGCGAAGTTGCTGGTCGGTGCGGCGCGGCAGGCCGCCCAGCAATGGGGCAACCCGGAGATCACGCCCGAACACCTGCTCTACGCCGCCGCCGAGACCGAACCCGCGCGCGACATGATCGATGAGCTGAGCCTCGATGCCGACCAGGTCGCCGAGCAGATGCAGGACTACCTCGACACCGGCGCGGCCGGCGGGTACGACCTGGCCGACATCACCCTCAGCCCGGCGACCAAGCTGGCCATGCGCGCCGCCCAGCGCCAGGCCGCGCAGTCCGGCAGCACCTACATCGGGCCCGAACACATCCTGCTCGGCATCGCCTCGCTGCCCGACAGCATCGCGGCCCAGACGCTGGTCGCGGGTCTGGCGGCCAGCCAGAGCGGTGGCGGCCCGACACCGGGCACGGCAGCCGCGCAGGCCAAGCGCCAGCAGCGCAAGACCGACACCCCGACGCTGGACGAATACGGTCGCGATCTCACCGCCGAGGCCCGTGAGGGCCTGATCGACCCGGTGGTCGGGCGGGCGGAGGAGATCGAGGAATCCATCGAGATCCTGTCCCGGCGACGCAAGAACAACCCGGTCCTGATCGGTGATCCCGGTGTCGGCAAGACCGCGATCGTGGAGGGTCTGGCCCAGCGCATCGTCAACGGCGACGTGCCGACCTCGCTCGCGGACCGCCGGGTGATCGCCCTCGACGTCGGCTCCCTGGTGGCGGGCAGTAAGTATCGCGGTGAGTTCGAGGAACGGCTCACCAAGATCCTCGACGAGGTTCGCGCCCACAAGGACGAACTCGTGGTGTTCATCGACGAGCTGCACACCATCGTCGGCGCCGGTGGTGGCGGCGAGGGTTCGATGGACGCGGGCAACCTGCTCAAGCCCGCTCTCGCGCGCGGTGACCTGCACGTCGTCGGTGCGACGACGATCGACGAATACCGCAAGTACATCGAGAAGGACGCCGCGCTCGAGCGCCGCTTCCAGCCGGTGATGGTCGCCGAGCCCTCGGTGGCCGACACGATCGAGATCTTGCGCGGGCTCGCCGACGTGTACGAGGAACACCACCAGGTGCGCTACTCCGACGAGTCGCTGGTCGCGGCGGCGCAGCTGTCGGATCGCTACATCACCGACCGGTTCATGCCAGACAAGGCGATCGACCTGGTCGATCAGGCCGGCGCGCGGGTGCGGTTGCGTTCGGGCACCGCCGACCCGGAGGTCAAGGCCAAGGAAGACGAGATCGCGCGGCTGTACCGGGAAAAGGACGCGGCGGTCGACAACGAGGACTACGAGAAGGCCAAGGCGCTCAAGGCCGAGATCGCCGCCGCCGAGGAGGAACTGGAGGAATCCGGTGCCGCCTCCGCGGAACCGGAGGTGCAGGTGGTCGACATCGCCGAGGTCATCTCGCGACGCACCGGCATTCCGGTGGCCGACCTGACCGCCGAGGAGAAGCAGCGCCTGCTCGAGCTGGAGAACGTGCTGCACAAGCGGGTGATCGGGCAGAACGAGGCGATCGTCGCGGTCGCCGAGGCGGTGCGCCGGGCGCGCGCCGGGCTCAAGGACCCGAACCGGCCCATCGGGTCGTTCCTGTTCCTCGGCCCGACCGGTGTCGGCAAGACCGAGCTGGCCAAGGCTCTGGCCGAGGCGGTGTTCGGCGACGAGGACCGGCTGATCCGCTTCGACATGAGCGAGTTCCAGGAGAAGCACACGGTCTCGCGGCTCGTCGGCGCCCCGCCCGGATACGTCGGGTACGACGATGCCGCCCAGCTCACCGACAAGGTGCGCCGTCAGCCGTACTCGGTGATCCTGTTCGACGAGGTCGAGAAGGCGCACCCCGATGTGTTCAACGTGCTGCTGCAGCTGCTCGACGACGGGCACGTCACCGATTCCAAGGGCCGCACGGTGGATTTCAAGAACACCATCGTCATCATGACCTCCAACATCGGCTCGCAGCTGATTCTCGACGCGCCAGCCGATGATCTGGATTCGATCGTCCCCCAGCTCGAGGAGAAGTTGCGGTCGCACTTCCGGCCGGAATTCCTCAACCGGATCGACGAGCAGATCGTGTTCCACCGGCTCGACAAGTCGCAGCTCGAGGAGATCGTCGGGCTCATCCTCGACCGCACGCGGCGCATGCTCGCGGCCCAGGACGTCGAACTCGACATCAGTCAGCCGGCGGTGGACTGGTTGGGCGAGAAGGGATTCCAGCCCGAGTTCGGCGCCAGGCCGTTGCGTCGTACGGTGCAGCGCGAACTCGACAACCGGGTGTCGCGGCTGCTGCTCGACGGCGGGCTGGAGCCCGGCGGCACGGTGCACGTCGACACCTCGGGCGACGATCTGGTGGTCACCGCGACCATGCCCGACGACCCGTCCGCGGGCAACGGCGCGGCACCGAAGAAGGGCTCCAAGAAGAAGGGCTCCGACAAGAAGCTGGTCGACTCGAAGTGAGTCGAACGACGGTGGCCCGGTCCGCGGACGGACCGGGCCACCGTCGTCTCAGCGGGTCAGCCGCCGGTGACCACGCAGGACTCACCGAAGCGGTACCCACGGCCGACGCTCACGTCGACGGCGCGACCGATGCCGTCCTGGACGGCGGCCAGGGTGTGCGCTCCGGTGCTCGACGGCACCCACGGCATGGTGGCGATGCCGTCGGTGGGGTTCACGACCGCGAGCAGCGTGCCGTTGTCGTAGAACGCGACAGGAACGATGCCGACACTGAGCCGAGCCTCGAGGTAGTGCGTGCACCCGGTGCCGTAGTTCGTCGAACTTCCCACGCTCAGGCTGGGATTCACCGTCAGTTGTGACACCCCGGCCGAGGCCGTCGGCGCACCGAACATCACTGTCGCGACCGCCGTTCCGACGGCCGCGACGGCCACACCGCAAATCCTGTCACTCATATCTCACGTCCTTGTGCTGCGAGGCCGGCCGAACGCGAGGCCGGCGAGGTTTTCCCAATCCTGGCCCCATCCGCACACCGATGGTGGGAGAAACACCCGAATCGCTCGCATTCGTCCAGCTACCCCCGCGACCAGAGGGCCGGGGTGTTCGGCGGGGTCCAGTTGGGGTCGTGGACGGTATGGGCCTGGCGGCAGGTGTAGGTGACGCCCTGGTAGGTGACCCTGTCGCCGACGGCGTAGGTGGCGCCCTGACGCCACGTCGATGCCGCCGGTGCTGTCGTCGTCGGGTGTTCGTGTCCCCCACCGGGCTGCGAGGTCGTCGGCGGCGCGGTGCTGGTGGCCGGTGGATTCGTGGTGGTCACCGGCGGTTTCGTGGTGGTCGGCGGCGCGGGTGGGGTGGTGGTCGGCGCCGGCGGCTTCGTGGTCGTTGCCGGTGGGGTGCCGCCGCCGATCTCGAGGTCGACACAGCTGTAGAAGGCGGCCGCGGTGTCCCCGATGTTCCAGACCGCGCGCAATTTCTGTCGGCCGGTGTACTGCGACAGGTCGATGGTGTGGGTGACCTCCATCGGGGGCTGCTCGTTCCGCCCGTCGATCACGGCGATCCGGGTATTCCCGATAAAGTACTCCCAGTCGGCGGTGCGATGATTGGCGGTGTTCTTCCAGGTGAATGTGACACTGCCGGAAACCCGCTGCGGAACCCAGCCGAGGCTGTCGTCGTGGAGTTCCGGATATTTGTTCGCGCTGCAATTGGTGAGCCCTTTCGGCCCCTCGACACGCTGCGGCTCGTATTTCACCGAACCGCAGGAGACGAGCGCGCCGGCGACCACGACAATTCGACTTCTCACTATCAATACTCCCTTGAAACACACACGGAAATGGACGGCAGAGGCCGGCGTGCCATCCGTGGACCATTTCGAGCGACGATAAAGAACAGTTCGATTCGAACTGACTGGGACAGTAGGCGCAAGAAGATCACGGGTCAACAGTCGCAGCGGCGAAGAATTCGCTTACCCGCCGGTATTTCCACACAAAGGACCATTCTGCGAATTCAGCGAATTCCGTGAGGAGAACCAACCGGTACGAACCCACGGCAATATCTCAGCTAATCGCACAGTTGAGAGAACTGGCGTTGTTTGCCGGACATTGTCGGCAGTTTGCTCAGGCGCAGACGACAACCGTCCACCACCCGGCAGTTCCGGTGGTGGGCGGTATGAGCGAATCTCGAGCGACTCCCCGAAATTCCGGGGACAACCCGATCAGGGCATCGGCAGGGGCGGTGTATTCGGGAAGACGACCGGCAGCGCGGCCAGGGACCGATGGAATGGGCCGGGGCGCCAGACCAGCTCTTCGGGGGGTACGGCGAGCCGGATCTCCGGCAGGGCGTCGAGCAGCTGATCGATGGCGTCCTGCACGATCAGGTACGCGACCGATTTCGCGGGGCAACCGTGCGGGCCGGTGCTCCACGACAGGTGGGCGCGATTGTGGATCACGTCCAGGCCCGCGATCGCCGGATCGTTGTTGCAGGCCGCCATGCTGATGACGACTGGTTCGTGCGCGGGCAGCCAGGTGTCCTCGATGAGGGTCGGCTGCCGGGGGTAGGTCATGCAGAAGTTGGCCAGCGGCGGGTCGGTGAACAACACCTCGTCGAGGGCGTCGCGCGTCGACATACTGCCGCCGAGCACATCGCCGGCGAAGCGGTCGTCGGTGAGCATCAGGCGCAGCGTGTTGACCACCAGATTGAGCATGGGCTCGATGCCCGCGCCGTAGAGCACCAGCAGCTGGTGCACCAGTTCCTCGTCGGTGAGCGCCGCCGGATGTTGCAGCAGCCGGGTCGCCACGTCGTCGCCCGGCTCGCGTTTGCGCAGCCCGACCAGGTCGGCCAGGGCGTTGGCAACCAGGTTGTTGCCCGCCTCGGCGTCGGTGCCGCCCTCGAAGATCTGCGACATCCCGGTGGCCACCTGCTGACCGATCTCGGGCGTGCAGCCGAGCATCGAGTTCAGCGCCTGGAACACCAGGGGAAACGCGTACTGGCTCAACAGGTCCGCCGAGCCGCCGGCACAGAAGCTGTTGATGAGCGGGATGGCGAACTGCTCGACCGTGCTGTGCATCGCGTACAGGTCGACCCCGGCCAGACCGGCCACATTGGCCTGCCGGTAGCGGGCGTGCTCGGCACCGGTGGTGCGCAGGGCCGCAGGACGGAACTGCAGCATCGGCAGTACCGGGCAGTCCTTGGGGATGTTGCGTTCCCACATGCGCGGGTCGGCCGGGAAGTGGTCGGGATCGTTGAGGATCCGTACCGCGGTGTGATAGCCGATCACCAGGGTGGCCCGGATTCCCGGTGAGAGTTCCACGGGGACAAGGGATCCGAACCGTTCCCGCATCTGCCGGTAGGCAGCTTGCGGGTCGGCCGCGAACTCGGGCGAATACATCGGTACCCGGACATCGGCCGCGAGGTCTTGCAAGGTCACCGAACTGCCGCTTCCTGCCTCTGAAATAGGTACTCGGCCAACGTGATCAGCGCACGCAGACCGTGATCGCGGCGTCGCGCGTCGACCGCGATCACCGGGGTGTCGGGGGTGAGGTCGAGCGCCTCACGCACCTCGTCGAGGGGGTAGCGGCGGAAACCCTCGAACTCGTTGACCGCCACCGCGTAGGGGACGCCGCGTTGTTCGAGGGCCGAGAGCACGTCGTCGGCCTTCTCGATGCGCCGGGTGTCGACCAGGACGAGGGCGCCGAGCGCACCGCGCGCCAGCTCCTCCCACAGCGGCGCGAACCGCTCCTGACCCGGCGTGCCGAAGAGGTAGAGCGCCAGTTGCGGATTGAGGGTGAGCCTGCCGAAGTCGAGGGCGACGGTGGTCTGCACCTTGCTGCCGAGCCCGGCCAGATCGTCGACACCGATACTCGCCTCGGTGATCGTCTCCTCGGTGCGCAGCGGCCGGATCTCGGATACGCCACACACGAACGTCGTCTTGCCGACGCCGAAATTGCCCGCGACCAGGATCTTCACCGATCTGGTCACCGTTTCGGCGACGTAGTCGACCTCAGCCTGCGAGGACACGGAGACCATGGAGCACCTCCTTGATCAACGCCAGCTCCGGCTTCACCTCGGCCGGGGTGGGGCAGTGTAGGTGTCCGCTGTCGAGCAGGTCGGACACGATGATCTTCACCACCGAGGCAGGCAGGTCGAGATACGCCGACAGTTCGGCGATCGACAGCGCGCCACGGCGGCTGGTGAGCGCGAGTACCCGGCGCTCGTCGGGTCGGTGATCGGCGCGCGGGTCGGCGACGGCGCGGACGAGGGTCACCAGATCGAGTTCGTGCGCGGCCCTTGTCCGGCCGCCGGTGCGCACATAGGACCTGACCAGGTCGGGGTCACGCCTGCCTCGGCTCATTACCTGACACCGTGCCGTGGCGCCGCACCGATCTCGTGGCCGACCCGCGCGGCCAGTTCGTTCATCCGGTGCGCCACCAGCGCCACGTCGACATCGGCGGTGGTCGCGACACCGAGCAGCGCGCCGACACCGGCGGCGGTGATCATGATCATGCCCTCGTCGTATTCGGTCATGTTCTGGCGCACCGTGTTCGCCGGTGACCCGCAGAACTCGCCTAGGGCCTTGCCGAGCGAACGTAGACCGGATGCGGCCGCCGCGAACCGTTCGGCGTCGTCCTTGGCGACGCCGTGGGAGTGCGCGATGCGAAGGCCGTCGTCGGATAGCAGCACGGCGAAGCGGACGCCGGGGATCTCTAGATCCTCGAGCAGCCATGCCAAACGGTTGGTGCTATCGGCTACCGGTGTGCTCATCGGCTGTTCCTTCCGTGGATCGCTCGGCCGCAGCGGCACGACCGCTGCGGGAACCGCTGTGCCAGGCAGCGGCGAGGTCGGGGCGAGCCTGCCCCACTTCCGTGGTCACCCCCGCCGAATCCGGGGCGACCGGGCGGCGGCGCCGTTTGGGCAGCCCACCGCTGGTGATTTCGTGCACGGCCGCGCGTGGGCCGTCGGTCTCGACAGGGTCGGGCACGGGCACCGGAATGTGCGCGGGCGCGGCCAGTTCGGGTTCGGGGATTCTCGGCGCCTCTCCGCTCACCAGCAGCGCCGACGGCACATAGACCATCGCGCGCATGCCACCGTAGATATTGGGACCGTCGACATGCACGGAGAAGCCGTAACGGCGTGCGAGTGCGGCGATACCGGGGAAACCGACCTTGGGCGCAGGCCCGAGGTCGTGGATGTCGACCGAGCGCTCACCGCTGAGCACCAGACGCGCGTCCTCGAGCTGCTCGGGGCTCATCCGCATGCCCGCGTCGTCGACGATGATCGTGACGCCGTGATGGCCTTCCTGGAAGCCGACCTCGACGAACGAGGACGGCGGCGAGTACCGCAGCGCGTTGTCGAGCAGGGTGGCAAGGGTGTGCACGAGCGGCTCGACGGCGCGGCTGATGACGATGCGTTCCGATTGGGCCGAATGGACCCGCAGGAACTCACGCACGCGCCCGGTGGCGCCGCCCGCGACGTCGGTGAGCGACTGCTGTGGCCAGCGCCTGCCGGGCAGGCCACCGGAGACGATCACGTAGGACTGCGCCTGCCGGATCATCTGCTGCACGGTGTGGTCGATGCGGGTGAGCGTCTCGTAGACGGCGTCGTCGCGGTGCTCGCGCAGCGCGGTACTCACCACCTGGCCGAGGTCGGTGCCGAGGCTCACCACCGAGGTGCCGAACGAGCGCACCGCCGCACTGGTCGCCGCGCGGGACGACGCCTGCAGTTCGGCGCGGGTCTCTTCGCGGGCGGCCTGGATCTCGGCGACGCGGCGTTGCTCGCCGTAGCGCTCGACCATCGCCCGTGTCTCCTCGGCGACGACGCGCAGGTCGTCGGCGTGGCCGGTCGCGATCGCCTGCAGCGACTCGCCGAGGGGCGCGTCGCGCAGTTCGGCGGGCAGTTCCACCGCGACCGACGGAATGTCGTGTCGCCGTACGGCGTCGGTGATGGCGGGCAGGGTGACCTGGGCGAGGTGATGTACCGCCGCCTCACACAGTTCACGCTCCCGCCTGGCGGTGTCGGCGCGCGCGCGTTGTTTGCGCTCGTTGTGCATGGCGAGCACAGCCACAGCGATGGCCGCGAGGACCACCAGGGCTCCGATGATGAGCGACAGCACCGCGATTCCGGAGTTCATCTGATCTTTCGTCGTCGTTCCACCCGGGCAGCCGCCCTCGAGGGAACCATCCCGGATACCCGATAGACAGTCCCCGCTTCCAGCGACCCGCACACAGTAGCAGCACTGTGACCGATTCGAGATGGAACCTGCTGTCAGGCATGGGAATTGCCGCTGATATTACCCAATTTCCGCAGGCACGGGGTTGTCGAAACACACGATGGTCCGGATGCGGTGGTCGCGGAACCGGGAGTACCGGATACTATCCCGCCGTGGCCAAACTGAAGCTCACCATCGACGTCCCCCTCGCCCCGGACAAGGCGTGGGACCACGCCTCCGACCTGGAGCACCTCGGCGACTGGCTGGCGATCCACGAGGCCTGGCGCGGCACCGTCCCCGAAGAACTCACCGAGGGCACCGTGCTGGTCGGTGTGGCGCGGGTGAAGGGGTTCCGCAACAAGGTCACCTGGACGGTGCGCACCGCCCAGCCGCCGCACAAGCTGAAGTTGACCGGCGCGGGCATCGGCGGCACCAAGTTCGGCATCGATCTCGCCGTGCAGCCCAAGGGCGACGGTTCGGCGGTCGACCTGATCGTCGAACTCGGCGGCGCGCCGCTGTTCGGCCCGATCGGCTCGACCGTGGCCAAGGCACTGCGCGGCGACTTCGAACGGTCGCTGGCGAAGTTCGTCGAACTCTACGGCTGAGTTCCGGCCGCCGACAGCGCCGCCGCGACCGATTCGGCCGAGGCGGGCAGCAACGGCAGACGCACCGCCGCGCTGGGGATTTCGCCCCGCGCGGCGAGCACACCCTTGATGACCGTGGGGTTCGGTTCGGCGAACAGGGCGGCACCGAGGGCGTCGAGACGGTTACCCACCGCGCGCCCACGCGCGAGATCGCCTGTCCCCCAGGCTCGCACGAGTTCGGCGTACCCGGCGGGCGCGACGTTGGCCGCGGCGAGGATCGCGCCGTCGGCGCCGAGTGCCAGCAGCGGCGAGGCGAAACGGTCGTCGCCCGCCAGCACGGTGGTCCGATCCCCCACGGTCGCCATCAGTTCCACGGTGGCATCGGTGATGCCACCGACAGAGTGCTTGAAGCCGGCGATGTTCGCGATGGTGGTGAGCCGGATCAGGGTTGCGGCGCCGAGCGTGCGCGCGGTCCGGTACGGCACGTCGTAGACGAGGATCGGCGCCGGGCTCGCGGCCGCGAGTGTGGTGAAGTGCGCGAGCACACCCTCCTCGCTGGGGCGGACGTAGTAGGGCACCACCGACAGCACCGCGGCGGCCGACGGCGGCACGGCAGCCACCGCGGCGGCGGCCTCGGCGGTGGCGTTGCCGCCCGCGCACACGATCAGCGGCGCGTCCCGTTCTGCGCACACCGTGGCGCAGATGTCGAGCACCTCGGCGCGTTCGGCGGGCGTCAACGCAGTCGGTTCGGCGGTCGTGCCGAGTGCGACGAGCCCGGTGGCGCCCGCGTCGAGGACCGTGTGGGCGTGCGCGCGGAGTGCGTCGGGGGCGAGGGCGCCGTCCGCGGTGAAGGGTGTGATCAGGGGGACGAACAGGCCGTGCAGCGATGTCATGACTCCATCGTCGAACCCCGCGACCGTAAGGTCCAGTTCATGTTCATGAGGTAGAACGTAAGCTGAACTGATGCTCGATGTTCGCAAACTCCGCCTGCTGCGCGAACTCGCTCACCGCGGGACCATCGCGGCGGTCGCCGAAGCGCTCAGCTACACGCCGTCGGCGGTGTCCCAGCAGCTCAGCGCGCTCGAAAAGGACGCGGGCGTCGCACTGCTCGAGCGATCGGGACGCCGGGTGACGCTCACCCCCGCCGCCCACCTGCTGGTCGGCCACACCGAGACCGTGCTCGCCGCCCTCGAACGCGCGGACGCCGAATTGGCCGGTGCGCGGACCGCATTGGTCGGCACATTGCGCATCGGCGCGTTCCCCACCGCCGCGCGTACCCTGCTCTCCCCCGCCCTTGTCACCCTCAGCACCGAGCACCCACGCCTGGAACTCACCGTCACCGAGATCGATCCGGCCGACGTACCCGACGCCCTGCGGGCAGGCACCCTCGATATCGCGCTCACCCACGACTACGACCTGGTGCCCGCCGACACCGACCGGGCTTTGCACACCGAGCCACTGCATACCGAGACGGTCTTTCTCGCCACCTGCGATCCGGCGCCCGCCGACGATCCGTTGCGCGCCCACCGCGACTCACCCTGGATCGCGGGCACCCCCGGCACGCTGTGCCACACGATGACCATTCGCGCCTGTCAGGCAGCGGGTTTCACACCGCGCGTGCGTCATCACGCCGACGACTTCGACACGGTGCTCGCCCTGGTGGCCGCCGGCGCGGGCGCCGCGATCATCCCAGGTCTGGCGTTGTACGCACCGCCGGAACGGCTCGCGCTCACCGCGTTGCCGATTCGCCGCCGCACCCGTCTCGCCTACCGCAACGGCACCGGCGAGCATCCGGCCGTGCGCGCGGCACGCAGTGCCCTCCACCATGCGGCCGCCGCAGGCCGGGCTCCGGCGGGCGGCGGCTGATCACGCCGATCTGTCGCGGTTCGTGGTGCGCTGACGCGTGCGAGTGGCACTGACCGGGTCGATGGCGGGCGTCGCCCACTGCTCGGCAAGAGCCAGGCTGGGTTCGCGACCGGAGGCGACATGGCGGTAGGCGATGTCGGCCGCGGCCTGCGGGTCGCCTGCCGCGATCGCGGCGTAGAGCGCCTCGTGTTCCTCGCATTGGGTGCCGGGGTCGCGTTCCTTGGTGAGGTGGAACAGCCAGCGCACGCGAGACTCCAAGGGCCGCAACAGCGATTGCAGCAGCGGGTTGCCGGAGATCTCCACGATGAGCGCGTGGAATCCGGCGTTGGCGGCCGCGATGGCGGCCTGCTCGCCGCGTTCGGTGGCCCGTCGGGCGGCGGTGAGCTGGGCGCGCAGCGCGGTGAGGTCGGCGGGTTCGGCGCGTTCGGCGGCCAGCCGGGCGGCCAGCACCTCGAGGCTCTCGCGCACGTCGAACAGGTCGCGCACATCGGCGACCGTGAACGGGGCGACGATCGCGCCCTGCCGGGGCACGATCACCACCAGCCCTTCGCGTTCGAGCAGGTGCAGCGCTTCGCGCAGCGGTATCCGGGAGATGTCGAGTTCGGTGGCGAGATCGCGTTCCACCAACCGCTGCCCCGGACTCAACCGCAGATCGATGATCCGAGCCCGCAGTTCCTCGTACGCCTGATCTCGCAGCGACTTCTTGACCGGTCCCGCCACCACACCATCCTTCCGCCCCGCTTCCGACTCCACGGTAGCCCCGCGCGCACCGTGCGACCGATTCTTACTTTTCGGTAATCCGGCCGTCATTCGCGGACCGCACGCTGACACTTAACGGTATACCGCTAAGTGGGCGGTTCGTTCGATCAAGGAGTACCCCGTGCACAACTCCACCCGGCGCGCGATCGCCTTCGGCTCGGCCGCCCTCGCCGCCGCTGCCCTGTTGTCGGCCTGCGGTTCCGCCGACACCGCCGCGGCGGGCGGCAAGCTGAAGGTCGGCGTGTTCTTCCCCGGTTCGCTCTCCGACACCGGCTTCATGCAGTCGGGGTATCTCGGCTACCAGCGCGTCGCCGAAACCCTCGGCGACAAGGTCGAATTGAGCAAGGTCGAACAGGTGGCGGCGGCCGACTATCAGCAGGCGCTCGTCCGTTTCGCCTCGACCAACGATCTGGTCATCGCGCTCGGCGGCCAGACCGATGCCGATGTGCGCAAGGTGGCCCCGCAGTTCCCGAGTGTGAAGTTCGTGGAGATCGGTGGGCCCGCCGATGCGAAGCCGATGGCCAACCTGGCCTACTACGACCCGCAGCAGGCCGAGGCCGAGTTCCTCAGTGGCGCGGTGGCCGCGGCCGGATCCAAGACCGGCGCGGTGGCCTTCGTCGGGGGCGTCGAACTGCCCGCGATCGTCAATGCCGCCAACGCTTTCGGTAACGGCGCGCGGTTCGCGAAGCCGGACGCCAGGGTACTGACTCCGCAGTACGTCGGCGATTTCAACGACCCGGCCAAGGCCAAACAGGCCGCGCTGGCCGACTACGGAGCGGGCGCGGGCACGCTCGGTCAGATCGTGAACCTGGGCAAGGCGGGCCTCGAGCAGGCAGCCGCCCAGTCCGGCGCCACCTTGGTCGGCGGCCCGATCCCCGGTGACTGCACCAACCCTGTGTATCTGGGCTATGTGCACACCGATATCGGCGCCGAGGTCGAATACGCGGTGAAGGCGGCGCTCGACAACACGTGGAAGGCCGAGAACGTGCGCTTCGGGCTCACCTCGCCCAACGACGGCACCGATTTCGTGTTGTGTGACAAGGACGCCGCGGTCGCCGACGCGCTCGCCAAGGCGAAGACGGCCCTGTCCACCGGCGCGGTGAAGCCGTACTGATGGCGATGGGCACTCCCGCATTGACCCTGCACGGGGTCGGAAAGAGCTTCGGTGCGGTCCGGGCATTGCACGACGTGGACGTCACCGTCGAATCCGGCACCGTCCACAGTGTTCTCGGCGAGAACGGCGCGGGCAAGTCGACGCTGTGCAATCTCGTGTTCGGTGGCTATCCACCCGATGACGGACGAATCGAACTGGGCGGCAAGGCTTTCCGGCCCGAATCGCCCGCCGCCGCGATGAGGGCGGGCGTTGCCATGGTGCACCAGCACTTCAGCCTGGTGACCACCATGACCGTCGCGGAGAATCTGCTGCTCACCCAGCACGGGTTGCGGTTGCGCCGCAGGGATCTGACCAGCCGTCTCGACGAGATCGCCCACCGCTATCGGCTGCGCATCGATCTCGACCAGCAGGTCGCGACGATGCCGGTGGGCGCCCGGCAGAAGGTCGAGATCGTCAAGGCCCTGCTGCGCGATCCGGCGCTGATCCTGCTCGACGAACCGACGGGAGTGCTCGATCCGGCCGAGATCGACGCGTTGATCGACACCTGCCGTGCCATCGCCGCCGACGGCAAAGCGGTGGTGCTGGTGACGCACAAACTCGGCGAGGTGGCCAGGGTCGCCGATGCCGCGACGGTGCTGCGCCGCGGCACGGTCGCCGGCGGCGGTCCGCTGCCCGAGACCACGATCTCCGAGTTACTCACCGCGATGGTCGGCCGCGAGGCCACCGATCTCGACCCGACCGTAGCGGCGACGATCGGCTTGGATCCGGGCGAGCACAGGACCACCGGTCGACGCCGCGGCGAAACCGTCATTGCGCACGAATCGAGCTCGCCCGCAGCGGTTCTCACCGTCGACGGGGTGACCGTCCACCGAGCCGACGGCAGTATCGCGCTCGACGAGGCGAGCCTGGCCGTGCGGCCGGGCGAGATCGTCGGGATCGCGGGCGTCGAGGGCAACGGGCAGAGCGAGCTCGTCGCGGTGCTGGCCGGTGGCACCCCGGTGCGGGCGGGCACAGTCGCGCTCGCCGGAGCCGACATCACCACCGCGAACCCCGCCACACGAACATCGCTCGGTCTCGGTGTCGTCCCCGAGGATCGCCACCGCGACGGCATGGTCGCCGACATGACGCTGGCCGAGAATCTCTTCCTCGGCGGCCTCGGCCGGTTCCGCCGCTTCGGCCTCCTCGACAAACAGGCCATGGGTCGCGCCGCACAGGCCGAACTCGACCGCTTCGATGTACGCGCGGCCGGTCCGTGGGTGCCGATGGGATCGCTGTCGGGCGGCAATCAGCAGAAGGTCGTGCTGGCGCGCGAGCTGTCGGCGGCGAACCTGCGCTGCCTGGTCGCTGCCCAGCCGACGCGCGGATTGGACATCGGCGCGGTCGATTTCGTGCTGACTCAGCTTCGGGACGCGGCCGCGCGTGGCTGCGGCGTGCTGGTGGTATCGAGCGAGGTACCCGAACTGCTCGCCCTGTGCGACCGAATCTTCGTCGCCTATCGCGGGGAGTTGGCCGGGCCCGTCGAAACCACCGATCCCGGTGCCGCACAACAGATCAGCGAATTGATGATGGGAGTCGCGGCATGAGCGCACCGGGTCGGGCCACAGCGACCGAGACCCCATCTCGACCGGCATCGCGAGTCGTTCCGCGCGGCCTCGGCAAGCTCTCCGCGGGGCACCACCCCCTCGTCGTCGCTGTCGCGGCCATGCTGGCCGCCGGAGTGATCGGGCTGATCCTGGCTGCCGTCGCGGGCGCCGCCCCCGCCGCCACGATGACAGCACTGTGGGAGGGCATGTTCGGCAGCGACTACGCCGTGGGCGCCTCGCTCAATGTCGCGGCCACGCTGATGCTGGTGGCCGTCGGGTTCACCATCGCCCACCGCGCCGGGCTGGTCAATGTCGGTGGTGAGGGCCAGATCTGCGCCGGTGGGATCGCCGCCACCGCGATCGGCACCACCCTCACCGGCACGCCCGCCGCGATCACGGTGCCCACGGTATTGCTCGGGGCGGCGGCCGCGGGGTGGCTGTGGGCCGCGATCGCGGCGTATCTGCGGGTCGCGCGCGGCACCAGCGAGATCATCACCACGCTGCTGCTCAACTTCGTCGGCCTGGCGCTGGTGCTGCTCGTCGTGCACGAGCCCGCGCTGCTGCGTCAGCCGGTGACCTCCTCGGAGACCCTGCCGCAATCCGAACAACTCACCGAGGCCGCGCATCTGCCCCTGCTCGGTATCGAACGCTCCCCCGCGACCATCGCCCTGTGGATCGCCGTGCTCGCCGCGTTCGGCACCGCGATTCTGGTGCGCCACACGGCACTCGGTACCCGGTTGCGTGCGGTCGGGCTCAATCCCGACGCGGCGGCGAGGGTGGGTGTGCCGGTGGGCCGACTGCGTTTCCTCAGCCTCTCGGCGGCGGGTGCCTTCGCGGGCGTCGCGGGCGGACTGCTGGTGGCGACGGCGCCGTTCGTCCTCGCCGAGGGATTCTCCTCCGGGTACGGGTTCTCCGGGCTGGTCGTCGGGCTGCTGGCACGTGGCTCCCTGAGCGCCGTCGTCGCGGTGTCGCTCCTGCTCGGATTCCTCGTCTCCGGTGGGATCAACCTGCAGCTGGCCGCGAACGTGCCCGCTTCGACCATCGCGGTCGTGGAGTCCCTGATGATCGTCTTCATCGCGGGCGCTGCCATCTGGACATCCCGAACGCGCAAAGCCGCTGCGTCACAACCAGTTCCCGACACGAGCACCACCGACGCGGCAGGAGCGAGCCGATGAGCCTCGACACGGTCACCGACATCGCCACCAGCGGCATCGGCTTCACCCTGCCCATCCTCGTCGCGGCGAGCGGTGAGCTGGTCAGTGAGCGCGCGGGCGTGCTCAATCTGAGCCTCGAGGCGATGATGCTCACCGGCGCGTTCGCGGGCGTACTCGGTGCGGTCGCCACCGGGTCGCCGGTGCTCGGCACGGCCACCGCGGTGCTGGCCGCCCTGATATTCGGTGCGTTACAGGCCGTCTGGAGTATCGGACTGCGTGCCGACCAGATCGTCGTCGGCATCGCGAGCAACGCTCTCGCTCTCGGCGCGACCACCTACGGCTCGCGCCTGCTGCTCGCCGACGGCAAAGGGCACAGCGTTGTGGGCTTCGAGGCACTGCGAATTCCTGTGCTGCACGATATTCCGGTCATCGGTCCGGCACTGTTCGGGCAGACCGCACTCGGGTACCTGTGTATCGCCCTCGTCGCGGGGTCGGCGTTCGTGTTCTCCCGCCGCACCAAAATTGGTCTGGTGGTCGATGCGATCGGCGAGGACGCCGTGGCCGCCGATCGCACCGGCCTGCCCGTGCGCGCCGTCCGCTACGGCTGCGTGCTGCTCGCCGCGTTCGCCGCGGGCCTCGGCGGCGCGCAGCTGGCGCTGTCAGAGGTGCATTCGTTCAGCGACAACATGACCGGCGGCATCGGGTATCTGGCCGTGGTCGCGGTGATCGCGGGCCGCTGGCGGGCGCTCGGCGTCATCTGGGCGTCGGTGTTCTTCGGCATCGCCCAGGCGCTGCAGTTCGCGTTGCCCGCGCTCGGTGTCGATGTGCCGTTCGCGCTGCTGGTGATGCTGCCGTATCTGATCGCGATCGTCGCCGTGAGTGGTCTGGTCGGCAACAGCCGTGCACCGCGCGACCTGACGGTCGCCTTCGCCCGAACCTCCTGATCCACCGCTTCCGAGGAGCCACCGATGACTCTGATCCTGTCGCATTCCGATGTGGCCGCCCTGATCGACCGGGCCGAGGTGCTCGCCGCCGTCGAACGCGCGCACGCCGACCTCGCGCTCGGCACGGCGGTGGTCCCCGCGCCGCCCGCGGTGGGCGTGGGCGCCACCGCCTTCGTTCCGATGGTCGCCGCCGCCGAATCCGCCGGGGCCGCCGCCGTGAAACTGCTCGCCGACCTCCCCGCCAACCGGGAACGCGGACTGCCGGTACAGCGCTCGGTGATCCTGGTGACCTCCGCGCTCGACGGCAGCTGCGAGGCGCTCGTCGACGGACGGCTCGTCACCGCCGTGCGAACGGCCGCCGCCAGCGCGGTGGCGACCGAATACCTTGCCAGACAAGACAGTTCCACACTGGGGTTGATCGGAGCCGGTGCGCTGGCGATCGAGCACACCCGCGCCGTCGCCCGGGTACGCGACATCGACACCGTGCTGGTCTGGTCGCGGTCCGCCGCCACCGTCGAGCGGTTCCGCGCTGCGATCGCCGACCTCGGGCTGGAGGTGCGGGCGATGCCGTCACCGGAGTCGGTGACACGGGCGGCCGACGTGCTGTGCACCCTCACCCCCGCACGGGAACCGATCGTGCGCGGTGCCTGGTTCGGCGAGGGGCTGCACGTGAACGCGGTCGGCGCCCCGCCTCGCGCCGATCACCGCGAGGTCGACGGGGCCGCCATGCGCCGGGCGCGCGTGATCGTAGACTCGATCGCGACAACGCTCACCAAGTCGGGCGACACGCTGCTGGCCATCGCCGACGGCGCGATCACCGAAGCCGAGGTGAGTACCGAACTGGGCCAGGTCGTCCTCGGCCGGGCGGCCGGCCGGACCAGCCCACGCGACATCACCCTGTTCAACTCGGTCGGTATCGGCCTGCAAGATCTCGTCACCGCCCGCCTGCTCATCGACAAGGCCCGCGCCCAGGGCCGCGGAACGGAAGTGGAGCTCAGCGCATGACCACACTCACCGACACCGACATCGCCTACCTGCGCCGGGCCATCGACCTCGCCGCCCAGGCGGCGGTGCTCGGTGACCGGCCGTTCGGTGCCGTCACCGTCGACCGCGACGGTACGGTGCTCGCCGAATCCGCGAACGCCGTCGCCACCACCGGCGATGTCACCACCCACGCCGAACTGGTCGCGATCACCGTCGCCTCCGCCACCGGCAAGGCCGAGGCGCTGCAAGGCGCCACCGTGTACGCCAGCGGTGAGCCGTGCCCGATGTGCGCCGCCGCGATGGTGTGGGCCCAGGTGGGTCGCATCGTGTTCGCGGCGGCGGCCTCGGAGTTCGGGCCCATCCTCGGGCCGGGACCCAGCTTCACCTTGAGCTGCGCCGACGTGGTCGCCAGTTCGAATGTGGCCATCGAGGTGAGCGGGCCGCACCTCGGCGACGAGGCACTCGCGGTGTTCCGGTCCTGAGGACCTACTTCACCGGGACAGCGGGATCGAGCCCCTCGGCGAGTTCCACCGGCTCGCCGAGCTCGCGCTGTTCCTCGAGGGCTTCCGG
Organism: Nocardia sp. NPDC003979; assembly: GCF_053605015.1. Classification (NCBI taxonomy): domain Bacteria; kingdom Bacillati; phylum Actinomycetota; class Actinomycetes; order Mycobacteriales; family Nocardiaceae; genus Nocardia; species Nocardia sp. NPDC003979. The sequence goes on from NZ_JBSGIJ010000010.1 coordinate 141,478, forward strand.
CGTGCCGGGCACCTGGGTACCGCGCAGCGACATGCCCTTGGTCTCGATGAGGAAGTAAGCCGCGATCAGGCCGACCAGACACGCGCCGAACATGTAGTAGGCCGGGAACAGATTGTCGCCGGTCAGCTCGATGAGCGACTGGTTGATCACCGGCGCGGTGCCACCGAAGATCGAGGTGGCCACGTTGTAGCCGATCGCCACACCCGCGAACCGCACGATGGTGGGGAACATCGCCGGGAAGGTCGCCGAAATGGTGGCCAGCTGCGGCGCGTAGAGCAGGCCGAGGATGGCGAAACCGATGATGGCGCCGGTGAGCGACGTGCCGATCAGGATGTACACCGGGATCACCGTGATCATCAGCGCCGCACAGGAGAACAACCACATCGGCCTGCGACCGATCCGGTCCGAGAGCGCACCGAGGAACGGCAGGGTCAGCAGCATCACGATCTGGCCGATCAGCGGCACGAGCAGCGCGTCGGATTCCGCCATGCCGATGGTGTTGCCGAGATAGGTCGGCGTGTAGCTCAGCAGCGAGTAATTCACCACGTTCAAGGCGATGACCAGACCGAAAAGCGTCAGCACCGGGCGCAGGTATTTGGTCAGCAGATCGCGATAGACCCCGACCGTTTCCTCGGTCTCGTCCTTCGCCTCGATTTCGCGGAATACCGGGGTGTCCTCGACCCGGCTGCGCAGATACATGCCGATCAGGCCGAGCGGTGCGGCGATCAGGAACGGAATGCGCCAGCCCCACGATTCCATGCTCGTGGCGTCGAGCACATTCACCAGCAGCAGCGCCGCCAGATTGCCGAGCGTGAAACCGGCGAGTGTGCCGACTTCGAGGAAACTGCCGTAGAAACCGCGTTTACGGTCGGGCGCGTATTCGGCCATGAACGTCGCGGCGCCACCGTATTCGCCACCGGCGGACAGACCCTGCACCATGCGCAGCGCGTACAGCAGGATCGGCGCGGCGATGCCGATGACCTCGTAACTCGGGATCAGACCGACGGCGAGGGTCGAACCGGCCATCAGGATGATGGTCATCGCGAGCACGCGTTTGCGGCCGATGCGGTCACCGAGCGGACCCCAGATCATGCCGCCGATCGGGCGGATCAGAAAGGAGACCGCGAAACCGAGCAGCGTATAGATAACGCTGGATCCGGTGCCGTCACCGGGGAAGAGCGATGCCGCGATATAGGTGGCGAGGTAGGCGTAGACGCCGTAGTCGAACCATTCGACCGCATTTCCGATCGCCGATGCACCGATTGCCCGGTGCAACACCGATTTCGATTCCTGAGACATCCACAAACCTCTCGTCGTCGCCATTCCGGACTACCCGATCGGTACGCGGACAAAACTTTACGCTTGTGTGTCGCTGGGTCAGAGTGCCTGGAGTTTGCCCGCGAGCACCGCCTTCTCGCGGTCGTTCCGGCAGCGCCGGATCGCCTCGGTGAGCTCGCCGCGCGCCTCCTCGACGCGGCCGAGGCGGGTCAGCAGTTCCCCACGCACGCTCGGCAGCAGATGCGACGACGACAACGCTCCCCCGGCCGCCAGCTCGTCGACGACGGCGAGACCCGCGGCGGCTCCGGCCGCCATCGACACCGCGACGGCCCGGTTCAGCTCGACCACCGGTGAGGGCGCGAGCCTGCCGAGTGCCTCGTACAGCAGCACGATGCGCTCCCAGTTCGTCTGCTCGACCGACGGGGCGACGGCGTGACACTCGGCGATCGCGGCCTGCAACCCGTAGGCGCCCAGCCCACGCCCCACCTGTTCGGCCTTGGCCAGGGCGGCGCGACCGCGCCGGATCGCGGTCCTGTCCCAGCGACGCCGGTCCTGCTGCTCGAGCAGGACCGGTTCGCCGTCGGGTCCGGTGCGGGCGGGGAACCGGGCGGCGGTGAGTTCGAGCAGGGCGAGCAGACCGTAGACCTCGGGTTCGCCGGGCATCAGCCGGGCGAGCACCCGCGCCAGGCGCTGCGCTTCCCCGGCGAGGTCGAACCGGATCAGGTCGCCGCCGCTGCTCGCCGTCGATCCCTCGGTGAAGATCAGATAGATCACCCCGAGCACCGAACCGAGCCGCTCGCGACGTTCGGCGAGCGGCGGCACCTCGAACGGCACCCGTGCCGCGGCGAGGGTCTTCTTGGCGCGGGTGATCCGTGCCTGCACGGTCGCGGTCGGCACCAGGCAGGCCGCGGCGATCTCGTCGCTGGTCAGACCGCCGACCACGCGCAGGGTCAGCGCCAGCCGCGCCTCGCGCGAGAGCACGGGATGGCAGGCGATGAAGATCAGCGCGAGGACGTCGTCGTCTATCTGCTCGGGATCCCACACCGGTTCACCGGCGGGGACCGGCTCGCCGCCGGTGAACGCCCCGCCCTCGCCGAGTCCGGCGGCGAGAGCGGTGTAGCGCTCGTCCAGGGCGGCGCGGCGGCGGAACGCGTCGATCGCGCGCCGTCGTCCGGTGGTGAGCAACCACCCGGCCGGATGCGCGGGCACACCGTCGCGCGGCCACGTCACCAAGGCTTCGGCCAGTGCCTCCTGGGCGAGGTCCTCGGCCATCGCGAAGTCGCCGGTGTAGCGGGCAAGCGCGCCGACGATGCGCGCCGACTCGATCCGCCATACGGCGGCGACCGCCGCACGTCCGGTGTGCTCCGTCATCGCCTCAGAGCTGCCCGGTGGACTCGCGCCAGGCGCGTTCCTTCTGAACCCAGACGTTGTCCTTGGGGAATTCGTCGATGGAGGGCACCCGCCGGATCTCGGTCTTGATGCCGGGACCGGTCATCGGCATCCGCTTGGCCCACTCGACGGCCTCTTCCTTCGATGCCACGTTGAGGATGTAGTACCCGCCGAACAGTTCCTTGGTCTCGCCGTAGGGGCCGTCGGTGACGACCGGAGGCTCCGACGAGTAGTCGACGACAACACCTTCGGCGGCGTCCTCGAGCCCTTCGGCGGCGACGAGCACGCCCGCGCGGATGAGTTCGTCGTTGAACTTGCCCATCGTGTCGAGCATCTCGTCGAAGCTGACGTTCTCGAACTCGGCGAAGGCCTCGTCGGTGGCGCGCATGATCAGCATGTACTTCATGGTGTGTCTCCTTCGGTCGGTGCCCCTGGTGGGCGCTGCGTTCATCCGTAGGTCGAACGGGCACCGCGCGAATCGACACCCGCCGGAAATTCTTTCGCGAATTTTTTTCGGAGCCTACTTGCGGCGTGGTACTTGTCGGTCGGGTTCCGTCCACGACCGGACGGGACAACGAAGGCAGGAGTCGATCGTGAGCGCCGTACTCGTCGAGATGCACGAGCATGTGCTCGTCGCCGTCATCAACCGGCCCGAGGCCATGAACGCGATCGACGGCGAGGTCAGCGCCCAACTCGGCGCGGCCCTGGAACAGGCCGACAACGATCGGGCCGTGCGGGCCTTCGTCCTCACCGGCGCGGGCGACCGGGCCTTCTGTGCCGGCGCGGATCTGCGCGCACTCGGGCGGGGTGAGTCGATTCTGGCTGCGGGACACGAACACTGGGGTATCGGTGGCTACATGCGCCACCCCATCAGCAAGCCGACCATCGCGGCCGTGAACGGGCTCGCGCTCGGTGGCGGTACCGAGCTGGTGCTGGCCAGCGACCTGGCCGTCGCCGCGTCCACCGCCACGTTCGGGCTGCCCGAGGTGGCACGCGGTCTCTTCGCCGCCGCGGGCGGGGCGTTCCGGCTGCCCGAACAGCTGCCGCGCAAGGTGGCTATGGAGATGATCCTGACCGGTGAGCCGATCACCGCCGCACGTGCGTTGGAGTTCGGTCTGGTCAACCGGGTGGTTCCCGCCGACCGGGTCCTCGATACCGCGATGGAGCTGGCGACGCGGATCGCGGCGAACGCGCCGCTGGCGGTGCAGGCGAGCAAGCGGGTGGCGCTCGGCATCGTCGACGGCGCCCTGCCCGACGACCACGCCTGGGACCGGTCCGACCGCGAGATCGCCGAACTCACCCGCTCGGCGGACGTCCGCGAGGGCCTGATGGCGTTCGTCGAGAAGCGCAGCCCGAACTGGCAGGCTCGCTGATCACCAGCCACCCGACATCAGGGCGGCGAGCCCGGGGGCCGGATCGAGCGCGGTGGTCACGTTGGCGACCGTGACCACCGCGAACAGCAGGCCGAGGGCCACCGCGGCCAGGGCATAGGCGCCGAGGACGCCACCGGCCGCGCCTGCGCGCCGCCGCCACAGCACGACACCGAGCCCGAGGAGCCCGGCCGACGCCGCCGCGGCGAGCACGGCCATCGCGACGTGATAGCGCGCGAAGTCCTCGACCATCACCTCCAGTGCCGCCGGACCACCGGGGTAGTCGTCGAGCCCCTGTCCCATCTCGGTCAGTACCCCGGCCAGTGACGCATCGGCCGCGCCGTCGACCGCCATCGGCAGCAAGGACGCGAACGGTGTCACGGCCCCTTGAATATTGGCCAGCACCGCCACCCCGGCGACCGCGAGCACCAGCGTGGTGACCACCCCCGCCACCGCGAACATCGTTCGGTTCGGCTGCCAGGTACGCAGCGAGGACCGCCACAGCATCACCCCGAGCGCGACGAGCACGATCGACCACAGCAACGCCACCACCGCCTTCACGACGTGGTACCCGAACCAGTAGTCCACCGCCGCCTGCAGCTCGGGCGTGAGTTCGGTCTGTCCCGCATGCCAATACGTGACGAGCGCGGACCGGAAACCCGCGCGCAGCGCGTGCTCGTCGGCGAAATCCGCGCCGGGCAGCCACCCCGCCACCAGGGGCGGCGCGAACACGAACGCGAAGGCGAGCACAATCGCCGCGCTGAGGGCGATGACGAGGCGACGGGCCGCGCCCGCGCCCGATGCTACGAAGACGGTGGACACGGTCACTCCCTGCTCGGTACGGGTGTTCGACGACCATTGTGACCGCGACGTGGCATCATGGCCGCTCGAACGGACGGACTCACACATTTCGATGGATTGAGGGGACCGAGCGTGACGAGCAGCAATTTCGCCTACACCGGGTGCGACAACCTGGAGGTGATGGCCGAAGCGATCAACTACAACAAATTTCTCCTCGACTGCGTCGAAAAACATGTCACCACAACGGATCTGCGTGTGCTCGATTTCGGCGCGGGACAGGGCACCTACGCCGATCTGCTCGCCGAACGCGAGATCTTCCCCGAGTGTCTGGAACCGGACCCCGACCTGCAGAAAGTACTGCTGGCGAAGGGCTACAAGGTCGTCCACTGCGACACCGAACCGCCCGAGGCCGAAAAATACGGGCTCATCTATTCTTTCAACGTTTTCGAGCACATCAAGAACGACCAGGAAGCCGCGGAACACCTGGCGTCACTGTTGCGGCCGGGTGGCACGATGGTGATCTACGTGCCCGCGCTCGAGATGCTGTTCTCCTCGATGGATGTGAAAGTCGAGCACTACCGCCGTTACCGGCGCACCCAACTGAACCGGATTCTGCGTAATGCCGGGCTCGAGGTGGTGGATTCGCGCTACTGCGATCCGATCGGGTTCTTCGCCACCATGGCCTACAAACTGCTCGGCAACGACGACGGCAGCATCAATGTGCGCGCGCTCAAGCTCTACGACCGGGTCGTCTTCCCGCTCAGCAAGGCCCTGCAGTCGGTGACCGGCAAGCTGTTCGGGAAGAACGTCCTGGTCGTCGCGAGAAAACCCTGAGCCGGAAACGCTCAGCGCGGCGGATTGCCCGTCCATTCGGGCTCGTCCGGCGGCTTGGGTCCGCTCCGCGTCTTGCGCCACAGCACGACGGCCGCCACCACGACGACCACGGCGAGAATCACGAGAATCTCCATATCCGCCGCCTACCCGGTGAATCCGTCCTCAACCAGCAACGGCGAACCACGTTTGAGCCGTCACCCAGCGGGAACCACCCTGATGTGGTGCTCGACCGGCCCGTTGTACGAGGCGCCGAACGGTCCGGGGGAGCAATGTTTTTCGGTCACGGTGTCGACACCGGTGCACCCGCGGGGTCGGGCCGACGCTCCACCGCGATGCCAACGACGTCATCGCACGGAGTCCTCGTCGGACGCCCCCGCGGGACACGCCAGAAACAGCAGCGGCCTCAGCGCTCGAGGAATTCTCCGGCGGCGGCCTGAGCGCTGATGGCCGTGCCCATCCACCGCCGCAGGTAACGGCGTAGTTCGTCGTCGGTGCGCGGCGGGTCACCGGGCGACAAGAAGAACGACTGCATCGTCCGCAGCACGTATTCGACCAGTTCCCGCAGCGCCTGCTCGTCGTAGCCGTGCACGGCCCAGTCCACGTCGAACCGCCGGATCATGGTCATTCCGAAGGCCTGCGCCTCCTCGGAGGTGAGGCTGTCCGGGCGGACGTTGGAGTAGGAACTCGACAGCAGGATGCCCAGGTGCGGTGTGCGGCGCACCTCGGCCAGCGTGTAGACCACCGCCTCGACCATCGCCTCCACCGGATCGCCGAGCCCGCGCACCTCCGCCGCGAGCCGGTCGAGGAAACCCTCCACCGACGCCATCGCGGCGGCGGTCATCAGCGCGTCGGCGCTCGGGAAGTACCGGTAGACCGTCTGCCGGATGACACCGAGCGATTCCGCCACATCGGCGATGCTGATCTCCGCCCCGGTGCGCCCGATCAATTCGACTGCCGCCGCGACGATCCGGCGCGTCGCCTCCGCATCGTCCCCCGGCGGACTTCCGCCCCAACCCCGTCTGCGCGCCACCCGGTGGACGCTAGCACAAGCGCAGGTCACAGCCGATTCCGTCAAAGTCATCATACAGACCAACGTTCAGTCGTATGATTACCTCACCCAACCGAGTGGCGGCCGGACCGGCGTACGCCCGAACAACGAGGTACTCACCGTGACCGAACTTCACGTCCGCAAGATGGATTTCGCGTTCGCCGACTACGACGTGCCGTTTCTGTGGAACCCGCAGAATCCGGCGTTCTCCTCGATGGCCAACGCCGTCTCGTTCCTGGCGATCGGCTTCGAGAAGATGATCGTGCAGCTCATCAACCAGGCGAAACCGCAGATCACCGACCCCGAGGTGGCCGAGGAGGCCGACGCGTTCATGCGTCAGGAGGGTCAGCACTCCACCGCTCACCGCCAGCATGTGAAGGGCCTGATCCGTCGCTATCCCGGGCTACAGCAGACCCTCGACGCCGTGATCCGCGAGTTCGACGAACTCACCGCGTCCACCCCGGTCAAGTACCGCCTGGCCTACACCGCCGACCTCGAGGCCACCTTCACCCCGGTGTTCAAACTGATGCTCGACAACGACTCCACGTTGTTCGCCCCCGGCGACGACCGGGTGGCCTCGCTGTTCATCTGGCATTTCGTCGAGGAAGTCGAACATCGCAGTTCGGCGCTGATCATCTTCAACTCGGTGGTGAACAGCGAGCTGTACCGGATGCGGGTGGCGCCGTCGGTGTTCCGGCACGTGCTACGCGTGATCCGGGTGGCCTGCGCGGGCTTCAACGAGCATGTGCCGCTGGAAGACCGGCAGGTCGACGCGCTGTCGATGTTCGCGAGCTACCGCAATCAGCAGACCCTGCGCCGGCTGCTGCCAGGCCTGCGCCCCGCCGACAACGGCACGATGCCACGCGCCTTCGACGATCTCGGCCTGAAGGAGCAGCTCGTCGCCCTGGGCGGGATCATCCGCAGCCAGACGCCGGGGCACAACCCCGCGCACGAGAAGCTGCCCGACCTGGCCGGTGAGTGGTTCCGCCGCTACGACGAGGGCTACGACGTCACCCGCTGGTACACCGCCGATTCCGTGAGCTCCTAGAAGGGCCGACCCATGGCCGAACACTGTTCCCCCACCTTCGCCGACCTCGCGGGCCAACTCGGCTTCTCCTGCGAGGAGGCCGGTGGACTCGTCGAGTTCCGCAGCCCGTTGGGGCTGGAGAACTGGACCCTGCCCGTTCTCGAACTGACCATCGTGCTCGGTGCGGTGCTGGCGCTCTGGTTCGCCATCGTCCGCCTGCGCCGCCACGGCGACCCGACCAACCTCGTCCTGTGGTTCGGTGCGACCGCGTACCTGTTCATCATCGAGCCGCCGCTGTACTTCCCCGCCGCGTTCGGTATCGAGGACCACGTCGACACGATGTTCGCGCACAACGTGTTCACCGTCGACTTCCTGTGGGGCCGCCTGCCGATCTACATCATCGCGATCTATCCGCTGATGGCGACGATGGCCTTCGGCCTGGTGCGCATGCTCGGTATCTTCCGCCGGTTCGGGGTGCTGATCGGCGCCACCTGTGTCGGCTTCGTGCACCACGCCTTCTACGAGATCTTCGATCACCTCGGGCCGCAACTGCGCTGGTGGGAGTGGTCGGTGGACAATCCGATCAACCAGCCGATGTTCGATTCGGTGCCGATGGGCAGCGTGGTGGTGTTCGCCGCGCTGTGGCCGATGTCGCTGGCGTTCTGCGTGCAGTACTTCGTCGGACGGCATGTCGACGCGGGCAAGCGGTTCACGGGCGTCGAATTGACCTGGCGCACTGTGGTCATCGGCCTGCTCGCCTCGGTGGGCACCTTCCTGCTGCCGCTTCCGGCGACCGTGCTCGGCATGAGCAGCACGACGGTGCGCGGGGTGGTGTACGGGCTGGAACTCGCGGTGTTGATGGTCGTCGCCTCGATCGTCATGTTCCGCCAGTGGTCGGATCTGCGCCGGGGCACCACCCCCGACCCCGGCTACACCGACCCCTTCGTCCAGCGTTTCGCGACCTTCTACCTGCTGGTCTTCGCCGGTCTCTGGCTCGCCGCCCTGCCCGACTTCTTCGCGGCGACCGATGGCGAGACCGGCAACGGCGATCCCATCGGCAACCTCTGGTACACCGCCGCCTGTTTCGTCGTCGCCGTGTTGTCGATCGCGGCGACCTACACGCTGCCGACCAGCCGATCGGCCGACCCCCACACCTCGGCTCCGACGGCCTCGGAGGTGCGCGGCTGACCGATGCGACGACGTGCGGCCCGCCTCAGATGAGCGGTTTCTGCTTGCGGATGCGGCGCCGCACGTCACGCATCATCGAGTGGGTACCGGCGAACCGGATGAATTTCGGGATGAACCGGTTGACGAAACCGACGAACAGGAAGAGGTTCTCGAACCGGCGCTGGTCGGACTCGCTCCATTCGATCCCCATCTGCTCGCGGAAGTGCGGCGGCAGGAATCCGGAGGTCAGAAACTCCAGGAGGCCGCCGAACAGCAGCCGCAGCGACCAGTGGATCATCCGCAGGTGCACGAGATCGTCGATGTAGGCACGGAATTCGTCGTCGCAGACCACCTGCTCGCACGCCTGGAGCCAGTACTCGTCGAAGTCGGCGCGGGTCTCGGGCCACATGTCGGGGTGGACCTGCAGGGTCGTGCCGAAGGTGTCGGCGCCCTGATAGAACGCTTCCAGCTCTTCCTCGGTCATCTTGCCGCACAGCAACTGGTGGGTGTCCTCGAAGCCGATGTAGATGGCGGCGGCGACGTACAGCTGCAGATTGCGGTCGAAGGCGTTGTACTTCACCTTGGATTCGGGGCGGGACCTCACCTGCCGATGCGCGACGTTCACCGCCTCGCGCATCGCCTTCTTGTCCTCGTCGGTGCCGAGGACGGCCACCGCGAGGTAGGCGGAAGTGGTGCGCAGCCGCTTCCACGGGTGCACCATGAGGGCACCGGATTCGACCTGGCTTTCCATGACGCCCGCGGCCACACCCTGATGGGCGAACTGCATCGCCACGTTCGCGGCCGCACCGGCGAACATCCAGAAGTCCAGGGCGTCGGCCAGCCGTGCGGGCCGCTTACGCGGGGATCGGTAGGTGTCGGGGATGTGGATGCGTACCCGGTCGAGGGTCAGCTCGCGGGAAACCGGCGCGAGTCCCGATCCCGCGGCCGGTCCGGACGTTGGCCGCCAGTGCCCGCCCGGACCCTCCTCGACATATCCCTCGCTGTTCGGGTCCGAGTAGTCGGGATCGCCGGGCTTCGTTGCCGTGGTCATCGTCATCCTTTCCCAGAGGCGTCTCGCCGCGGAATCTCGCGAGCGCGTGTCACCGCCGAGCACGCCTCGACGTCGAGGCTTATGTTACTGCTAATTCTCACGATCGAGGGTCAGTTCGAGTCGAAATCGTCCGAGTTCTCATTGGTTCACGATGGCCATCCTCGCGATTTCCGCGAATAAGTTACCGCTGATTCTCTCGACTGCTAGGCTGGCTTCCGTTCCGCCTAGCCGGCGGCAGCTCCTTGCCGACGACCGACCCTCGGAGGTATCCGTGCCGTCCGTCTCCTTCGCACCGACCGAGGTCGTCCGCACCGTTGCCGACTCTCTGGCCGCCGCCGCTGTCCTACACCGACGCGGTGCGATCGAACTCCGGCACCCGATCGAGCTCTTACGGACGGCCCGTGACGCCGCCGCTCTCGGTCCGGCCGTGACCACGCTGGCGCACGCCACCCGCGTCGCGAGTTCGGCCACCGCAGTGATCGACGACCGCGGACCGATCACCTTCGAACAGCTCGATCACGCCTCCAACCGCCTCGCCAACGGGCTGGCCGCGCAAGGGGTCACGGCCGAGTCGGTGGTCGGCGCGTTGTGCCGCGACCACCGCGGCTTCATCTTGTCGCTGCTGGCAGCGGGCAAGCTCGGCGCACGCATCGTCTTGCTCAACACCGGTATGGCAGGCCCGCAACTGCGCACGGTCGTGGAGCGCGAGCGGATCAAGATGTTGCTCGTCGATGCCGAGTTCGCCGACCTGTTCGACGAACTCGCACGCGAGATTCCGATCATCCTCACGCGCGCGGGCGACGCCGACCGGCCGGGACGGCCGACGATCCATGCCGTCGCGGCGTGGCACTCCGGCGTTCCACTACCCGCGCCCGCCTCGCCCGGAGGCATCGTCGTGCTCACCAGCGGCACCACCGGAACACCGAAAGGTGCTCCGCGCGGCAAGGTTTCGCCGTTGCAGTCGGCGCAGTTCCTGGATCGCATCCCGCTCCCCAAGACGAGCACCATCGTCCTCGCCGCGCCGTTGTTCCACGGCACCGGCCTGTCGCAGCTGATCCTGGGCTGGGCGCTCGGCAACACGGTGGTGCTGCTGCCGGACCGGTTCGATCCCCGCAACACCCTGGCCGCCGTCGCCCGCCACCGCGCGAGCGCGCTCGTCCTTGTTCCGACCATGCTGCAGCGCATCGTCGATCTGGGCGAGCAGGTGCTGGCCGAATACGACACCTCCGCGTTGACGGTGATCTTCTCGGCAGGCTCGGCACTGGCACCGGACCTGAGCCGGCGCACCGCGCGGTATTTCGGCGAGGTGCTCTACAACCTCTACGCCTCCACCGAGGTCGCCGTGGCCGCCGTCGCGACTCCGCGGGATCTGCGCGAGGCGCCGGGCACAGTCGGGCGCCCGCCCGTCGGCTGCCGGGTCGCGATCTACGACGAGCAGCGTCGCCGGATCACCACGCCGGGCGTGGTCGGGACCGTCTTCGTCACCAGCGGCCTCAGCTTCAGCGGCTACACCGACGGCACCGGCAAGGAGATGATCGACGGGATGTGCTCGAGCGGCGATCTCGGTCATTTCGACGCCGAGGGCAGGCTGTTCATCGACGGGCGTGACGACGACATGATCGTCTCCGGCGGGGAGAACGTCTACCCGCTCGAGGTCGAGAACCTGCTCGTCGACCGGCCCGACATCCTCGAGGCCGCCGTCGTCGGCGTCGCCGACCGCGATTTCGGGCAGAGTCTGCGCGCCTATGTCGTGCGGGCCCCGGGCGCCTCGTGCACCGCGCGCGAGGTGCAGGAGTACGTGCGCACCACCCTCGCGCGACACAAGGTTCCCCGCGAGGTGCGGTTCGTCGACGCCCTGCCGCGCAATGCCACGGGCAAAGTCCTGCGCCACCGACTGGAAGCCGTGGACACACCATGACAGTCCGAGAACCACAGACGGCACCACCGCTCAGGCCGGTCGCAGCACTCGGCCGTACCCGCGTCGCCGCAGGTGGTGGCACCGAGGCAATCGAGGAGGATCCGACGATGCCGCTGGACCTGGCCGACCAACCACCGCGCTGTGCGCAGCCCGATGTCGGCGTCATGACCGGACGGGTCGTCAGCTACTTCGTCCGCGACCTCGCCAGGCGCCGGGCGCTGCTCGGTGACGCGATCTCGGACGAGCTCACCACGTCCGCCGGCATGTGTGCGCGGATCGGCCGGGGCCTCGTCGACGACGAGGATGTCGCGGGCGAACTCGACTGGCTCACGACCGCCGCGGCCGTTTGGGCCAGGGAAGGGTTGTCGATCGAGGACATCCTGCGTGCCTTCCACGAGGCGCTGTGGGCGAGCGTGGACACGGTGTTCTCTCCCCGCAACGGCTATGGCGACGACACGCTCGCCGCGGGACTGCGCGCATCAGTGCGACTGTCGAATCTCCTGTCCACCACGATGATCAGCGCTTACCTGCGTGAATACCGCGTGGTCGCGGGCGAACACCACACCGCGATGCGGACCGTGACCTCGGCGCTGCTCGCCGGCCGCGCGACGGCCACGATGGCCCGGGAGTCGGGCGTGCACATCGCGGACGCATATCGGGTGCTCGCAGTGTCGATTCCCCGCAGGTCACCGAAGCAGTGGCAGACCGGCGATACGGCACGGCGCCGACTCCACCGTGTCCACAAGGCACTGGAACGGCACATCGATACCGCCCTCGCGATGCTGTCACCCGACGGCGGGACCATCCTGATCCCCGGTGACGACACCGATGATGTCCGATTCGACAACCTCGTCGACACACTCTCGACCGCTGCCCGTGCCGAGATCACCGCGGCCGTGGTCGTCAGCGGCACCGCCGACATTCCCGACGCGGCACAGCTCGCACACGAACTTCTCGACATCGCGGGCCGACTCGGCTACCCACCCGCGCTCTACCGATTCGAAGACCTCGCGCTCGAATACCAGCTCACCCGGCCCGGACCGGGCCTGGCCGGACTCGGCGAATTGCTCGCACCGCTGGACGATCATCCCGCGTTGTCCAAGACCGTGCGGGTGCTCGTCGCCAACAATATGAATCGCCAGCGCACCGCGCGGCAGCTGCACGTGCACACCAACACCATCATCTACCGGCTCGGCCGGATCGCGGCCTTGACCGGGATCGATGCGACCGGCGCCACCGGACTCTGGCAGCTGAAGTCGGCCATGGTGGCCCGCGCGTTCCACACCGAAAAGCGGTGGTGAACCACATGCAAATCGCCGTGCTGTGCTATCCGGGCATGACCGCACTGGACGCGATAGGCCCGTACGAGGTCCTCCGGTTCATGCCGGCGACCAGCATCCGATTCGTCTGGCATGAGGTCGGTCCGATCGTCACCGACAGCGGCAGCCTCCTACTCGGGGCGACCCACACGCTCGACGAGACGGTGCGTCCCGACATCATCGTCGTGCCCGGCGGCCCCGCCGCCACGGTGGTCGCGACGGACGAACGCGTCCTGGCCTGGCTTCGCCGAGTCCACGAGACATCGACCTGGACGACGTCGGTCTGCACCGGCGCGCTGATCCTCGCCGCCGCGGGCCTGATCGACGGCCGACCCGCCACCACCCACTGGGCCGCTCAGCGAGCCCTCGCCACACTGGGCGCCCACCCACAACCCGGTGAACGATTCGTCCACACCGACCGAATCGCCACCGCCGCAGGCGTTTCCGCGGGAATCGACCTGGCGCTCTGGCTGGTCGGCAGCATATGCGGCACCGAGCGCGCCCGGATCATTCAGCTGGACATCGAGTACGACCCCGCACCGCCCTTCGACATGCCACAGCCGAACGAAACATCGGCGTCGATTCGTCGCGCGGCCCTCGCCGATCAATGGCGGCTCGGCCTGAGCTCCGGGATGGCACCCCGGATCGCCGGGTCGGTGCCGTTGCTGTTGTGGCACACGGCGATACGGAGGGTACGGCGCGGCACCACCGCGAAGCCCGAGCCCGCAGTGCACGACTTCCCACGCAGCACATCCGAGCTACCGGCCGACGGTGGTCGATGAAGTCGCGGCAGCTCGCCTCGACAGAGGCGCTACTGCTCCACGATCGGGCCGCGCGACTGCTCGGTCTCACGGTGACCCGCAAGGACCGCCTCGCCCTCAGCGCCTACGCCGCGACGCTGCGCGGCGCGGGCCATCTGGCACCTCGCGCGGTTCGCTGTCTGCCGGTCGCTCGATAGCAGTACGGATTTGTGGCAGCCGCTCACACCAACGGCAGGCCGCGCGCCTGCCGGCGGCGCATGTCGTGCAGATATGTCTCGAAGGGGTACAGCCGCCAGGACTCGGGGACCACCGACAGCACGCGGCCGATCGCCCGCATCGTGATCTCGAAGGCGCGCTGCTTGCGACCACTCCACGGCAACCCGAGTTCATCGCGAAAGTGTTGCGGCAGAAAGCCGGTGGTGAAAAACCGGTTCACCCGGCGGAACAGGAATCGCTCCCACGGCCGGTAGGGGCCCATGTCGACCACCTGGCTCACCAGATATTCCCGGACCTCGTCGTCCAAGGAGAGGCCGGGGAGCATGGACTCCCAATAGTCGGCGAAGGCGGCACGATCCGCGGGCCAGAGTTCCGGTGGCACCTGCAGGGTTGTCCCGAATCGCGCTGATTCCGAATACAACTCGTCCGCCGACTCCTCGTCCAGCGCACCGAACAGGTAGGTCACCGAATCGAGGGTGCCGCGGTAGAGGCAGGCCGCGACCCACAGTTGCAGCCGCGGATCGAAGGCGTTGTAACGCACCGCGCTGTCGGGCCGTGATCGCACCTGCCGGTGCGCGGTGTTCACGGCCGCACGGAAGGCGACCCGATCTTCCTCGGTGCCGAGCATCGCGACCGCCAGGTACGTCAACGTGGTTCGGCCCCGCTTCCGTGGACGCAGATCGAAACGCCCATTGGTCACGGTGCTTTCCACGACACCGCGACCGACCGGCGCCCAGCTCAGTTGCATGATCACATTCGCTGGGCCGCCCAGAAGCGCCGCCGGACCGGCCAAATAACGCCGCCGGTCGCCCGACGGTTCCGATGTTCGTACCGCTGCGGTCCGACGACGCATCACTACTCCAGAGTTCGGGATCGAGGACGCGAGATCGCGTCAGAGCCGTTCGATGATGGTGACGTTGGCCAGGCCACCGGCTTCGCACATGGTCTGCAACCCGTAGCGGCCGCCGGTCTGCTCGAGGTGATTGACCATGGTGGCGAGCAGGCGGGTGCCGGAGGCGCCGAGTGGGTGGCCGAGCGCGATGGCGCCACCGCGCGGGTTCACCCGTTCCGGGTCGGCGCCGAGTTCGTGTTGCCACACCAGCGGCACCGGCGCGAACGCCTCGTTCACCTCGAAGGTGTCGATGTCGTCGACGGTCAGCGACACGCGCTCGAGTGCCTTGCGGGTCGCCGGGACGACGGCGGTGAGCATCAGGGTCGGGTCGTCGCCGACCACCGCGAACGAGTGGAAGCGGGCGCGCGGGGTCAGGCCGAGCTTCGACGCCATCGCCTCGCTCATGATGAGCGCGGCCGAGGCGCCGTCGGTGAGCGGCGAGGAATTGCCCGCTGTCACCGACCAGTCGATCTCCGGGAAACGCTGTGCCATAGCCTGATCGGTGAAGGCGGGGCGCAGGCCGGCCAACCCTTCCACGGTGGTGCCTGCCCGGATGGTCTCGTCGGCGGTGAGTTCGCCCGCGGACACCAGTTCGGCGTCGAACCCGCCCGCCTGCGCGGTGGCGGCCGCGAGACGGTGCGAGCGGGCGGCGAATTCGTCGAGGGTGGCCCGGTCCAGTTTCCATCGCGCGGCGAGGATTTCGGCCGCGATACCCTGGCCGATCAGCCCGTCGGGGTAGCGCGCGGCAAGCGGACCGCGCAGAGAGTCCTTGCCCTGGGTGTTGGAGAACATCGGCGCCCGGCTCATCGACTCGACGCCACAGGCTATGGCGATGTCGTAGGCGCCGGCGAGCACCCCCTGGGCCGCGAAATGCACGGCCTGCTGGCTGGATCCGCACTGCCGGTCGACCGTGGTGGCCGGCACGGATTCGGGGAACCCGGCGGCGAGTACGGCCGTGCGGGAGATGTTGTTGGCCTGTTCACCGCTCTGCGTCACGCAACCGCCGATCACGTCGTCCACCAGGGCGGGGTCGATGCCGGTGCGGGCGACGAGCTCGGCGAGCACACCCGCGAGCAGGGTGGCCGGGTGCACCGACGAGAGCCCACCGCCCTGTTTGCCACGCCCCGAGGGGGTGCGAACCACATCGACGATCACTGCGGACATTGCGTTCCTCCTGCACAGCCACCCCAGCGGCGACATCACCGGTAAGTTACTAGCGATTCTCGTCGACGACAACCAGGTGAGCTCCCGGTCGACTACCTATAGGCAATCAGCGATTCGTGCGCTATGTTACCCGTAATTCTCGTCACAGAGCGAGGAATGCGTAGTAACTTAATCGGTGCAGTCGCCCTAGGTGAGCGCCGTAATCCCCACGCTATCCGACGATCCAGGGGAAGATCCCGAATAGCCGATTCCTTTCTCCCCACCGAACACCAAGCAACATCACTCGACCGTCAGCGACGTCGGCCGCCCACCGGCCCCGCTGATCCACGGTCCTGCAGGAAGGAACAGCGGCACGCCATGTTGCGACGGCTGGACAGATTTCTCAGCTACGAGATGAAGGTGTCCGAATTTCTCGGAACCCTGATCATTCTCGGGATCCCCTACGGCGTCGTCGGGGTGATCTGGACCCTCACCCACACGAGCCACCTGCGTGATCTCCACGGCGCGGACCTGGTGATCTCGTTCCTCGGGTCGATCGTGTGCTGGCCGGTGCTCACCTTCGCGAATGTGACGATGACCTGATGATGGCGCTGGTCTGGGTCATCGATCTGGTGGTGACCGTCGTCAAGATCCTCGGCGGACGTCGCGGGGTGAATCCGGTGCTCCGATTCGGTATGTGGGTCGCCGTTCTGTGCGCGTTCGGGCTCGGCCTCGCCGCCCTCGCCGGACTCGTCGTCCTGCTCGAACACTGGCTCAGCACGAGGATCGGTGCCGCATGACGTCACAACCGGCCACCGAACCGTCCGAGGTCGGACGGATCATCGACAGCGCCACCGGGCTCTGGCGACGACATCCCCAGCGATCGGTCGAGACCCTCGGCAGGCAGGTCCTGCTCGGCAGGTCCGCGATCGTGCAGCTGTTCCTCTCACTGGTGCGGCGACGATTTCCGTTCCAGGAGTTCGTGAAACAGTGCGCCTTCATGGCCAATGTCTCGGCCCTGCCGACCGTCTTCGTCGCCATCCCGGTCGCGGTGGTCGTCTCGATCCAGGTGGGCGCGCTGGTCAACCAGGTCGGTGCGACCACCTTCATCGGCGCGGTCGCCGGGCTCGGCATCATCCGTCAGGGCGCACCGCTGGTGACTTCGCTGATGATCGCGGGGGCCGTCGGTTCGGCGATCTGCGCCGACCTCGGCTCGCGCACGATCCGCGAGGAGATCGACGCGATGAAGGTGATGGGCGTGGACCCGGTGCGCAGGCTCGTCGCACCCCGCCTGGTGGCCGCGGTGGTGGTGAGCATGCTGCTGTGCGGGTTCATCGTGTTCGTCGGCTTCGCCACCGCGTACCTGTTCAATGTGTATGCCCAGCACGGCACACCGGGTTCGTTCATCAGTTCGTTCGCCTCGTTCGCGGTGGCCGACGACCTGCTGGTCGCGCTGTTCAAGGCGGCGATCTTCGGTGCGCTCACCGCGATCATCGCCTGCGATATCGGCCTGCACACCAAGGGCGGTCCCGGCGGGGTCGCGAACTCGGTGAACTCGGCGGTGGTCACCTCGGCGCTGATGCTGTTCGCGACGAACATCATCGTCACCCAGCTCTACAACGCCCTCTTCCCGGCGAAGGTGGTGTGACGTGGCCGCCGAATACATCCCACCCGCGATGCGTCCGGTGCAGGCGCTGGCGGCCACGGCCAAGGTGCCGATCCAGGCCAATCAACGGCTCGGTCATCAGGCCATCGTGTTCTTCCAGGCGCTGCTGGCGATCCCGTTCACACTGCGCCACTACCGCAAGGAGGTCGCCCGCCTCGTCGCCGATGTCGGCTGGGGCAACGGGTCGCTGATCGTCGGTGGTGGCACGGTCGGCGTGGTGATCGTGCTGTGCGCGTTCGGCGGCATCACCGTGGGCATGGAGTCCTACTCGGCGCTGAACCTGCTCACCATGGGCCCGCTCACCGGCGCCATCTCCGGCTTCGCGACCACCAGGGAGATCGCGCCGATCCTCGGCACGCTCGCCTTCGCCATCCAGTCGGGGTGCCGGTTCACCGCCCAGCTCGGTTCGATGCGGATCTCCGAGGAGATCGACGCGCTCGAGTCCATCGCCATCCGGCCGTTGCCGTACCTGGTGACCACCCGGATGCTCGCGGCGACCATCACCATCGTCCCGCTCTACACCGTCGGTCTCGCGGTGGCCTATGTGGCGACCAAGCTGTCGGTGCTGTTCCTTGGCGGCACGACCGCGGGCACCTACGACCACTACTTCTACCAATTCCTGCTCGGCCCCGATGTGTTCTTCTCACTGCTCAAAGTGGTGGTCTTCGTGCTGATCGCCGCCTTCATCCAGTGCTACTACGGCTTCGTCGCCACCGGTGGGCCCGAAGGCGTCGGCGTGGCGGCCGGACGGGCGATCAAGATGGTCATCGTCGTCATGGTGTTCACGAATCTCTTTCTCACGCTTGCGATCTGGGGCATCGACCCCGGATTCCGGATCTCGGGATAGGTCGATCGGATGATTCTCGATCTCAGCGGCCGCGGCCCCAAACCCCTGCAGCTCACCGCCGCGGGCCTGGCGATGATCACCGCGTTCGCGGTCGCGCTGTATCTGCTCGCCCTGCGCTACAACGGCGAGTTCGAGGAAACGGTGACCGTCGGCGCCGACCTCACCAGCACCGGCGACGGCTTACCGCAGCGCGCGGATGTGAAGTTCCGCGGCATGATCGTCGGCGTCGTCGGCTCGGTGGAGATGGTCGCGGCAGGCGAACGCCAGCGAGCCACCCTCGAGCTGAAGCCCGACCTTGCCGAGACGATTCCGGACACCGTCACCGCCCGTGTGGTGCCCGACAACATCTTCGGTGTCTCGTCCATCCAGCTGGTCGACAACGGCGGCGCCACCTCGGGTCTGCGCGCGGGTGCGGTGATCGCCGAGGACACCAGCGAGGCGACCATCCAGCTGCAGACCACGCTCAACACCCTGCGCGACGTGCTCACCACCATCCAGCCGGAAAAGCTCGGCCGGGTGCTCGCCACCTTGTCCGCGGCGCTCGACCCGGCCGGTCGCGTGCCGGGCTCGACGATCGAGCGCCTCGATCAGTGGCTCACGACCGTGCACCGGATCCCCGAGATCGGTGACTTGCTCGGCAATCTCGGGCGTGCGTCGACGGCGCTGAGCCAGTCGGCGCCGGAGCTGGTCGGTGTGCTCGCCGATTCGGTGAACTCCGCCCGCACCCTCAACGAACACCGGACCGACCTGATCGAACTGCTCATGCAGGGAAACAGTGCCGTGGAATCGGTGAACGTGTTGTTCGGTGCGAACCCGAACGCGGGCAAGGAGCTGGTCGCGGGGCTGGACGACCTGCTCGGCGGCATCGCCCGCGATCCCGGCGCACTGCAGACGACGGCGGCCAATCTCAATGCGTCGCTGCGTAACTTGCAGCAGGTCTTCAACTTCGGGCCGCGCAGGCAGATGACCTGGCGAATGGATGTGACGTTCACGCCCTTCCAGCAGTACACCGCCGCCGACTGCCCCCGCTACGGCGAGATGACCGGTCCCCGCTGCGGCGGCCCGACCGTCCCGGAAGTCGCACCGCCGCAGGAGTATCCGCCCGGCATGCTGCCGAACCGGCTCGAGGCCGCGGGGCCCGCACCGGTGGTGCCCGCGGTGCCGCAGCTGCCCGCGCTGCCGAGCATCACCGTTCCGGCGATCCCCGGCCTGCCCCCGATCCCGGGGCTGCCCGCCATCCCGGGGATCACGGCACCGGCCGCGGCGGTCGAACCCACACCCGCCGCCACCCCGGCCGCACAGCGGCTCACCGGCATCGACGCCATATCGGCGCTGGTCGGCGGGAGGCCGACGTTCAGCCAGCTGCTGTTGCTCAGCTCGGTCCTCGGCGACACCCCCCTCGTTCCCGACACAGAAGACGGTGTCCGACAGTGAAATCCACCAAAGCACTCATCGGGTTCAGCCTCTTCGCTGTCCTGGCGACCGTGCTCACCTACACGATCTGGTCGACCCTGCAACGCAGTGTGCCGGGAAATACCAGCAGCTATTCGGCGGTGTTCACCGATGTACTCGGCCTGCGGGTCGGCGACGACGTCCGGATGGCCGGCGTGCGCGTGGGGCGGATCGACAAGATCGATTTCGCCGACAACTACACCGCCCGGGTCGATTTCCGGATCGAGGAACGCCAGCGCCTGACCGATACGACCAAGGCGCTGGTGCGGTACCAGAATCTGATCGGCCAGCGCTATCTCGCGCTGGCACCGGGCACCGACGGTGGCACCGTCATCGCACCGGGCTCGGAGATCCCGCTCGAACGGACCGAACCGTCGTTCGACGTGTCCGCGCTGCTGTCGGGCTTCGAGCCGCTGTTCAGCGTGCTGCAGCCCGACCAGATCAACTCGCTGTCAGAAACACTCATCCAAGCGCTGCAGGGCAACGAGGTGTCGCTGTCGGCGCTGATCACCCAGGCCGCCCAGCTGGCCGCCACCTTCGGGGAACGCGATCAGATCCTCGGTGACGTGCTGAGCAATCTCAGTTCCGTGCTGGCGGGGCTGGCCAATCGCAGCGGCGAACTGGAAACCCTGATCACCCAGACCCGCAGCCTGATGGACGGGCTATACGCCGAAGGAGAATCGTTGAAGAGTTCGGTCGAACGGGTGGCCGGTGCGACGAACTCGCTGGTCACGATCATCGAACAGGTCAAGCCCGGTGTGTCGGACGCCCAGCGCAATGCGACGACGGGCGTGGCGATGCTGCTGGCCAACGGCGCCGCCCTCGATCGCGGCGCGGTGCAACTGCCCGACTTCCTCAACGGCGTGGCCCGCTTCACCCAGTACGGCACCTACGGCAATGCCTACCTGTGCCGCCTCGATGTGTCGCTATGGGGAGTGCTGCTGCCGGAGGGCCTGTTCTCGCAGGTCGGCGGGAACGCGCAGTCGGGGGTGTGCCGATGAACCGGCCCCGCGTCCCGCAGTTCTTGCGGCACAACCGGAATCTGCGGCTCGGTCTGATCGCGGCCGCCTCGGTGCTCGTGCTGCTCGGTGGTTCGAATCTGCTCGCCCGGATCCAGCTGGGCGACAAGACGATTCATGCCGAATTCGCCCAAGCCGCCGGGTTGCGGCCCGGCGCGACCGTCGACATCTCGGGCATCGAGGTCGGCGAGGTGCAGTCGGTGGAACTCGTGAACGACCGGGTCGACGTGGCGCTGCGCATCCGTCGTGACATCCGCCTCGGCGCCGACGCGCACGCGGCGATCGAGATGTCGACCATCCTCGGCAGGCTGCACATCGACCTGCGCCCCGGCGACGGAAAAGGGCTGCCGGACAACCGGATCGAGCTCGCGAACACCACCGTGCCCTACAACCTGAGCAAGGTGATCCAGGACCCGAAGTACTCGTCGTCGTTCGAGCGGATCGAACGCATCGACCCGAACAAGCTGCGCACCGCGCTC
Organism: Nocardia sp. NPDC003979; assembly: GCF_053605015.1. NCBI lineage: Bacteria > Bacillati > Actinomycetota > Actinomycetes > Mycobacteriales > Nocardiaceae > Nocardia > Nocardia sp. NPDC003979. Next base: position 163,155 of record NZ_JBSGIJ010000010.1, read on the forward strand.
GATGTGTTCAGCAGCCAGCTGGGCGACTCCCCCGCCATGGCGGTGCAGGCACTCGACAGCATCGGCGCGCTGGCCCAGGTCATCAACAGCAGGCGCGACGAGGTCGACACCCTGCTGAAAAGCCTGGATCAGGTCTCGCAACTGGTGTCGGACAACCGCAACAGCGTGCTCGTCCTGATCACCAGGGGCGAGGCGATCGGCGCTGCCGTGCAGAAACGCCAGACCCTGCTCACCCAGTTGCTCGACAACGTCGCGCAGATGTCGCGGCTGCTGCAGGAGATGGGCGTCGAGAACAACGGCGAGCTCGCACCGCTGATCACGAATCTCAACACCATGGCGGACGGCCTGACCAAGAACAAGGAGAACCTGGACCGGCTCTACGAGATCGCCCCGGTGACGTTGCGGCAGTTCAACAATCTGCTCGGCAACGGCCCCTACGGGGAGATCTGGGCACCGTGGATCTTCCCGGACAACTGGCTGTGCTTCGCGCAGGCCGTACAGGGGTGCAACTGATGAGGACGACACGTTCGAGCAAACTGGCCGCGCTGTGCCTGGCTCTGGCTGTGACCACCGGCTGTTCTCTGGTTCCCGACAGCGTGTCCGGGTTCGCCGACCGGGCGCTCGGCGAGCAGAAGACCATCAGCGCCGACTTCGAGAACGTCTCCGGGCTCTACCCGGGCAACGAGGTCGCGGTGCTCGGGGTCCCGGTCGGTGTCGTCGATTCGGTGACACCACGCGGCAGCTATGTCGAGGTGGTGATGAAGGTCGATCGCGATGTGCGCATTCCCGCCGACGCCATGGCGGCCCTGATCTCGCCGCAGCTGATCACCAACCGGCACGTCGAACTGGCACCCGCCTACCCCGGGTCGGGTCCCGAGCTCGCCGACGGCGCCCATCTTCCGCTCGGAAAGACAAGAACCCCGGTCGAATTGGACCGTATCCTGGCCAACTTCGATCAGCTCGGTGAGGCGCTGAAGGGCGACAGCCAGAGCGGGCCGATGGCGAGCCGGGTGCTGTTCCCGCTGCTCGACGGCAACGGCGACCGGCTGCGCGCCACGCTCGACGAACTGTCGGCGGCGTTCGAGGTGACCCTGGCCAACAAGGACCAGATCGCCAATGCCGTGGTCCGGCTCGGCGAGATCACCCAGATCATCGCCGACAACGACCAGACCGTGCGCGATTTCAGCGGGCGGATCACCGAACTGGTCGCGCTGTTCGCCCAGCAGTCTCCCGGCTTGCAGGCGGTGCTGAAGCAACTCGACGACTTCATCACCAACACGTCCTCGGTGGTCGGCCAGAACGAGACTCAACTCGCGGGCGCGCTCACCAAGTTCGTCGACATCGCCACCCAGATGCGGGCCAACGCCCGCAATCTCACCGAGATCATCGACGTGGGCCCGCTGATGTTCCAGAACTTCGACAACGCGATCAGCCGGGAACATCGAGCCCTTCGCCTGCACGGCCTGCTCGACAAGATCGTGCTCGACAGCGAGATCCTCGCGACGTTCTGCGAGCGCGTGCAGATGCGTCTGGACGGGTGCCGCACCGGCAAGATCTCCGATATGGGCCCGGATTTCGGCTTGACCGCCGCTCTGTTGGGACTCACGAAATGACCACGCACGCAAAGACACTGCGCAGGACCGTCGCCGTCGCCCTGTGCGCGGCCGCCGTCGCGGCATCGAGCGCCGGCTGCTCGATGACCGTCGCCCAGTTGCCGATGCCCGAGCCCGGGATCGGTGGTCCCGGGTACACCGTGCACGCCACCTTCCGCGACGCGCTCAACCTGCCCGACCGCGCCCACGTGAAGATCGGCGGCACCGATATCGGTGTGGTGACCGGCATTTCGACCACCTCGTTCCTCGCGGATGTGGAGATGCTCATCCGCGACGACATCCGGCTGCCGCAGGGCACCACCGTGGAGTTGCGGCAGGCGACGCCACTGGGCGACGTCTTCGTCGCCATGACCCTGCCGAGCGAAGCGAACGCCGGTCCGCCGCTGCGCGAGGGCGCGACCATCGGCACCGAGCACACCGCCTCGGCCGCCTCGGTCGAACAGCTCATGATGTCGGTCTCGATGCTCATCAACGGCGGCGGCATCAATCAGGCCGCCGAGATCACCTCCGAGCTGAACTCGATCTTCGCGGGCAAAGCACCTCAGCTGCAGCACCTGATCGGCGAGATGACCTCGGTCATCACCGCGCTCAACGAGCGCACCGGCGACCTCGACGCCACCCTCGGCGGGTTGCAGGTGCTCACGGGCGAATTGGCCAGGCGCAAGGCCGAACTCGGTGCGGCGGCCGACAGTTTCCCCCAGTTGATCGGGCTGTTCGCCGAGAACAATCAGGCGATCGTCGATCTCATCAACCGGGTGGCGATCACCATGGACGCCCTCGGTGACTTCAGCGCCACCAACGGGCCGCAGTTCGTGAGCCTGTTCCAGAGCATCCAGAACCTGATGAACGGGTTCGTGGGAATGGGCGACGACCTCACCGGCGCCCTCGACGGCTTCGATCAGATCTATCCCTCGGTGATGGACAGCATGCGGGGGCCGAACCTGTCGGTCGGGGCGATCCTGTCCTACCTCGATGTCGGCGCGGTCACCGATCCCACCGGCAGCCGCTGGCCCGACGGCACCGATGTGCCCGCCTTCATCGGCAGCCTCGCCGAGGTGATCGCCAAGGTCACCGGCCGTCTCAACAGCACACCGCAGGAGGGTCCGCGATGAACTCACCCTTGTGGCAGTGGCTGGTGCGGCGCCGCGTCGCGGTCGCCAACGCCGGCCTCGTCGTGGTCCTGGTGCTCGGCGCCCTGTACCTGGGCGGGGTGGTCCTGCGGATCGACCCGACCGATTCGCCCTACGAGGTGACCGTCGAACTGGCCACCTCGGGCGGGCTCACGGCGGGCAGTGATGTCACGTTCCGTGGGGTCCGGGTCGGCCGGGTCCAGGACGTGCGTGTCTCCGGTGACGGCATCGCCGCCGTGGCACAGATCGAGGAGGGCACCCGGATCCCGCGGGGTGGCCGGGTGGCGGTCGCCCGCCTGTCGGCGGCCGGTGAGCAGTACCTGGATTTCCGCCCGGAGACCGAGACCGGCCCCTATCTCGAGGACGGCGCCGTGATCGCCCGCGCAGACACCGCGGTGCCCGTGCAGGTGCAGTCGGTGCTGGCCAATATGACCGGCCTGGTGAGCGGGCTGAATCCCGAACGCCTCAATGTCATCGTCGACGAACTCGACAAAGCTCTCGCCGGTGGGCCGGACGGGTTGCGCAATATGATCTCCGGGCTCAGCCGTGCGATGGCCGGGCTCACCGACCTGCTCCCGCAGACCGAGCACCTCCTGCGCAATCTCCAGGTCATCGCCTCGACCACCGCGCACGCCCAACCCGACCTCGGCACCATCACGCACGCGGGTAGCGCGCTGTTCCAGCAGTTCACCGCCGCCGACGCGGAGTTGCGGCACCTGCTCGAGGAGGGGCCTGGTCAGCTGGCCACGCTCGGCGGGTTCGTCTCGCGCACCCAGGACCCGATCACCGACCTGGTGACGAACTTCGTCGCGATCACCCGGGCGGCCAAACTCCGCCAGCCCGCCATCGAGCTGCTCTTCCCCACGCTGAGCCGCTTCGCCGAGGCGGTCGGCATCCCGGCCCACGACAATGCCTTCTTCACCCTGGTCGATCCGTGGCCGCGCCCGACCTGCGACTACGACACGGTCCCGATCGTGCCGACCACGCCGACCACCGACACCAGGGTGCGGCTCTACAACTACTGCGTCACCGACAACCCCGCGCTGCAGGTGCGCGGCTCGGCCAACGCGCCACGGCCCCCGGGCCCCGACAACGGCGCGGGCCCGCCGCCCGGGGCGACCGGAGACGAACTGTCCCAGCCCGCGGTGCCCGCACCCCGATAAGGAGATGACCTCATGAGCACAGACGAAAAAGACAGCGGCACAACCGAATCCGATACCCCCGCCGCGGATACCCCAGAACCGACCGTCACCGAGCGGTGGACCGCCGAGCGCAAGTCCCTCGTCCTGCGAGCGGCGGCAGCACTCGTCGTCGGCGCCTCGGTGGCGAGTTCGGTGATCCTGTTCCTCGAGAACAAGGAGAGCAAGGACCTGCTCGCCGCCCAGCAGGGCGCCCGCGAAGCAGCCTGCCGCTACGCCCCGGTCCTGGCCGACTACGACAGCAAGAGCCTCGACGGCTATTTCCAGGCCGTCCTCGACGGCGCGACCGGCGACTGGAAGAAGCAGTTCGAAGCGACGAGCACCGAGCTGCGCGAAGCCCTCACCCAGGGCCAGGTCACCTCGAAGGCCACCGACACCCAGTGCGCCCTGCGCACCGGCGACGAGGACTCCGCCGAGGCCATCGTGGTGATCGGCACGACCATCTCGAGCCTCGGCACCGAGCACAAGGCCAAGCCGGGCCAGCTGTCGATGGTGATGAGCCTGCACAACGACGGTGGCCGCTGGCTCGTCGAGAAGGTGAACTCCCCGCTGACAGCGACGCCCGCCCAGTGACTCCAGCGGCCGGTCCGACCGGGTACCGACAGGCGATAGCATGACAAGCGAGATGACGAGCAAGCAGATCGACGAACCCGCCGCCCCGGCACGGCAGATCCGCCGCAGGCCGAAGAACCGGCGCGCACAGATCGCGGCCGAGTCCGCGGCGGCCTTCGGTGCGCACGGCTACCACGGCGTGAGCATGGACGACATCGCCCGCAGGCTCGACATCAGTTCCGCCGCTCTCTATCGCCACTTCCCCAGCAAATACGCGCTGTTCCGGGAGGAGTTGCTGCGGCTGTCGGGGCTGGCGCTCAGCGCGGTCGAACTGCCGCCGGAGGCCGAAGGCTGGTCGCCGAGGGAACGTCTCGATCATGTCTTCGACGCGATCATCGCCGCCACGGTCACCAATCGGCCGACTGTGGCGCTGGCCCGGTGGGAGCGGCGGTATCTGGAGCCCGCCGACTTCACCGAGTTCACCGGGCAGTTCGTCACCGCGATCGCCGCACTGCGTGGCCTGATCCGTGACGTGCGCCCCGAACTCGACGGACACGACCGTGCCGTGCGGGCGGTGTCGGTGTTCGCGGTGGTCAGCAGCATCGGCGACCACCACGCGAGCCTGTCGGCCAAAACCCTTGCCCAGCTGTTGAAGTCGACTTGCTGGGCACTGGTCGACGCCGATCTGCGCGGCGAGCCGAGCACGGCGGCGGCCCGGCGGGGCCCCGACCTGCCGCAACCGTTCAAACACGAACTGCTGCTGCGCAAAGCGGTCGAGCTGTTCCACGAGCGTGGCTACCCCAATGTGAGTATGGAAGACATCGCCGTGGCCGCCGATCTGTCGGCGGCCTCCGCGGTGTACCGCTACTACCGCAGCAAGAGCGACCTGCTCGCGGCGGCGTTCCGGCGTGCCGCCGACCGGGTGTCGGCGGCGATTCCCACGGCGATCAACACCGCCGGGACACCCGCCGAGGCGCTGGGCACGCTCATCGATCTCTATGTCGCCGGGTCTTTCGACGAACGGGCGCTGACCTTCGTGTATTACGCCGAGTTCACCCATGTCGACCAGGCCGATCAGGTGACCTTGCGGCACCTGCAGCAACTCATCATCACCGAGTGGGCGAAACTCGTCGCCGAGGCCAGGCCGGAGCTGTCGATCGGTGAGGCCAGGATTCTGGTCCATGCCGCGTTCAGCCTGGTGGTCGACCTCGGACGCGTCTTCGGTGACGACGGGATCTGCCCGCAGGACCTCGTGGTCCGGCTGCTCCAGACCGTCACCCTCGGTCGGCCGCTCCCCCGCTGAGTCGTTCAGTCGCCGCGCGCCACCGCACGGGTGGCCGCGCGGGCGGCGACGAGCACCGGATCCCACACCGGCGAGAACGGTGGCGCGTAGCCGAGGTCCAGGGCGGTCATCTGCTCCACCGTCATCCGCGCGGTGAGCGCGACCGCCGCGATGTCGACGCGTTTGGCCGCGCCCTCGCGCCCGACGATCTGCACGCCGAGCAGCCTGCCGGTGCGGCGTTCGGCGAGCATCTTCACCGTCATCGGTTCGGCGCCGGGGAAATAACCCGCGCGCCCGGTGGATTCGATGGTGACCGTGTGGAACTGCAGGCCGGCTCGCTCGGCGTCGTCCTCGAGCAGACCGGTGCGGGCGACCTCGAGATCGCACACCTTGCTGACGGCGGTGCCGACCACGCCGGGAAAGGTGGCATACCCGCCGCCGATGCCCGTGCCGATCACCTGGCCGTGCTTGTTGGCGTGGGTGCCGAGGGCGATGTGTACCAGCTCACCGGAGACCAGATCGAGCACCTCCACGCAGTCGCCGCCCGCCCAGATGTCGTCGTGACCACGCACCCGCTGGGCGAGATCGGTGAGAAGGCCGCCGGATTCGCCGAGCGGCAGACCCGCGCGCCGGGCCAGGTCGGTGGCCGGTCGTACGCCGAGACCGAGGACGACCACATCGGCCGGGTACTCGGTGTCGGCGGTCAGCACCGCGCGCACGTGCCCATCGGCATCGGTACGCATACCGGTCACCTCGGTGCCGGTGACCAACCGGATGCCCATGCCGAGCATGGCTTCTCGGACCAGGGCGCCCACATCGGGATCGAGTGTCGACATGGGCTCCGGACCCCGGGTCACCATGGTGACCCGGAACCCGCGGCGGATCAGTGCCTCGGCCATCTCGACCCCGATGTAGCCCGCGCCGACGACGACGGCGTCGCGTCCCGACGACGAAACCAGCGCCTCGATGAGGTCCTCACCGTCGTCGAGGGTCTGCACGCCGAACACACCGTCGGCGTCGATGCCGGGCAGCGGCGGGCGGATCGGGGTGGCGCCGGTGGCGAGCACCAGTTTGTCGTAGCCGGTCCAGGCCTCGTCGCCGGTGTCGAGGTCACGCGAGAGCACTTGCCGCCCAGCGACATCGAGCTCGATCACCTCGGTGCGCATGCGCAGATCGATCGCGCGAGCACGGTGTTCCTCGGGTGAACGGGCGATCAGGTCGTCGGCCTCGGCGACGTCACCACTGACCCAGTACGGAATGCCGCACGCGGAATACGAGGCGTGGCTGCCCTTCTCGAACACCACGATCTCGAGTTCGTCGGCGCCGCGCAGTCTGCGCGCCTGCGAGGCCGCCGACATGCCTGTCGCGTCGGCGCCGATGACAACCATGCGTTCGGCCATGCCGACCACGGTAGCGCGTGGGTTCTCGCCGCCACCCCCCAACGGTCGCGGCGGCGAGAACCCCACGGGTCACAGACCCAGCGTGCGCCCGATGATGTCGCGCTGGATCTCACTGGTGCCACCGAAGATGGTCGACACCAGGGCGCCGCGCACATGCTTTTCCATGTCGAACTCGCGCGCGTACCCGTAGCCGCCCATCATCTGCATGCCCTCGAGCGCCACCCGCTTGGCGGTCTCGGTGGCCTTGAGCTTGGCCATCGAGGCCTCACGCGCCAGCATCTTGTCCGGATTCGCATCGGCCTCGCGGGCCACGCTGTAGATCAGCAGCTTGGTGCATTCGATCTCGGTGGCCAGATCGGCCAGCCGGTGCCGCAGCGCCTGGAAGGTGCCGACCGGCCTGCCGAACTGTTTGCGCTGGGTGACGAACTCCAGAGTGTCGGCGAAGGCACGCTCGGCGGCACCGAGACTCATCGCGGCCAGGATCAGCCGCTCGAAGTTCAGGCCGGTCATGAGCTGACGCCAGCCGTTGCCCTCCTCGCCGACCACCGCGTCCTCGGGGAGCACACAGTCGGTGAAGTACAGGTCGTTGGTTTCGGTCTGGTTGCCCATCAGCTCGATCGGGGTGATCTGCAGCCCCGGGGTGTTCGCGGGCACGTGGAACATGGTGAGCCCCTCGTGCTTTCCGCCCTCCTTGGAGGTGCGGGCCACCAGCAGGATGTTCTCGGAGATGTGCGCGTTGGAACACCAGGTCTTCTGGCCGTTGATCAGCCAGCCGTCGGCGGTCTTGACCGCCTTGGTCGACAGGTTGCCCACATCCGAGCCCGCCTCGGGTTCCGACATCGAGATCGACTGCGACGCACCGCGAACGATGCCGCGCAGCACGTTCTCCTTCTGCGCGTCGGTACCGAACTTGGCGTAGGCGCCGCCGGTGATCAGGGTCGGCCCGATCGCGCCGATCGGCAGCATGCCGCGGTGGGTCTCCTCGAGCAGGATGCACATGTCGACCATCGAGGCCGCCGACCCGCCGTACTCCTCGGGCACCGTCAGCCCCAGCCACCCGAGCTCGGCCATCTTCGCGTAGACCGCCGGGTTGTGCTGTTCTCTGTCGTGATCGGTGAGCTCGTCACGCTGCGCCCTTGTCCCCGCCTCGCGCTTGGCGAACGCGGCGACCGCCGCGGCGAAATCCTTCTGTTCCGAGGTGAATTCGACGCCCATACTGTTCCTCTGCTTCCTGATTGCTGGGTCTACTTGGCGCGGCCGAAGCGGCGCACGGTGAGTTTCTTGACCATCGCGATGGTCGATTCGGTTCTGGCGAAGGACTGCAGCGCCATGCCGGGAATCGCGAAGCGCTGCCGCGCGATCGAATGCGGGCGGGTGAAGCCGAGCAGTCCGGCCGCACCGTGGATCCGGCCGACGCCCGACTCCCCCACACCACCGAACGGCAGCGCGGGAATGGCGGCATAGGCGGCGGGACTGTTCACCGAGGTGGCGCCCGCCCGCAGCTCGCGCGCGATGGCCATGCCGCGTTTGCGGGAGAACACCGACGAGGCGAGCCCGTAGCGGGAGTCGTTGGCCAGGCGGATCGCCTCGGCCACATCCTGGACCTTGCGCACCGTCAGGGTCGGGCCGAAGGTCTCCTCGCGCACCGCGAGGGAGTTCTCCGGGACGTCGACGAGCACGATCGGGCGGACGAACGGCGCCTCGATCGAATCGGCGCCACCGACCAGGGCGGTCGCGCCGTCGGCGAGGGCGGCGTCGACGTGCTCGGCGACCACGTCGACCTGGGCGGGCAACGTCATCGGCCCGTAGGCGGCGTCGCCGTCGGAGCCCGGTACGAGCTCGCGCACCCGCTTGGTCAGTTCGGCCAGGAACTCGTCGTACACCGAGGCGACCACATAGCAGCGTTCGGTGCCCACACAGGTCTGCCCGGAATTGGCCATCGCCGACCACACGATCGCGTCGGCGGCCGCGGCCACGTCGGCGTCCTCGGCGACGATGGCCGCGTCCTTGCCACCGCATTCCAGTACGACCGGGGTGAGCCGCTCGGCGGCCGCCGCCATGATCCGCTTGCCGGTGGCGGTCGAGCCGGTGAAGGCGATCATGTCGACACCGGACTCCACCAGTGCACGGCCGGTCTCCCCCGGGCCCGTCACCACACTCAGGATCCCCTCGGGCAAGCCGGGATTGGCCTCGGTGAAGGCGTCCACGTACCAGTGCCCGATGCCGGTGGTGAGCTCGCTCGGCTTGAACACGACGGTGTTGCCCGCGGCCAGGGCGTAGGCGATGGACCCGTTCGGGGTGTACACCGGGTAGTTCCACGGGCCGATCACACCGACCACACCGTGCGGGCGTTGCTCGATCACCGCCTCGTGGTTGGCCATCATCAGGCCGGGCCAGACCTTCTTGGGTTTCAGGACCCGCTGCGCGTTCTCGGCGGCCCAGTTCAGATGTTCGACCGCGGTGATGATCTCGAGATAGGCGTCGTCGAGCGGTTTGCCGTTCTCCGCGTGGATCAGCGCACAGAACTCGTCGGCGCGCAGCACCAGCTGGGACGCCCAGCGTTGTAACGCCCGCTTCCGCTCGGTGAACCCGAGTTCGCGCCATGACTGTGCGGCCACGCGAGCCTGCGCGACGACGGCCGCGACCCGCGCGGCGTCGTCGACCGGCCAGCTGCCGACTGGCTCGCCGGTCGCCGGGTTCGCGGTGGCGATCATTGTCGCAGAAATCGGTGTTGCGGTGGGGGTTTCGGTCATTGTCGACCTTCCTTCAGGTCACTCGTTCGCGGTGTGGCGGTGCGCGGTTCCACTGGGCGGGCAACTCGCCGCACGAGGTGTTGACAGGCCGCGTCGGCCGCCATTAAGTTAATCACAATTCTCGCTAAGTTAATCATGATTCTGTCCGGTTGCCCAGAGCCGTCCTGGTTCTGCCCGCGACCGGCGGGAACGTCTGAATCCGGAGGGAGAGCGCGATGCTGCGCACCCGATTCACCGAGGCATTCGGTGTCGAGCACCCGATCGTGCAGGGCGGGATGATGTGGGTCGGCCGCGCCGAACTCGCCGCCGCCGTGTCCGAAGCGGGTGGTCTCGGCATCATCACCGGCCTCACCCAGCCCACGCCGCAGGCGCTGCGTGAGGAGATCGCCCGCACCCGCGATCTCACCGACAAGCCGTTCGGGGTGAACCTGACGATCCTGCCGTCCATCACGCCGCCGCCCTACGAGGAGTACCGGCAGGCGATCATCGACGGCGGGGTGAAGATCGTCGAGATCGCCGGCGGGAATCCGGCCACCCACCTGCCGTTCCTCAAGGACGCGGGCATCAAGGTGCTGCACAAGTGCACCAGCGTCAAGCACGCCCTCAAGGCGCAGCAGGTCGGTGTCGACGGTGTGAGCATCGACGGCTTCGAATGCGCCGGGCACCCCGGCGAGAACGACACCCCCGGCCTGGTCCTCATCCCGGCCGCGGCTCGTGAGCTCGAGATCCCGATGATCGCCTCCGGCGGGATCGCCGACGCGCGCGGCCTGGTCGCGGCCATGGCGCTCGGCGCCGACGGGGTGAACATGGGCACGAGGTTCCTGTGCACCGTGGAGTCACCGATCGCGCACGCCGTGAAGGAGAAGATCGTGGCCAACACCGAGCTCGACACGAAGCTGATCTTCCGCACCATGCACAACACCGCCCGGGTGGCCGACAACGCCGTCAGCCGCCAGGTGGTCGAGATCGAGCGTGGGGGCGGCACTTTCGCCGATGTGCGTGACCTGGTCGCCGGTGCGCGCGGGCGAAAGGTCTACGAGGAGGGCGACCTCGACGCGGGCATCTGGAGCGTCGGCCAGTGCCAGGGCCTCATCCACGACATCCCCACCTGCGCCGACCTGATCGACCGAATGGTGCGCGAGGCCGAGCAACTGATCGCCGACCGCCTGGCCGGCTCGATCGTCGAGGCGGTGGCCCGATGAGCGCGAGCGTTCTCAGCACCGAGGAACACGGCGTCCTGCGGATCACGATCGACCGCCAGGCGCGGATGAACGCCATCGATCTGGCGACCATGACCGAGCTGTGCGACCTGGTCACGGCGGCCGCGACGACGCCGTCCGTGCGAGTCATCGTCCTGACGGGGGCGGGGGCGGCCTTCTGCACCGGTGCCGATCTGGCCGCGGCCAGCGCGGCGGGTGGCAACGAGGCGTCCCCGGAGGTGGTGATGGATCGCGCCAACGATCTCATCCGGGCCATCGTCGATTCACCGTTGCCGGTGATCGCGCAGGTCAACGGTCCCGCCGCCGGTGTCGGCACGTCCATCGCCTTGGCCGCCGACCTCATCTACGCCGCCGAGGACGCCTACCTGCTGCTGCCGTTCACCTCCATCGGGCTGATGCCCGACGGCGGTGCGACGGCCGTGGTCGCGGCGTCCATGGGCCGCGCCCGCGCCGCCGAATTCGCCCTGCTCGGCGCCCGATTGCCCGCGACCGAGGCCGCCACAGCGGGCCTCATCACCCGCGCGATTGCGTCGGAAGAGCTCGGCGCACACGTCGAAACCGTCGCCGCCAAGCTCGCCGCGGGACCGCGCCGGGCACTGCAACTGACCAAGGCCGCGCTCAACGCGGCCACCCTCACCGGGCTCGAGGCCGCCCTGGCCAGGGAGAAGACCGGCCAGTCCGAACTCCTCACCTCCGCCGATTTCCTCGAGGGAATGACCGCGATGCTCACCCGCCGGGCGCCACGATTCGACGGCGCCGTCCACCCCATCACCGATCCGGCCTGAGTCCGGCGTTCCGCAGGAGACGAGATGTCAACCGCTACCGAACCGATGCGCTCGCGACGCAATCACTGGATGAACCAGATCGCGATCCACGCCACCACGATTCCCGATTCGCCCGCGCTGCGGTTCCTCGGCAAGACGACCACCTGGGGCGAACTGCACGACCGCGTGCAACGCCTGGCCGACGCGCTCGCGCGGCGAGGGGTCGGCCAGGGCGACCGGGTGATGATCCTGATGCTCAACAACGCCGAGTACATCGAGTCGGTGTTCGCGATCAACACCCTCGGCGCCATCGCGGTGCCGGTGAACTTCCGGCTCACCCCGCCCGAGATCGTCTACCAGGTCACCGACAGCGGTGCGCGCACGATCATCACCGACGCGGTCCTCGCCCCGCTGGCCGGGGCCGTCGCCGCGCAGACCGACGCGCTGGCCACCCGGATCGTGGTCGGCGGCACCACCGGTGACGGCGTCCTCGGCTACGACGACCTGCTGGCCGAACAGGGCGACCCGCACGAGCCGCTCGATATTCCCGAAGACAGTGCCGCGCTGATCATGTACACCTCGGGCACCACCGGTAACCCCAAGGGCGCGGTGCTCACGCACCTGAACATGAACTCTCAGGCCCTCACCTGTATCCGGGCCATGCAGTACCGCGCCGACGACATCGCCTTCTGCGCCTCACCGCTGTTCCACATCGCCGGATTGGGCAGTGTTGCCGCGTGTTTCGTGCTCGGCGCGCTCACCGTGATCCACCCGCTCAAGGCCTTCGACGCCACCGAGGTGCTCGACGCCTGGGAGCGCGAACGGGCCACCTCGGTGTTCCTCGTGCCCGCCCAGTGGCAGATCGTGTGCGCCGATCCCACCGTGGCGCAGCGGGATCTGCGTTTGCGTGTGATCAGCTGGGGCGCCGCCCCCGCCTCCGACACCGTGCTGCGCGCGATGGCCGAGACGTTCCCGAACGCATTGAATGTGGCGGTGTTCGGGCAGACGGAGATGTCACCGATCACCTGTGTGCTCGACGGCGAGGACGCGATCCGCAAACTCGGTTCGGTCGGCAAGCCGATCCCGACCATCGCCACCCGCATCGTCGACGACGAGATGAACGATGTCGGCCCCGGCGAGGTGGGCGAAATCGTCTACCGCGGACCGACCTTGATGCGCGAGTACTGGAACAACCCGCGCGCGACCGCCGACGCGTTCGCCGGTGGCTGGTTCCACTCGGGCGATCTGGTGCGCCGCGACGAGGAGGGCTTCGTCTACGTCGTCGACCGCAAGAAGGACATGATCATCTCCGGTGGCGAGAACATCTACTGCGCCGAGGTGGAGAACGTACTGTTCGCCCATCCCCGCATCCGGGAGGCCGCGGTGATCGGCCGGGCCGACGACAAGTGGGGCGAGGTGCCCGTCGCCGTCGTGGTCACCGAGGACGGCGCCGACATCACCCTGACCGACCTCGCCGAGCACCTCGACACCCACCTGGCGCGCTACAAGCACCCCAAGGCGCTGGTGGTGGTCGCGGAGCTGCCGCGCAATGCGGGCGGCAAGGTGGTCAAGCACGCACTGCGCGCCGAGCACGGTTCGGCGCAGGTGGTCAGCGGCTGAGGAACTCGTCGATCGCCGGCCAGGTGATCTGCGCGGCGGTCGCACTGGCGAGCAATCCCAGGTGACCGCCGCGCACCTCGACGAATTCCACCTCGGCGTTCGGCAGCACGTCCAGGCCGCGCCGAACCGAGGAGGCGGGCACCACCGCGTCACCCCGGCTGCCGAGCAGCAGCACGGGGCAGGTGACCTTGGCCAGTTCGATCACCAGATCCGAACGCAGCCGGATGTAGCCCTCGGCGAGTTCGTTGCGCAGCACCAGGCTGCGGTGGATCTGCCAGTAGGAACGCCCCGGGTAACCGGGCATCGAGGACATGAACCGCTCGGTCGCCTCGAGCCGGGCCAGCGCCTCGGTGTCCAGCGCGTTGCGGATCAGGTAGGCGGGCTTGGTGATCTCGCGGTCCAGTGCCTGCAACCGGAAGCCGAGACGCACGAATTCCTGCGGGATACCACCCATGATCCGGGTGGCCAGGGCCATCTCCTTGCCACCGGTGACCTTGGCGGCCAGGCGCATCGGGGCCAGCAGTGGGGTGCGACGCTGGTCGATGGGGGCCGCGAGCGCGGTGATGGACGCGATCGGCAGGTCGGCGTTGGCGGCGGCGGTGAGCAGGGCGAACACCCCGCCCAGCGACCAGCCGATGAGGTCGACCGGCCGGTCGTGTTCGGCGGCGACCCGCGCGATGGCCTCGGGCAGGATGTCGTCGATCCAGTCCTCGAGGCCGAGATTCCGGTCGGCGTAACCGAATTGGCCGTAATCGATCACGTAAGGCTGTCGCCCCTGCTCGATCAGGTGGCGGACCAGGCTCTGGCCGGGACGCAGATCGAAGCACGCCGGGGTCACCGCCAGCGGCGGCACGAGCAGCACCGGATTTCCCCCGGCGTGGCCGGCTTCGTACCGCTTCAGATGGCGGTGCGGGCGCTCGTACACCGTCGTCGACGGGGTGGGCTCGCCGGATTCGAGCCCACCGCCGAACGAGACGGCCCACACATTCCGTACCGCGCGCGGTACATCGGTCACGATCCCCACCGATAACCCCTTATCTCACCGGCTGCCGTCGGCAGTCCCTACGGGCCAGTATCTTACCAGTGAGTAAGTTCAGGGTTCGGTCAGGCGGCGCGTTGGTCCCGCTTCGCCGGGTTCGCGAGCTCGCGACCGGTCACCGACTTGGTGATCGGGCGCGCGAACAGGACTCGCACCACAGCCCTGGCCAGGTCGGCGAGACCGTGGCGGCCCCCGGGCAGACCGAGGACACTGAGCACGGTCCTGGTCTGCGAGGGTGTCACCGGCAGCCCGGCGAAGCGGTCGGCCAGCCAGTTCAGGCTCAGCGGGGCCGAGCCTGCCAGCAGGCTCAGGTGCTCGCTGAGCCGGTCGCGCAGGTAGGTCACGTGCGCGCCGTTGGCCCGGTAGCGCTGCACGAGCGCGTCGATGTCGTCGACCGCGATGATCTGGTCGTGCACCGCTTGGGTCACCAGCAGCGGCGCCGTCGGCGCTCGGTCGCCGAGGGTGAGGTCGGCGAACATCTCGAGCATCGCCTCGAGGGCCAGCAGCTCGGTCATCGGCGCACCGGAGTGCCGGTCGACGCTGTACCTGGCCAGCCGCAGCACCGCACCCACCGTGGTCGACTCCGCCGCCTTGTCGAGCACCGCGCGGCCCTCGTCGGAGAAATGGGTGTCGACCAGTTCGGCGAACGCCGGATACACCCGGCGCAGCGCCGCGACCACCAGGGTCGGCAAGCCCGCGTGCAAGCCGCCGTTGAGCCGGTGGAAGGTGGAGACGAGGTCACCGACCGGTGAGCCGAGTACCGCGCCGGCGATATCGAGCTCGGGCGCGTAGGTCGGCGCCATCTCGGCGGCCCACGCCGAGGCGAGGCCGCCTCCCGAGTAACCCCACAAGCCCACCTGGGCGTCGGGCGCGAGGCCGCCCGGCTCGAAGGCGAGTGCCGCGCGAATGCCGTCGAGTGCGCGGTAGCCCGGTTCGCGTGGCGCACCCCACGCGCCGAGCATGCCCTCGTGATCGGGCACCGATACCGCCCAGCCCCGGGACAACGCGTCGGCGAAGAGCAGCAGTTCGATGTGGGCACAGGTGCCGATCGCCCGCGAGCCGCGGCGCAGCGAGTAGGACGGGAAGGCGCGCGGCGCGATGGCGTCGATCGCGCACTGGAACGACACCAGTGGCGCACCCTCGGCCACACCGTCGGCCGGGGCGATCACCGTGGTGACGGCGGCCTCGGGTACGCCGTTGAGATCATTGCTGCGATACAGCAGCTGCCAGGCCCGGGCCCGCAGGGGAATCAGCCCGAACGCCGCCAATTCCACCGGGCGCCAGCGCAACAGCGTGCCCGGCGCCGACCTGTCGAATCCGTCGCGTGGCACATAGAAAGGATCGGCGTCGGGCAGCAGCACCTCGGTGGGGGCCGCCCAGCTCTCCGGGATCACGCGGTGACCCGGCGGGCCGGTTCGCTGCGGTAGCGCGAGACGGGGCCGTCGATGCCCAGTGCCCGCCAGACCAGCTTGGCGACGGGGTTCATCAGGCCGATGTCGGTGGCCAGCGCGCGCACGTCGGTGAACACGTCACGCTTGGTGTGCCGGGATTCGGTGCTACCCCAGTACGCCTCGCGCATCACCTCGCGCGGAATGTGGAACTTGTCCACGAATTCCTTCGGCGGGGTGGCGATCATCGACAGCATCACCCGCATCACGACGGGGAACAGCACCGAGAGCAGCGACCGGGTGGCCGGGTGCATCGCTGGCACGTTCTTGCGCAGATACTCGTGCGCGAAGGAGATGTGGCGGGCTTCCTCCGCGACATGGATCTGCATCACCCGGTGCACCATCGGATGCAGGTCGAAACCGCCGCGCAGCAACGACTTCTGCAGGTGATCGATCGGCTCCTCACCGCCGAGCACCAGGGTGAAGAACAACTCGGGGAAATACTTCACCGCCGGCCAGATGACCATCGTCAGCTTGCGGTCGATCGGGCCCATGCCGATCACATCGCGGTAGCCGATGCGGTTGATCATCTCCTGGAACATCATCGTGTGGTTGCACTCTTCGGCAGCCTCGTGCGTGACGTACCGGAATTCCGGATCACCGTTGGGCACCGAGATCAGGTATTGCATCAGGCCACGGATGAGTAGTTGCTCGAAGTCGATACCGACTTTGGCGATGCCCGCCTGCCGCCACATACCCATGGCGATCTGGCGTTCCACAGGCTGGGCCCGGTACCAGGGGTGGCGACCCAACGGGTCCTCGGTGGGCATGATCCAGCGGGGGTCGTCGGAATGCACCGCCATTTCCGGTGCGTCCCAATCGATGTCGACATAGGGGTCGAAGTGTTTGCTCACCGATCCCTCGGACAAGCCCTGCAGAATATCGTGGTAAGTGGACAACGTCATCGGTGTCTCCTAGCGGTGGTTCCACTGGTCAGTTTAGTGGTACCGGCGGTTCCATTCAAGTGTAGATGGAACTTCGTGTCACATATATCTTGGCACGCCGTCACCGGATGCGGAATAGGGACGAATCACTTTCGGTACCAACACTTTCCGACCGCGAAATACGCACTGATAAGGTGTGTGCGGATTCGCCGGAAGCGCAGCACAGCGGGACGGGGACAGGCCGCACTCGCACGGTTGCACCACCGGCAACAGTCTCGCCGGAGGGACCGGCGAGGTTCCGGCCACCAGGCTCTTCGGCCGGTGAGACGACAAAGGAACCGATGACCCCGACAATCGCGGTGTTCTTGTTCGGTATCGCAACAGTGGTGTTGCTCGGCGCTGTCGCGGTGGCTCTGGTCGCGCTGCGCAACGAGCGTCACGTCCGCGCGCGGCTGTCCTCGGCCGAACGTGAGCTCTACGCGCACGACGAGGCGATGACGCGCCTGATCGAGGCGACCCTGCCGAGGATCACCGAAGCGATCCGCCGCCACGACGAACCCGACGTCACCGCCGAGGTCCCCGCCCAGCTGCGGGACTCGCCGTTCGCGCACAAGATCGCCCGGATCGCGGCCGAGCACGCCGACGATCTCGCCCTGGTGCGCGAGGAAACCCGCCTGGCCGTGGAACACGAGGCGCAGGAGCGCGCCGACGACCGGGTGGAGGCCGTCCGCGCGGAGACCCGCGCGCAGGTCGCCGCCGAAGCCCGTGCCGCGACGGGCAACGCGGTGCGCGCCTTCGGCACCACCGTGGTGAGCCTGGGCGCCGACGTGGGCCAGGTGGTCAGCAACGCGTTGCGCGAGAACCGCAACGACGAGGTGTACGGCACCCTGAGCCGCATCGACCACACCGTGCAGCAGATGATCCGGCAGGCGCAGTCGTATGTGCTCGTCTCCGGCGGCCTGCCCGGCAGGCGCTGGCCGCAGCAGACCGTCGACGACGTGGTGGCGGGCGCGACCAGCCGGGTACGCGATTACCTGCGGGTGCGGGCGGGACATTGCGACCGGGTGGTCATCAGCCGCGCCGTCGAGCCGCTGGTGCACACCGTGGCCACCTTGCTCGACAACGCTCTGCGCTACTCGCCGCCTTCGTCGTTCGTCGATGTCGCCTTCCAGCAGGGACACCACGGCGTCACCCTGATCATCGACGACGCGGGCGTGCGGATGAGCCAGGAACAGATGGAGGAGGCGCGCCAGATCCTGTCGGGCGAGCGCGTGATCGATATCAACGCGCTCGGGCCGTCGCCGAAGATCGGCTTTCCCGGTGTGGCGGCGCTGGCCCGCCGCTACGGCTTCGCGGCCTACGTCGACGGTCCCAATGTCTACGGCGGCACCCGCGCGATGGTCTTCATCCCCTCCGCGCTGCTCGTCGACAAGTCCGACGCCCGCTCGAACGAGCTCGAGCAGGCCGATGTGCCGCCGGAACCCGTTGTGCGCGAGGATGTTTCCGAGCCACGGGATGTCGAGGCGGTGGCTGTCGCGGCCCCACCCGAACACACGGCACCCGGCACGACCCCCGGTGGTTTACCCAAACGCACGCGACGAGTCGTTGCCCCCGCCACCGGCCGGGCCACGGGCGCGGAATCGCCCGGCAGACCGGAACTGGTCACCGCCTGGCACAGCGGATCCCGGCACGGCCGCGCCGCGGCCGAACGTTCCATCGACGGACAGGACAGCTGATGAGCACTTCCCTCACCGACAGCACCAACCGCCTGGCTTGGCTGTTGGACGATCTGGAGCTCGACGGCGTGCGGTTCGCGGTCCTCTTATCGGATGACGGTCTACGGGTGGCCCACTCGCCCGGTATCAGCAAGGACGAGGCCGAGCGGTTCGCCGCCGCGGCCTCCGGGTTGCGCTCGCTCGGCAAAGCGCTCGGCGAGTTCTGCGGCGGTTTCGCGAATACGGTGCGCCAGAACATGACCGAGTACGACGAGGGGATGATCCTGATCACCGCCGCAGGGGCGGGCACCCTGCTCGGTGTCGCGACGACAGCGGACGTCGATCTCGGACTCGTCGCACACCGGATGAACGATCTGGCCGAGCGGGTCGGCCGCGAGCTGGGTGCCGCGCCCCGGCGTGACGAGTTCCGTCGAGCGGAGACGTCGCTGTGACGCTCGAGACCTCCTTCGGCCCCACCCCGGTCTCCCCCGACTCGAACAGCGGGCAGGCCAGGGTGGCGTTGTACTCGGAGGAGTTCGCAGCCGACCCGCAGAGCGCCTACCGCGAGATGCGGCGCCGTTTCGGCTCGCTGGTCCCGGTCGATCTGGTGCCCGGCGTGCCCGCCACGCTGGTGATCGGCTATCGCACCGCCGTCCAGATCCTCAACGATCCCGACCACTTCCCCGCCGATGCCCGCATGTGGGAACGCACCGTGCCCGAAGACTGCCCGGTGCTGCCGATGATGCGCTACCGCCCCAACGCTCTGCGCACCGCAGGGGCCGAGCACGCCCGCTACCGGCAGGCCACTGTCGCCAGTCTGGCCGGGGTCGACCTGTACCGGTTGCAGCGCACCGTCGAGCAGTTCGCGATTCCTTTGATCAACACGTTCTGTGCCGACGGCAGTGCGGAACTGCTGAGTCAGTACGCCTTCCCGCTCGCCTTCGCGGCTCTGAACTCGATGCTCGGCGTCCCCGAGGACATCGGTGCCCGAGCGGCCGCGGGTATGGCGGCGATCTTCGAGGGCGGCGCGAGCGCGGCGCAGGGCGGTCAGATGCTCGAGGACGCGCTGTACGAACAGATCCGGCACAAACAGCTCGACCCCGGTGACGACGTCACCACCCGGCTGGTGCAGCACCCCGCCCGGCTCAACGACGAGGAGCTGATGAACCAGCTGCTCACCATGTACGGCGCGGGTATCGAACCGATGTTGAACCTGATCCTCAACACGGTCCGGCTGATCCTCACCGATCAGCGCTTCGCGGGCAGCATCCTCGGCGGCAGCCTGTCGACGCGCGACGCGCTCGACGAGGTGCTCTACACCGATCCGCCGATGGCGAACCACTGCATCACCTATCCGCGTCAGCCGATCCTGGTCGAGGGTGTGTGGCTGCCCGCGCATCAGCCGGTGCTCATCAGCATGGCGGCCTGCAACACCGATCCGGCCATCGGCACGGGTGAGTTCCTCGACAACCGCGCCCACCTGGCCTGGAGCACCGGCCCACACGGCTGCCCCGCCAAATCACCCGCCTATCTGATCGTCCAGGAGGCCATCGATCAACTGCTCGACGCTCTGCCCGAGATGAAGCTCGCGGTACCCGAGTCGGAGCTGACGTGGCGTCCGGGTCCCTTCCACCGGGCGCTGACGGCGCTGCCTGTCACCTTCCCGGAGACCGCGCCGATGCCGATCCTGATCTGACGCGTCGACGGTCGAGAAAATCTGCAGTGATGACTGTAGACATTTTGCGAGAGCAGTTGTACAGTCGCTGATGTACACGAGCTTCGACATAACCGGTAGTCACAGGAGGTGGTGGTCACTGAGCAGTCACTTACCAGTCCCGCGTCCCGGAGAGTGTCGGGGTGCGGAGTGAATGTGAAGTCAATCCCTCGTTTGTAGATTCCAGGCCCGGCGCCCAGCGCGCCGGGCCTGCCAGCGTTGACCGAGAGGTGCAGTGCAGCAGGTGGACACCAACGACGGCATCAGTGCCGCCGACCGGCTCGAAGACGACGACTACCCCGCCTACAGCATGGGTCGCGCCGCCGAAATCCTCGGCGTCACCCAGGCGTTCCTGCGCGCCCTCGACGCCGCGGAACTGCTGACTCCGCAGCGCTCCGCGGGTGGCCATCGCCGCTACTCCCGGTATCAGCTGCGCATCGCCGCGCGAGTACGCGAACTCGTCGACGCGGGCAACACCCTCGAATCGTCCTGTCGCATCGTGATTCTCGAAGACCAGCTCGCCGAGGCCCATCGGATCAACGCCGACCTGCGCGAGGCGCTCGACAACCGTTCCGTCGACAGCTGACGGCGTGCGCGCCGACTCCGAGGTCCACCGGATCTGCGACCGGTATGTCGACGATTTCGCCGCCGCGGACCCGGTGACGGCGACCCTGCTCGGCATCACCGACCACGACGATCGGCTCACCGACTACTCCCCCGACGGGTACGAAGCCCGTGCCGAACTCGCCCACCGAGCCGCACAGGCCATTGCCTCGACCCCGCCCGCCGACGACGAGCGGGTGGCCGCGGCGGTGTTCGCCGAACGCATCGGCCTTGAGGTCGAGCTGCACGATGCGGGGCTGCGGCTCGGCGCCCTGAATGTCATCGCCTCGCCGGTACAGGACCTGCGCATGGCGTTCGACGTGATGCCCGACGATACCGCCGAGGACTGGACCGTGATCGGTGATCGCCTCGCCGCCGTTCCGGACAGTATCGGGGGCCTGCGTGATTCCCTGCTCACCGCACAGCAGCGAGGCCGTGGCGCGGCGCTGCGGCAGGTTCTCGGCACGGCCGGACAGGTCGAGACATGGGCAGGCGGGTTCTTCACCGCCTTCGCCGCGCCGGCCGCCCACGTGCCGGGCGCACCGGATCTGTCCGGTGTCGCCGCGGCCGCCGACCAGGCATTGGGTGAGCTCGCCGAGTTCCTGCGCACCGAGCTCGCGCCACACGCTCCCCGTGCCGACGCGGTGGGTGCGGACACCTACCGGCTGTGGTCGCGGTACTTCACCGGTGCCGAGATCGACACGCATGCGGCATACACGTGGGGGTGGGCGGAATTCGGGCGCATCCATGACGAGATGGCGACCGTGGCCGGCCGGATCGCGCCGGGCGCCTCCCTCTCCGAAGCCGCCGCGGTCCTCGACGCCGACCCCCGGTACCACCTGCACGGGCACGCCGCCCTGGCGAACTGGTTGCAGGAAACCTCCGATCGAGCACTGAACGCGTTGCGCGGTGAACACTTCGAGATTCCGGACGAGCTGATGGCCCTGGAGTGCCGGATCGCACCGCCGGGTGGCGGAGTCGGCGCCTACTACCTCGGCCCGAGCGAGGATTTCGGCAGGCCCGGCCGTATGTGGTGGTCGGTGGAAGCGGGCCGTGAGCGGTTCAGCACCTGGCGGGAAATCAGCACCGTCTACCACGAGGGTGTGCCGGGTCATCATCTCCAGATCGCCACTGCCGTACGGGAGGCGAAGTCGCTCAACAGGTTCCAGCGACTCATGTCGTTCGTGGACGGGCACGGCGAAGGATGGGCGCTCTATGCCGAGCGTCTCATGGGGGAACTCGGCTTTCTCGACGACGACGGTGCCCTGTTCGGCATGCTCTCCGAGCAACTCTTCCGCGCGGCCCGCGTCGTCCTCGATATCGGCATGCACCTCGACCTGCCGATACCGCCGGGCACCGGTTTTCACGACGGCGAACGCTGGACCCCGGACCTCGGTCGGGAATTCCTGCTGACGAGAACTCTCGAAGACGCCGTCACCGCTCGCGACGAGATCGATCGTTACCTGGGCTGGCCCGGCCAAGCCGCCGCCTACAAACTCGGCGAACAAGCCTGGCTCGCGGCCCGCGACGACACCCGGCGCCGCGCGGGCGCGGAATTCGACCTGAAGCACTTCCACACCAGGGCCCTGAAGCTGGGCGGCATGGGGTTGGACACCCTGCGCACCCAGCTGGCCACGGACTGATCGAGCTATCCCAGGACAGGCGTCAGATCGAGACGGGCCAGCCGCTCCCGGTCGGACAGGATGTCGATCGCGGTGATCCGGTCGTCGGCGACGGTGAAGCCGATGATCGAGAACGGGTCACCGTCCATGGTGTTCACCAGCCCGCAGCGGCCGTCGACCAGGGCCGGGTACACGGTGCACAGGGTGGCCATGCGCCGGAACGTCTCGGCCTGGCCCGCGACGGCGGCGGCACCCCGGATCACCCGCATCGCCGCACCCGCGTCGGCCCGCAACACCACCTCGGGATCGAGCAGGCGGAGCAATTCGTCGAAATCGCCACCACGCGCGGCGGTGAGGAAGGCGTCGACGACGCGGCGCCTGCGCGCGACATCCGGATCGGGACCCGGCGTCGCACCCTGTACCCGGCGGCGTGCCTGGCTGGCCAGCTTCTTCACCGTCTGTGGCGTGCGGTCGACGATGGGAGCGATCTGCTCGTAGGGCATGGCGAACATGTCGTGCAGCACGAAGGCGAGCCGTTCGGCGGGACGCAGCGACTCGAGCACGACGAGCAGTGCCAGGCCGACCGAATCGGCCAGCACCACTTCCTGTTCGGGGTCGGTGACGGTCTCGCTCGCGATCACCGGATCGGTCAGACGATCGTTGTCGAGCGGTTCCTCGCCGCGGCTCTTGCGTGAGCGCAGCATGTCCAGGCAGACCCGTCCGACGACGGTGGTGAGCCAGCCACCGAGGTTGTCCACCTCGGCGGTGTCGGTGCGGGCCAGCCGCAGCCAGGCCTCCTGCACCGCGTCGTCGGCCTCGGTGAGCGAGCCGAGCATCCGGTAGGCGACCGCCCGCAGGTGGGCGCGGTTGTCCTCGAACTGTTCGGCCAGCAACTGTGCGTTCTGCACGGGTCCTCCTCGATGTCGTCCCACCGCTCTGACGAAAGCGGGACGCCGAGTGTGACCGTAGTGCCGTGACCAGCGTTTTTCCACGACCGGGTCACGTTCTGCCCGTGGCTTACGTCAGTGCGTCAGAACACGATCCGCCGCGGCCGGAAGCTGCGGCCGAAAGGAGAACATCATGGTCGAGGTGCACGGTTTCGTCGCCGAGGGATACGAACAGGTGCGGGCCGAATTCGCGGCCGTAGTGAGCGAGGAGGGTGACCCGGGCGCGCAGTTGGCAGCGTTCGTGCGTGGTCGTCGGGTGGTCGACCTCTGGTCCGGCTCCGAGGTGTCCGGCACGACGCTGACCGGGCTGCATTCCACCAGCAAGGGCGCCGCCGCCCTGGTGGTCGCGCTGCTGATCCAGGACGGTGTGCTCGACGTCGACCGGCCCGTGGCCGACTACTGGCCGCGGTTCGCCCAGTCGGGCAAGGAACGGATCACGGTGCGCGACATGCTGGTTCACCGCTCCGGCGTGGTCGGAGTCGATGGTGGCTTCACCGTCGCGGAACTGGCCGACGACCGGGTGATCGCCGAACGACTCGTCGGGCAGCGGCCCTACTTCGAGCCGGGCACCGTGCACGGATACGGCGGGTTCGTCACCTACGCCGTCGTCGGGGAGGTGGTGCGGGCCGTCACCGGCGCCACCGTGCGCGAGCTGTTCGAGCAGCGCATCCGCGCACCCTTCGACCTCGCCATCCACCTCGGCCTGCCCGCCGACCTGGAGCCCCGCTACCTGCCGATCCTGCCCTGGCGCGCGACACCGGAGGCCGAGGCCGCCTTCGCCGCGAATTCCCCCGCGCCACACAGCATCGCGGGCATCGCCTACAACCTCAACGCCCACGGCTTCACCGCCGCCGACGTGATGGCGCTGCCCAACGACAGCACCGTGCGCAGGCTCGGCCAGGCCTCGGCGGGCGGGGTGGGCAGCGCGGCGGGTATCGCGGCGATGTACGCGGCGGCTACCACCGGGATCGACGGACGCGAACCACTGCTGTCGCTGGAGACCATCGCGACGGTGTCCACCGTCCACTCCGGTGGTCGCGACCTGGTGCGCGGTGACAGCGCACCGTATGCGCTCGGCTTCGAAGCCAAGAGCCTGCTCACTCCGTTCCTCGGCGCCTACGCCATCGGGCACACCGGTTCCGCCGGATCGGACGGGTTCGCCGACCCGCACAGCGGCCTGACCTACGGCTACACCCGCCGTCGCGCCGCCTTCGCCTTCAACGCCCCCGAGAACGCCCGGCTCGCCGCCGTCCTCCACCGGGCCGCGACCCACGTCGCGGCCGCCGCCTGACCGATTCCCTTCCCACACAGGAGAACTCACTCATGACTACTCGCCTGACCCGCGTCGCGAAATTCGCGCGCTGGGTGCCCGTTGCCGCAGTCCTCGCCGAAACCGCCGTCGGCGCCTACTGGGATCTCGCCCGGATCTCCTACGTCCGCGAATCCTTCGACCACCTCGGCTACCCGATGTACTTCGCCACCGTCCTCGGTGTCGCGAAAACGGCCGCGCTGGCCACCATTCTCACGCCCGGCCACCCGCGTACGAAGGAATGGGCCTACGCCGGGCTGGTCTTCGTCTACGGCGGTGCGGCGGCGTCCCACCTGGCCGTCGGCGACGGCCCCGACAAATGGGCCGTGCCCCTGTTCTTCACCGCCGCCACCTTCGCCGCCCGCGCCTGGCTGCCCACCGGTGGATCCACCACCGCGGCCCTGCGTTCTCTCACCGGCTCCCGAACCCGCATCGCCTGACAATCACACCACCGGAAAGGAAATCATCATGTCCGACCGTTCCCGCCTGCCCAACCCCCAGCAGCTCGTCCCCGCCCTCGCAGAGGTCGGCGCCGCACTGTTCAAAGCCGTCGGCAACGGGGCGATCCCCCGCTCGACCATCAGCCTGATCCAATTGCGCGCGGGTCAGATCGTCGGCAGCACCTATCTGACGGCCCTGCACACCGGAAACCTGCGCGCCGCAGGGGAATCCGAGGACCGCATCGCCGCGGTCGCCACCTGGCGTGACGCACCGTCGTTCACCGAGCCCGAACGCGTAGCGCTCGCGCTCACCGAGGCCGTCCTGCTTCCGGCCGCGAACGGCGAACGGGTCACCGCCGAGCTCTACGACGCCGCCGCGAAGTATTACGACGAGACGGCTCTGGCCACCCTCGCCATGGCGATCGGGCAGGTGAACTTCTTCGTCCCGCTCGCGCTCATCGGCAAGCCGCTGCCCGGCCGCCCGCCGGCCGAGCAGTGGACTCCCGTGCCCGCCTGATCCGGCACCTCAGAACAGGCTGGTCTGCGCCGGTTCCGGGGTGACGCTGATCGCCGCATCGAGTTCGATTCGGCGACCGACGAGGCGGGAGTCGTTGACCAACACCAGTTCAGCGGCTCCCGCCGGATCACGGCAGGCCAGGGTGTGGCCGTGGGCGGCCACCGCGTCGAACACGTATTCGCCTGCGGTGGCCGTGATTTCGATGGGATCCGGGAATCGGCCGCTGGCCTGGATGGTCGCGTAGAAGTCGCGACCGCCCGACCACGCGATATCGGTGCGGACGATGTCGTCGGGCAGGGCGCTCGCCGCGTGCGCGGCCGCCTCGGCTACGCCTTCTTCCACCGCCGACCACGGCCGCAGGGGGCGGGTGAGGATCCGCGTCTTGGTGACGCCGGGCACCGATTGGCGCAGCCCGGCCCGCTCGGTCACCACCCGTTCGAGTTCGCGCACATGCAACCCGTCGGGCGAATCGGTGATGAAGCGGGCGGCCAGCGCACCCTGTTCGAACAGCCTGCGGTGCCTGCGCATCGCCGAGGCCGTCCCGACCTTGGCCATCCCGTCACCGAAGTACGCGATGTAGAGGTGGTGCGGGCGGGCCATGTAATCGCGCACCTGTTCGGGCAGGGTGGCGAGGGGGCCGCGATGACTGTGCACCACCGACCACCCCTCCCGGATCCGGCACCGTTCGCACTGGTGACCGGTGTCGATCCGCGCCTCGTGCGGGCAGGTCCGGCGCCCGGGTTCGCCGCCGAACGCGCGGTAGCCGAGGCAGTAGCGGCCCTCGGTGACCCGGAACGCGAGCCGGGTGCCGAGACCGGGCAGCAGGTCGACGGTGCCGTCCGCGCGCAGCAATTCGTAACACCATCGACCCTGCTCGTCCCAGCGCGTGCCGCAGTACAGGGCGGTGGAGGTCATCCGGCGAATCTAGGCGATGGGCTCAGACGACGTCGAGGAGGTCCTCGAGGTGGATGGGAACATGGCGGACGCGGACTCCGGTGGCGTGGTAGATCGCGTTGCCGACGGCCGCCGCCGAGCCGACGATGCCGATCTCACCGATTCCCTTGGCGCCCATGGGATTCACGTGCGGGTCGTGTTCATCGATCCAGCTGACGTCGATCTCGCCGATGTCGGCGTTGACGGGAATGTGGTAGCCGGCCAGGTCGTGGTTGACGACCTGGCCGAAGCGGGTGTCGAAGACGCTCTCCTCGTGCAGGGCCATGCCGATGCCCATGGTGATGCCACCGATGAACTGCGAGCGGGCGGTGCGCGGGTTGATGATGCGGCCCGCGCCGAACACGCTCACCACCCGGGGCACCCGGATCTCGGCGGTGTCGGTATCGACCCGCACCTCGACGAAATGCGCGCCGAAGGCGTGGGTCGAGAAGTTCTCCCGCGCCGGATCTTTCGACGTTTCCACGGTCGTCTCGGCACCGTCGGCCGGGTCGTCGCCGTAGCGGCGGCGGAAGTCCTCGGCAGCGGCGACCACCGCCGATCCCCACGACGCCATCCCGCTCGAACCACCCGCGACGGTTCCGGCGGGCAGCCGGGAATCGCCGATGCGCAGGTCGATGCGGTCGCCGGCGACACCGAGGGCGTCGGCGGCGATCTGGCCGAGTGTGGTCCAGGTGCCGGTGCCGATGTCCATGGCGTCGATGGCCACCTCGTAGCGTCCGCCGGTGAAACGCACCCGGGCGCTGTTGCCCGGATTCACATCGGCCGGGTAGGTGGCCGCAGCGACCCCCGAGCCGACCAGCCACCGTCCGTCCCGGCGCGATCTCGGCTCCGGATCGCGGTCGGCCCAGCCGAACCGCCGTGCCCCGGTACGCAGGCACTCGACCAGCCCACGACTGGAGAACGGGCGCCCTGATTCCGGATCGACCTCGGGTTCGTTGTGGATGCGCAGCGCGATCGGGTCCATGCCGAGTTCGACGGCCAGCTCGTCCATCGCCGTTTCGGCCGCGTACATCCCGGGACAGTGCCCCGGCGCCCGCATCCAGGACGACACCGGCACGTCCAGCGCCGCGAAGCGGTGGGTGGTGGCGCGGGTACCGGACGCGTACATCACCCGCGACACGATCGCCGTCTGCTCGGCGAATTCCTTCACCTTCGAAACCTGTTGGACCACATCATGACTCAAAGCCGTCAAGGTACCGTCGTGATGGGCGCCGAGCCGGACCCGCTGCACACTCGGCGTGCGGTAACCGGCCAGGGAGAACAACTGCTGGCGGGTGAGTGCCAGTTTCAGCGGTTTGCCGCCGGTGAACCGCGCCGCCATGGCCGCGAGCACGATATTGGCGTGCGGTTCACCCTTCGACCCGAATCCACCACCGACGTACGGTGCGATGACATGCACCTGTTCGGGTTCCAGCCCGAACAGCGGCGCCAGCGTCGAGCGCACCACGTGCGGGCCCTGGGTGGAGTCGTAGAGGACCAGACCGTCCTCGGTCCAGTGTGCGATGGTGGCGTGCGGTTCCATCGGATTGTTGTGCACCATCGCGGTGGTGTAGGTCTGGTCGACGGTCACCGGGGCCAGATCGAGTGCCTTCTCGACATCGCCGATGGCGGTGTCGGTGGCGAAGCCGCCGCTCACGTCCTCGGGTGCGTACAGGTCGTCGCGGTCGGCGTCGAAGACCACGTCGGCGGAGCTCTCGTCGTAGCTCACCCGGACCCGTGTGGCCGCCTCGCGCGCCACCTCGGGGCTGGTGGCGACTACCACCCCGATCAGCTGGCCGCGGAAGGCGACCTCGTCGTTCTGCAGGATGAACAGTTCGTTGTCGTCGTCGGCGGCCAGCCGTGGGGCGTTGAGATGGGTGAGTACCGCGACGACACCGTCCATCGTCTCGGCCTCGCGGGTATCGATCGCGCCGATCCGGCCGCGTGCGATGGTCGCCTGAATCGGGAAGGCGTGCAAGGCATCCCGGAGCGGGTGTTCCATCGCGTACGGTGCCCGGCCGCGTAGCTTGGCCGACCCGTCGACACGGGTGGGCGAACTGCCGATCGCGGGTGTCATCGCGCCCCCTGCTCGGTCAGGTCGCGCAAGGTCGCGACGAGGACTCTGCGTGCCAGTGGGATCTTGAAGGCGTTGTGCTGTTGTGGGCGTGCGGCGGCGAGTTCGGCGTCGGCGGCCTCGGCGAAGCTCGTCTCGGTGGCGGGGCGACCGCGCAGCGCGGCTTCGGCGGCGTGGGCGCGCCAGGGTTTGTGCGCGACACCGCCGAACGCGATGCGGCAATCGCGGATCTGCCCGTCGGCGATATCGACGGCCGCGGCGACGGAAACCAGTGCAAAGGCGTATGAGGCCCGATCACGCACCTTGCGGTAGGTGGAGTTGGCGGCCCAGTCCAGGGCGGGCAGGTCGACGGCGGTGATGAGGTCGCCGTGGGCCAGGACGGTGTCGCGTTCGGGTTCGGTGCCGGGCAACCGGTGCAGATCGACCTGCGGGATCTCGCGTTCGCCGTCGGCGCCGAGCACGCGGACCGTCGCGTCCAGCGCGGTCATGGCCACCGCCATGTCGGAGGGGTGGGTGGCGATGCACTGGTCCGAGGCGCCGAGGACGGCTTGGTCGCGGTCGTATCCGCCGATCGCCGAACAACCGCTGCCGGGCGTGCGCTTGTTGCACGGCGTTGTCACGTCCTGGAAGTACGGGCAGCGGGTGCGCTGCAGCAGGTTGCCCGCGGTGGTGGCCAGATTGCGCAGCTGGGGTGACGCGCCGGCGAGCAACGCGGCCGAGAGCATCGGGTAGCGGGCGCGGATGACCGGGTGCGCCGCGAGGTCCGCGTTGCGCACCGTCGCCCCGACCCGCACGCCACCGTCCGGGCGTTCGGTGATGTCGTCGAACGGCAGCCGGCTCACGTCGACGAGCAGGCCGGGTGCGGTGATACCGAGCTTGAGGTGATCGACGAGATTGGTTCCGGCACCGAGGAATACGGCGTCGGGCTCGGCAAGCATCGTCGCCACCGCCTGCTCGGGCCCGATCGCACGTTCGTAGCCGAAGTCCCTCACCGGGCGGCCTCCGCGATCGCGGCGACGATATGCGGATAGGCGCCGCAGCGGCACAGGTTGCCGCTCATCCGTTCCCGGATCTCGTCGTCGGTGAGCTCGACCGAACCGGTGAGGTCGGCGGTGACATGACTCGGTGCGCCCGCCTTCACCTCCTCGAGCATGCCGACAGCCGAGCAGATCTGGCCCGGTGTGCAGTAACCGCACTGGAAACCGTCGTGCTCGAGAAAGGCCTGCTGCACCGGATGCAGGTCGTCACCGTCGGCGAGCCCGTCGGCGGTCACGATGGTCGCCCCGTCGTGCGCGACGGCCAGCGCAAGACACAGCGTGGCGCGACGCCCGTCGAGCAACACCGTGCACGACCCGCACTGCCCGTGATCACACCCCTTCTTCGGAGAGGTCACACCGAGCTGTTCACGCAGGACGTCGAGCAACGTGGCCCGCGTATCGACACCGACCTCCCGCGTATGCCCGTCCACGGTCAAACTGATCTGCGCACGCATCGAACGGCCTCTCGTCGTGGGACACCGACCTCACCACCGACCACCGCGGCACGCCCTCACGGGCCCGCCACCAGCTGCTAACCGAACAGGTGTGCTCCAGCACACATCGCCACCGTAGCAAAGACGCGGCGCGCCCCCACCTCGCCGGGCGCTAGGCGACGAGTTCGGCGGTGCGGCGTTGGAGGTCGGCGAGGACGGCGCGCAGGGATTGTTCGGCGCGAATGCGCTGCCAGCCGAGCATGTCGTGCGGGCTGAATCTGGCTTCCTCGAAGAGGGTGACGAGTTCGTGGGCGGAGGAGTCCTGCAGGACGCCGGTGGTGAAGGCGCGGGCCAGGACCTCGTTGGGGGTGTCGGAGATGAGGGGGGCGGCGGCGCGGTCGGCGGACAGGCCGCTTTCCATGGCGGCGTAGCAGGCGATGATGGCCTCGCGGGTGTCCTGGCCGGGGGCGATCATCGCGGCCAGACCCATTTCGGCGGCCCGGGTGAGTGAATCCACTTCGGGCGCGGGCAGTTCGGTGTCGGGCGGTGGGACGTGGTCGGGGACGCGACGTGCGGAACCGAACGCCGCGGCCAGACCGACCATCGCGATCGCCACAAGCAGCAGGGCGAGTGCGGTCGCGACGACGAGGGTGAGACCACTCAGATCCGGTGTGCTGAAGGGTGATTCGGGAGCAGCGGCATCGAGTGAGGTCGGGCGGTCGCCTATCGGCGCGTCCTCGGGCGGCGTCTGCTCGGTTTTCGCGCCGGGCAGCAGGAACAGGGCGACGATCCCACCGGCGAACACCAGCGCCGCGGCGCCGACAGCGACCGGGACAAGCACCGACAGCCGTCCGACCCGCAGCCGTGGCAGCCCACCACCGGCGGTCTCGATCCGCGGCATCGCCAACGGCAAGCGGTGCTGGCTGATCAGGACCCCGGCCGCCAGAATGACCACCGAGACGAGCAACAGCACCGGCATCACCGCGACCGTCAGCGCCGAGGGCCGCTCCCCCGCCGCCGGGACGATTCCGGGAACCCGACCGCGCAGGGCGATGACGGCCCCGGTCATCAGGGCGATCACCAGCACCGATCGCAGGATCGGCACCCAACTCGTCACACGCACACTCGGTCTTTCGCAGGCGAAATTCGGCCGGACAGCCGCCCTGAAACCTAGGACTCACCCTCACCCGGAAAAACCGTTAATCGAAGTCATTGGAAGATTCACGACACTTCCCGCACGACCCCATGCTCACCCACAGGAACAGACCACCAGGTCGGCGCTAATCCGGAGGCAGTTCGCCACGCAGACGAGCGTGCAGAACAGCATTGGCGTCCTCGAGTTCGAGGATGCGGCCGATCCCCGCGAGGTTCACCCCCGCGGCGGCGAGCGCGACGATGCGCTGCAGCCGCGCCAGGTCGTTGCTGCTGTAGCGACGCGTACCGCCGTCGCTACGCGCCGGGGTGAGCAGCCCGTGCCGCTCGTAGAGCCTCAGCGTCTGCACGCCGACCCCCGTCAGTTCTGCTGTCACCGAGATCCCGTACACGGCCTGCGCCGGGTCGGGTAGCGGGGATCCCGCGTGCGGGTCCAGCGACATCTCACTCCTCTCTTGCACTCTCGTGCCGAGAGTGCTAAAACAAATCTATGCCACATGGCACAGGTTACCTGACCTACGAGAGAGAATGGAGTGAGTTGGAGGTGGCGACCATGCTGATGCGTACCGATCCTTTCCGCGATCTGGACCGTTTCACGCAGCAGGTGCTCGGCACTGCGGCCCGGCCGACGGTGATGCCGATGGACGCCTGGCGTGAGGGCGACGAGTTCGTCGTCGAATTCGACCTGCCGGGTATCGACCCGAGCTCGCTCGACCTGGATATCGAACGCAACGTTGTCACCGTGCGAGCATCGCGACCCGAACTCGACTCGAGCCGCGAGATGATCGCCGCGGAACGCCCGCGCGGGGTGTTCAGCCGTCAGCTGTTCCTCGGCGAGGGCCTCGACACCGACAACGTCCGCGCCGAATACGCCGACGGCGTGCTGCGCCTGACGATCCCGGTGGCCGAGAAGGCCAAGCCGCGCAAGATCGAGATCGCACACTCCAACGGACACCAGCGCCAGGCCATCAACGCCTGACCCGTCCGGACGCTTCTCTGCGAGGAGGCGCGTCATGACCCCGCTGCCGGGTCCGCCTACCCAGCGCGGACCCCCGCCGCAACGGCGAGAACACCTCGAATGTCACGTCGCTCTTCCACCTCGGGGTGGGCCGGTCCGGCAGCCGGCCCACCCCGCCGAATCCGCATCTGGAGGTCGAGAATGCTCCCTACCCGCGATGACGCCGACTTCGCCGAACAGCTCGCGGTGGCCGACGACGCCGACCGCGAAGTGGGCCTCGATCTGGACGCGCTCACACCCGCGAGCGAATTCGCCCGCGCCGCCTGGGATTCCGCGAACCCGGCCGACGTATTCGACCAGTCGTGGATCACTCCGATGCCGGACGACGACTACCCTCTCGCCTACTGAGGGCAGGCCACCGCATTTCGCCGTGGAACAAACGGCCCGGCCGAATTTCGTGATGGAAGCCACAAGTTAGCTGGCACTATTGCCAGCGACACAGCGAGCGGCACAAGATGGTCTTCTGACCAACCTGATGTCGAGGAATCGCCGTGTCGCACTTCGCTACCCGCCTCAACGAGCTCTTCCGCAATCCACCCGAGCAGGTCGCGGACCGGTGCACCAACCGCCAGGTCGCACGCTCGTTGCAGGCGGCGGGGCATCGCATTTCGGCACCGTATCTGTCCCAGCTGCGGTCGGGCGGCCGCAGCAACCCTTCGTGGAGAACCGTTGCCGCACTCGCCGATTACTTCCACGTGGAACCTGACTACTTCTTCGTCCGCGACCTGAACGAGCCGCACGTCGACGACAGCACCCTGCTCGCGCGCCTGCAGCTCGACCGGCCACGCCTGTTCCTCGTGCAGACGATCGGCCTGTCCCGCGACTCGATCGACCTGCTCGTCACCATGGCCGAGCATTTGCGCGCGAGCGAGAGATTGCTGGATGTTCACTTCGACAGCTGAGCCCGCCTGACCCTCGCGGCACCGAATCGGTGCGGCCGAGCGGCCGCTGTCCGGCCCCGACGTGGCATGATCACCACCGACCGCATCGGCCTCGGCAAGGACGCCGCACACCTGGAACCGG
The DNA here is from genome assembly GCF_053605015.1 of Nocardia sp. NPDC003979. Taxonomy (NCBI): domain Bacteria; kingdom Bacillati; phylum Actinomycetota; class Actinomycetes; order Mycobacteriales; family Nocardiaceae; genus Nocardia; species Nocardia sp. NPDC003979. The sequence continues at coordinate 196,597 of NZ_JBSGIJ010000010.1, forward strand.
CTTCGCTATGAACCTCGACGACCACGCAGACGAGTGGGCTCGGCGCCTGGCCGAGCTCGGTCCGATCTCGCGGAATTCGCTCGTCGAACAGCTCCGCCGCGTAGTTGCCGAGCTCGGCCAAGCACCACCCGAGTCCGCGTTCGAGGCCGGCGAACGAGCCGCGCGAGCGATAGCCGATCTCGGCCTCACCGACCCGGCCGTCATCGCTGCGTCGGTTCCGGTACTACGCGCGGTGGCCGATTCGGCGAGACCGCTCGATCTCGCAGCAGGCGATGCATTGCTCGGCGGATTCGGCACCGGCTTCGCGCGCGCCCTGTGCGCCGGGCCACCCCATGCCGAGGGCTATGAGATCGCCTTCCACCACTCCTCGATCGGCATCTCCATCGGCGACGAGAACGGCATAATCCTCGACGCGAATCCGGCCTTCGAACGGCTCATCGGCCGCGACCTCGCCGAGCTGCGCAGCACGACCGGTTTCACCATGTTCCCGGCCGACCGGCAGACCGAGGTGCGCGAGCGGGTGATGCGCGCCCTCGACTACTCGGCCACCGGCAGCATCCAGATCGAAGGCCGCTTCCCCCGCCAGGACGGATCGATGGTGTGGACCTCCTGGACCGTCACCCGCTGCACTTCGGCCGACGGCGAACGCCGATACCTGCTCGGCTTCGGCGAGGACATCACCGAAAGACGCACGACCACAGAGCAATTGCAGTGGCAGGCGATGCACGACCCGCTCACCGCCCTGCCCAACCGGCGGTACCTGCTCGACCGGCTGCACACCGTCATCGATGAGGCGGACCCGGAGGCGAGGGCCGGGGTGTGCGCGCTGGATCTGGACAACTTCAAAGAGGTCAACGACTCGTTCGGCCACATCGTCGGCGACAAATTGCTCGCCGCGGTGTCGCACAGGCTGGAGTCGGCGGCCGCCGCGAACGGGTGCGTGCTGGCGCGTACCGGCGGCGACGAGTTCGTCGTCCTCGCCGAACCCCCGGCCGACCAGGACCTGCTCGACCGGCTGGTCGCCGCGCTGCACAAGGCGCTCAGCATCCCGGTCGACGTCGACACCGTGAGCATCGACGTGACGGTGAGCATCGGCGCGGTCCTCGTCACGCTGGCGGGCCAAGGGCCCGACCACCTGCTCACCCGCGCCGATCAGGCTCTCTACGCCGCGAAATACGCGGGCAGCTGAGCGACCCGAATCACTCCGGCGGTTCCGGCCTGCGGATCTCGTCGGGCACGGAACCACCGGCCACGTCGGCGGCGATGCCGAGTTCCTCTTCGTAGCCGACCCGCGGAGCGACCTCGTTGCCGTCCTGATCGAGTTCGACCGAGGACGACCCGGCCGCCTGCGGCGCGGAACCGGGAACCACATCGGGTTCCTCCTCGGCCAGGCGTTCGTCCAGCCCACGTGGGGTGGCTTCTTCGGCCGGGGTCATCCCGTATTTCGTGACGCCGGTCCAGTGCTCGGGCGGGTCCATACCGGCTTCCAGCGGGTCTTCGCGCAGGCGGTCCTCATCGAGGTCCTCGCTGCTGTTGAGCGCGGCCGGATCGGTTTCGACCGAGTCGGGTGCGCCGGTGTCCTGGGGCGGGTCGTAGGTGTCGTCTGGTTCGGTCATGCCGTGGCCCTACCCCGCCGACCGCGCCGCAAACGGTACCGGTGTGCCAAAACATAGCTGGCGCGGTGGTGCCGACGAGCGCTGAAGCTCACTCCATGCCACGAGACCACCGCTTCCATGCTCAGTGACACGATTTAGCTGGAAAATTGCGACACGCAGATCGGTCCCATCCCATCCGCCCGCAGGACCGAATACATGACGGGTCACCGCCCATCGGCGGGTGGCGATCCTCGCGCGTCACCGCCGACGCCCCACTCCCGCTGCCCCCGTTGATATTTCGAGCCCGAACGCGAGGAATTCTCGATGATCACCGATGCACAACCCGACCGCTGCCCCGAGATCGCTCGCCCGGAACCCACTCCCGCGCCGGAACCGAAACGCACCGACCTCACCCCTCTCGCGCTGCCCGCCCTCGGCACCTCGGTGGTGATGCTCGGCCTCGGCACACTCGCGGTGTTCCCCCTGGGGCACTGGATGCACGACTACGGCATCGTGCTCGTCCTCACCGCCTACCTGCTCTACATCGCCTGCTTCACCGCCCTGGCAGCGTGGGGATTCGCCCAGCTCAACCACCATCTGCTCGACGAGGACGAACCGGGGCTCTGACGCCCCCGCGGGGCCGTCGGCGACGTAACGGGCACAATGGTCGGGGTGAAACCCTGGCAACCCGACACCGGCTCGGCATCCAACGGGCAACTGGTCGATGTCGACGACGTGCGCGCGCTGCGCGACCAGTTCGTCGACTTCATGCTCGGGTACAAGTTCGCCATCGACGAGGTCACCACCAAGATCAACATCCTGCGTGAGGACTTCAACAACACCCACGCCTACAACCCCATCGAGCACGTCGGCTCGCGGCTGAAGTCGCCCGAGAGCGTGCTCGAGAAGGTGCGCCGCAAGAACTACGAGATGAACCTGGCCGCCATCCGCGAGAACGTGCTCGACATCGCCGGTGTGCGGGTGGTGTGCAGCTTCATCTCCGATATCGCCACAATCCGGGACCTGCTGGTCAGCCAGGCCGACATCACCGTGCTCGAGGAGCGCGACTACATCACCCACCGCAAGCCCAACGGGTACCAGAGCCTGCACCTGATCGTGTCGATCCCGGTGTTTCGCGCCGGGCACACCCAGCGGGTCCCGGTGGAGATCCAGATCCGGACCATCGCCATGGATTTCTGGGCCAGCCTCGAGCACAAGATCTATTACAAATACCGGGGTGAGGTGCCGCCGAACCTGCGCAGCGACCTCGCCCAGGCAGCCGAGGCGGCCACCCAGCTCGACGAGAAGATGGAAGCGCTGCACCGCCAGGTCGATCGAGCCGCCGAGCCCAAAACCGCCGCCGGAGACGCCCTCGACCTGAGCGTGCTCTATCACAGCCTCACCAGCCGGCCATTTCCCGGAGATCTCCGCGCCTAGTCCGTGAATCGCGCTAGGGTCGGCCGCAGGAGGAGTCGATCATGAGCGCATCGAAGGACCGCACGCCCAGTCAGTGGGAGGAGATCGTCGCCGCCGACCCGTCGCATTCGGCGAGGTACGTGCAACGATTCCGCACCCTCGCGGCCGAGGGCACCGACATCGTCGGTGAGGCGCGGCTGGTCGACGCCATGCTCGGACGTGGCGCGCGCGTGCTCGACGCGGGGTGCGGACCCGGCCGGATCGGCGGCTACCTGTACGACGCGGGGCACACCGTGGTCGGTGTCGATGTGGACCCGGTGCTCATCGACGCCGCGCGCGCCGATCACCCCGGCCCCACCTGGCTCGTCGGCGACCTCGCCGAACTGGATCTGCCCACCCGCGATTTCGACGCCATCGTGTGCGCGGGCAATGTGCTCACCTTCCTCGCGCCATCCACCCGGATCGCGGTGCTCGAGGGCTTCGCCCGCCATCTCGCACCCGCGGGCCGCCTGATCACCGGCTTCGGCGCCGAGCGCGGTTACGAGTTCGCCGATTTCCTCGACGACACCGAAAAAGCCGGTCTCACAACCGATCTCATGCTGTCCACCTGGGACCTGCGCCCCTTCCGCGACGACTCCGACTTCCTCGTCGCGGTGTTCTCACGAACCTGACCCGGAACAAATACTTGACTGATTCAAGAAAACGGGGAAGACTCGTGGCGTGCCGACGGACCAGGAATTCCAGCAGATGCTGCGGGGAGTTTCACTGCGCGTCACAGCTCCGCGTGTCGCGGTGCTCGGCGCTGTGCACGAACACCCGCACGCCGATACCGATTCGGTGATCCGGGCGGTCCGCTCGCGACTGCCCGGTGTGTCCCACCAGGCGGTCTACGACTCGCTGCGCACCCTGACCGGCGCCGGCCTGCTGCGCTGCATCCAGCCACGCGGCCTGGTCGCCCGATACGAGTCGCGCGTCGGTGACAACCATCACCACCTCATCTGCCGGGACTGCGGCGCGATCTTCGACGTCGACTGCCAGGTCGGCGAAGCACCCTGTCTCACCGCGGCCGACGACCACGGCTTCGCCATCGATGAAGCCGAGGTCATCTACTGGGGCCTGTGCCCCGACTGCGCGCACGCACCGTCCACCCCTAACGAGTAGTCCGCACCACCCGTCCAGGAAGGAATATCGTGACCTCCGATAGCCGCCCACCCGCTCCTGACACCGAGACCTCGAGCACCAGCGAGAGCGAGAACCCCGCGATCCCCTCGCCCGAGCCCAAGGCGCATCGCCCGCTGACCAATCAGGACTGGTGGCCCGAGCAGATCGACGTCTCGGTCCTGCACGCGCACTCGTCGAAGTCCAACCCGCTCGGCGAGGACTTCGACTACGCGAAGGAATTCGCACAGCTCGACGTCGAGGCGCTCAAGGCCGACATCGCCGCGGTCCTCACCGACTCCCAGGACTGGTGGCCCGCCGACTACGGCAACTACGGCGGCCTGTTCATCCGGATGAGCTGGCATGCGGCCGGTACCTACCGGATCGCCGACGGCCGCGGCGGCGGCGGGCAGGGCGCCCAGCGCTTCGCCCCACTCAACAGCTGGCCCGACAACGCCAATCTCGACAAGGCGCGCAGGCTGCTGTGGCCGGTGAAGCAGAAGTACGGCAACAAGATCTCCTGGGCCGACCTCCTGGTGTTCACGGGCAATGTCGCGCTGGAGTCGATGGGCTTCCAGACCTTCGGCTTCGGCTTCGGCCGCCCCGACATCTGGGAGCCCGAAGAGATGTTCTGGGGCCCGGAAGACACCTGGCTCGGCGACGAGCGCTACAGCGGTGACCGCGAGCTCTCCGGACCGCTCGGTGCGGTGCAGATGGGCCTGATCTACGTCAATCCGGAAGGCCCCAACGGCAGGCCCGACCCGGTAGCGGCGGCCCGCGACATCCGCGAGACCTTCGGCCGGATGGCCATGAACGACGAGGAGACCGCGGCGCTGATCGTCGGCGGGCACAGCTTCGGCAAGACCCACGGCGCGGGTGACGCGAGCCTGGTCGGACCCGAGCCCGAGGCCGCCCCGATCGAGCAGCAGGGTCTCGGCTGGAAGAGTTCCTTCGGTACCGGCAAGGGCAAGGACGCCATCACCAGTGGGCTCGAGGTCGTCTGGACCGCGACACCCACCCAGTGGAGCAACGGCTTCCTGAAGAATCTGTACGGCTTCGAATGGGAACTCACCAAGAGCCCCGCGGGCGCGTGGCAGTGGAAGCCGAAAGACGGTGCGGGCGAAGGACTCATCCCCGATCCGTTCGGCGGTCCGGCCCGCACGCCGACGATGCTCACCACCGACCTGGCCCTGCGCGAGGACCCGATCTACGGTGAGATCACCCGGCGCTGGCTCGATCATCCCGAGGAGCTGGCCGAGGCCTTCGCCAAGGCCTGGTACAAGCTGCTGCACCGCGACATGGGTCCGCTGAGCCGCTACCTCGGCCCGTGGGTGGCCGAGCCGCAGCTGTGGCAGGACCCGGTCCCGGCCGTCGACCACGAACTGGTCGACGACAACGATGTCGCGGCGCTCAAGCGCACCGTGCTCGACTCCGGTCTCACCGTCGCCCAGCTGGTCAAGACGGCGTGGGCGTCGGCGGCCAGCTTCCGCAGCACCGACAAGCGCGGCGGCGCCAACGGTGCCCGCATCCGGCTGGAACCGCAGCGCGACTGGGAGATCAACGAGCCGGCCGAGCTGGCCAAGGTGCTCGAGGTGCTCGAGCGCATCCAGCAGGACTTCAACGCCTCGGCCACCGGTGGCAAGAAGATCTCGCTGGCCGACCTGATCGTCCTCGCGGGTTCCGCGGCGGTCGAGAAGGCCGCCCAGGACGCCGGTCACACGGTGACGGTGCCGTTCCACCCGGGACGCACCGACGCCACCCAGGAGTCCACCGACGTCGAGTCGTTCGCCGTGCTCGAGCCGCGCGCCGACGGTTTCCGCAACTACGTGCGTCCGGGTGAGAAGGCGCCGCTCGAGCGTCTGCTGCTCGACCGCGCGTACATGCTCGATGTGACCGCACCGCAGATGACCGTGCTGGTCGGCGGCCTGCGTGCGCTCGGTGCCAACCACGGTGGCAGCTCGCACGGTGTGTTCACCGATCGCCCGGGGGTGCTGTCCACCGACTTCTTCGTGAATCTGCTCGACCAGAACACCGAGTGGAAGCCGGCCGAGTCGGGCGAGAACGTCTACGAGGGCTTCGATCGCAAGACCGGAGCCAAGCGCTGGACGGCCACGGCCAACGACCTCGTGTTCGGCTCGCATTCGGTGCTGCGCGCGGTCTCGGAGGTGTACGCCCAGAGCGACGCGGGCGAGAAGTTCGTGCGGGACTTCGTCGACGCCTGGGTCAAGGTGGTCGACAACGACCGGTTCGACCTGCGCTGATCCCCGCCGACGGCCCGGAACCCACCACGGTTCCGGGCCGTTGTCGTGTTCAGGCGGGGTGACCCGGCTTCAATTCGGCGACCGCGCTCAGGTGCAGGATCGCGTGGTCGGTCGACGGCGCTTCGGCCGCGACGGGCGCGAGAAGCACGCCGAGATGGTCGCCGAGGTCGATGCGCTCGAGGATCTCCCCCGCGAACCAGCCGGCCGCACTGGTGAGGATCGGCAGCCCGTGCGGACCGGTGTGCCAGTCACATCTGGCGAACTTGTCGGTGTCGTCCCCGGTCGTGGTGGCGAACAGCCCGGCCACCTCGAAATGCCGCGCCGCGATCAGATGCACGGCGAGATGTGTTGCGGTGGTGGCTGTCTCGTAGGTGCGGTTGCTCTTGGACAAACCGACGAGGAACCGACGCGGCTCGATACTCACCTGCGTGGCGAACCCGACGAGGCAGCCCGCGCGATGGCCGTGCGCGCTGGTGGTGACGATCCAGACGGGCGCGTCCGCGGCCGAGATCACCGCGTCGAAGGAGCCTGTGGGGTCGTTGTCGGCAGACATGGGGTCGAGTGTAGAACTGCTCGTCACGGTCGATGACGCGCGGAATTCACACCGATCATCGCTCGAGCCGGATGCGGATGCCCGCCATGCGCTCGGAGCCACCGCGCAGCGCGCTGCCCGCCAGCCCGATGCGAGCGACCAGGCCGTACTTGCGCTTCATCAGACCGGTGAAGTGCGCACTTTCGCCGGGCGTCAGTACCTCGGCGAACCCGGGCACGGGGACGCCGAGCGGCTTGCCGCGCCAGTCACAGGAGCAGACCGTCACCCGACCGCTGTTGCGGATTCGCTTCACCTTTCCGGTGTCCGCCGCGCTCCATACCGCCAGCGCCGTCCCGTCGCGCATCACCCAGACCGGCGTGGGAACCGGCGTGCCGTCGCGGCGAAATGTGGTGAGCAGCAGATATTTACCGGTGGACAAGTCGTCGAGCATCGTGTCGAGGTGATCCATGCCAAGATACTAACCAGTTAGTTAGTTTGCGGCATCGAGCCGCTCGATGATCAGCAACAGAAGGAAGCCGCGTGGTGCGATTCGTTTGGGCTTTTCTCGCGGGGTTCGTCTTGGGCACCCCCGCGATTCCCGTCGGTCTTTCGCTGTCCTTGCCCGGTCCGATCGCCCTGTTGGCGGTGATACTGGGCGCGGCGTGCTGTGTCGTCTTCGCGGTGGTCGCCATGGAGCGCGTCGGACTGGCCTGGCAGACGTGGCCTGTCCGCTGGAAATCAGCTGCGCTGCAGGGCAATTCGACAACACGGAATCAAGTAGGGGCTTCGATCGACATCGGCGAGCTCGCGGCGGAGGGCCGGCTGTCCGGCGCCGCGGGGCAGCGGGCACGGCGCGTCCTCGCCCGGTTCGGCGTCCCGGGTTTCGGCATACTCGGGCCCGCTCTTTTCGGCACCTGGGGCTCGGCCATGCTCGGTGCCGCGCTGGGAATCCCGCGCCGACGACTCATCGGCTGGCTGATGACCGGAGTCACCGTGTGGTGCACCGTGCTGCTGGTTTCCTCCGACGCGGTCCTGGTCTTCTTCGGAATCGGATGACACCGCCGATAATCCACGGAACTACGATGACCCCATGTCCCGAGCCGAGGCCACCAAGGCACGCATCCTCCAGGCGGCCACCGAGGAGTTCGCGACATATGGCATCGCCGGAGCCCGGGTGGACCGGATCGCCAAGGCCGCCGCAGCCAACAAGAACCTCATCTACATCTATTTCTGCAGCAAAGATCAACTCTTCGACGCCGTCTTCGATGCCCATGTCACCCACGGTCTCGACTCGGTTCCCTTCACCGCGGACGACCTCCCCGAGTACGCCGGGCGACTATTCGACTACTGCCGAGCCCATCCCGAAGTCATCCGGCTCGCCACCTGGCACCGCCTCGAGCGCGGCGATCAGAACCCCGCAGGCGCGACGCCGGCGCGCGAGGTGAAGCTGGAAGCGCTTGCCGCCGTACAGAAGGCGAACAACATCGGCTCCGGCTTCTCACCCGCCACACTGCTGACGCTGGTCCTGAGCATCGCGCTCGCCTGGACTCCGGGCAATGCCGCCGGCGTGCCGGCTTCCGAAGCCGAGACCACCGACGACCGCCGCCGCGCCGTCATCGAGGCCGTGCACCGCCTCCTATGACACGCACGGACGAAACCGTGGCGGGCTAGAAGTCGTCTTCTTCGTCGTCGTCCTCGTCCTCGTCGGGATCGACCAAGTCCACGTCCAGGTCGACCGAGAAACCCGGAATCGACAGTGGGTCACCCGATTCGCGCATGGTGAGGTACTCGGTGCCGAGGCCGAGCCGGTCCAGCAGGACCGTGGTGACGGTCGCGGCGGCGCGGGCATCGGTTGACACGTCGGACCAGCAGCGCAGCGCGGTGCCATCGGGGCGATCAGTGAAGCCGAGGGCGGCCAGGTGGTGGCGCGTGGCATCGGTGACCGCAGCGGATACGCGGATCTCATTGGAAGACAGGGTGAATCGCACCTGACGATCCGGGGACTGCTCGAGGTCGTAGAAGTCGAGCACCAGGGGTTGCGGGCCCGGGCCGAGGGCGCGCATCGCGAGATGGAGGCTGGTCACGAGGTCGGTGAGCAGGCCACGCAGGTGCGCGAGGGTGTACACGCTCCACACTTCGGCCCCGCGACCGGACGATCCCGCGGACCACGTGTAGTCGACCTCGTAGTCGTCGGCGCTGGTGTGCTCCAGGTCGTGCTCGTCGGCGGGAACCCAGTCGTCCTCGTCGAGGAATTCCGGGTAGTGGTATTGCGTTTTCCAGTTCCACCATCGGCGGTTCCCGTCGACCTCGACCGAACGGATACCCAGCTCGAGGTCTCCGTCGGTCGCCAGTTCGAGGGTGTACAGCGTCGGCCCGTAGATCCAGCCGACGTCGAGATCCTCCGAGAGGCCGCTGTACCAGCTGGGCTCACCCCACGCCGCCACCGCGCGATCGAGGTAGGTGCGGAACTGTTCGGGCTCGATCTTCGCGAGGGGAACGGAGAACAGTCGGCACGGCTTGTTCTCGTCGTAGGGATCGTCGTCGCCGAAGGTATGGGTGCCTGCGGGCATGTCGGGAATGTCGACCGAGCCGTCGCTCGCGAGTGTGCCGCCCATCGCGCGACAGGCGCGTTCGATGTCGGTGCGCGTGCAGTCACGGAAATCGGCGGCGCGCAGCCGCGCGAACAGCTCGGTCAAGCGGGTGTCGGGCAGGAGCTCCATACCGAGCACAGTAGGCCGGGGTACCGACAGCTTCTCGGTGGAAGCTGTTGCAGGGGTTGTTGATTCATCGCCAAGCACCGATTGCCGCCACCGCCGATTCCCGATCGGCGTGTCCCCATTCGAGTTGAAAATGATGTTCAGTAGCATGTGCGCTATGACGATCATTCATGAGCGCCGCGGGGGGCGTGCGGGGACCGGGACCTCGACCGGGGAACCGGCCGCGGCCGAGGCCGTATTCCTCGACGCGACGCTGGCGTTGCTCGAGCCGTTGGCGGTCACGCCGGGCCAGGTTGTCGTCGATGTGGGGCCGGGGGCGGGAACGTCGACCGTCGCGTTGGCCCGGGCTGTCGGTGCGGCGGGGCGCGTATACGCGGTGGACCTCGATCCGGCCATGCTCGAGCTGACCATCGAGGCCGCGCGCGCGGCCGGGGTCAGCAACCGGGTCCGCGCGGTATTGCACGATCTCGAGGACGGCGCACCACCACTACCCGAACCGGCCGACGTGGTCTGGTCGTCCTGGTGTGTGCACCACGCGCACGACTGGGACGCGGCCGTCCGGTCCCTCACCGGGCTACTCCGACCCGGCGGCGTCCTCGGCATCGCCGAGGGCGGTCTGCCCACCCGCTGCTTGCCGTGGGACATCGGATTCGGCAGGCCTGGCCTGGAGGTCCGGCTCGACCAGGCGCACGATCAGCAGTTCACACGCTGGTTCTTCGACCGCCCGGCAGCGGTGCGGCCGCGCCGCGCCTGGACCACGATTCTCGCCGACGCCGGTCTCCTCGACGTCACCGCCTCGACGGCACTGGTCGACCTGCCCGCTCCCCTGTCCACCGAAGTCCGCCGGGTCGTGCTCGACGAATTCGCCGCTCGGGTGCGCCGGGCGGCACCGTACCTCGATGACGCCGACACGGCGGTCTGGCAGCGACTCCTCGACCCGCACGACGAGCACTGGCTGGGCACCCGCGACGACATCGCCCTCCTCAGCGCGCGCACCGCTTTCCGAGGCCGCACCCCCGCCTGACCCCGCTCAACTGCTCACCCCTGCAGCGCCTTCGGGGCCGCACGCCGCCCGGACCCGCTCAGCTGCTCATTCCCTCGCACCGCCGCACCACCTCGAGCACCCGGTCGATCTCGCCGGGGGTGTTGTAGACGTGCACACTCACCCGCACGGCGTGGTCGTCGGAATCACGGCCCGCCTGGCAGTGCCCGTCGGCGCGCACCATGATCCCCTCGTCGGCGAGCACGAAGCCCAAATCGTCGGAGCGCACCGCGCGATGCCGGAAGGTCACCAGCGCCTCGCGCCGCTGCACGGTCGATTCGGCGGTGAGACTGTCCTGACAGCCGAGCACCCGCACTCCGGGCAGCCTGGCCAACCCGTCGGTGAGTCGCAGGGTCAAAGCGCTTGTCCAGGCGCCGATCTCGGCCGTTCCGGCGGCATCGAGCCAGTCGAAGGCGGCGGCCATGCTGACGATGCCCGCCGTGTTCGGCGTCCCCTCCCACCCGCGTAGCGCGAAGCGCGGGCCACGTCGATTGCGCGCCCACACCGCCCCGATGCCGGGCAGCGCCAGCATCTTGTGCCCGGAGAACACCACGAAATCCACATCGAGGTCGGCGACCGACACCGGCCGGTGCCCGACGCTCTGCGCGGCGTCGAGACAGATCGGCACGTCGGGTCCCACCGCCTCGCGGACCCGGTGCACGTTCATGTCGACACCGAAGACGTGATGCACGTGGGTGACGGCGACGAAGCGGGTGCGGTCGGTGACCACCGACGGCAGGGCCCGGTGGTCGTAGTCACCGGAGGCCGGATCGACCGGCATCGCGACGATGCGCACGCGAATACCACCGCGCGCCAAGTCGTCTCGCATGTCCAGCCAGGGACGCAGATTGGCTTCGTGGTCACCGAAGGGGACGATGATCTCGTCACCGTCGAGGAGCTGATCGGCCAACCAGTCCTGCGCCACCGCCCGCAATCCGTGACTCGTGCCGCCGACGAACTCCACCGAGGAACCGGTCGTGGTGTCGCCCAGGGCGATTCGGACCCGATCGCGGGCACGCTCGATGCGGCTGGTCGTCGCGGTCGCCCACGGATACGAGCCGCGCCCGACATTGGCATTGCCGGTGGTGAGGAAATCGGTGACCGCGTCGAGCACCGCGGCCGGTTTCTGGGTCGTGGCCGCGCTGTCGAGATAGGCCACGTCGGGATTGCGCGTGAGAATCGGGAACTGTGCGCGTAGTCCGGCCTGCCAGTCGGCCAGCCGGTCGAGAACGTCGTCGGTCATGGCTCAGTCCCTGACCAGCGGTGCGCCGGCGTCGCGCCAGGCCACGACACCGCCGCGCAGACTCCGCGCGTCCCGGTGCCCCATCCGGGTGAGCAGGGCCGCGTAGCGCGCGGACTTCTCACCGACCGGGCACACGAGCAGCACCGGAGTGCCCGCACCGAACGGCAGCCCGCCGTGGACGAGTTCGTCGAACAGCTCGTCGACGATATTGATCGACCCCTCGATGTGGACGGCGCCGTAGGCGAAGGAACCGCGTAGGTCGACGACCACCGGCCGGTCCCGGGCGATCCACTCACGCGCCTGGTCCACGTCGACGGTCGCCACGGCGGCGATCTCGGCGTCGGTCACCGTGCTCACCGAATTCGGGCGCACCGGTTGCTCGAGCAGATCGGGCCTGCGCTTGCGCACATAGCTGAGATAGCTCTCCACCCGATCGCACACGATGAACACGGCGGTGCGCCGCTCGGTGAGCTCCGCGTCGACGGTCCGCAGATGACGCAGCGCCCCGAAGTAGGCGGCGCCCGCCGTCGGCCCGCCGAGGATCCCGCAGCGGCGGTTGAGGGTGAGCATGCCCTCGATCGCCTCCTGCGAGGTCACCGCGTCGATGGTGTCGTAGTTGTCCGGGTCGAACAGGCCGACCTCGTTGATTTCGTCGATATTGCGGATGCCGGGGATGAAATCGGACTTGTCGGCGACCAGCCCGATCACCGATACCGCCGGATTGTGTTCGCGCAGCACACCCGCCACCCCCGTCGAGGAGCCGGCGGTGCCGATACAGGCGACGAAGATGTCGGGGCCCGCGCCGTCGAGGTCCTTGATGATCTCCGGCGCGGTCCCGGTGCGGTGCGCGTCGAGGTTGCGGGTGTTGAAGTACTGATCGGTGTGCAGGTAGCCGCCGCCGTCCTCGGACAGCATCCGGTACATGCGGCTGAGCGGGTCTTCGGTGTCGGTCGGGTCGAGGCATTCGGTCTGGCCCGGCAGCTCCTCGATGCGGGCGCCGAGCAACAGCAGCAGCTCTTTGATCTCGGGCACCTTCATGCGGTTGGTGACGCTCTTGAACGGCAGTCCGTGCATCGCCGCGATCACCGCCAGCGCCTTGGCGGTGTTGCCGCTGGACAACTCGACCACCGCGTCACCCTGTTCCACGGCTCGGGACAGGCCGTCGCGCACCATGTTCCAGGCCGGACGGTCCTTCACCGAACCGAACGGGTTGAGCATCTCCATCTTCGCGTAGAGGTCGATATTGGTGAGCCCGTGTACGGCCGGATCGATCCGGACCAGCGGTGTGTCCCCGATGACGTCGAGAATGCTGTCGTACTTCATGCGCGGTTCCCTTCCACGGGCCAATACTGTTCATCCAGGCACCACGTCCACCCGTCCGCGCCGGGGCGGACCGCGATCGTGCGGGCGACCGGTTGCATCAGCGCGGAATCGGCCGCGAAATCCATGAAGTAGCCCGCCGTGTTCACGAACGCGAGCAGATCACCCGGCACCGGAGTGCGCGCCAGGGTGACTTCGCGGCGGGTGATGAAGTCCTCTTCGAGACAGAGATTGCCCGTGAGGTACACACCGACCGGCTCGCCGGCGCGTTCGGGCAGCAGCACCGGATCCATCAGCACCGCATGGTGTTCGGCGCTGATGTCACGGGAATTCGCGGCAACCCGGACCAGAATTTCGCCCTCCTCGGTGGTGCGCACCTCCGAGACCAGGGCAAGGGTGAGGCCGCATTGGTCGGTCAGCGAGCGACCGGGCTCGATGTGCAGGTCGTAGAGGTTTTCCAGCAGCAGGGTGGCCAATGTTCGGCCCAGCGAGGGCGATTCGCGGCGCAGCAGTTCGTCCAGGTAGTCCGCACCGGCGAGTTCGCGATGGGCGGGATAGAGGCCGAGGGTGCCGCGTAGCGTGCCCGCCTCTGCGCGCAGGCCGTAACCGTGACTATGCCAGGTCAAGGCTGGGCGCGTACCGAGCACCGCGTTGCCGAGTTCGGTGGTGTAGCGGTGCCATTCGGCACGGTCACGCAGGTAGCTCACACCGAAACCGCCGCCGATATCGATCGCGGTTGGGGTGAATCCCCTGATCTGGGCTTCCCGCATCGCCAGCAGGCACCCTTCCAGGGCCAGGGCCTTCTCGTCGAGGCCGGTGGTGTCGAGGTGGTAGGCCATGCCACGCAGGTCGAGGGCGTCGCGATGTCGGTCGAGAAGGTCGAGGGCCGAGGGCAGTTCGCGGATGTGCAGCCCGAAACGGCTGCGTCTGCTGGCAATGGTCACCCCGGGCGAGTCGAACGCCGACAGCCGGATCATCACTCGGGTTCGCGGCAACCCCGAACCGGTGACCAGCCGGGCCAGCTCGGCGAGCTCCTCGCGGGAGTCGGCGTTGACGACCGCGCCGACCCGTGCGGCGAGCCACAGGAATTCCCGGTCCTTGGGACCGGTCGCCATGATGCGGTCGCCGGTGAATCCGCACTCGAGCGCGTGCCGCAGCTCCCCGAGCGAGGCCACGTCGATTCCGCACTCCCCCGCCGCCAGCGCGCGGACGATCGCGCTCGACCGGTTCGCCTTGTGCGCGAAGAAGATGTTCCCGCTCAGCCGGTGCGCGCCGTACACGGCGCGGTAGCTCGCCGCGTTCTCCTCCAGTTGTTGTGGCACAACCACATTCAGTGGCGATCCGAGCGCGGCCACCAGCTCCGCGAGCCTGCCGGGAGTGTCGAGTACCGCGCGAAGCGACCCACCGATTCGCGGCGTCAAGACCAGGTCCGGTTCCACACTGCCCCCATCCGAGCCACGTTTGTTGACAATGATTTTCGCTAGGACATCATGTCCCCGACCCCTTTCCCACACAAGCCGGCGAGCGTCACTGCGCCACAACAGGTTCGATTTCCAGGGTAGCCACCACCGCCCGCAGGTGACCGGTTTCGCCCGTCCGATATGCGACACTGACCCGATGAGCGATGCCGACGCCGGTGCGGGCAGCTACGTCGAGAAGGGCGAGTTCCGCCGCGACACCAACTACATCACCACACGCATCACCGCCGACGGCCGCGACGGCTACCCCGTCGAGCCCGGCCGCTACCGCTTGGTCGCGGCCCGGGCCTGCCCGTGGGCCAACCGCACCCTGATCGTGCGTCGCCTGCTCGGGCTCGAGCCGGTGCTGTCACTCGGCCTGTGCGGGCCGACCCACGACAAACTCAGCTGGACCTTCGACCTCGACCCGGGCGGCGTCGATCCGGTGCTCGGTATCCATCGCCTGCGTGACGCCTACCTGGCCCGGTTCCCGGACTATCCGCGTGGGATCACCGTGCCCGCGATGGTCGAGATCGCGACCGGGCAGGTGGTCACCAACGACTACGCCCAGATCACTCTCGATTTCTCCACCGAGTGGAGCGCCTATCACCGACCGGGCGCGCCGCAGCTGTATCCCGAACCGTTGCGCGACGAGATCGACGCGATCAACCGAGAAGTGTTCACCGAGATCAACAACGGCGTGTACCGCTGCGGTTTCGCCGGGGCGCAGGACGCCTACGACGCGGCCTACGACCGGCTCTTCGCCGCACTCGACCGGGTGAGCGAGCGGTTGCGGACCCAGCGCTACCTCGTCGGCGACACCATCACCGAAGCCGACGTGCGACTGTTCACCACCCTGGCCCGCTTCGATCCGGTCTATCACGGGCACTTCAAGTGCAACCGCACCAAGCTCAGCGAGAGGCCGGTGCTGTGGGCCTACGCCCGCGACCTGTTCCAGACACCCGGCTTCGGCGACACCATCGACTTCGGCCAGATCAAGGAGCACTACTACGTGGTGCACCGCGACATCAATCCCACCGGCATCGTCCCGAAGGGTCCGGACCTGTCGAACTGGCTCACCCCGCACCACCGCGAGGAACTGGGCGGCCGCCCCTTCGGCGACGGCACCCCACCGCCCCCGCCCCATCCCGGCGAACAGGTACCCGCGATCACGGAGTGACCAGCCCCACCAATGAAAATGGTTGCGCCTGATTGTCTTTCCGAAACCGGGGTATGCGCTCAGTGGGTCCAACGGACGGCCCACGGTCACCGACGCTGACCGAGCGATCTGTCTGGAAGGAACGAACTGTGAGTCTCGCGGACAAGGCGAAGCACAAGGCCGAGGAGCTCATCGGCAAGGCCAAGGAAGCGGCGGGCAAGTCGACCGACGACCGCTACCTGGAGCACGAGGGCAAAACCGATCAGACCAAGGCCAACCTCAAGGACGCGGGCGAGAAGGCCAAGGACGCCTTCCGCCACTGACACCTGACACGAAACGCCTCGAACCCTTCGGGTTCGGGGCGTTTCCTTCTGTCCGGACCGAACCCGGGCGGGCATCGTCCTAAGGGAACGTTAGGAACCTCCGTTGTGGCTTCCGTGGGGGCTGTGACAGCCGACACAGTGGTCTGCGACGGCGCACTGCCGCGCCGAAAGAGGAGGTCCAAGGTGACAACGACACAGGTCGGTGGTGAGAAGCGGGTCGTCGCGAATGTGTTGCGCGGGTCGATCGGCAATCTCGTCGAGTGGTACGACTGGTACGTCTACGCCGCGTTCAGCGTGTACTTCGCGAAGGCGTTCTTCCCCGACGGCGACCCGACGGCCCAATTGCTCTCGACAGCGGCGGTTTTCGCGGTCGGGTTCATCATGCGCCCGATCGGTGGGTGGGCACTGGGCCGCTACGCCGACCGGTTCGGTCGCCGCGCCGCGCTCACCCTGTCGGTCACCGTGATGGCCGCCGGTTCGCTGATGATCGCGGTGACCCCCGGCTTCGCGACCATCGGCATCGCGGCGCCCGTGCTGTTGCTGCTGGCGCGGCTACTGCAAGGACTCTCCGTCGGCGGCGAATACGCCACCAGCGCCACGTATCTGTCCGAGGTGGCCTCACCGGGGCGGCGCGGCTTCTACTCCAGCTTCCAGTACGTGACCCTGGTCGCCGGCCAGCTCACCGCGCTCGGTGTGCAGATCGTGCTGCAGCAGGTGCTCTCCGCCGAGCAGATGTACAGCTGGGGCTGGCGCATTCCGTTCCTGATCGGCGCGGGCGGCGCCATCGTGGTGATGCTGCTGCGCCGCGGCATGGACGAGTCGGAGTCGTTCGAGGCCGCGACGAAGACCGCCGCCGCGGCCCCGAGCAGCTCGCGCGGTTCGCTGCGGGTGCTGTTGCAGTACCCGCGCGAATGCCTGCTGGTCGTGGGCCTGACCATGGGTGGCACCGTGGCGTTCTACACCTACACGACCTACATGCAGAAGTTCATGATCAACACCTCGGGCATCTCCAAGGACACCGTCGCCTGGATCAACTTCGTCGCACTGCTGGTCTTCGTGGTGCTGCAGCCGATCGCGGGCGGACTGTCCGACCGCATCGGCCGCCGCAAGCTGCTCATCTTCTTCGGCGTCGCGGGCACCCTGCTGACGGTGCCGATCATGACCGCACTCGCCCACACCGCCAACCCGCTGGCCGCCTTCGGCCTGATGATGCTCGCGTTGGTGATCGTCACCGGCTACACCTCGATCAACTCGATCGTGAAGGCCGAACTGTTCCCGACCAAGATCCGCGCGCTCGGCGTCGGCCTGCCGTACGCGCTGACCGTCGCCATCTTCGGTGGCACCGCCGAGATGGTCGCGTTGGCGCTGAAGAAGGCGGACCTCGAGTCGCTGTACTTCTTCTACGTCGCCGGGTGTATCGCGATCTCGCTGCTCACGTACTACTTCATGCGGGAGACCTCGGCCGAGTCGACCATCGAAGCCGAACGCGAGGTCCACGCCGACCCGGTGGAGCCGGAACGGACGATGGCCGCCGTGCGTGGCTGACCGTGCGGTACACGCGCCGATCCAGGCCCTGTGGGAGGATCGGCGCGTGCGGCTTGCGGTGGTCGAAGACGACGACGGAGTGGGCGACGCCCTGGTGGAGGCGCTCACCGCACGCGGCTACCGCGCCGAGCGCATGCGCCGCGGCGCCGACCTGCTCATCGCCCACCGCGACTACGACGCCGTCCTCCTCGACCTCGGCCTGCCGGACGCGGACGGACTGCAGGTACTTCGGCAACTGCGCGAGGTGAGCGCCGTGCCGGTGCTGATCCTGACCGCCCGCAGCGACGAACGGTCCATCGTGCGCGGACTGCGCGGTGGGGCTGACGACTATGTGGTGAAACCACCGCGGATCGCGGAGCTGATGGCGCGGCTGGAGACGGTGCTGCGGCGGGCGGCCGCCGTCGCCAACCAGAGCAGAACCGAGGTCGTCACCGGGGACGTGCGCGTCGACCTGCGCGCCCGCACGGTCGAGGTGGGCGGAACCCCGGTCTCGCTCACCCAGAAGGAATTCGAGCTGGTCGAGGCGCTCGTGGAGCGACCGGGTGCGGCGGTGAGCAGGCAGCAGCTGATGGACCGCATCTGGGGCGACGCGTTCGTCGCCGTCTCCCGCTCCCTCGACGTCCACATGACCGGGTTGCGCGCCAAACTGAACCGGCCGGGACTGATCACCACCATTCGCGGCTACGGGTATCGGTGGGGGCAGTGATCACCGGAGGAGGCGCGTGCGCCGCCGACTGCTGATCGTCCTCACCGTGTTCGCCGCGCTGGCGGTGCTGGCCTTCGCGGTGCCGCTGTCACTCACCGCCGCCACCAGCCGCACCCAGCAGCTGGTGCTCGGCCGTTCCGGCGACGCCGACCGTTTCGCCACCCTCGCCGACGGGGCCGGTTCCCCCGACGGGGTGCGCGCGCTCGCCGACGAGGTGCACCGCTATCACGAGCTGTACGGCGAAAATGTGCTCGTCGTCGACGCGCGGGGCGCGCCGATCGTGAATGCCGGTGTGGTGGTGACCGATTCGCGCATCAGCGCGGCACTGGCGGCGGCGCGGCGCAACCAGCGTCCCCAGCACCAGGATCGGCTCACGCCGTGGAGCGCACCGGTCATGCTCGTCGCGCGCCCCGTCGGCACCGGCGTGCAGGTGAACGGCGCCGTCGTGATCGAGGCGTCGACCGCGGCGGCTCGTGCCGCTATCGCCAGGACCTGGGCTGTGATCGCGGTCGGCGGGTTGGGCGCGATGATCGGCTTCATGCTGTTGGCGCTCGTTCTGAGCCGCTGGGTGCTGCGTCCGCTGGCCGCGATGTCGGACGCCGTCGCCGAGCTCACCGCCACCCTGCCCAAGCCGCGCGGGCGCGCACCGATCACCAGGAACTACGGCGGCCCGCCCGAGGTTCGCGCGCTGGCCGAGTCCGTCGACGCCATGGCCACCGCGGTCGGCGACTCCGCCGACGCGCAACGTCAACTCGTCGCCGATACCGCCCACGCGATGCGTAATCCCTTGGCTGCTTTGATGATTCGACTGGACTCACTCGAGTTCGCCGTGCCCGACACTGCGTCGGCGACTTTTCGCGGCGCCACCGCGGAGGTGGAACGGTTGACCGCGCTGCTGGATGATCTGCTGGACCTGGCCGTGGCGGAAGCACCCGCGTCGTTCGGGACCGCCGCTTCCGAGGAGGAACAGTGCGATCCGGCGCAGGTCGTCGCCGACCGCATCGATGCGTGGGTATCGGCGTTCCAGGAGGCGGGCGTTCAGTTGGCGGCGGTCCCACGGTCGGCTCCTCGCGTTCAGCCGCTGGATTCGAGTGGTGCGTCCGGTGGGACCGCTCAGGTTTCGGCACTAGGCGGCGGGGCGGTGTCCGCGGCGATCAGCTCGGCGGCGCTGGCGCAGATTCTCGATGTGGCGCTGAGCAATTCTCGCCGATACGCGGGTGCCGGTGCGCACACCCGCGTCACCATCGAGGCCGAGCCGGGCTGGGTTACGGTGCGGGTCGCCGACGACGGGATCGGTGTCGCACCGGAGGAACTCGACAAACTCACCACCCGCTTCTTCCGCGGCACCACGGCTGTCCCGGGCGGCACCGGGCTCGGACTCTCGATCGCGCAGGCATTGGCCAGAGCGCACGGTGGCGAACTGGCGGTGGAGGCGGTGCGGCCACACGGCCTCGCCGTGGCGCTCCGGCTACCAGCGGTACTTCGATGAGCGGCGCGGTGCTGAGCAGGCACTGTCCGATGCAGGCGGTGACCCGGTGAGCGGCGCGGCGCCGATGACGCGTCGTCGGATGCTCGCGCTGGCCGCGCTCGCCTCCGCGGCGCTCTTCGGCTGCGGCACGGGCGACCGGTCGACAGTGCGCTTGGCCTCCGGCGAGGACGGCGGCTTCTATTTCGCCTTCGCCCGGCTGCTGGCAGACGCGGCCGCGAACGAAACAGACCACGTCCGGATCGAGCCGGTCGAAACCGCGGGCTCCCAACAGAATCTGCGGATGATCTCCGACGGCGAGGTCGAAACCGCATTGGCGCTGGCGGATTCGGTCGGCGACTTCGGCGGCCGGGTAGTGGCGTTGGGCCGCGTGTACGAGAACTACCTGCAGTTGGCGGTCCGTGCCGACAGCGGTATCGAACAGGTAGCCGACCTGCGTGGCCGACGGGTGAACCTCGGTGCGGCCGGTTCGGGTGCCGCGGTGACCGGTGCGCGCCTTCTGACCGCGGCAGGCCTCGACCCGGCCGCCGACGTGGTGATCGAACATCGCCCCCTGCGCGAAGCCACCCGGGCATTGACCGACGGCGCCATCGACGCCTTGCTGTGGGCAGGCGGCGTACCGACCGCCGCCCTCACTGTGCCCGATCCGATGCGGCTGCTCGACCTCGGCGCGCTGGTCGCACCTATGCGCGCAAAGTACGGCCCCGTCTACGACCACGTCGCCATCCCCGCCGACGCCTACCCGGGCAGCCCCGCCGTCCACACCATCGGCGTCACCAACCTGCTTCTCGCCACCGCGACCCTGCCCGACGAAACAGCCGCCGCCATCGTCGAACTGCTCCTCTGGCACGCCGATGCCCTGGTCCCCGCCGAGGCTGCGGGCACCCAATTCCTCGACGGCCGTTTCCTCATCGGCACGGGCACCGTCCCCCTGCACTCCGCCGCCGCCGAGGTCTACCGCCGCTGGCACGGCTGACCGGCCGTCCCCGGCACGTTGCTCGTGCGGGTTGCCCTACTGCTGCCCGGTACGCCGCACCATCGCACTCATCCGAGCGAAGCCGGGATGCCTCGATTTCCTCGACAGTCACGACCACCTCTTGCTACAGTCCCAGACAGAAAACTACGGTCGCGTAGTAATACACCTACACCGAAGTAGAAATCTCGCCGGTAGTGGTCGCACGAGTCCACCACCGCATTCACACAGAGGCGGTTGCGATGGGCTCGAAAACTGCATCAACCAGCACACCAACTGATTTCGACCTCATCGTCTCCTTCTGCCTGGACTGGTGGCGCAACCATCCGCGACGCGCGACAGAGACCGCGGGACGACAGGTCAGCATGGCCTGGCAAGCCATCGCAGAGCTGGTCCGAGCGCTCGGCAATCGCCGTTTTCCACTGGCCGAATTCCTGCGGCAGAGCTCATTTATGGCAACTGTCTCAGCCACTCCGACACTCCTGGTTGCCATACCCATCGCCGCGATCGTCTCGATCCAGATCGGCGCCCTGGTCAGCCAAGTCGGGGCCACCACGTTCATCGGTGCCGTCAACGGCCTCGGCATCATTCGGCAGGGCGCCCCACTTGTCACCTCGCTGATGATCGCGGGTGCGGTCGGCTCCTCGATCTGCGCGGATCTGGGATCCCGCACGATCCGGGAGGAGATCGACGCGATGCGGGTGATGGGCGTCGACCCGGTGCGCAGGCTCGTAGCACCACGACTGCTGGCGGCGGTGCTGGTGAGCATGCTGTTGTGCGGGTTCGTCGTGTTCATCGGTTTCGCCACCGGCTACCTGTTCGACATCTTCGTCCAGGACGGCACGCCCGGCTCCTACCTCAGTACGTTCGCCTCGTTCGCCGTCGCGAGCGACCTGCTGGTCGCGCTGGTGAAGGCGGCGGTGTTCGGCGCGCTCACCGCGATCATCGCCTGTGATTGCGGTCTGAACACCAAAGGCGGCCCCGGCGGGGTCGCCGACGCGGTGAACTCCGCGGTGGTCAGTTCGGCGATCGTGCTCTTCGCGGCCAATATCGCGCTCACCCAGATCTACAACACCCTGCTGCCGTCCAAGGTGCTCTGAGATGTCGAATTACACGCCACCCCTGCTGCGTCCGTTCCAGGCGGCGAGAACAGCGACAACGCCGGTCGTCGAGGCGAACGTGCGGATGGGCCACCAGGGCGTCGTCTTCGTGCGAGCGCTGCTCGCCGTTCCGTTCGTGCTGCGGCACTACCGAAGAGAAGTCACACGGTTGATCATCGATGTCACCTGGGGCAACGGCGCACTGGTCGTCGGTGGTGGCACCGCCGGGGTGATCGTGATCCTGTGCGGTTTCGGGGGCGTCACCGTCGGCATGGAATCGCACACCGCGCTCGATCTGTTGACGATGAGCCCGCTCACCGGCGCGATCTCGGGTTTTGCCACCACCAGGGAGCTGGCCCCGCTCCTGGCGACCATCGCGTTCGCCGCCCAGGCGGGTTGCCGATTCACCGCACAGATCGGGTCGATGCGGATCGCCGAGGAGATCGACGCGCTCGAGTCGATGGCCATCCGCCCCCTCCCCTACCTGATCACCACTCGCATGCTGGCCGCCGCCGTCGCGATTCTGCCGCTGTACGCCGTCGGCATGGCCACCGCGTACCTGACCACCAAGATCACCGCGATCTTCCTCGGCGGCAACGGCATCGGCACCTACGACCACTACTTCCACCAGTTCCTCGACCCGGGTGACATCGTCTACTCGGTGCTCAAGGCGGTCGCGTTCGTGCTCGTCGCCACGTTCGTCCAGTGCTACTTCGGCTACATCGCCGCCGGCGGACCGGAAGGCGTCGGCGTCGCGGCCGGGCGAGCCATCAAGGTGACGATCATCGTCGTCGTCTTCCTGAATCTGCTTCTCACACTGGCTATCTGGGGCGTCGACTCCGGTATCCGGATCTCGGGATAGGGGAAACGACATGTATCCAGATCCCAGTGGGCGCGGCTGGTCGCGTCGGCGACTCGGCGCGGCCGGGGTGGCGATGACGCTGAGCCTGTCCGGGGTGGTCGCGTTGCTCGGGCTGCGATACAGCGGACACTTCGAGGACACCGTCGCGGTGACCGCCCTCATGACGAGCACCGGCGACGGACTGCCCGCGCGCGCCGATGTGCGCTTTCGCGGACTGCTGGTCGGCTCGGTGTCCGCGGTGGAGATCGCCGAGCAAGGTCTTCGGCAACGCGTGGACCTGGAGCTGGAACCGGATGCCGCCGCCGGGATCCCGGCCACTGTGACGGCGCGGGTCGTTCCGGCCAATATCTTCGGCGTCACAGCGATCGAACTCGTGGACAACGGGCCGGCCACCACACCCTTGCACGCCGGAGCGGTGATCGAGCAGGACACCGGTCGGGCCACGGTGGCGCTACAGACGACGCTGACCACCCTGCGCGATGTGCTCGACCGCGTGCAGCCCGCCACGCTTGCCCGGGTGCTCGCCACTCTGGCCGAAGCGCTCGACGGTGACGCCCGGCTGCCCGGTTCGACGATCGAACGTCTCGACCGGTGGATCACCGAGGTACGCGCCCTGCCCGGAATAGGTGAGCTGCTCGGGAATCTCGGGGCAGCCACTGCCGCGGTGAACCAGTCGGCGCCGGAACTCGCCGACGCCCTCGGCAAGTCGGTCCAGACGGCGCAGACCATCACCGCGCGCCGCGATCAGGTCATCGAACTGCTCACCGCGGCGGAGGCGGCAACCGCCGCCACCCAGGCGCTCTTCGCGCGCAACCCCGATGCGGGCAAGGAACTCGTGGTCGGACTGGACGCGACTTTCGGTGCCCTCGCTGCCGATCCGGCGGCGATGACGGAAACCGTTACCGCGCTCGGTGATTCGCTCAGCCGGCTCGCCACGGTGTTCCACTGGGGTCCCAGTAGACAGATGCAGTGGGACATCACCGTCTCGTTCACACCGTTCCGCCAGTACACAGCTGCCGACTGCCCCCGCTACGGCAGCCAAGCAGGTCCGCGATGCGATACCGCGACAATTCCTGATTCTCCTGCGGCACAGATTTTTCCACCGCAGCTGCGGCCCGGCCACCTTCCAGCCGCCGGACCCGCACCCAGCCCGGTGGTGCCCGGCTTCCCGGCCTTGCCGCCCGTCCCCGGCCTGTCGCTGCCCGGTGCGGCGATCCCCGGCCTCACCGCACCGCCCGGTTCCCCACCGGCCGCCGGACCGATCGCCCTCACCGGACCCGCGGCGGTGGCCGGGTTCCTGGGCGCACGCCCGAACACCACACAGTTGCTTCTACTCGGCTCCGTGCTCACCGGCGCGACCGTCACAGCCACACCCAAGCCCTCGGGAGGACACTGATATGCGCCCCCGCACAACCCATCTCGGGCTCGCTGTTTTCGTGACCCTGTCCGTGATCGCGACCTTCACGATCTGGTCGACGTTGCAGCGCTCGGTCTCCGGTGACACCCACCGCTACAGTGCGACCTTCACCGATGTGCTCGGTTTACGTACCGGCGACGACGTGCGGATCGCCGGTGTGCGGATCGGCCGGGTGGACGCGATCGACCTGGTCGACCGCAAGCACGCCAGGGTGACCTTGTCCGTGCAGTCGCGGCAACAGCTGAGCACCACCACGAAAGCGCTGATCCGCTATCAGAATCTGATCGGCCAGCGCTATGTGGCACTGACTCCGGGCGAATCGCCGGGCGAACCGCTGCCCGCCGGTGGCTCGATCCCCTTGGAACGCACCGAGTCCTCCTTCGACGTCTCGACCATGCTGTCGGGCTTCGAGCCGTTGTTCAGCCTGCTGCAACCCGACGACGTGAACTCGCTGTCGGAAACCCTCGTGCAGGCGCTGCAAGGCGACGGAGTGTCGTTGTCGGCGCTGATCACTCAGGCCGCCGCACTGGCAGCCACCTTCTCCGAGCGCGACGAGATCCTCGGCGCGGTGATCAGCAACCTCAGCGATGTCATCACCAGCCTGGCTCATCGCAGCGGCGAGCTGGAAACGTTGATCGCCCAGTCGCGCGCCCTGGTCACCGGGCTCCACGAACAGGGCGCGGTGCTCAGTGGGGCGGTCACCGGGATCGCCGAATCGACGACGAAACTCACCGATCTCATCGCTCGCGTGGCCCCGGGAATGGCGCAGGCACAGCGGCAGGCCGTCGCGGGCGTGGATCTGCTGCTCACCAATGGCGCCCGCTTGGACCAGGCGGCCGTCGAACTACCGCTGATCATGTCCGGGCTCGCCCGGATCAGCGGCAACGGCACCTACGTCAACACCTATGTCTGCAACCTCGATGTCTCGCTGTGGGGTGTGCTGTTCCCCCGCGGCGTGCTCTCCCAGGTCGGCGGCAACGCGCACTCGGAGGTCTGTCGATGATCGGATTCCTGTTCCAGCTGATCCGGACGACCCTGGTCGACGCGTTCGGCAACCGGAACTTCTCGCTGGGCATCGCGGCAGGGGTGACGGTGACAGCGGTGGTCCTCGGATCCGGGCTGCTGTCTCGTGCGCATCTGGGCGAGGCGACCCTGCGGGCCGAATTCGCCCAGGCGGCCGGTCTTCGCACCGGCAACAGCGTCGATGTAGCCGGGATCGAAGTCGGCACGGTCACTTCGGTACGACTGGAACGCGACCGCGTGCTGGTCACGATGAGCGTGCGCCCCGACCTCGGCCTCGGCCACGACGCCGAGGCTGCGATCAAGATGTCGACCATTCTCGGGAAGATGCACGTCGAGCTCGACCCGGGCACCGGCGGCGAGCTGCCCGATGCCCGTATCCCGTTGTCGGCCACCACCGTTCCCTACAACCTGGCCAAGGTCGTGAACGACCCGACCTACCGCAATTCTTTCGAGCATCTCGAACGGCTCGATCCGAACGCGTTGCGCGCGAGCCTGGACACGGTGGCCACCCAGTTGGGCGATTCACCGCACCTCACCGCGCAGGCACTCGACAGCGTCGGCGCGCTGGCCCGGGTGATCGCCTCCCGGCGCGACGAGGTGGACCAACTGCTGAACAGCATGGACCAGGTGTCGGGTCTGATCGCCGACAACCAGAACAGCGTGCTCGAGCTGCTGACGAAAGGCGAGGCGATCGGCGCCGCCGTCAGCCGCCGCCGCGACCTGATCGCAGATCTGCTCGACAACATCGCCGCCGCGTCGAAGATCTTGCAGGACATGGGCATCGAGGACGGCGGGAGACTCGGCCCGCTCATCCAGAGCCTGAACACGATGTCACAGGGCCTGGAGAAGAACCGCGACCACCTCGCCGCGCTGTACCAGGTGATGCCGGTAGCCGTTCGCCAATTCAACAACACGTTCGCGCAGGGACCCTACGGCGACATCTACATGCCGTGGCTGTTCCCGGACAACTGGCTGTGTCTGGCCGGCGCCGTCGAAGGGTGCAAGTAGATGCGACGACTGCTCCAATGCCTCGCGCTGGTGATCACTACCGGGATCGGTGCGGGCTGTTCCTCGATTCCGGTGTCGCTACAACCGGATGCCGTCCACCTCACCGCCGACTTCGAAAGCACCGCGGGCTTGTTCGTCGGCAACGACGTAGCGGTCCTCGGTGTCCCGGTCGGACGGGTCGACGCGATCGCGCCCAAGGGGGCGTTCGTCGAGGTCGCGATGACCATCGAGCCAGGCATCGAACTGCCCGCCGACGTCAAGGCGGCGCTGGTCTCGCCGCAGCTCATCACCAACCGACACGTCGAGTTGACCCCGGCGGGCACCGGCGGTGGACCGCCCCTGGCCGACGGCGCCCACATCCCGCTGGCCAGGACGAGGACACCGGTCGAACTCGACCGTATCCTGCGCAATTTCGAACAGCTCGGCGACGCGTTGAAGGGTGACAGCGCGAACGGCCCGATGGCCAGCCGGGTGTTGTTCCCGGTGCTCGACGGCAACGGAGACCGGATCCGCGAGACCCTCGACGCGCTGGCGACCACCTTCGACGTGTCGCTGGCCAACAGCGACCAGATCTCGCGCACCATCGTCGAACTCAACGACCTCACCACGATGATCGCCGGAAACGACCGGACGGTGCGAGATTTCAGCGGTCGGCTGACCGAACTGGTCGCGCTGCTCGAAGAGCAGGCTCCGGGGCTGGGCGCGGTCCTCACCCAGGTGAACGATTTCATCGCCAACACCTCCACCGTCCTGGCCGACAACCAGACCCCGCTCACCGACGCGGTGAACCGCCTGGTCGCCATCACCGGCCAGATGCGGGACAACGCACGCGGACTCACCGAGATCATCGATGTGACGCCCCTGATGGCCGACAATTTCGCGCGCGCCGTCAACCCGGAACAGCGGGCCCTGCGGTTGCACCTGCTCACCGACAAGTCCGTGCTCGACAGCGAAGCTCTCGCGCTGCTGTGCGCTCGGTTGTCCCTGCGCTCCGACGGCTGCCGGACCGGCAAACTGATGGACTTCGGGCCCGACTTCGGTCTGACCGCCGCACTGCTGGGACTCACCGCATGAGCCGGACCGCACGCGTCACGGCCGCCGCGCTCACCGCCCTCGGCGTTTGCTCGTGCACGGTCACCGTCGACGACGTCCCACTGCCCCGTCCCGGTGTCGACGGGCCCTCCTACCGGTTGCACGCGGTCTTCGACGACGCGCTCAACCTGCCTGAGCGCGCACGGGTCAAGATCGGCGGCACCGACGTCGGCGTGGTGACCGGGATCGAGACGACGAACTTCCGCGCCGAGGTCGAACTCGAACTGCGCCGCGATATCGCGTTACCGCACGGCACCCGCGCGGAATTGCGACAACCTACTCCCCTGGGCGACCTCCATGTCGCCATCGTGTTGCCGCAGCACCGTCCCGGCAACTCGCTGCTCACCGACGGTGATGTCATCGACCGCGAGCACACCTCGGCGGGCGCCTCGGTGGAGGAGCTGATGACCGCGATGTCGCTGCTGCTCGACGGCGGCGCGATGAATCAAGTCGCGCGGATCACCTCCGAGCTCGCCGCCATCGTCGGCGGACGAGGCCCGCAGTTGTCGCACCTGCTCACCGAACTCACCGCGACGCTCACCGCGCTGAATCAGCGTACCGCGCAGCTCGATTCGGTTCTGCACGGTCTCAACGGGCTCACCACCACCCTGCGGGCACGCAAGACCGAACTCGGTCGGGCCGCCGACACCTTCCCGGAACTGATCGGGGTGATCGGCGAGAACAACCGCGCCATCACCGATCTCACGACGAAGGTGTCGACGGTGACCGCCGCGCTCGGCGATTTCACCTCGACCACCGGCCCGCAGTTTCTGAGCCTGTTCGACAGTGTGCAGGAACTGATGAGCGGCTTCACCCGGATGGGGGACGACCTGGCCACCACCTTGGACCGGCTCAATACGGTGGCCCCGGTGGCACGGGCTTCGATGCGCGGGTCGAGTCTCGCCGTGGCCGCACGCATCTCGTACCTCGACGTCGGCGCCCTCACCGACACCGAGGGCAGCCGGTTGCCGGACGGCACCGACGTCACTGCCTTCGTCGGCAGCCTTGCCCAGGTGCTCGCGCGGGTGCTCGGCCGCTTGCAAGGGGGTCACCGATGATCGGGTGGACCGCCACTGTCGTCGTCCGGCTGGCCCGCTGGGCGCACGACCACAAGACCATGGGAGGCGTGCTGGGCATGGTCGCCATGCTGGCGGTGGGCTCGAGTTACATCGCCATCGATGTGATCGGTGTGCGGCCGTTGCACACCACCTACACCGTGCGCGTCCAGCTCGACAGCTCCGGCGGACTGCTCCCCCACAGCAACGTCACGGTGCGCGGGGTCGAGGTCGGGTCGGTGCGCGCGATCCGCATCGACGAGTCGGGCGTCCTCGCCGAGACCGTAATCGACAGTGCCGCACTGATTCCCGTCGGCACGCCGGTGGCGGTGAGTCGCCTGTCGGCGGCGGGCGAGCAGTACCTCGATTTCCGGCCCGTCACCGGCGAGGCGCCCTATCTCGCCGACGGGGCGACCGTGCCCGCCGACCAGGTGAGCACGCCGGTGACGATCGACTCGTTCCTGGACAACACCGGCGCCCTCATCGCCGGGATGAATCCGGACCGGCTCACCGCGATCGTCGACGAACTCGACCGCGCGTTGCGTGGCGGCCCCCAGGTGCTGCGCAGTGTGATCAGTGGCCTGAGCCAGGCGACGGCCGGACTCGCCGAGCTGCTGCCCCAGACCACCGAACTGATCCGCAACCTGAGCGTCATCGCCGCCACCACCGCACACGCCCAGCCCGACCTCGCCACTCTGGTGCGGGGTTCGAGCACGCTGTTCGACCAGATGAACGCCGCCGACCACGAAGTGCGCGAACTCCTCGACCAGGGGCCGGACCGGCTCGCGACACTCGACGGTGTTCTCACCGAGACCGGTGACCCGCTGACCAGCCTGGTCACCAATTTCGTCGCCATCACCCGCGCGGCCCGCCTGCGCACGCCGGCCATGACGGCATTGTTCCCCTCCTTGCGCACCGCGGTGATCGCACTGGGAATCCCCGCCCACGACAACGCTTTTCACACCATGGCCGACATCTGGCCGCGCCCCACCTGTGAGTACGAGACCGTCCCGGTCTCCCCTGCCGAGGTCTCCGACGGCCGCACCCGCCTCTACAACTACTGCGTCACCGACCACCCCGAACTGCAGATCCGCGGGTCGGCGAACGCGCCGCGCCCCGCCGGGCCCGACAACGGTTCGGGCCCGCCACCCGGAGTCACCGGCGACGAGTTGTCCGTCCCCTTGCCCGCCAACTGACTCCTACCCACGCAAAGGAATCCTCGTATGACAACCGAACCCGACAACCCACTCGCCGACGACCCGAGTCCGGAGAGTTCCGCGCCGGTTACCGAACCTCGGCGAAACACACTGCGCCGCATTCTGTTTCCGGCAGCAGCGGTCACCGCGATCGGCGCCGTCGCGATCGCGACATCGCTCGCCGTGGACAATCACCGCATCCGTGCCCGCGAGCAGGCCCGCGACGCCGCGCTCCAGGCCGCCTGCGCCTACGCCCCCACCCTGGCCAGCTACGACGCCAAGGACCTCGACACCTTTTTCGCCGCGGTGCTGGCAGGGGCCACCGGCGCCTGGCGCACCGAATTCGATGCCACCAGCAAGGATCTGCGTGAGGTGCTCGTGCAGGGCCAGGTCGTCTCCACCGTCGGCAACGTCACCTGCGCCATCGAGTCCGCCGACGAGACCACCGCGCGGGCCGTGGCCGTCATCAATCAGACCATCACCAGCCTCGGCACCCGAGGCACGCCCGCTCCCGGCCAGCTCTCGGTGAACATGTCGCTGCGCAGGGACACCGACCGCTGGCTGGTCAGCGAACTCAGTACTCCGTTGCTCACACGATGAAGGAGGGCCACATGGGCTCTTTGCGAACCTGGTTTTCACTGCCCGAGGTGGAACCGGCCGAGGACTACGGCTTCTTCGGACCCGAATCCGTCGCATGGCGGGTATGGAGTTACCCGACCGGATTGACGATCGGTTTCCAACGCGCGGTCGTCATCGAGGAACTCGATCCGAACCTCATCGCGGCTGTCGATGCGACCAGTGCTATCTATACGCGCCCGCGCACTCGTTACGACCGCACGCTGCGCTATTTCGCCATGGTGATGTTCGCCGACAGCCGGTCGACGGTCAGCGCGGCCGATATTCTGGTCAAGATCCACTCCAAGGCTGTCGGGATCGATCCGGTGACCGGTCGGCACTACGACGCCAACGATCCGGATTCGCAGTTGTGGATTCATCTGACCGCATGGCATTCGCTCCTGATCGCCTACGAGAAATACGGCCCCGGACGGCTCAGCGCGGCGGACGAATCGCGGTATTGGCACGAGTGCGCCCGTGCCGCGGAACTGCAGACCTGTGACCCGGCTGATATTCCCCGCACCCGCGAGGGCGTCGCCCAGTATTTCGAACGTATGCGCCCGCAGCTGATCGGATCCGACATCGCGAAGAAGGCGATGAATCACCTGCTCGACGCCGAGGTGATGCTGCCGCCGATGCCGCTGGTACTGCGTCCGATGTTCAAGCTCGTGGCGGCCTTCCTGCGACGCGGCACGCTGGCGACGATGCCGCGGTGGATGCGGGAGATGGCGGGCCTGCCGACCGGGCGGGTTCTCGACGCACTCGTCGTGCCATGGCTCAGCGCGGCGATGACCCTCATCAGCTTCAACGCCCGGCTCGAACTGATTCTGCTGCAACTGATCTCGCCGACGACGGTGCCGGTCGCGGGGCCGGTCCTGCTCGGCATACCGCCGAAGAACCCGGTGACGACCACACCGCGGCAAGCACAGCGGACATACGGATACGACATCCCCGCTCGAGCCCATCACGCACTCCGCCGCAAGCAGCGCGATCGCGTGTTGAGCAGAGGACTCCCGCCCTCGGACGAGGGGCTCATCGAATCGCAGCCGATCCTCGGCGACATGGCCTGAACGAAGGAGAGAACACGTGCTCACGAAACTCATGGAACGCCGGCTCAGTATCCGTCAGATGACGTACCTGGCAATCGCGGGTGGCATCCCCTATGTCGCGATCGGGCTGGTGTGGTTGCTCTCGCATCGAGATCACCTCGGCGAGCTGTCCGGGCTGGACCGATTCTTCTCGATCCTCGGCCAGGTGATCGCCTGGCCGGTACTGCTCGTCGCCGACATCGATCTGCGGTAGAAGTCCGCGAAATCACCGGGAGTCGGTGCTCGGCTCCTGGGGCAGGGTCCGCACCATGGAACGGACGGTGGCGCGCAGTCGTTCGGGTGGAAAACGTTGCGGGTCCGAGAGCACCATCCTGCCGAGCACCTCGGTGAAACCGAGCATGACATGGGCGATCAGCTCCACATCGGCATCGTGTGGTCCGCCGCGCACCGCGAAACCCGCGTTCAGCAGGTCCACACACTGGTCGAGCAATTTGTCGCGGGCGGCAGCGAGCAATTCCCGGTAATCGGCGGGGGCGCCGTCGCTGTGCATCAGAATCAGGCGCCAACGCGTCGGCGCCGCCGCCACCGATTCGAGAAAGGCCATGACCGCTCCGACATATTCGCGGTCGGGATCCGATCCGCGCAGATCACCCGGCATCGCCGCGAAAACCTGCGCCATTCCGCGCGAGTGCTCCCGGTGCAGCAGATGTGCCACCAGCTCCGGCGCGGTCGGAAACATCGCGTACAGCACCGGTTTGGCGACGCCCGCTTCTTTGGCGACCGCCTGCATGGTCAAGTTCGCGATACCTTCGCTGCCGACCACCCGCAGGGCGGCGTCGAGCAGTTGCGTTCGACGTTCGTCCGGCGGCAGCCGAGGGCCGTTGCGGCGCTTCGGTCGAACCTCGGAACTGCTGTCGGTACCCACCCGACCATCATCCCCCACGCGCTGTCGTCGACGCTGGGTCAGACCCGGGCGGCGACGAAGGCCGCGGCTTCCTGGGCGTACCCCTGGTATTGCAGGTGGACGTTCCAGTCCGTTCCCTGCGGGTCGCATACCGGGTCGTTGTCGTTGCATACGTCGTAGGTGCGGTCGGCGTACACGCCGGTGACCTCACGGCCCACCCCACGAATAGGGTTGCCGAACAACAGGATCGCCGCAATCCTCGGTGCCAGCTCGGCGGGCAGGGTGGCCACGATCGGGCCGCCGACCCGGGCGCCCTCGCTGCTCATCCCGATCGAGTTGTCCACCACGTTGGCGCCCTGGGAGTAGCCGACGAGCACGAACTTCTGATCCGGGCAGGCCGCCGCCCGTTCGACCACGTGATCGACCAGGTCGCGGTTGCCTGCTTGCACGGAGGCGGGCTGGTCGTAACCGGCCGGGTACTGCACCCGGTAGGCGTTCGTCGACTGCGACAAGGCGGCATCGATGGCCGCGTACACCGGGTTGCCGACCACGGAGCCCAGCCAGTACTGGCTCCACAGGCCGCCGGGTTCGTTGGTTCCGCGCGCGGCGACGACGTGCACGTCTACGCAGCCCGCCGCCTTGGCGGGAGCGGCACCCACCACGGTGGTCATGGTGCCCGCCAGTACGGCGGCGGAAAGTGCCAGGCCCACGCGGGCGCGTATGTCGATCACGGCTCGTCCTTCGCATCGGTCGTCGATGGTCGAGAGCGTATGCGGACCGACCCGGGCCGATCGGTGCACGGCGCGCGCTTTCGGCCCGGTTCACACCGAATGCAACGACCACGCCACCGTTCGGCCACCGATTTCCAGGGGCCGTCGGCTCAGCTGCAGCAGTTGGGGTCGAGCACCGTGCACAGCGCGGACAGCGCCTCGCGGCGCGCCCGGTGGAAGGTGTTCATCCCGCGGCGCTCGGATTCGACGAGACCGGCCTTACGCAACTGCCCGAGATGATGCGAGACGGTCGACTCGCTCAGCTCGACGGCAGCGGCCAGGTCACCACCATTGCTCTCCCCTGCCGGTGTGGTGAGCAGCAATGACAGCAGTTTCACCCGGACCGGGTCGGCGATGGCCTTGAGCCGCAACGCCACCTCCAGCGCGGCGGCATCGTCGACCGGTGCCGCCGCCACGGGTGCGCAGCAGACGGGAGCGGACATATCGATCACGGGTAGCGCCTTGGGCATGTCGACGACTCTACACTCGGTGTTGACATATGTCGAAAAGGTGAGCACACTCGAGCTCGCAAGTTCTTCGACATATGTCTCACAAGTGGAGGTTCGATCATGTCCCGAATTCAGCTGGCCCTCAATGTCGACGATCTCGACCAGGCCGTGCGTTTCTACTCGACCCTGTTCGCCACCGAGCCGGCCAAGCGCAAGCCCGGCTACGCCAACTTCGCCGTCACCGACCCGCCGCTCAAGCTGGTGCTGATCGAGAACGCGGGCAAGGGCGGCAGCCTCAACCACCTCGGCGTGGAGGTCGAGTCGTCCGAGCAGGTGCACGGCGAGATCGCGCGCCTTTCGCAGGCGGGATTGTTCACCGAGGAGCAGATTGCCACGACCTGTTGCTTCGCCACCCAGGACAAGGTGTGGGTGAGCGCGCCCGACGCCGAGCGGTGGGAGGTCTACACCGTACTGGCCGACAGCGAAACCTTCGGTAGCGCACCGCAACTCGTCGAAGTGGAGCAGGGCGACGCGTGCTGCGGCACTGCAGCGGAAGCCGAGGCGGAAGGCGCCTGCTGCGGCACCGAGGCCAAGCAGAAGGCGGTGGCGTCGGGCGCGAGTTGCTGCAGCTGACGAGTCCACATTTCGCGGAGTTGACGCACTCGAAAGAGTGAGTGTACAGTCACTCACATGAGCAAGAGCGGAGCAACACTCTCCCGATCCGACATCCGCCGCGACGCCGTGGTCGACGCCGCGATCGTCGAGTTCGCCCGCACCGGCTACCACGGCACCCCGATCAGTACGGTCGCGGCGACGGCACAGATCTCCCCTGCCTATGTATTCAAGCTGTTCCCCGGCAAGGTCGCCCTGTTCGTCGCCGCGCTCGAGCGGTGCTTCGACCGGATCGCGGCGGCCATGTCGGCCGGTGCGGCACAGTCGGCCGGCGACAGCCCCGAGCAGATCCTCTACGACATGGGCGGCGCCTATGCGCAGTTGATCAGCGATCGGAGCCTGCTCATGCTGCAGGTCCACGCCCAATCGGTGGCCGAGGTGCCCGAAATCGGCGCGGCGATGCGCGCCGGGCTCGCCCGGATCACCGAACTCGCCAAACACCGCTCCGGCGCCGCGGACGAGCACGTCCAGCGGTTCATCGCCTTCGGCCAGCTCTGCCACCTCATCACCACTCTCGGCCTCGACGGCGACGACAGCCCGTGGGCGAAGATCGTCACCGCGGGCATCCGACACCCGGACGCCGGCTGACCGAACCGATGCCCCCTCGCGGGGCATTTTTTCAACCCATCGAGTGATTGACCAGTCACACACTAGGAGAACCATGTCTGTCATCGCCACCGAAATCGTCCTGCCCGATCGGGTCGAGCCCGATGGTCTGCTCATTACCCGGCGTCCGTTGCCCGACCCCGGTCCCGGCCAGGCCGTGGTCGCTGTCGCGGCGAGCGGTGTCTCGTTCGCCGAACAGCAGATGCGGCGCGGCAAGTACTACGACCAGCCGCCCTTCCCCTTCGTTCCCGGCTACGACCTGGTCGGGAACGTCCTCGCGGTCGGTGCCGGCGTCGAGCCGGACATGGTCGGCAGGCGGGTGGCCGCGCTGACCAAGATCGGTGGGTGGAGCAGTCACGCCGTGCTCGACGCCGCCGATCTCGTCGCGGTGCCCGACGGGCTCGCTGCCGATGCGGCGGAAACCTTTGTCGTCAACGGCATCACGGCCTGGCAGATGTTGTTCCGCATCGCGAAGGCGCGCACCGGACAGACCGTGCTGGTGCACGGCGCCAACGGGGGCGTCGGCTCGACACTGGTGCAGCTGGCCCGCTCGAAGGGCATTCAGGTCATCGGCACGTCATCGGCGCGTCATGCCGAGGCTGTGCGTGCGCTCGGCGCGACGTGGGTGGACTATCGCGGTGATGTGGGTCAGCAGGTCCGGGCGCTGGCACCCGGGGGCGTGGACGCGGTGTTCGACCACATCGGCGGCCCGGGAATCGCGGATTCGTTCGCACTGCTCGCACCCGGTGGCACCCTGGTGTCCTACGGCACCGCGTCGACCAAGGACGACGAGGGCAATTCGCGGCTTCCGGTCCTGCGTTTGCTCGTCCGGTTGCTGGTGTGGAACGCGTTGCCCAACAAGCGCAATGCGCATTTCTTCAATCTGTGGGCGGGCAAGCGCGATCTGCCGCGTTTCCGTGCCCGCATCGCCGAGGACCTGTCGGCCGTTTTCGATCTCGCCGCGCGCGGCGTGCTGCGCGCGCAGATCGGTGCGCGCGTGCCGCTGTCGGAGGCCGGGCGAGCGATGCGGCTGGCCGAATCTCGCACCGTCGTCGGCAAAGTCGTCCTGGTCGCCGACACCGAGTCCTGAAAACCCCACTGATCCTGGAGAAATTGCGATGTCCGCTCTGCGTGTTCTGCTCGACAACCGTCCGTCCTACCTCAGTTTCGGTGCCGCGTGGCTGCTCGGGCACGGCGCTTATGCCGTGTCCCACGGTGATTCACCACTCGTGCGGCTGCCCGCCGCGGTGCCGGGCGCACTGCTGGTCGGTGGCCTGCTGATCACGATGGTGGTGACCAGTGTG
This sequence comes from Nocardia sp. NPDC003979, assembly GCF_053605015.1. NCBI lineage: Bacteria > Bacillati > Actinomycetota > Actinomycetes > Mycobacteriales > Nocardiaceae > Nocardia > Nocardia sp. NPDC003979. The sequence goes on from NZ_JBSGIJ010000010.1 coordinate 232,652, forward strand.
GTCACGATGCGCGCCAAGCGCGGCGCCACCGGGGCCGAGGCGGTGGTCGGCAATCTGCTCGCCGCGTCGTGGCTGGTGGGTTTCGGAGCACTGTTCTTCGTCATCACGGCGCTGAGTTCGGCGCTGACCGACGACAACGTGCGAATGCTGTTGTGGCCCACCGGTTCCGGACTCGTCGTCGGCCTGCTGTACCTCGCCGGTGGTGCCGCTTACCGCGACGTGCTGCAGTACGCGCTCGGTGCGTGGCTGGCGTTGACGTCCTCGGCGGCACTGTTCCTGACGGGTGCGAGCCCGTATTGGGTGCTGGCGCTGGCCGGTGGTGGCAGTTATCTGGTCGCGGCCGCACTCGAACCCCGTCGCCGCGCTGTCGCTGCTTGAATCAAGCGTTTGGCCGTCGTCGAGCCCCGGCTCGGCGGCGGTTTGCCGCGTTTCTCTTCCCCTTCTCACTGTATACACGATCGCGGCCGCTCATGAGACATCGAAATGTGGTCCATAATCGCTCGCGTACTGCTGAAACCGCAGGTGAGGAGTGGGTTATGGGTGTTGTTCTCGAGTTCGGGCAGATCGACCGGTCGCAGGTGGGAATCGTCGGGGGCAAGGGAGCGAACCTGGGTGAGCTGGCGCGCATCGAGGGGGTGCGGGTGCCCGAGGGGTTCTGTGTGACGACCGAGGCGTTCGATCGGGCGCTGGCAGGCGCGTCGGCGGTCCGGGAACGGATCGGCGAACTGGCGGCCCTCTCGCCCGACGACCGGGCGGGGATCGCCGCGGCAAGTGCGGCGATCCGCGGGGCTGTCGAGGAACTGCCGGTGCCCGAGGACGTGGCGGCCGAGATCGTCGCCGCACATGCCCGGCTCGGCACCGACGCCGCGTACGCGGTGCGTTCCAGCGCCACGGCCGAGGATCTGCCGACCGCGTCGTTCGCCGGCCAGCAGGACACCTACCTGAATGTGATCGGCGCGGCGGAGGTGCTCGATCATGTCCGCCGGTGCTGGGCGTCGCTGTTCACCGACCGGGCGGTGACCTACCGCCTGCGAAACGGGTTCGACAGCAGCATGATCCGGATGGCGGTCGTGGTGCAGCGAATGGTGTTCCCGCGTGCGTCGGGCATTCTGATGACGGCCGACCCGGTGACGGGGGATCGGACCGTCGTCTCCATCGACGCCGGTTTCGGTCTCGGCGAGGCACTGGTTTCCGGTCTGGTGAACGCCGATGTGTACAAGGTGCGCGACGAGGAGATCAGCAAGACCATCGCCACCAAGAAGATCGCCGTCGAACCGGTGGGCTCGGGCGGCACCGAGGTGCGCGATATCGACGAGGATCGCCGCAACGAACCGGTGCTTTCGGATGCCGAGGTGCTGCGACTGGCCGAATTGGGTCGGCGCATCGAGGCGCATTTCGGCTCGCCCCAGGACATCGAGTGGTGTCTCGACGACGAGATCCGGCTCGTGCAGAGCAGGCCGATCACCACCCTGTTCCCGATTCCCGAGGCGGCCGACGACGCCCACCGCGTGTATGTGTCGGTGGGTCATCAGCAGATGATGACCGACGCCATGAAACCACTCGGGATTTCGCTGTGGCAGCTCACCAGTCACGCGGCGATGCGGGACGCGGGCGGGCGGTTGTTCGTCGATGTCACCGAGCGGTTGGCCTCGCCGACGGCCGGTCCCGCGGTGGCCGAGGCGCTCGGGAAGTCCGATCCGCTGATGGGCGACGCGCTGCGCACCGTGCTCGAGCGCGGCTTCGTTCCCGTTGTGCCGCAGACCGAACCGGTTGCCGCGCCGCCCGCACCCGCTCCGATCGACACCGACGCGGCGATCGTCGACGAACTGATCGCCGACTGCGAGGCCTCGCTCGCCGTGCTGAAACGCGAGATCGCTCCCCTGTCCGGGTCGGCCCTGCTCGATTTCATCCACGCCGATATCGCGGAATTGCGCCGAGTGTTGTTCTCCCCGCGCGGATTGCAGATCATCACGGCCGCCATGGAGGCGACCGAATGGCTCAACGATCGCCTGGGCGAATGGCTCGGGGAGAAGAACGCCGCCGATGCGCTCACCCAGTCGGTGCCGGGCAATGTGACCTCGGAAATGGGATTGGCGTTGCTCGATGTCGCCGATGCCATCCGCCCGCACCCGCAGGTGATCGAGTATCTGCGTGCGGTCGAGGAGAACGGCACGAACGATTTCCTCGGTGAACTCGAGCAGCGTTCGGGCGGGCCCGCGGCGCGGGTCGCGATCACCGAATTCCTCGACAGGTACGGCATGCGGTGCGTCGGCGAAATCGACATCACCCGGACACGGTGGAGCGAGGACCCGACCACTCTCGTGCCGACCATCCTCGGTAATGTACGCAACTTCGAAAACGGCGCGGGCACAGAACGTTTCGAGGACGGTTTGCGCGACGCCGAAGCGCAGCGGGCACGGATCCTGCGGGAATTGCGTGCGCTGCCGGACGGGGAGAGCAAGGCCTCCGAAACCGAGCGGATGATCGACCGGGTCCGCACCTTCGCCGGTTACCGGGAGTACCCGAAGTACGGCATGGTCAGCCGCTACTTCGTGTACAAGCAGGCATTGTCGCGTGAAGCCGAGCGACTCGTGGCGGCCGGTGTACTCCAGGAACCCGACGACATCTACTACCTGCGGTTCGATGAATTGCGTGAGGTGGTGCGCGTCCAGCATGCGGACCAGGCCCTCGTAGCCCAGCGCAGAGATGCGTTCGATACCTTCCGGACGCTCAGTGCGCCAAGGGTTCTCACCTCCGACGGTGAGGCGGTGACCGGCGCGTATCGACGCGAAGATCTGCCCGAGGGTGCCCTGCCGGGCATGGCGGTCTCGGCAGGAACGATCGAAGGGCGAGCCCGGGTGGTCCTCGACATCGGTCAGGCCGATCTGGAAGCGGGCGACATTCTCGTCACCGCCTACACCGACCCCAGCTGGACCCCGCTGTTCGTCGGTATCGCCGGCCTGGTCACCGAAGTGGGCGGCCTGATGACCCACGGCGCGGTCATCGCCCGCGAATACGGGCTACCCGCCGTGGTCGGGGTGGAACACGCGACCGACCTGATCCGCGACGGGCAGCGCATCCGGGTGAACGGCACCGACGGCTATGTAGAAATCCTGACCTAGCCGTCGGCGAGACGCACGTTCTCGGCCGCCGCGGTGACGTGCAGACCGTCGGCGGCCGGGGTGATCGCGGTGATGTGTGCCCCGAGGGGCAGGCTCTGCAAGGGAACGACGAAGGTCAGGCTCCGCTGGATCAGGCCGAGAGAAATCGTCGGACCCCCGGCCGCATGACGCACGGACACGGGCGTCACCTCGATACCGTCGGTGGTCGGTGCGACGGTGACGATGACCGTGGCGGGCACCATGATCCCGGCGACCGGGAACCGGCCCGCCACGCTCAAACCGTCCGACCCGAATTCGATGGACTCGACGTCGTCGGGAGCGAACCCTCGCACGACGTCGTAGGGGACGACGGCCGTCGCCGTGGCCGTCGCCGCGACCAGGTTCGAAGTCCGGTTGCCGAGCACATCGCCCAGCGGTGCGGACACATCGCGCAGGGTGACATCGAGGTCGCGCACGGTGATGTCGTCGCCGGTCCAGTCGCCTACCGCGATGTCGATGACCGGGTACCGGCCGTCGAGCGCCTGGGTGAGGAACGGGAAACCCGGGATGTCGACATCGGGCTGTCGGGTGAGCTGGTATTCGGCGGCGATCTGGCGTCCGATCGCGTTCTGTGCCAGCACGAGCGCGACCCGGTCGCCGACCACCAGCGCGATCGCCGCCACGATCAGCAACGTCAGCAACGTGCGCACGCTCAATCCCTTCGCCGCACCGGTGTAGCCGGTGGTCGCCCATGCTACGGCGCGGGCGCCGGTTCGTCCGGCCCGATTGGACCGCGACACAGTGGGTATTGCCGTCCACACGCAGTCCATCGGAGGGAAGGATCGACCATGGCGTACCCCGCCCATCAACGCTCCCCCATGTCGCGCCGCACCGGGCGCGAGTTCCCCGACCACGCCCGAACCACCCGCAGCCACGCCGGTGAAGGCCTCGAGGACGGGTACAACTTCCCCGGCATCATCCTGTGCGCGATGGCCGTGATCGCACTCGGGCTGTGCCTGACGGCCGCCGGATACGGCTTCGCGGGCTGGGGTGCTATCGCCGCCGTGGCCGCCGCGACGCTGGCCGTCGCCGGTGTCGCCTGGTTGCTGCTGGAACACCGACGCGTGAAGGCGAAGGAAGGCCTGAATCTCACCGACCAACGCGGTCACTAGCCCATCGCGCTCGACGCCTCCGGCCTGTGTCAGGTCGGGGGCGTTTTCCTGTGCGGCCCCCGCGACGCTCGGGGGTAGCGTCGGCGTCATGGCCGACGACCACCGGATGGGCAGCGGTTCGGACACGATCCACGACGAGCACCACGACATGTCTTCGGGTCATCAGCACGGCGACCACGTGGCCATGTTCCGGCGGTTGTTCTGGGTGATGCTTGCCTTGGCGGTGCCGGTGGTCGCCGCCGACATGATGTTCGCCGAACTCGTCGGCTACACCGTGCCGACGGAATTGCGGTGGGTGTCGCCGGTGCTCGGCACCGTCATGTATTTCTGGGGCGGCCGACCGTTCCTCACCGGGGCCGTCGACGAGATCCGGGCGCGCAAACCCGCCATGATGCTGCTGATCTCGCTGGCCATCACCGTGGCCTTCCTCGCGTCCTGGGGCTCGACACTCGGCGTGCTGCACCACGAGCTCGACTACTGGTGGGAACTGGCGCTGCTGATCGTGATCATGCTGCTCGGTCACTGGATCGAGATGCGCTCGCTCGGGCAGGCCTCGAGCGCGCTGGAATCGCTGGCCGCGCTGCTGCCCGACGAGGCCGAACGCGTCCGCGACGACGGCTCGACCGACACCGTCCGGGTCGACGAACTGCGCACCGGTGACCGCGTCGTCGTGCGACCGGGCAGTCGGGTACCCGCCGACGGGCTCGTCGAGTCGGGCAGCGCCGACGTCGACGAGTCCATGATCACCGGCGAATCGCGGCCCGTGCGCCGCGAACCGGGCGACAAGGTCGTCGCGGGCACGGTCACCACCGATTCGGCGCTGCGGGTACGCGTCACCGCCGTCGGTGCCGATACCGCCCTGGCCGGCATCCAGCGGCTGGTCGCCGAAGCCCAGAATTCCTCCTCCCGCGCTCAGGTGCTCGCCGATCGGGCGGCGGGCTGGCTGTTCTGGTTCGCCGCCGGGTCCGCCGCGATCACGGCCGTCGTCTGGCTGGCGCTGGGCAGGCCCGAGGATGCCGTCACCCGGACCATCACCGTGCTGGTCATCGCCTGCCCGCACGCGCTCGGCCTGGCGATTCCGCTCGTGGTGTCGATCGCCACCGAACGCGCCGCGAAAGCCGGAGTGCTCATCACCGATCGCCGTGCGCTCGAAGCGATGCGCACCGTCGATGCGATCCTGTTCGACAAGACCGGCACCCTCACGCGTGGCGCGCCCGCCGTCGTCGGAACCACCGCCACCCGGTCGGGCCTCGCGGACGACGAAGTTCTCGCCCTGGCCGCGGCCGCCGAATCCGAGAGCGAGCATCCGCTCGGACGCGCCATCGTCGACACCGCGACCGAACGCGGTATCCACGTCCCCGCCGCCACTGAGTTCACCGCCCACAACGGTGTGGGTGTGCGTGCGACGGTCGACGGTTCGACGATCGAGGTCGGCGGTCCCGCCCTGCTGCACCGCCACCACCTCGAGCCCGCCGAGACCACCGCCCGCTGGTCCGCGCAGGGGTCGACGGTGCTGCACGTACTGCGCGACGGTGAGCTGATCGGCGCGCTCGCCCTTGCCGACGAGGTGCGCCCCGAATCCGCGCAGGCGATCCAGGCGCTGCATCGCCGGGGCATCCACGTCGCCATGATCACCGGTGACGCCGAACCGGTGGCCCGCGCTGTCGCCGAGCAGCTCGATATCGACCAGGTGTTCGCCGGGGTCCTGCCGAAGGACAAGGGCGACAAGGTGCGTTCGCTGCAGGAGGCCGGGCACACCGTGGCCATGGTCGGTGACGGTGTCAACGACGCGCCCGCTCTCGCGCAGGCCGATGTGGGTATCGCGATCGGCGCGGGCACCGACGTGGCCATCGCCTCCGCGGGTGTGGTCCTGGCCTCCGACGATCCGCGCGCGGTGGTCTCGGTGATCGAGCTGTCACAGGCCACCTACCGCAAGATGATCCAGAATCTGGTGTGGGCGGCGGGGTACAACATCATCGCCGTGCCGCTGGCCGCCGGTGTGCTCGCGCCGTGGGGTGTCACCATGCCGATGGAGGTCGGGGCGCTGCTCATGTCGGCGTCCACGATCGTGGTCGCGCTGAACGCTCAGTGGTTGCGGCGCATCGACCTCGACCCGGCCACCGTGGTGCGAGGGTGAGCACTCATCCGATTGCGAAGGCGACGAAGAAGCCGGCCGCTGTCGCCATTCCGACCCACCAGCCGCCCTCCCGATAGGCCTCCGGCACAAGGGAATCCGTGAGCATCGCGATGGTCGCACCGCCCGCGAACGCCTGCACCGCGCTGATGGCGGTGCTGGAGATGGAGTCGGCCAGCGCGTTGCCGAGCACGGTGACCCCGACGAGTACGGCCGAGGTGATCGCCCACAGGCCGAACGTGCGGCCCGGTGAGAATCCGTGCTGGTCGCGCAGGAACGCGACCGCGCTCACCGCTTCGGGCACGTTGCCCACCGCGATGGCGACCAGCAGCACCAGTCCCCCACCCCCGACCAACGACACACCCAGCGCCGTGTTCTCGGGAATTCCGTCGAGCACCGTGCCGAGCAACAGCGCCCACCCGATCGCGGCCCCGCCCAGCTTGTTCTCGATCAGATGGTCGGCGACCACATACATCCCGGCGCCCGCGAACAGCGCGATTCCCGCGATCACCGCCCCGTCGCGCCGGAACGCGGGCGCGAACAACTCCTCCGACACCGCCGCGATCATCGTTCCCGCGCCGAAGGCCATCAGGGTCGCCAGCACCGGCCGAGGCAGCGTCCACCGCACGCCGATCGCCACCCCGATCATCAGCGGAACCACGGTTCCCAGCCCGTAGAGCAGCGCAGTCAGCATGCGCAGAGCCTATCGAGACAGTGGCCGCCGACGGGGCTCATGGCGCGTGGCGCGTTCGGCGAGGACACTTGGGAACAAATACGCCGATGTTCCGAGGAGGACTGACCATGGCGGATGACAGGCCATTCGATGCCGATGATTTCGAACGGGTTCTGCGTGGGGCCGGCGATGAGATCCGCGGATTGCTCGGGAAGGCGGGGGGCTTCCTGGATCAGTCGGTGCTGAATTCGCTGTTCGGGCAGTTCACCGGGCCCCAGCACGCGCCCGAACCCGAGACCACCGGGGACACCGGGGGCGGGGTGTGGGCGATCTACACCATCGACGAGGACGGGCAGGCGCGGGTGGATCAGGTGTTTCCGAGCGAACTGGAGGCGCTGCGGGCCCATCGCGACAACACCGATGAGCATCGTCGGGTGCGTTTCCTGCCCTACGGGGTTCCGGTCAGCGTGCTCGACGCGCCCTGACCTTACTCGGTTCCCTTGCCGCCCTTACCTTTTCCCTTCCCTTTGCCTTTACCCTTACCTTTCCCCTTGCCCTCACCCTTTCCGCCGGGCTCCTTCTCCTCGTCGACGACGGTCCCCTCGTCTTGGGCGGCGGCGACCGGGGGCTGGACGGGTTGGACAGGATGGGCGCTCGCCGCACCGCCTGCCAGCAGGACCGTGAGAACTCCGACCGCCGCGGCGGTGGCGAAAGTGTGAGTCGACAACGTGAGCCCCTTCTCGTGGTGGAAAGTGCTACCTCTGCGATCAACCGGTCCAGCGTAACCGGCTGTCGCCCGGGATCGTCGCCGACGACGCCTGCGCCCCGCCGTGTCACCCGCAGACGAGTGCACAGGTCAGGAATGGTTGCGCAGGATCTCGACGATCGCGGTCTGGCCGAGCCGCTCCGCGTTCTCGAGCACCGTGCGGCCCTCGGCGTCGGGGATGTTCGGGTCGGCGCCCGCATCGAGGAGAGCGGTGACCGTGTCCTGGTATTTCTGGGAGCCGTCGCCGTAGATCACGGCTTCCTGCAGGGCCGTCCAGCGGGGTGTGTTCACGTGGTCGACGTCGACACCCGCATCGATCAGGATTCGTACTGTCGAGACGAATCCGTGCTCGGCGGCCGGGATCAGCGCGGTGCCGCCGTATCGGTTCAGGCTGCGCACGTCGGCACCGTGCGCGAGGGTCATCGTCAGGATCTCGTCGTAGCCTTCGGCGCCCGCGTACAGGTAGGCCGAATCCTGCATGTCGTCCTTGGCGTTGACGTCGGCACCCGCATCGATCAGGACTCGTGCCGCGGCGGTGGCCTGATTCTTCACGGCCGTCACCAGTGGCGTGCGGCCCTCGTCGTCGCGCGCTTCCAGGGGTGCGCCGCGGTCGAGCAGTTCTCGCACGTGAACGCCGTCGTCGGCAGCCGCGGCCTCGTGCAGCGGTCCGGCGAGCGCGGGATCGGACGGTGCCGACGTCGGCGCGCCGGTCGTGCCCGCGGCGGTGGTCGTAGCCGCTGTGGTGGTCTGCGTGGTCGACTGCGCGTCGGACTCGGTGGGCGTGTCGGTCGAGCACGCGGTGGACAGCACCGCCGTCCCGGCGAGCGCCAGCATTGCCATGCGGATCGAGGTGATCATGTGGAGCCTCCTTTGCCGAGCATCCGGTACATCGGCGAGCCGACCTGCTCCGGCCCCGGTGGACAGGCGCGCCGGTCGAGTTCACGCCCCTGACCACCCACGATGGCTACGTTAGACGCTACGTCGACCGACGCTGTACGCGACAGTCGACAGGACGGCAACGAACCGACACTCACCGACGTCATCCACACACTTACCGACTACCTGACCGCAGCGGTAGCCCGACAATCCGGACACATGGTTGTACCCCGGTGGCCCCAGCTGCCACAATTGCTCAGCGGTTGCCGAGGTTTCTCCCTGATACCGAAGAGGTAGTCCATGAGGCCGAATGCGCGATTTTTGGACGTGCAGAAGAGGCGTGGTCGGCATCGGAAGCGTTCGGCGGCACGGGTCGGTGCTTCCGCGGCATTCGTGACGGCGCTCGGCGTCGGCTGGCTCGAGGTCCAGAGCCTGTGTGCGGTGGCTTTGGCGGCGGCGTCGGCGCTGATCGTGCCCGGCACCGGGACGAGCGACCCGTCTGTGGCACGCGATTTCGAGAGCAACGCCTACCAGAACTTCATCGACCCCGGTGCGCAGGGCTGCACCGACAACGCCTGCCCGGGTGTCGATTTCGTTCCGGTCCCCTACGACGCCTCGCTGTGGCCGGTGATCTCGTCCAAGGGGCCGGGGGCGTCGTCCGCGAAATGGGACACCTCGGTCGCGGGTGGGGTCGCCACACTCGATCAGCTCACCCGCCGACAGCTCGGCGCGCCGGGTACCGTGACCGTGTTCGGCTACTCGCAAGGTTCCACGGTCGCCAGTGAGGAAAAAGCAGCGTTGGCCGGGCTTTCGCCCGAGGACAAAACCCGGTTGTCGTTCGTGCTGATCGCGAATCCGAACCGGCCCAACGGCGGAATCATCGAACGCCCGGTCCTTTTCGGTGCGATAGCGGTCGCCGACATCACCTTCGGGCCACCGACACCCACCGACACCGGCATCGCGACCACCGACATCGCCATGCAGTACGACGGCATCTCCGATTTCCCGGCCTACCCGCTCAATGTGCTCGCCGACGCCAACGCGCTGCTCGGCACGCTACTCATCCACCCGTCCTATCTGCAGCCCAAGGGCAACGGCGCGGGAGGTGAGCCGAAGGCGGGCGCCGCGATCTACGGATACCCGGACCGGTCCGAGTTCATCGCGCAACAGAACTGCGACGAGATGCCACAGCACTGCCAAAACCACGGCGACACAACATATGTCACCGTTCCGAACCCTCAGGGTGCGCTGCCGCTGCTGTATCCGCTGCGCGCCATCGGCAAGCACACGAACCGCACCGATTTTACCGAACCGGCCGCCGCACTGGTCGAACCCGCCCTGCGCGTACTCGTCGAAACCGGTTACGACCGCACCGACTACTCCGCGCCGACCCCGTTGCGGATCGACCAGCCGCTCAACCCGCAGAAGACCGCGACGTTGGCCACCGATCTCCCTGCCGCCGTCGACCAGGGCATCGCCGACGCCACCGCCGAGATCAAGAATCCCACCCACAACACCGACCGCACCCTGCCTCTGGACACGGTCCTCGCCAACATCGAAGATCTGCTCCCACCCGATCCGGTCGTGTCGCTCATCCGCGAATTTCTTCCGGCCGCGCCCTGACCAGGTGCTATTTGTTCACCAATACACTGGATGAATGAAGCATCGGCACGGTGATGGCAGTCTCGACCTGGTTCAGTTGCGGACCTTCCTGGCCGTCTACCGTTCCGGTTCGCTCACCGCGGGCGCCACCCAGGTCGGCCTGTCCCAGCCCACCGTCACCGGCCAGCTGCAAACACTGGAAAAAGCCGTGGGCCGAACACTTTTCGACCGCCTACCCCGTGGCGTCTCCCCAACGGCCGCCGCTCACGAACTGGCCGCCCGGATCGCGGACCCGCTCGATGCCCTCGCCGAGGTCACCAGCACCACCACTGGTCACCCGCCGCCTGAGCCACCCGTGCTGCTCGGCGGGCCCGCCGAGATGCTGGCCACCCTTGCCGTGCCCGCCCTGGCACCGCTGATCACCGAGGGCGTGCGATTGCAGGTGGTAACCGGCCTCGCCGACGACCTGCTCGCCGAATTACGCACCGGTACTCTGGATCTGGTCATCTCCGCAATCCGGCCGCGCGGCCGAGCCGTCCTCGCCGAACCGCTGGCCGACGAGGAGTTCGTTCTCGTCGCGAACCCGGCCACCGCCGCTCGCATCGACACCGGACGCCTCGAACGCGGCGACGCCACCGCACTCGCCCATGTGCCACTGGTGAGCTATGCCCCCGATCTGCCGATCCTGCGCCGCTATTGGCGCCACGTCTTCGGGCGCCGCCTCGAGCGCAGGCCCGCCGTCGTCGTCCCCGACCTGCGCGCGGTCCTCGCCGTGGTGACAGCAGGCGGTGGCGTAAGCGTGTTGCCACGCTATCTTTGCGCGTCCGCCTTGGCCGCCGGAACCGTTGTCGCGCTTCTCGATCCGGAAGACCCGCCGATCAATACCGCCTACCTGGTCGGCCGTTCCACTCGCACCGAACGCCCCCACGTCGCACTCGTCCGCACCCGTCTTCGCGAGGTTGCGCCGACCTGGTGATCCACCGGGCGGCCGGGCACCCCGCATCGGGTGGCGCCGAGCGGTTCGGTGATCGGATAAGATCGCAGAGCTCATTCGGTCCAGCCAGCGGCTGAAGGAGCCAGTTTGCGCTGCGGGCGCTCGGGATCGGAGACATTCGTGCACACCGCTGGATTTCGGCTGTCCACCTGCGGGAGAAGACCCACTCGCCGAAACAGTGTGAGTGTCAAGATCGGCGTTCCCACAGGTCGTCGTGCCGCGCAGTGATACAACCGCCGCCGATCTCCTCGTCACCGAGGCCGCGGCCCTGCCGGGCCGGGCAGCCCGGATCCTGCTCGTCGAGGACGACCCGGGTGACGCACTGCTGGTAGAGGAGCTGGTGGCCGATCTCGGCGCCGGACCGCGCCTGGAGTGGGTGCGCACCCTGGCCGAGGCGGGCGAACGGCTGCGCACCGACACCCCCGATTGTGTCCTGCTCGACCTGCACCTGCCCGATGCCAACGGGCTCGAGGCACTGGCGCGACTGCACCAGATCGACGACCAGATCGCCGTCGTGGTGATGACCGGGCTCGACGAGGAGCAGACCGGGCTCAACGCCCTGGCCGCAGGCGCGCAGGACTACCTCGTCAAGGGCCGGGTGGAGCCCGAACTGTTCGGTCGCGCGGTGCGTTACGCCATCCAGCGTAAGCACGCCGAGCGCACGACCGCCGCCCTGCGGAGCAGCCAGATGCGGGCACAGGAGAACGCGCGTCTGGAACGCGGCCTGCTGCCCACTCCCCTGCTCGGTGCCGACCGTGCCGTCGAGGTGCTCGCCCGGTACCGACCCGGAGCCGACCACTCCCTGCTCGGCGGTGACTTCTACGACGCGGTCCAGGACGCCGACGGCGTGGTGCACGTGGTGATCGGTGATGTCGCGGGTCACGGCCCCGACGCTGCCGCTACGGGTGTCGCGCTCCGATTGGCCTGGCGCACACTGGTTCTCAGCGGCGTCACCGGTGCCCGTCAGCTCTCCTTGCTCGAGGAACTGCTCGTGGCCGAACGCCGCGACGAGCAAACCTTCGCGACGGCGACCGTGTTGCGGCTCGACCCGGTGACCAGGCTGGTTCAGGTGCGCCGAGCGGGCCATCCGGGGATGCTGCGGCGCGCGGCGGGCGTCTCGAGCTGGTTGGAAGTCGACGGTGGCCCGGCCCTCGGGTTCGTCCCGGGCCACGGGCAGTGGCCTGCGCACGAGCTCAGTCTTGCCGAGAACGCCGGGCTGATGCTGTTCACCGACGGACTGTTCGAAGGCCACGTCGGCGACGGCAGCCGCCGCCTCGGCGAGGACGGCCTGCTCGAACTCGCCAACACCCTGCCCATCGCACACCCGGACGAATTCGTCGACGCGCTGATCGAACGAGTAGAAGACCAGGCCGCCACCGCGGGCGGCCTGGAAGACGACGTGGCCATCCTCTATGTGCGGTGGCGCGACAACGGAAGGCTTGCGCAGTGACGACCACAGCCCACGACCGGAAACGGTTGATCAGCCGGATGACGGCTCAGGGCTGGTTCCAGCTCGTCTTCGCCTCGATGATCGTCGCCGTGATCGTCGGCGCCGTGGCGGGCGCCCAGGTCATCGCACACACCAACCGCGTCACCGACCGGCTGGTGGCCCAAACGCTTCCGGCCGCCGCCGAGGCCGCGCGACTGCAGGGCGCGCTGGTGAACGAAGAGGCGGGCATCCGCGGCTACGTGCTCACCGGTGACCCCCTGTTCGTCTCGCACTACACCAGCGCCCGACAGGACGAGGCGAAAGCCGTCGAACGGCTCGAGCAGTTGATCGAGGGCCGTCCCGAACTCCAGGCCGACCTGACCGCTCTGCTGACCGCCGCCGACCTGTGGCGCACCGCGTATGCCGAGCCGGTGATCGCCCAGGGCGGCGCACCGAACCGGACAGACATGGGCATCACCTACTTCGGCGAGTTGCAATCACGGTTCGCCAACCAGAACGACAATCTCACCGCTGCCGTCGCCCGCGACAACAGCCGGCTCGACACCGCCCGCACCACCCGCAACCTCGTGCTGTCGGGCATCGTGGTCGCCTTCCTGGTGACGGGAGCGGCGCTCACCGTCCTGGTGCGCCGCCTCGTCGTCCGGCCGCTCGGCTATCTCACGGAGTCCTCCCGCCGCGTCGCGGCAGGCGAATTCGACTCCCGCATCGACCCCGTCGGCCCCTCCGACATCGCGCTCGTCTGCGCCGCCGTGGAGAACATGCGCGACCATATCGTCGCCGAACTCGCCTCCTCACGCGTGCAGGAATCGGTGCTGCACCAGCAGAAACAGGAACTGGCCGACCAGGCGGAGGAACTGCGGCGCTCCAATACCGAACTCGAGCAGTTCGCCTACGTCGCCTCCCACGACCTGCAGGAGCCGCTGCGCAAGGTCGCCTCGTTCTGCCAGCTGCTCGACAAACGCTACGGCGACCAGCTCGACGAACGCGGCAAGCAGTACATCGACTTCGCCGTCGACGGCGCCAAACGCATGCAGATACTCATCAACGACCTGCTCACCTTCTCGCGGGTCGGGCGCGTATCCGACGGCACCGAACCCGTCGAGCTCGCCGACAGTCTCGACGCCGGGCTCACGGCGCTGTCGTCGAGCATCGAGGAGACCGGCGCGGTGATCGAGCGACCGGAGCTGCTGCCACGAGTCGAGGGCGAGCCGACACTGCTGGTCATGCTGTGGCAGAACATCATCGGCAACGCGATCAAGTTCCGCACCCCGGGCTCGACACCGCTGATCCGGATCACCTACGCACCGGACGACACCGGCTCGTATTGGCAGTTCAGCGTCGCCGACAACGGCATCGGCGTCGACGCCGAATTCGCGGACAAGGTTTTCGTCATCTTCCAGCGCCTGCACGCCCGCGACGCCTACAGCGGAACCGGTATCGGGCTGGCCGTCTGCAAGAAGATCGTGGAATTCCACGGCGGCCGGATCTGGATCGACACCGACTATCACGACGGCACCCGCCTGTGTTTCACCCTCCCCGTCCTCGACGAATCCACCACCGCATCCGACGCCCGGAAAGAGGCTATCGCGTGACCGTTCCCGGCCAGCCCATCGATATTCTGCTCGTCGAAGACGACCCCGGCGACGAATTGATGACGAGAGAAGCGTTCGAAGACAACAAAATCGGCAATACCCTGCATGTGGTAAGAGACGGTGAGGAGGCTCTCGACTTTCTCTACCGTAACGGCGACTACGCAGATGCGCCGACACCCGACCTGATCCTGCTCGATCTGAATCTTCCGAGATACGACGGCAGGCAGGTATTGGAGAAGATCAAGGCCGATCCCGAGTTGTCACCGATTCCGGTGGTCGTGCTGACCACATCCGCCGCCGAGGAGGACATTCTGCGCAGTTACAAGTTGCATGCGAATGCCTATGTGACCAAACCGGTCGACCTCGACCAGTTCATCGCGGCCATCCGGCAGATCGACGAATTCTTCGTGCAGGTCGTCCGGCTGCCGAGGGTGCGCTGACCGGGGTTCACGAGCAGGCGATGAGCATGGTGACGACGGTCCCGGATTCGGTTGTCTCGACGTCGAATTCACTGCTCACCGCACGCATGATGGTCAGCCCCCGGCCGCGCGACTCGTCGGCGACCGCGGCACCCGGCCGCCAGCTGCCGTGGTCGGTGACGACCACACGAATGTGACCGTCGGTGACCGATGCGCCGATTTCGACGGGCCCGCCATCACCGCGATGTCCGTGCTCGACAGCATTGGTACAGGCCTCTCCCGCGGCCAGTACCACATCGTCGACCAGTGTTTGCCGCACCGGAATGTCGCTCAGCCAGGTACGCAGCGCACGACGGACCTCGACCAAACGATCAGCCTTCGCAGAAAATTCCAGATAGAAAGGTCTCAGGGTGTTCTCCTGACCGGACGGGCGCCTCGGCACCGAACTGTGTGCTGTCGGTCTCGCTTCTGGCATTTACCCCATCCGATCCACTGCTAAGCAGGGCGCAAGTGTGATGCATACGTCCGGCGAGGATAGCGCGAGGACATGAGACCTCCTCTGTAAGGTCCGCTTTCATCGGGTAAGTTGAGTAAGATGTGTTCGCCGACCCGGCGACACCGAGGCAAGAGGTGGAAAGTGGCGAATCGCGACCAGAACGGAATCCCCGACCTCGATGTGCAGGTACGCGCCGAAGACGGATTCGAAATCCTCACCGTTCGCGGCGAAGTCGACATGGCATCGGCGCCGCAGTTGCAGGCCGCGCTGGAAAAGGCACAGCAGGGTGGAAATACGCTCGTCGTCGACATGACCCAGGTGGGATTCCTCGGGTCGGCCGGACTCAGCGCGCTGCTCGTCGTGTCGAAAGCGGCACCGGGCCAGTTGCGGGTGGTCGCCTCCCGTGAGGTGGCGCGCCCCATCGAGCTGACCGGCCTGGACAAGCTCCTCGCCGTGTACAGCACCCTCGAAGCGGCCGTCGCCGCCACCGACGGGGCGCCCTCCGCGCTGTAAGCGCATGCCGGGCGGTGCCCGGATCGGTCGTATGCGATCCGGGCACCGCGGCACTCACATCGGATACACCGAATGCTTGCGCGGGTTGAATTCCCGGGCCACCGGCGGTTTGTCGCGCAAGAGGCGGAGCGCGTGGCGGATCTCGAGCCGGGTACGCGCCGGTTCGATGACGGCATCGATATAGCCGCGTTCGGCCGCGATCCAGGGCGTGGCGACCGTCTCGTTGTACTGGTTGATCATGAATTCTCGTGCGGCGGCACGGTGTTCCTCGGGGACCGCCGCCAGCTGCCGCTTACCGATCAGGTCCACCGCGCTCTCGGCGCCGATCACCGCGATCCGCGCCGTCGGCCACGCGAAGCTCACGTCGGCGCCCACCTGACGCGCCGCCATCATCCCGTAGGCACCGCCGTAGGACTTGCGCACCACGAGATTGATGATCGGCACGGTGGCCTCGATGATCGCCCTCGGCACCCGCCCACCCCGGATGATCACGCCCGCGGCTTCCTGATCGAGCCCCGGCAGCACACCGGGTGTGTCGACGACGAACACCAGCGGGATGTTGAACGCGTCGCAGAGCCGGATGAAGTAGGTCGATTTGTCCGAGCACGCCGCGTCGATCGAACCACCCAGCACGAGTGGCTGATTGGCGATCACGCCGACCGGATACCCGTCCACCCGCGCGAAGCCGGTGATGAGGTTGGGGGCGAATGCCGCACGGATCTCGTGGAATTCGCCGTCGTCGAAGATCCGCAGCAGGATCTCGTGCATGTCGTAGCCGGTGCGATCGGAGTCGGGAATGATGGTGTCGAGTTCACGGTCCGAGCCGGTGATCTCCGGCTCCAGGCCGGGATTCACGATCGGCGGCTGCTCGAGACAACTCGACGGCATGTAGCTGAGGTAGGCCCGCGCCCAGGCGTAGGCATCCGCCTCGGTCTTCGCCACGTGGTGCAGCGTGCCGCGCTCGGCCTGCACCGCGGCCCCGCCGAGGTCTTCGGCGCTGATGTCCTCACCGTTGACGGCTTTGATCACCTCCGGCCCGGTGACGAACATGTACGAATCCTCGGTCCCGATCAGCACATCGGTATTGATCGGCCCGTACACCGACCCCGCCGCGCACTTGCCGAGAATGATCGACACCTGCGGCACATAACCCGACAGCTTCTCCAGTACCCGGGAGATGTCACCGAACGACGCGATCGACCCCACCGCGTCCTGGATGCGCGCACCGCCGGAGTCGTTGATCGTCACCACGGGGCAGCCGGAGTCGAACGCCAGCTTCAGCGCCCGCATGAACTTGCGCGCCGACACCACACCCACCGATCCGCCGTACACGGTCTGGTCGTGCGCGATCACCACCACCGGCCGCCCGTCGATCAGGCCCCGCCCGGTGACCAGGCCGTCGCCGTAGAGCGCGTCGGGCTGGTCGGGCTGGCGCGCCAAGGCACCCACCTCGATGAACGTCCCGGGATCGAGCAGCATGTTCAGCCGCTCCCGCACGCTCGGCACGCCCTTCTTCGCCCGCTTCGCGACGCCGGCCGCACCCGCGGGTTCCGCGGCGATCGCCAGGATCTTGACCAACTCGTCGAGCTTCGCCTGCGTTGTCGCCACGCTCGCTGCCACCTTCCAACCACCTGTAGTACTCCGGGCGAACCTAGGCCCAATCGCGCGCGCACACGACGCCTGTGTGCGGTATGTGGACAGGTCACAGTGATCGGTGGCGATCCCTCGTGGTTCCGACAACCCCGTTGTGGTCCGCGCCGAACCACCGGTCCATACCTGATCGCGCGGCACAAGGCGATATGACGACCGCGCCGAATTGTTGTGGATTTCTCCGAGAATGGCGCGTCGAACCAAATGGAAACGTCAAAAGCCGTCGCCGACACGTGAATTCGGGATTGCCACCGTGATCTGATCGAGATGTCCCGAACATGGGATGTTCACCGAACGCGAGGAAGTACGTATGAACTCCAGAATTGCCCGCCCGATTGCCGTTGCCGCCCTTGCCCTCTCGGCCGCCGCGCTCAGCACCGGCACTGCGGCCGCGGCCGGCCCCGTCGCCGGGTCGGTCGAGGTGTGCGCGCCGCTGCCGCTGGGCCCGCTCGAGCTGAGCCTGTGCCTCTGACCGGCTAGATCGGCGCGGTCAGCCGGTGTGGGCGGGCGTCGGGGCCGCCCACACCGGCGTGTATCCGGTACTCGTCGTAACCCTAATCATTCCCCTATTCTCTTGACCTTTGTCACAAGCGAAGCCCGGACGTGACATTGGCCTACGCGGTAGTTTGGTCACTTGCCCAGCGATCTGGGTGGGAAGGATTCATCATGGCTGTCACAACTTCCATCGAACCGTTCTTGACCGCTTCGGGCCGCCCGGTGTCAACCCCGTTGAAAGACGTACGCACAATCTCGCGCCAGATGGTGGTGCATTTCATCGAAAACGTCGTCCCCTGCGCGACGCTGCCGGGCGAAGCGCTCGACGGCGACGTCACCACCGTCACCAGGGTCTGCCTCGAGCTCACCCGAAGCATGCTCGACGGTCGCGATCTGCCCGGCCGGGTGGAGCGCGTGCAGGCCGCCGCCGCCGACTGGGCGCGCGAGGGCATCCCGATCGACACCATCCACCACGCCGTCCACGAGGGCTTCAAACTCGGCTTCGACCTGGTGATCACCAATGTCACCAACCACGACTACGACACCGTGGTCGGCGTGGCCCGGCGCCTGATGGACGCCCAGGACATGATCACCTCCGCCGTCTCGGCGGCCTACGTGCGCGAGCTTCGCGCCGTCGTCAGCGAGCACCACACCGCCGTGCACACCCTCACCTCCGCACTGCTCGGCGGCCAGAACACCTCGACCATGGCCCGCGAATGCGGCATCGAGGTCGCCGACGAATACCACGTGATGGCCCTGGAGCTGCCACCACACCCGGAGGAATCCGAGCCCGGCCTGAACGCGAAAGTCGTTGCGCGGCGCAAGTTGCGGCGCGTGCAGGCCGAACTCGCCAACCGCTGCGACGGCAAGGTGCTGTCGCTGCTCAGCGTCGACGGCGGCACCCTGCTGCTGCCCGCCACCGAGTTCACCGAGCCTGAGCTCGACGAGCTGATCGTGCATCTGTCCACCGCCGCCCAGGTGCCGGTGCGCGCCGTGGTGATGTCGGCCGCGCCGGGTGAGATCCCGCGCGCCGCGGAACAAGTCCACGAACTCGTCGAGATCGTGCACCGCCTCGGCGGCCCGAGCAAGGTCTACCGCCCGCACGAACTGGCCTTCGAATACCAGCTCACCCGTCCCGGCCCCGCCCGCGACTACCTGAGTTCGGTCGTCGATTCCCTCGAAGCGCATCCGGAACTCATGCAGACCCTCGAGGTCTACATGGCCACCAATATGCAGCGCTCACGCACGGCCCGGAAGATGTTCATCCACACCAATACCGTCGACTACCGCCTCAAGCGGATCAGCCAGATGACGGGCTTCGACCTCAACGACGTCACCGGATTGTGTTACCTGCGGGCGGCGCTGCTCATCCGCGCGCACCGAGGAACGGCGTCGAGCGACATCTCCCCTGACCGGGGTTCCCGCGCCGGCTGAGGGCCGTGTGCCCACATTTCTGGGGTCTGGCCGGGCTTTCCTACGAACGGGATCGTTCTTCGATAAGGGTGCACCGTCGCGTCGCGCGAGCCTCACCGGGGCGGACAGCGAGCGTGGGCACCTGTCCGAGCACCCGTGATCGCTCTCGATCACCGGTTCGGCGATCGAGAGGAACCCCCGTTGTCCAGACTCCGGCTTGCGATCCTGACCCTCGTCACCGTCCTGGTCGCCATGGCGCCCTCGTTCATCCCGGCTCCCGCACAGGCCGCGGCCACGGTGCGGTGGGAAGCGCGGGTCAGTGACCGCATCCTCGATATCGGGATCTCCTCGCCGAACCTCGAGGGTCCCGACTTCGCGGTGAAGGTGGTGCGGTTGCTGCTCCCGCCCGGCTGGTCGAAAGACGCCACCCGCACCTGGCCCACGATCTGGGTTCTGCACGGCGGGTTCGACGATCACAAGTCCTGGACCGACAAGGGCGATCTCGAAGCCCTCACGGCGAACACCGACGCCATCTACGTGCTCCCCGAAACCAGTTGGTGCAGTGCCTATTCCGACTGGTGGAACTACGGTTCCTACGGCGCGCCCGCCTGGGAGAAATACCTGATGGGCGACGTGCGGACCCTGCTGGAATCGACCTACCGCGCCAACACCACCCGCGCCATCGCGGGCAACTCGATGGGCGGTCTCGGCGCGATGAAATTCGCCGCGAAGTACCAGGGCTGGTTCCGTTCGGCGGCCAGTTTCAGCGGCAACGTCGACCCGCTGCACGACTCGGGCGCTCCCGGCGAACCGGACAAGCCCGGCCAGGGATGTGCCGCGGACTGGAAACGCGTCTGGGGTGACTACACGGCCCAGCGCCACATCTGGGAGCAGAACAACCCCTACACCCAAGCAGCCAAGCTGACCGGAATCCCCCTGTTCGTCACCTACGGCAAGAACGGGCTCGTCGAATCCGCTGTCTACGAGCAGAACTCACGCTTCGTCGCCGAACTGGAGAACACGCCCGGCGTGGATGTCAGGGAACGCTATGACGCAGGGGCCGGACACGACTGGCCGGCTTGGTCGTCGGCGATGTCCTGGGCGCTGCGGGATCTGCTGCGTTCCGTGGGCGTCGGCTGATCGGTGCCGGACTGCCGGAGGTACTCGGCCTCGCGAGCCGGATGCGCGTGAATGTCGTGGGGAGGGAAGACTGTGTCGACGGAATGGTTGTTCGCGCTGATTCCGGGTTGCCTGGGGTCGGTCTTCTTCGTTATCGGTCTGGTCTTGATTCGCCGTACTCGAAAGTTGAAGAGTTCCGGCGCGAAAGCGGTCGGCACAGTAGTCCGATTGTCGACCAGTTCGGGACAGAACGGCACCCTGTATCACCCGGTGGTCCAGTGGGTGACGGCCGATGGGCGCACCGTGGAGGAACGCGCCGTCATAGGTAAGTCGTGGATTGTGAATTTCCGGCCCGGTACGCCGGTACTCGTTCATTACGATCCGGATCGCCCGGCGAAGATGGTCATCGAGGGCTACAGCGGCGGTTCGGAATGGTTGTTCTGCCTGCTGGGCGCGGGTGTGCTCGGTGTGACTCTCGCGGTGTGCCTGGTGGCGGCTTTCTGAGCCCGGCGGCCCTTTCGATCATGGTGATCAGATAGCGGCATTTCGGAACAAAGCCTCCCGAGGGCCCGGTTGGACCGGGCATGACTCTCGGAATCGCGCTGGCCGTCGAAAACGCCACCAACTACGTCGACGACATCGTCGAGCAGGCACGCTATGTCGCCGAACAGGGTGTGCCCGCGGTGTGGTTCGGGCAGCGGATGGACTACGACTCCCCCACCCTCGCCGCGATCGTCGGACGTGAGATACCCACCTTGCAGGTCGGTACCTCCGCCATTCCGGTGACGGGGCGACATCCGCTGCTGATCTCGTCGCAGGCACAGACCGCCCAGGCCGCCACGCGCGGCCGCTACCATCTCGGTCTCGCGGTCGGCTCCACCTTGTCCGCAAGTGCTTTCGGTCAGCCGTTCGATCGGCCCATCGCCCGCTTGCGCGAGTTCCTCACCGCGTTGCGGCAGCTTCTCGACACCGGAACCGCCGACATCCACGGTGAACTGTTCACCACCACCCCGGCGCTACCGACCTCGGTTCCCGGCGCCGAGCGGCTTCCGGTGCTGGTGGCTGCCATGGGTCCGCAGGCACTGCGGGTCACCGGTGAACTCGCCGACGGCACCCTGCCCTACCTTGCTGGGCCCAAGACGCTGAGCGAACACATCGTGCCCGAAATCACCAGGGCGGCAGCCACTCCCCCGCGAATCGTCGCCTTCGTGCCTGCCGTCGTCACCGCCGATGTCGAGACGGCCCGTTCCGAAGCGTTGCGGCACTTGGCTTTCTACGAGCAGATTCCGTCCTATCGCCGCGTCCTCGACCTCGAAGGAGTCGCCAGAGCGGCAGAACTCGCGCTGATCGGTGACGAGGAAA
Source organism: Nocardia sp. NPDC003979 (assembly GCF_053605015.1). NCBI lineage: Bacteria > Bacillati > Actinomycetota > Actinomycetes > Mycobacteriales > Nocardiaceae > Nocardia > Nocardia sp. NPDC003979. The sequence goes on from NZ_JBSGIJ010000010.1 coordinate 254,479, forward strand.
CCGTCGCCGCGGGCATCCGCCGCTACTTCGACGCGGGCGCCACCGAAGTCGTCCTCACCGCGACCGACCTCACCGGCCAGGCCGACCATCGCCGCACCATCGCCCTAGTGGGCGAACTGGCCCGGCGGTGATCCGTTGCCATCAGAACGTCATGTCTGAGGCCGCGACACCCGGGTAAGCGACCGGCTGAGGCGAGTCGAGGAACGAGAGGAGTTCGATCTCGTGGAAGACCTGTTGCGGCCGATGCTCGTGGTGTTCGGCACGATCGCGATCACCGTGGCCGCCGGCCTGGCGATCGACCGGCTGCTGCGCTACAGCGCCCGCCGCCGTCCCGGTGTCCCCCTGAATGCGGTACGCCGGATACGGGTGCCCCTCCAATTACTGCTGGGCACACTGCTTTTGCGTGCCCTCTACCCCCTGGCCGACGTGGATCCACGCCGCGACACGGTGGTCCAGAATTTCCTCGCCACCGCCGCGCTGATCGTGGCAGCGTGGTTGGTGATTCGCGCCACCGACGCCGTCGCCGAGCACCTGCTGCGCCGCTATGCCCAACGCACAACCGAGATTTCGCGGGTGCGACAGTTGCGCACCCAGCTCGGACTGGTGCGCCGCATCATCACCTCGGTGCTCGTCGTCACCACCGCGGCGGTCGTGATCCTGCTGCTGTTCCCCAGCCTGCGCACACTCGGCACCTCGATGCTCGCCTCGGCCGGCGTCATCGGCATCATCGCGGGCGTGGCCGCCCAATCCACCCTCAGCAATCTGATGGCCGGGCTGCAGATCGCCTTCGGCGACTCGGTCAAGATCGGCGACACGGTGGTCGTCGAAGGCGAATGGGGCGTGGTCGAGGACATCACCCTCGCCTTCCTCACCGTCCGCATCTGGGACGACCGCCGCCTCACCATGCCGGTCTCCTACTTCAACAGCAAGCCCTACGAGAACTGGTCGCGCGGCGGATCCGAAGTCACCGGCACCGTCGCCCTCCACCTCGACCACTCCACCCCCATCCCCGCCCTCCGCGAACACCTGCACACCTACCTGCGCCAACGCCCCGACTGGGACGGCCGCACCTGGAGCCTGCTCGTCACCGACAGCACCCCAACCAACATCGTCGTCCGCGCCGCCATGTCCGCCGCCGACGCCGACGACGCCTGGACCCTGCGCTGCGCCGTCCGCGAGGAACTCCTCACCTGGCTCTCCGACCACCACCCCCACGCCCTCCCCAAAATCCCCACCCTCATCACCAACCCCACCGACCCACCCCCCGAACCAGTCTCGACCACGTCCCGCAACGGCCATCTACCAGCCGATTAGTACTCACGCGGACTGTTGCGGTAATCTTTCCGAGCACCCGGCGACGGGGGCAAGGAACGGGCTGTGGCGCAGCTTGGTAGCGCACCTGACTGGGGGTCAGGTGGTCGCAGGTTCAAATCCTGTCAGCCCGACAGCGAAAACCCCTCTGACTCGAGTCGGAGGGGTTTTCTTGTGTCCGGGATTCAACGTGGCTTGCCCGGCTCACACAGAAATCCCACAGCTATTGCTTGAACCGATCGGTCGAGGGCCGCTTTCGGGACCCGTTTGCGTAGAGCTGAGGTGAAACAACCGGTCAGCAGGCGCCCTCATCCGGACAGTGACGTCGTCGTACGGCGGTTCAGCGTTGCGGCTACGCTCCGATCTGTGACGTGGACGGCAGTCTCGTGAGTAGAAGCGGTGTGGTCGAGGCAGCGCGCGTCGCCTTGTCCGCACAGCAGTCGGCTGGCTCGTCGGAGCCGTGCGCCTACGCCGTCGTGCGGATGTTCGACGCCACCGTGGGGATCGCGTATCTACCCGACGTCCAGGAAATCGAACGCCGCCGACGGCTCCGTCTCGGCGCGGTCACCCGATTGGACCTGTTGGACGTCGTGATGAATTTGCCGGTCGGGCTGCCGATCTCCGTCGGTGATCTCACCAGCCGCGAGCGCCGGATCATCGGGCAGGCGCCGGCCGGCGTCGTCGAGGTCGAGGGCGGCTACTACGTCCGACGTGCCAGGGCGCCGATATCGGCCCGGTTGGCCGTGGTGGCGAGCCGAACATGGCAGGAAGGGCTGCGCTCGGCGGGTCGGTTCGCCCCGTTCTGTAGCCGTGCGATGCTGCTGCGGTCGATCCCGACCGATCTCGCGGAAGCGCAGCTGCAAGCCTCGTTCTTCGGGATCGGTATCTGCGTGTCCGACGCATCCGGGCTGCGAACGCTCGTCGAACCGCAACTGTATGTGCGACAACGGCATTCGTGCGGCCAGTGGTTGTTCGCTGAGAAGCTGTACGAGAAGACTAGCGCGTCCGAACTCGCGCGGTAGTTCCCGGCATCGGCCACCACTCGGGTAGCTCTGCCCAGGAACGCAGAGTACTCGGCGGCTGGAACGCACCGGGCTGCCTGATCCGCGCATTGAGCACCGCGGCGTAATCCACGGCTGCCGAGCACAGGTTCTTCCACCAGGTGGCCCGCCCGTCCACTGTCGGCTGGCCGTAGAGGTCGTTCGCCCACGATGCCCACACGTGCACATTGTGGCGGTGCGCGTCGAGAGTGTCGTCTCGGCCGACGAACCGGTCCATCGGCCGTCCCTGACACGACAGACACGCACACACCGGCGGCCGACTGTCGGCGAACCGTTCGACGAGCGTCGAGCCCTTGTAGAAGGACATCAGTTCGGCGAGCAATACGGTCGGTGAGGGGTCATTGCCCCCACCGAATGGCCGCTGTCCGAACGGGATGACGTGGCGAAGGCTGCCGCCGGTGCCGAGGGACGTCGCGTAAGCGCCGTGACTCATGGCGTCGAAGCCGGTGAGATCTGTTCGCAGCACGGCGACATCGCCTCCCTCGGCCACCAGTCGACGCAAATTCTGGACCGCCTCCGCGCTTCTTCGCATGGGATCGAACTGTCCACCGAGCAGCACCGCCTTGGGCCGTTCGAGCCCGGTGGCTGCCGCGATGAGGTGGTCGATGTGATCGTCGCGTAGCCAGGCGATATCGATCGGCAGACTGACGATCACATCGTCGCGCCCGATCCGGTCGGCCGTACGGATCACCGCCCGCAGCGCGTCATCATTCCCGGCGCCGAGGTAGCCGGTCGGCGTCAGCGCCAGGTCGGCCCCGCAGTCGCGCTGAGCTTGCAAGTAGTCGTCGAGTGACAGCGGGAACAGATGTTGCGACTCGTCGTCATCGAGCACGAAAGGCACGTGCTCGGTGGCCAGGGCACGGCGGTACCCTTCGGGATCCCGGAGCAGCAGCAGGTCCGGATGCTCGCGGCGCAGGGTCTTGATCCCGGCGGCCGCCGTCTTGCCCGTCAGCACCAGCCCAGCGACGGGGGTGGGAAGGGGCACGAGCGCGCGGGCGGTATGTCTGTTGGCGTGCAGCAGGATTCGATCGTGCAGCACGGACACCGGCTCCGGCAGCGGCGTAGGCCCGGGCCGGCGCGCGATGTCGGGCACCTCGGCCCCACCGCCGTATCCATTCGATCCACGCATCCTCGTCATCGAACGACCACCCCCGATTGCCTCGCCGACCGGCTCCGAAAACGATTGTCCCAAGCCGACGGTGCCTTCCGCGCCGAATCGCGTGAACGACGGGAATCCGTCGCAGCGTCCGACGGCCACCGAATTGGCGTACGCCGCAACCGCACCGCAAGACGCGTCCCAGTAGGCATAGACCCCACCGCGCTCACGATTGCTGCAACAGACAACGAACACGCCTGTCCCGAAATCAACCTCGAGGCGTGTGGCCAACGTCGCCTGCGAAGTGAAAGGAGAAGATTCCAAAGCGTTCGACGAGATCGTCATCTCGGTCGAACGGGACCAGGTGACTCCAAACCTGTCGGTACCGGACAATGGCGAGGGTCTCGGTGGTGAGTGCGGGTGGCTGGTCGGCCGGAAAATCTTCGAAACACCAGACGCCCTTGTGCACACGAGGTCGGTCTGGGCGATCACCCGACGTAGCGCGCGATACAGACGCTGTTGCCCGCCGATAGCAGAGGCGACTCACGAAGATCGACCGGACCATTCGGGAAGCACTCTTTCCAGAGCACGGTAGCCACGTCGATCTACGGGTACGGCATGACTTCCGGCTGCGCCAGGCCGGTGACGGCTGTGGTGAGGTCGGCGCGGCCGAAGACGGTGTCGAACCAGGTGCGTAGGTAGGTGCGTTGCAGGTCGATCGAGCGGGCCGGGTCGATGGCACCGACCGCTTTCTGTCGCACCTCATCGGGCAGGAGCCCGGTGTCGGCGAGACGGGCAAGGATCAGTTGCTGGTCGCAGAACGACATGTGCTGAGTTTCCCGTACCCGCAGTGGGAATTTCAGCCCGGTGTTGTTCTGCCAATACGGCTCCCAGCCCGGCTCACCGAACCACGGCGAGAACTCGCCGGCCACCATCAGCAGCGGTTGGTCGAGGCCGCTCTCGGCGACGGATCCGAGCACAGGGCCGTCCAAGTTCACCCCCGCCCGGATCCGGGGGTCCTCGTGTAGGGCTTGCATTGTGGTCGACCCCCCGAGCGAGTGGCCGAACATCGCCACCCGGCTCGAGTCCAGGTTCGCGATGAGTCCGGCAGGTAGCGCACTCGTGCTCCGCTCGTCGGTGTGGGTGGCGGTCAGTTCGTCGAGGACGAAGCGGGTGTCGGCCACCCGGGTGGGCAGTAACAGGTCACGCAGGACTTCCTGAGGGGAATCCAGCGGTACCTGTGTCAGGGCGGTGCGGCCGTCGGGGAACTCGACGGCGAACGCTTCGTGGGTGTGATTGAGGGCGACGACCACGTAACCGTGGCTGGCGAGATCCTCGGCTTGGGCGGTGCTCCAGCCGGTGGCGTCGCCCATTCCGGGAGAGTTCAACAGGATCGGAAACCCGCCATCGCGCTTGCGGACCGGTGCGTCGCGGCGGCTGTGGCTCGAGGCGAGGGTCCAGGTGCCGGCGGGAACGTCGAGCTCGCTGAGGAATTCCTCCTGCGCCGTCGAAGCACCCGGCGGCATCCACGGTGCAGCCTCGGCCGCGGTGTTCTCGGCGGGGTACCAGATCTGGGCCAGCACTTCCCGCGGCCCGCCGGTCCACGGATCAGTGCGGTTTCTGTCGATCAGATGCCATTCGGTGACCCCGACTGGGGACAGGCCGGTCGGCGCGGGCAGTTCCACGCTCACCACGGTCGGCGCCTGCGGAGCCGCAGCACCCAGCCCGGCACCGCTACCTGTTGCGACCAGTGCCATCGCCAGGCCTGCCGCGACTCGGCGTAATCCCTTGCCTGCCAATGCCTACCCCCACATCGAATCGGTGATGCATGGAGCCTACAAGCGCGGACGCAGGGCAGCTTCGTCCAACGGCTGCTTCAAGCAAGGCGTTCGATAAACGGTCGTTTCCGAACGACCTCAGTTCACGGTGTAGTTCCAAGACCCATTGCAAGCGCCTTGGCGCATCTGGCCGTCGAACCACCACGTGCCTGGCGGGCCCTCGATGTTCCACGTACCGTCAGGCGACAGGAGGTGATTACGGTTACCGTCCTCGAGTACCGCACGAGAGCGAGCAGCGATGTCGTGGCTCCAACCGGGCTTGTTCCCGATCGGCGTCGTTCGCATCACGATACGAATGGATTTCTTAACACCGCGCTCGGTTTCTTAGCCGGTGCGAAAATGTCGATGGTTCGTGAGGCACATCGACTAGCCGACGTAGCGGCGGGCGGTCGAGTTGCGTTGCGAGGCTTCCAGCAGGACGAGGCCCGCCTCGACCTGGGCGGGCAGGACCTTTCGTTCGCGCAATACCCATGGCAGCCCGCGTAGGGCCGCGAATACGGCGGCGGCTGTCGTACGGTCGGCGGGGGCCGATCTGAGGATGTCGGCGGTACGGCGGGCCGCGCTGCGGGCCGGTCGGCGCAACCACAGGGTCCACAGCGTGTTGCGGATTCCGAGTCCGCGACGGTGGGTGGCGTCGCGGGTGCGGGAGGGCTCGTGGTGGATGATCATGTCTTCCACCCAGCACATCCACCATCCGCGTGCCGCGAGATCCAACGCGAGCAACTCTTCCTCGCCCGCGAACCACAGGCGCCGGGAAAAGCCACCCACCTCCTCGAACGCGCGCACGCGGAAGGCGGACAGGCCGGCCATCACGCCCAGGAGCGCGGGCCCGGGCAGCCAGTCGGGGCCGGAGATCGGCGAATCGCGGAATTCGGGAGTGATCGGGTCTTCACGCAGGTCGGGTGCGACGAGACAGCGTCCCGTCACGGAGCCCAAGCCGGGATACTCGTCGAGGAGATCGGCCGCGCGAGTCAGCGCACCGGGCTGCCAGCGGGTGTCGTCATCGCAGAAGGCCACGTAGGGCGTTCGCACCCGTTCGACGGCGAGGTTTCGACCGAGAGCGCCCAGGTTTTCGGCGGAGCGGATCAATTGCACCTGTGGGTAGTTCGCCGCGACCGCGTCGGCTGTGCCGTCGGCGGAACCGTTGTCGACGAGGATGATCGGGGCCGCGTCGGGCAGCGCGGTCATATGCGCGAGGGTCTGCAGTAGCTGGTCACGCCGGTCTCGGGTGATGATGACAACCGTCATCCGGTGTGTCGACATCGGTCAGCTCCTTGTGTGGGCGAGTTCGAGTGTCCTGGCTCGGGTTTCGATCTCCGGGGGCAGAGGACGCCGCTGTGCCAACGCTTTCGGCAGCCGTTGGACGATCTGGGCGACGGTCAAGAGCGTCAGTGGCTCGCGCACGATCCGGCGAACCAGGTCGAGCGACTCCGCGGCGCAGTGCCGTAGTGGTCGCCGCATCCAGGTGATCAAGGCGTTGTTGCGCTGTTCGGCCCGCCGCCGCCACGCCTGCGTGGGTCGGTGGGTGGAGGGGTGATGGTGGGCCCGCACCGCCGGCACGTAACACAGATGCCAACCGCGGGCGGCCAGGTCGAGCGAGAGCAAGCGTTCCTCGGCACCGAAATGCAGCAGCGGGCTGAATCCGGCGGCCTGCGCATAGGCCTCTTTCCGCACGATCGCCGCACACGCCAGAAAGCCGAGAACCGACGGACCGGGCAGGTCCGGATCGTGTCCGAGCGGGCTGTCGGCCATCAGTTCGTTGACGGGGTCGTCTCGATGTTCCGAGCCGACGAGGGTGCGTCCGGCGATCAGGCCCACCTGTGGATAGGAATCCAATATCCGTTCGGCTTCGGCGAGCGCGTCGCTTGCCCACCAGGAGTCGTCGTCGCTGAAGGCGACGTACGGTGTTCGGGCGATCGCCACACCGAGATTGCGGGCGGCCGCTCCACGATTGTCGGCCAACCGGACAACGTGTACGTCCGGGAATGTTTCGGCAGTGTCGGCGGTGTTGTCGTCGGATGCGTTGTCGAGTACGACGATCGCCGGGCGCGGTCGAAGCGTGCACAACTCGGTGAGCGTTCTCGCCAATTCCGTCGCGCGATTTCGAGTGGCGATGACGACCGTGATCTTGCTCGTATTCATGACACCCGCCCCGGCAGCAGCTCGTCGAGCGACTCCGAAATCGATGCGTCCATCGTGCAGCAATTTGCCCATCCGATGACGAATACGCACATGCCTCGACACATACCCGGTGTCCGCCGCGCCAATCAGCGGGGCACCGCGCGGTTTGATCACGCGGCGAACGGCAAGAACTACGGCATGATCAGTCCGCGCGGAATTCTTCTGTGGCATGTGCACGGCTCGTGGACTACCGCCTTCGTCCAAGGGCCGCACCGCTATCTGTTACCGGTGACCGACGAGCGCGGACCCTGGGGCCTTGGCCGTTGCGGACGCGATTGGCCGAATGCCGAAGAGGTCACCGTCGGCGCGTTGCGCGACATCGAAGTGGATGTGATCGTGCTGCAGCGTCCCGAGGAGATCGACCTCGCGCATCGATGGCTCGGGCGGCGACCCGGCGTCGACATCCCCGCCGTCTATGTAGAGCACAACACCCCACGTCCCAGCGCGGCGCTCACCGCGCATCCGATGGCGGAGCGAACCGATATACCGGTCGTGCACGTCACCCATTTCAACGAGGTGATGTGGGACAACGGCACGGCGCCCACGCGTGTCATCCCGCACGGGATCGTGGATCCCGGTGAGCTCTACACCGGCGAACTGCCCCACGGTGTCGCGCTGATCAACGAGCCGATGCGGCGCGGGCGGATCACCGGCAGCGATCTGCTGACCCGCTTCGCGCGCGAAGGGCCGGTCGATCTCTACGGGATCGGCGCGCAGGACTTCCGGGCGCACGGGCCGACCGCGCATCCGGTCAACGGGATAGCGGATCTGCGGCAGTCGACATTGCACCCCGAGATGGCCAAGAGGCGGGTCTACCTGCACACCGCGCGGTGGACTTCGCTCGGGTTGTCGCTGCTGGAAGCCATGCACCTGGGAATGCCGGTGGTGGCGCTGGCGACCACCGAGGCCGTCAGCGCGGTACCGCCCGAGGCGGGCGCTCTCTCCACGGACGTCACCGCCCTCACCACGAGATTTCGCGAATTGCTGCACGAACCCGATCTGGCGGTGCTCGCGGGGAAATCGGGACGGCAGTTCGCGCTGGAGCACTACGGCCTCGAGAGCTTCCTGCATCGCTGGGATCGCCTGCTGGCCGAGATCACCGAATAAAGGCGGCATCCAGGTCGGAAAGGCGGAAACATGAAGATCGCGATGGTGTCCGAACACGCCAGCCCGCTCGCCACCTTGGGTGGCGTCGACGCCGGCGGGCAGAACGTGCACGTCGCGGAGTTGTCCGCAGCCCTGTGCCGGCAGGGTCACGACGTCACGGTGTACACGCGGCGCGAGAGCGCGCGGGTACCCCACACTGTCACCACCGCGCCCGGTTATCGCGTGGTGCACGTTCCGGCGGGACCCGCGCATCCCCTGCCGAAGGACGAACTTCTGCCCTATATGCCGGAATTCGGAAATTTCCTGAGCGCGCGGTGGCGCGACGACTGTCCCGATGTGGTGCACGCCCATTTCTGGATGTCGGGTCTGGCCGCCCTGGCCGCGGTTCGCGACACCGATATCCCGGTGGTACAGACTTTTCACGCACTGGGTGTCGTGAAACGTCGGTATCAGGGCAATGCCGACACCAGCCCGCCCGACCGGCTGCGGCTGGAACAGCAGGTGGCCGAGCAGGCAGACCGAATCATCGCCACCTGCACTGACGAAGTGTTCGAACTCGCTCGAATGGGTGTTCCGCGCCACCGGACGTCGGTGGTTCCCTGCGGCGTGGACCTCCACCAGTTCTCCCCCGAGGGCCCGAAAGCCGCGAGGACAGCCGAACACCGCCTCATCAGTGTGGGGCGACTCGTGCCGCGAAAGGGTTTCGACATCGCCGTCACCGCCCTCGCCGAGCTGGCCGGGACCGAACTGGTACTGGTCGGCGGACCGGACGGCCGACTGGCCGACGACCCGGAAGCGCAGCGGCTGCTGCGGTTGGCCGACGATCTCGGCGTCGGCGACCGGCTGCACATGCTCGGCCAGGTGCCTCGAACGCAGGTGGCTCCCCTGTTGCGTTCGGCCGATGTCGCGGTGTGCACACCGTGGTACGAGCCGTTCGGCATCACCCCCCTCGAGGCCATGGCGTGCGGTGTTCCTGTCGTGGCCGCCGCGGTCGGCGGTCTCATCGACACCGTCGTCGACGGCGGCACCGGCACGCTGGTTCCCCCGCGTGATCCCTCCGGATTGGCAGCGGCGATCCGCGAACTGATCGACGCGCCCGCCCTCCGGCGCCGGTACGGTGCGGCCGGGCACGAGCGCGTCCATACGCGGTATTCGTGGGACCGGGTCGCGGTGGAGACGCTGCGCGCCTATCGCCGGACCGCGGGCGGACGCGTCGCCGACGAGCGAAAGCAAGCACAGTGAGTACCGCCGCGACGCGCGCGTTGGTCACCGGCGGTTGTGGTTTCGTCGGATCCCATCTGTGCGAGCAACTCCTCGCGGCGGACACCGACGTCGTCGCCGTCGACAACTTCGCCACCTCCACCCCCGAGAATGTGGCGGGGCTACTGCATCGGCCGGGCTTCGAACTGCTCCAGCACGACGTCACCGAGCCGTTGCCCGATATCGGCTCCTTCGACGTCGTCTACCATCTCGCGTCGGCCGCCTCGCCGCCGGACTACCTGCGGTTACCGATCGAGACGCTGCGCGCCGGCTCGCTTGGCACGACCAACGTCCTGGAACTGGCCGAGCGGGATCACGCGCGTTTCGTACTCGCGTCCACGAGCGAGGTCTACGGCGATCCCGCAGTGCATCCTCAGCCCGAGAGCTATTGGGGCAACGTCAATTCCATCGGTCCGCGCAGCGTGTACGACGAAGCCAAGCGGTACGCCGAGGCGTTGACGATGGCGTACCGCCGCGAGCGCGGGGTCGACACCGGCATCGCCCGGATCTTCAACACCTACGGCCCACGCATGCGTGCAGACGACGGCCGGGTGGTGCCGACGTTCATCGCGCGGGCGTTGGCGAACGCACCGCTGACCGTGGCGGGCACCGGTGAGCAGACCCGTTCGCTGTGTTACGTCGAGGACACCGTGCTCGGGTTGCGCGCATTGGCCAGCTCCGATCATCCCGGACCGATCAACATCGGTAATCCGCACGAGTTGTCCGTGCGGGCGCTCGCCGAAGAGATCCGCATCGCCACCGACAGCTCGTCGACGCTGGAATACATCGACGAGGCGGTCGACGATCCGAAGCGGCGTTGCCCGGACATCTCGCTGGCACAACGCGAATTGGGCTGGCAGCCGATGATCACCCGGACCGAGGGGCTGCGCCGCACGATCGAGTGGTTCGCCCGGCAGCGATGCGTGGCGCGGACGGTTTAGCCCCGACTTACCCGGGTAGCGCGTACGCAGGTAGCGGCGGGAGGCGCAACCTCCTGTCGCCTCGATGAGAAAGGCGAGCCGTTGCGCATTCTCGGAATCAACGCAGTGTTCCACGACCCCGCCGCGGCGCTGATCGTGGACGGCGAAATCGTCTCGGCGGCGGAAGAGGAACGATTCAGCCGCCGCAAACACGGTAAGAGGCCAGTGCCGTTCTCGACGTGGGAGCTGCCCGAGCAGTCGGCCGCGTGGTGCTTGGCGCAGGCGGGCATCCGTCCCGATCAGCTCGACGCGGTGGGCTACTCCTACGATCCGGGGCTGGTCGATCATTCGCTCGACGGTCTCGACCAGCAGAGCGAGCAGACCCGAACGGATTACGCCCGCCGCGCGCCCGCCTTTCTGCGCGCCGCACTACCCGGTCTGGATCCATCGATCGTCCGCTTCGTCCGTCATCACGTCGCGCACGCTGCGTCGACAGCGCTGGCGGCGCCGCTGGGTGATTCGGCGGTGTTGGTCGCCGACGGACGCGGGGAGAGCACGTCCTATCTGGCCGGGGAATACCGGGACGGCAAATTCGTGGAACTGGCGTCGCAGCGACTGCCGCATTCGCTGGGGTTGATGTACGAGGATCTCACCCAGCACCTCGGATTCGAGCGTTCCAGCGACGAGTACAAGGTCATGGCCCTGGCCTCCTATGGCGAGCCGCGATTTCTCGACCGGTTCCGGGAACTGCTGTACACCACCGGCGACGGCGGATTCCGCACCGAACCGGTGCCGTGGGAGAGCTTCGCACCGGCCGGGCACGGCGGTGACTTCGGCAGCGAGCACGCCGACCTGACCGCAAGCGTCCAGCGCCGGTTGGAGGACGTGCTGCTCGAGCTGATCACGTGGCTGCATCAGCAAACGGGTCAACGCAACCTCACGCTGGCAGGCGGTATCGCCTTGAACTGTGTGGCCAATACGCGCCTGCACGACGAAGGACCGTTCGACAACGTCTGGGTTCAGCCGGCTGCGGGCGACGCGGGCACCGCGCTGGGCGCGGCATTGCAACTGGCCGCGGAGTTCGGTGAGCCCGTCACCCCGATGCGGGGTGCCGACCTCGGCCGTGAATGGAGCGACGCCGAACTCGAATCCATTCTGCGTGCGGCGAAGGTCCGCTACACCCGCTCGGACGATGTGGCGGCCGATGTGGCGCAAGCCCTGGCCGACGACGGCATCGTCGCCTGGTTCCAGGGCCGTGCCGAATTCGGCCCGCGTGCGCTCGGGCACCGCTCGCTGCTGGCCCACCCCGGTCGGGCCGCGAACCTCGAGCGTCTCAACGATGTGAAGGGCCGTGAGCAGTTCCGGCCGGTGGCCCCGATGGTGCTCGCGGATCGAGCGCCCGAGATCTTTTCGCGTGGGCCGCTGCCCAGTCCCTACATGTTGTTCGTCCACGATGTCGCCGCCGACTGGCGCGACCGGATTCCGGCGGTCACCCACGTCGACGGCACCGCCCGGGTGCAGACGGTCGACCCCGCCGAGAATGCGCTACTTGCCCGGATGCTCTCGGAATTCGACAAGCGCACCGGTGTGCCCGTCGTGGTCAATACGAGCCTCAACACCGCGGGCAGACCGATGGTCGATTCCCCCCGCGACGCGCTCGAATGCTTCGGTTCCGCGCCGATCGACCTGCTCGCCATCGGCCCGTTCCTGGTGTGGCGCCGATGAATTCACCCATCGACTACAGCATCGTCATCCCGACCACAGGCCGCGAGAGCCTGCGGGTATTGCTGCGCGCGCTCGCTGCCGCCACCGGTCCGCCGCCCAGGGAGATCATCGTCGTCGACGATCGCCCGGACGGCGGAGAACTTCCCCTGGTGGACACCTCGCCGCAGGTGCGGGTGCTCCACTCCGGTGGTCGCGGACCGGCGGCGGCGAGAAATGTGGGCTGGCGGCACGCATCGGGTACCTGGGTGGCCTTCCTCGACGACGATGTCGTCACCACACCCGATTGGCCCCACCGCTTGGCCGAGGATCTCGCGGATCTCGATGAGACGACGGCCGCTTCCACCGCGCACATCGAGGTGCCGCTGCCGACCGATCGCGAACCGACCGACGAGGAACGGGGAACGGCGGGCTTGACCGTCGCGCGCTGGATCACCGCCGACATGGCCTACCGCAGAGCGGTGCTACTCGCGGTCGACGGTTTCGACGAACGCTTTCCCCGTGCCTTTCGCGAAGACGCCGATCTGGCGATGCGGGTGTGCCTGGCCGGCTACCGGATCGCCCAGGGTGAGCGGGTCACCACCCATCCGACGCGCAGGTCGGGGCCGATGGCCAGTGTTCGAGCCCAACGGGGAAATTTCGACAACGCGTTGATGCGGCGAAAGTTCGGCCCTCGGTGGCGGCAGCGGATCGGCGAAAGACCCGGCATGCTCGGCCGCCACGCGTTCACCACCGCGCTGGGCGCGGCCGCCGTTGGTTCTGGCGTGGCGGGCCGTCAGCGCTGGGCTCTCGGTTTCGCGGCGGCATGGGCGGCGCTGACGACCGAATTCGCCGCGCGCCGAATCGTGCAGGGTCCTCGAACCGCAGGTGAGATCGGGCGAATGGTGGTGACCAGTGCGCTGATCCCGCCTGCCGCATGCTGGTATCGGTTCCGCGGCGAAATGCGGCATCGCAACGCGACGCCCCCCTCACCGCAGGCCCCGCTGTTCGACGGGGACGACACCGTCATCGGGGACGTTCCCGACCTCGCCGATCCGTCGACGGTCTCGGTGGCAGAAGAACTCACCGCCGGAAGTGAGTCCGCGAACAGGAGGTAGGCCGTGAACGAGGATCATTTCGCCGTCTTGTCCAGCGCGTTGGAGCGGAACCGTTCCTTGGCACCGGGACTTCGCAGGTGGGGTCGCGAACTGGCCGCGGTATTCGACAACGGCGGCAGACTGCTGGCCTGTGGCAACGGCGGCAGCGCCGCCGAAGCCCAGCATCTGACCGCGGAACTGGTCGGGCGCTTCCGCAACGAACGACGACCGCTCTCGGCGATCCCGCTGCACGCCGACACCTCCGCGGGCACCGCGATCGTGAACGATTACGGCGAGGCCGAACTGTTCGCGCGTCAGGTCCGGGCACACGGCAGGACCGGAGACGTGCTCGTGCTGCTGTCCACCAGTGGAACCAGCCAGAACGTGGTCGCGGCGGCCAAGGCCGCGCAGGAGATAGGCGTCACCACCTGGGCGATGACCGGCCCCGCGCCCAATCCCCTCGCCGCGCTCTGCGACGACGCGCTGCCGGTCGACGCGCCGAGCACAGCCACCGTGCAGGAGGTTCATCTGGTCATGGTGCACGCGCTGTGCGAGTCGCTCGACGAAGCACTGGGAGTCCCGACATGAGGCCCGTGGTCGTGGTCGGCGCGAGCTCGCAGTGGTACCCACGGCGCACGACCGAAGCGGGGTCGTGGCCTTGACCGGCACGATTCTCGTGCTCCGCGCGCTCGGCCTCGGCGACCTGCTGACGATCGTGCCCGCCCTGCGTGGGCTGCGGACCGCGTACCCCGACGATCGCGTGGTACTCGCCGCGCCGGAACCCCTGCGCCCCTTGGTCGACCTGATCGACGCGGTCGACGAGTTGCTACCGACTCCAGGCTTGGGCGCCCTGCGGTGGAGCGGCACACCACCCAGGATGGCGGTGAACCTGCACGGCAGCGGGCCGCAGAGCATTCGGGACCTGGCGGCGGTGCGCCCCGCCACGATGCTGACTCATCGGCACCCGGATTTTCCCGAAATCCCCGGGCCGCGGTGGTCCGCGGAACTGCACGAGGTGCAGCGGTGGTGCCGGCTGCTGGCGTACGCGCGTATCGACACCGATCCGCGGGCGCTTGCGCTGCCCAAGCCGGAGATCGCCGCCGCGGAGTCGAACGTGATCGTGATCCATCCCGGCGCGGCGTCGAACGCGCGACGGTGGCCCGCTGAATATTTCGCGACGGTGGCCCGGGAGCTCAGCGCCGATGGTCATCGAGTGGTGGTGACCGGTTCGGCGAATGAAGTCTCGTTGGCGACCGCGGTCGCACGCGATGCGGGACTCCCGCCCGCCGCGGTGTACGCCGGCCGTACCGACTTGGCCGAACTCGCCGCGATCGTCGCCGACGCGGCTCTGGTGGTCTGCGGCGACACCGGTGTCGGTCATCTCGCCACCGCCTTCGGCACACCGTCGGTCCTGCTGTTCGGACCGACCCCACCGCGTGTGTGGGGGCCACCCCCCGACGCGCGCAGCCACATCACGCTCTGGGCTGGTGTAGTCGGCGATCCACATGCCGACCGACCCGATCCCGGACTGCTCTCCATCACACCGCAACAAGTGCTTTCGACCGCGGCGAGACTGATCGGACAGGAGGCGCGCCATGGGTAACCGCGTGGGTGTGGTCGGTGCGGGCTATGTCGGCCTCACCAGTGCCGCATGCCTGGCACATCTGGGCCATCATGTGACCTGTCTGGACAACGACGAGACCAAGGTCGAGGCCCTACGCGCGGGCACCGTCACGATTGTCGAGCCGGGCCTACCCGAACTGGTCCGTGAAGGACTCGCCGAGGACCGCTTGACCTTCACTTCGGACCCGCAGTCACTGGCCGAGTCGGAAGTGGTCATGCTGTGCCTGCCCACACCCATGGGCACCGACGGCACAGCGGATCTCAGCATTCTCGAGGACGCGCTGGTGACCCTGAGTCCGATCCTGTCCCCGGGGTGCGTGCTCGTCACCAAGTCCACCGTCCCCGTCGGCACCGCCACGCGCATCCCCGCACTGACCGGCCACCGGCATCCGGTCGTCAGCAATCCGGAATTCCTGCGCGAGGGTTACGCCGTGCACGACTTCCTGCACCCCGACCGCGTCGTCGTCGGTGCGGATGAGCCGGATCACGAGGCGGCCGAGCACGTCGCCGGCCTCTACGAGGGGACGGATGCGCCGGTCCTGCGATCCGACACGGCCAGCGCCGAACTCGCCAAGTACGCCAGCAACGCGTTTCTCGCCGTCAAACTCTCCTTCGTCAACACCGTGGCCGAACTGTGCGAACACGTCGACGCCGACATCTCGAAGGTCACCGACGCGATGGGCAAGGACGCGCGTATCGGGCCGTCGTTCCTCGCACCCGGACCCGGTTGGGGCGGTTCGTGTCTGCCGAAGGACACCCGCGCCCTCTTGGCGGTAGCGCAGGCCTCCGGTGTGGACTTCGCCATCGTCCGCGACGCTGTGCGTGCCAACGACCACCAGCGCGCGATGGTCTTGCGCAAGGTCCGTCGCGCTGTCACCGGTACGGTCGACGGCTCCCTCGCGGGTATGCGGATCGGGGTGTTCGGGCTCGCGTTCAAAGCCGGCACGGGCGACCTACGCGACTCCCCCGCCGTGGCCATCGCTCGTCAGCTCGCCCACCACGACGCCCTCGTGACGGCATACGACCCCTGCGTGCCGCAATCCGGCGCACACGACCTCGCGGCGGGCCCCGATGCGATCCAGGTCGTCGACGACCCCTACCTCGCCGCGAAGGACGCCAACGCGATCCTCATCCTCACCGAGTGGCCCGAGTTCCGAACGCTCGACTGGAAGAAGATCGCCGACGCCGTCGAACACCCCGTCATCGTGGACACCCGCAACCTGCTCGATGAACAACTACTGGACGGCACAGGGTTCACGGTGGCGGGCATCGGGTCATCCGTCCCCGCCGGATTCAGGGACCAGTCGAAGTAACCGGGGTAGGTGCGGCGCCCTTGCGGCTTTCGTCCTGAGCGCGATGAAGAACGGCGGGGCCCGCCGATCAGCGCACCCGGATATCGGGGCCGTCAGGCAGTGACCGAGGTTCTAGTTCACGACGAAATCCCGTTCACCCATCGCATGTCACACTTGCCTGCCTTACGTCGTCAACCAGGCAGCAACCTGAGACCACAGCAACAGCAAGCGAGGACATGGCAATGGGTATCGAGGAATTGCGTAGTGCGGTCCGTGGACGTGTGCTGCTGCCCGGTGACGCGGGATTCGAGCAGGCGGTTCAGCCGTGGAATCTTGCGGTGGCGCAGCCGGTTTCGGGCGTCGTCGCTATCGCCGACGCCCACGACGCCGCCGACTTGGTGAAGTTCGCACGCAGCACGAACCGGCAACTAGTCACCCAAACAACCGGGCACGGCGCGACCGGCGGAATCGAAGACGCGATCCTCATCCGCACCGGCGCCCTGAACCGTCTCGAGATCGAGCCCGAGCGCCGCACGGCCAGGGTCGGTACCGGCGTGCAATGGGGTGCCGTCCAAGCCGCCGCCGCCACGCAGGGACTGACCGGCCTGGCCGGTAGCAATCCCGTCGTCGGCGTCACCGGCTACACCCTCGGCGGCGGATTCGGCTGGCTCGCACGCAAATACGGCTGGGCCGCCGACGCGGTGCGTGCCTTCGAGATCGTCGACGCCGACGGCCGCTGCGCTCGGATCACCGCCGAAACCGACCCGCAGCTGTTCTGGGCACTGCGCGGCGGCGGCGGCGATTTCGCGATCGTCACCGAGATCGAGTTCGACCTGTTCCCGCTGCCGCGACTGTACGGCGGCCGCGTGATGTGGCCCGCCGACCGCACCCGCGCGGTGTTCGACCTGTTCACCGAGCTCACCACGGACGCACCGCCCGAACTGTCGCTCTGGTTGCAGCGCTACCAGATCCCCGGCGCCGCTCCGACCGTCGCGATCGACTTCGCCTACCTCGGCGAGCCGGACGAAGGCCGAGCGCTGACCGCCCGGCTCGACAGCATCGAGGGAATCCTCGCCGACACCCGAGGCACGTTGACCCCCGCCCAGATCGGCCGGATCACCGCCGAACCCACCGATCCCAGCCCCTCGCTGTCGCGCGGTGAACTGCTCACCGATCTCGACGACGCGGTGGTCAAAACCCTCATCGAGGCTCCGGTCGCGCCGCTGCTCAACATCCAACTCCGCGGCCTCGGCGGCGCCCTCGCCGAACCCCGGCCCGAAGGTGGCGCCCGCGGGCCCGTCACCGAGCCGTACGCGCTCTACATGCTCGGCCTCGGCCTTCCGCACCTGCTCGACGACATCCAGGCCAGGTTCACCGAAATCCTCGGCGCCCTCGGCCCCCATATCACCGGCTCCAAGCCCTACACCTTCCTCGCCCCCGGCGAGACGGCTTCAGCAGCCTTCGACCCGGAAACCCTTGCGCGCCTACGACAGATCAAAACCACCCGCGATCCGCACAACACCATCCGAGCCTCACTCCACCACTGAAATCCGAGGCTCTGAGAATCCGCAGGCGTCGTGGATTCTCCGAGGTCGTCGTGATCGACAGCCGCGAGGTCCGAATTCGCCACGATCGGCGCGGGGCCGCCCGGTGCAGAGGGCTTGCCGCGGCAGACTCACGAAAAGTGGCCGTCACCGGATCGGTTGAGCCAAGCCATGATTCACGTCATGAGTCGGTGCCGGTGTCGCTGTCCTTGCGGAGTCGCGCCCAGTGGCGGAGTCGTTCGGTGATCGCTGCCTCGTATCCGCCGGTGGTCGGCTCGTAGAAGGTCTGCCGTGGCATGCCGTCGGGGAAGTAGTTCGCCCCGGAGAAGCCGGTCTCGGTGTCGGGGTCGTACTGGTAGTTCTTCCCGTAACCGAGGTCTTTCATGAGCCGGGTCGGGGCGTTGAGAATGTGCGCCGGTGGCATCAAGGAGCCGGTCCGTTTCGCCGCCGCGCGGGCTTTGCCGAAGGCGCGGTACACCCCGATCGACTTCGGCGCGGTCGCCAGATAGAGCACCGCCTGCGCGATCGCGAGTTCGCCTTCGGGTGAGCCGAGCCGTTCGTACACATCCCATGCGGCGAGGGCCTGCTGCACCGCGGCGGGATCGGCGAGGCCGATGTCCTCGGTGGCGAATCGGGTGATGCGGCGGGCGATGAACAACGGGTCCTCGCCACCGTCGAGCATCCGCGCCAACCAGTACAGCGCCGCATCGGGGTCGGAGCCGCGCATCGATTTGTGGAGCGCGGAGATGAGGTTGTAGTGGCCTTCCTGCGACTTGTCGTACAGCGGTGCCCGTTTCTGCACCGCGGCGGCGAGGGCGAGCGAGTCGACGGGTGCGGGCAATGCCTGCACCTGCTCGATCATGTTCAGCAAGTACCGGCCGTCCCCGTCCGCCATCGCGACGAGCGCCTGCCGGGCGTCCTCGTCGAGTGGCAGCGGTCCGAGCAGGGTTTCGGCCCGACCGATGAGTGCGCGCAGGGCGGTGGCGTCGAGACGTCTCAGGACGAATACCTGACAGCGTGACAGCAATGCGCCGTTGAGTTCGAAGCTGGGGTTCTCCGTGGTCGCGCCGACGAGGACGATCGTGCCGTCCTCGACGTAGGGCAGAAACGAGTCCTGCTGCGCACGGTTGAAGCGGTGGATCTCGTCGACGAACAGCAGCGTGCCCTGTCCGACCTCTTTCCGTCGCTGTGCCGCGTGGAACACCTTCCGCAGATCCGCGACACCGGAGAACGTCGCCGACAACGGTTCGAAGGTGAGGTCGGTCCGTTCGGCGAGGAGCCGGGCGATGGTGGTCTTCCCACAGCCGGGCGGGCCCCACAGGATCATCGACGCCAACCGGTGCGCGGCGACCATCCGGCCGATCGGGGCGTCCTCGGCCAGCAGATGGTCCTGACCGACGACATCGGTCAGGGTCCGAGGCCGCAACCGGTCCGCCAAAGGGCGGGAAGCGTCGTCGGCCTCGAACAGCGACGGCGGCTGTTCACTCACGATTTCTTCCCTGGGTCCACATCGAGGTGCGGGGTGAACGGCCGCCCGTGGCCGACGTGGGCGAGCGCCCCCGCGGTCTCGCGGGCGACCTGCTGAAGCTGCTCCCCCGAGAGGGTCATCGCTCTGCCTTTCCGAAGCTACCGGTCGTCATCGACATCTCGCGTTGTCGCACAATAGCGGTGTCGCCGAAACCGCGTCCCGCCCCGGGGGTGCCTTGTGAAGAACGGGATTTCGTGAGCTCCGCTGTCTTTCTGGTACTGATCGTGTTGATTCCGGCGGTGATGCTCGCTGTGCCGTGGTGGGCGCTGATCGCTGCCCCTACCGAACGCAGTGGTCCGCTGTACCGGGTCGGCACTGTGGCTTTCGTCGCCGGGTACATCTGCCTGCCGGCCGCGCTGATCCTCGGGCACGGGCCGCCGCAGATCGACTCGGCAGCGATCGTCGGGGACGTCCTGCTCGGGGTGGTGTGGGTGCTGTTCAGCTGGTCGGTGATCGGGCTGGTGGTCGGTGGTGGGCTGCGGATGGTCGGTGCACGGGGAGTTCGTGCGAGTCGAGTTGTCGCGCTCGCCGTGGTGGTGGTGTCGGTGGTGCTGACCGGGTACGGCGTTTACGAGGCGCGGCGGGTGCCGCAGGTGCGCACCGTCGACGTCGCGATACCGGGGCTGGCGCCGGGCCTCGACGGATTGCGGGTGGTGGTGCTCACCGACACCCATTTCGCCGCGCTCGATCGGGAGGGCTGGTCGCGACGGGTGGTCGAGGAAGTCAACGCGCAGCGACCCGACATCGTGGGACTGGCGGGTGACCTCGTCGACGGCTCGGTGGACGAACGGCGCCATCAGGTTGCTCCGCTCGCCGGGGTGCGGGCGCCGCTGGGGCGGTTCTACATCACCGGCAATCACGAGTACCTCGGCGACGCCCAGTCGTGGCTGGACTACATGACCTCGATCGGGTGGCAGCCGCTGCACAACGCGCACCGGACCGTCGAACGCGACGGGGACAGGTTGACCGTAGCCGGGATCGACGATCCCACGGGCGACGATGTGCCAGGCCACGGCCCTGATCTCGCGGGCGCGCTCGCGGGCACCGACCCGGGGTTGCCGGTGGTTCTGTTCGCACATCAGCCCAGTCAGGTCGCCGACAGTTCGGCGGCGGGGGTGGAACTGCAGATCTCCGGACACACCCACGGCGGTCAGATCTGGCCTTTCCATTACCTGGTCCGACTCGACCAGCCGGTCGTCTCCGGTTTGAGCAGCCACGCGAACGGCACCCAGCTCTACACCAGCCGTGGTACCGGGTACTGGGGGCCGCCGATGCGAGTGTTCGCGCCCAGCGAGATCACTGTGCTGGTCCTGCATCCGCAGAGGTGAAGGGGCGACAGCTCCCGAGCCGCCGCTGAGGACGCGGCGTTCGATTCTCACCGAGGACGATCACACAGGCTTCGTCGGACACCGCGCCGAGCAGAACACGCTTGCCTTTCAGTAGCAGCGCAGTGGAGGCGCACCGGGAACACCGTCGGCGGGGTGCACAGGTTCGCCGAGCGCGGCGGCGATCGTCTCCCGACGGCCGTCGTAGCGATGCGCGACACCGAGGCGCGCCAGCAGGGTATGCACCCGGTCCGCGTCCCACTGCACCTTCTGGTCGTCCAACCGGTGCAGGTAATACCGGAACACGTCGAAGTCTTCGACGATGATGTCGGTCTTCTCCGG